>PLYR01000061.1 GCA_003153435.1 Bacteroidota bacterium
CAATCGGCAATCGACCTCAAGCAACCTTCGGCATGGTCAATTTCTTCGATTCCAAATGACCCAACCCTTTTTCCGGAAACATCGCTGATCGATACCATCGCTGTTGGTTACAATCGTGCACGACTAGCATGGTATGCCATTGACCCGCTTTTCCTTCGTTTAGGAAACAGTATCACCCCAGGTAATATAAGTAAGACGGAGATGTCCAATCACTTTACAAGAGAAATCTTTGAAGATGAGCTGTTCCCGAATAAAGAAAGCCCCACTGGACAGCCGATCCCTATTGCTGTACTCGATCTGGCTTACTATCCTAACGAACGTGGGCCTTATAACTATGACGTATTACCCGATGCACACGCCCATTCTGCCGGACTGAATTCCGATGGAACACTTGCCAAACCATGGACACGCTGGGGAGGTATCATGCGTCAGATCCAGACAAATGATTTTGAAGCAGCAAATATTCAGTTTATTCAGTTCTGGATGATGGACCCCTTCGACCATGACGGAGTAGATCCTACCGATAACCTCAACCCGAACTCTACGGGCGACCTTTACTTCGACATCGGAAGTATTTCAGAGGACATTCTGAGAGATTCCCGTAAAGAATATGAAAATGGTATTGTCATAGACCCTAATTCTGGTGCAGCTTCAGGCTATGATCCAACAATCTGGGGACGGGTAGCAAACGCACAGGTAATCGTCAATGCTTTTGCGAATGATAATCTTAGCCGTGTAAACCAGGACGTAGGATACGATGGAATGGGAGATGCCGATGAACGTGCATTCTTTTCTCAGACCCCGCTTAGCTATATTAATCGTGTGAATGCAGCTTTTCCTCCCGGAAGCGGAGCAAGAGACAGTGCTTTTGCTGATCCTTCAGCAGATGACTACCACTTCTACCGAGGAACTGATTTCGATAATCAAGCCATTGGAACACTTGGCCGCTACAAGAAATTCAATGGGCCTGAAGGAAACTCCCTTCCATCCGGTGTAACAAACCGTTGGGGATATAATGAAAGCTATGCCACTGAAGCATCCACCTTGCCGAATACAGAAGATGTGAATCATGATAATACACTGAATGAAACAGAAGCATATTATGAGTACCGTGTAAGGCTCACAGAAAATGACATCAAAGAAACCAATGTAGGACACAACTATATCACCGATTACCATCAGAGCACAAAACAAACGATTGATGGACGTACCCGCACAGTAGACTGGTATCAATTCCGTATTCCGATTGCCGAGTATACCAAGAAAGTTGGTACGATCGACGATTTCAAATCCATCCGGTTCATTCGAATGTTCTTTAAGAATGTAGACAAACCCATCATCTGCCGGATGGCCAAACTGGAACTGGTAAGGGATGAGTGGAGAAGATATAATTATTCGCTGCTCTCTCCTGGCGAGTACATTCCGAACGATGACATCAACACCTCATTCAACCTCGCTGCAGTGAGTATCGAAGAAAACGGAAGCCGTTCACCGGTTAACTATGTGCTTCCTCCCGGAATCCAGCGCCAACAGAGTGCGGCCACGGCCAACATCATTAAATTGAATGAGCAGTCTCTTTCCCTTAAGGTTTGTGGGCTGAAAGATGGAGATGCAAGGGCTGCTTATAAGACCATGAACATCGACGTACGTTCTTACAAAACAGTCAGGATGTTTATCCACTGTGAAGCCGGTCCCGACGGTGCTCCATTGAACAATAACGATGTAGAATGCTTCATTCGATTTGGTACAGATTTCACTGATAACTATTATGAATATGCCATTCCGCTTCAGGTAACGGCACCGGGTGCTTATGGGCAAGATGATAATTCCTTGTTAAAAGTTTGGCCTGCCGCCAATGAAATGGTACTTCCTTTTGCAGAACTTCAGCAGGCTAAGCAAGACAGGAACACAATGATTACGCAAGGCAAGGCATCACTTACCCGTCCGACCGAATTCAATCAAGGAGCAGGAAGATCGATTACCATTATGGGAAGCCCTAACCTGGCTGCTCTGAAAACAATTATGATAGGCGTACGAAACCCCAAGAAGGTCGCTGGAGGTCTTCCAGATGATGGCTTATCCAAATGCACCGAAGTCTGGGTGGATGAGCTTCGTCTTACTGATTTTGATGAGACAGGAGGATGGGCAGCAGTAGGAAGGATGACAGCCAAACTTGCCGACTTCGGAACCTTAACTGTGGCAGGAAATTATAGCACACCGGGTTTTGGAGGCATCGAATCGAAGGTAAGCACCCGACAGAAAGAGACCGATAAGAGTATTGACATTTCCTCACAGCTGGAGCTGGGGAAATTCTTCCCCGCGAAATTCAGTATGAGGGTTCCGATGTATGTAGGGTTTTCTGAAACAATTGCTACACCTCAATACAATCCATTGGACCCCGACATCCTTGTTAAAAATTTATCTCCGACGGTTCAGGATCAAATCAAAAATGAGATTGAAACATTTACCCGCAGGCGGAGTCTTAATTTTACGAATGTTAAAAAAGAACGTTCAAAAGGCTCCACTAAGAAACCACGATTCTATGATCCGGAAAACGTAGCACTGAATTTTGCCTATTCGGAAATCACAAATCGCTCTCCGACTATTGATCATAATTATATCCGTAACTACCGGGGAGGTCTTTCTTATAACTTTAACAAACAACCGAAAAATATCAAACCTTTCGGAAAAAATGCATTCCTTAACAAATACAAATACCTTGCCCTCATCCGGGATCTCAATTTCAATACAACGATTACGAGTATGTCATTCTTGACAGATATCAATAGGACTTATAATGAACAGTTGACACGGAATACCACAGGAATTAGCGATATCCCTATTATTCCGACCTACAATAAGACCTTCAATATGACTCGTAATTATGATCTGAAGTATGACCTCAGTAAATCATTGAAAATTGATTTTGCTGCTCTTAATGAAAGTCGGGTTTTAGAGCCTGATGGACCTATTGACACACAACAAAAGCGTGATACTTTACTTAATAATGCGCTGGGCCTAGGGAAGAACACGCACTACCACCATGCACTCAATTTCAATTACACCATTCCGATTAACAAAATCCCTGCGCTTGATTTTACAACCGGTACTGTTCGTTATGCAACAAGTTATGACTGGCTCCGATCCCCTTTCTCGGCAGACTCCATGGGTAACACTATCCAGAATTCATCTCAATGGACTTGGAACGGTCAGGCCAATATGGTTACACTTTACAACAAAATTCCATATTTCAAAAAAATAAATGCAAAGAAACCACCAGGACAAACACCAAAAACACCAGTCAACACTGGCTCTAATCCGAATCAGCAATGGGTCAAAATGACCAAGCAGGATTCCATCAATAAAAAACTTGCTAAAGTCAAGAAGGACACCACTAAGCAAACGCAGGCGGATATTGTTGAATATCTGGCCAGGGCCGTGATGGCAATCAAAACTATATCAGTGAATTATACCACTACACGTGGAACGATATTGCCAGGATATAACCGAGGAACAGACATTCTCGGTATGGATAACAATTTTCAGGGACCCGGTATGGGCTTTCTGGTTGGACAACAGGATCACTATGGAGGGGATCAAGCACATTATGGCATCTACGCCGCACAACATGACTGGCTTGTTCAGACCCATTCGTTATATAACCCCTTTGCCCGAACCCAGGTTCGAAACCTGAATGGAAGAGCTAATCTGGAGCCTTTCCCGGATTGCAAGGTGGAGTTAAACGCAAACCTGAACCGATCGGACAACCGGAATGAATATTTCCGTTGGAATCCGGTTATTAAGGATTACACCAGTGAAACTCCATCGGAAAGCGGAAACTTCAGTATGTCCTACAGTATGCTACGGACAACCTTGGTCTCTGATAATAAGGACCACAGTTCTCCGTTGTTTGAACAGTTCCGAAATAATCGTTATGTAATGTCCCAGCGCCTGGGTGCACAGAGGCCTGGGCAACTGGGCACTTTAGGGACCGGATATGTAGATGGCTACAGCGCGAGTTCACAGGACGTGCTTATTCCGGCGTTTCTGGCTGCTTATAGTGGAAAAAATTCATCCACATTTACAACCAATCCTTTCAATGTAATCCCTAAACCAAACTGGAGAATAGCGTATGACGGACTTTCGAAAAACGAAAAATTCAAGAAATATTTTAAATCCTTTACTCTCTCTCATGCCTACCGTTCTACTTACAGTATCGGAAATTTCGGAAGCAATCTGGATTTTACGGATGATGGAAGTGGATTTTCCAGTGTGAGAAATCCGGCAGGTGATTTTATTTCCAAATACAATATCCCATCGGTGACTCTTTCCGAACAGTTCAGCCCTCTGATCAATGCCGATATGACCTGGCACAATGGTTTGCTGACAAAGGTGGAAATAAAGAAAGATAGAACCCTGTCATTAAGCGTCACGAGTAATCAGGTTACAGAGCTGAATGGGAAGGAACTGGTAGTGGGACTGGGCTATGCGTTTAAGATGAAACCCCGCAAACTATTTCCGCAATATCTTAAGGAGCCGGTCAAGAGTGACCTAAAGGTGAGATGTGATGTATCGTTAAGGAATAACCAGACGGTGATTCGGAAGATTGATCCGGAATACAATCAATTGACGTCCGGACAGAATCTGATCTCCGTGAAAACTTCGGCCGACTACATACTTAGTCAGAAGCTTAGTATCCGCCTTTTCTGCGATTACATTAGAACCAACCCTCTCGTTTCTACTTCTTTCCTCACTTCAAATACCAATATTGGGATCTCACTTCGTCTGACTCTTTAATTCATTTTAACAAAATATTGGCTGAATTATGATGCTGATTTTATTTATACCATATCTTTGGGCCTGAATAAACAAGACAACCCTATCTGCTATGAATTTTCCGGAAAATCTCAAGTACACCAAAGATCATGAATGGGTCCGAGTGGAAGGCAATATTGCAATAATTGGTATCACTGATTTTGCCCAGGGTGAACTTGGAGATATTGTTTATGTTGAAATTGAAACCCAGGGTGAAGACCTTAAACATGAGGAGGTGTTTGGAACCGTAGAGGCAGTAAAAACGGTTTCTGATCTTTTCATGCCAGTCAGTGGAAAAGTCCTGGAAGTTAATCCCAAGCTTGTATCTAACCCAGAAGGTGTAAATAAAGATCCATACGGGAATGGCTGGATGATCAGGGTAGAAATGTCGAATCCTTCTGAAGTTAAAAATCTTATGACTGTCGCCGACTACAAGGCGCTGATTGGTCACTAGGCCTTTTTCCAATATCCATGGAATTAAAATGGCTCTGCAGGCATTTTTCAGAATTAAATGCCATGGAGCTTCATGCCCTGCTTCATCTTCGCAGCGCTGTATTTGTGGTGGAACAAAACTGTCCTTATCAGGATCCAGATGAAAAGGATCTGAACTCCTTTCACTTACTCGGATTCGATGCACTGGGAAAGCTGGGAGCTTATTCCAGGATTCTCCCACCTGCTGTTTCCTTTTCAGAAGTATCTATAGGACGTGTATGCACTTCGGCGCTTCACCGAAGAGGTGGGCATGGAAAGGTATTGATGGAGCAATCTATCCGAATCATCCGTCAGAAATACGGCCCTGCTCCAGTCAGGATAGGAGCCCAGCTCTATCTTAAAAGTTTTTACGAAGGATTTGGCTTCAAGAAAGACAGTGAAGAGTATCTGGAAGATGGAATCCCTCACATAGAAATGCTGCTTAGCTAATCATCCCTGCTCCTACTGTCACGTTGGTGCCTTCATCAATCAATATAAAACTTCCGGTGCTCCTGTTTTGATTATAGCTGTCAATAAACAGCGGTGCAGTAGTCTTAATGACAACACGTGCAATATCATTGAGACCTACTGTTTTGTTTTCAGGTTCATTTTCAAGGGTAGAGATATTTACTTTGTACGTGATTTCTTTGATCACACAGCGTACTTCTTTGGTGGCATGGCGAAGAAGATATTTACCCTGGAGTTCCAGCTTTTTCTCTGCCATCCAGCAGAGCATCACGTCAAGGTCTTGCGTCACCACCATAGGCTCGTCAGCTTTCACAATTATATCTCCTCTTGAAATATCAATATCATCTTCAAGTACTATGGATATACTCATGGGGGAGAAGGCTTTTTCGAGTTCTTCCTCTCCTAGAAATACTGCTTTGATTTTTGTCTTAAGACCTGAAGGAAGAACACGAACGCTGTCCCCTTTGCTAAAGGTTCCTCCGGAAATGCGTCCTGCATAAGACCTAAAATCATGATAGGCCTCATTCATCGGACGGATCACGTACTGCACCGGAAAGCGAGCCGAACCTTTCTGATAATCATCGGAGATTGGAATTTCTTCAAGCATATGAAGCAGTGTGGGTCCCTTATACCAATTCATGTTCAGGGAAGCATCCACTACATTATCTCCTTTTAGAGCACTGATAGGGATAAAGTGGCGGTCGCTTCCCTCCAACCTTCCCGCAAACGTCTCATAATCTTTTCTGATCTTCTCAAATACCTCTGCCTGAAATTTTACAAGGTCCATTTTGTTTATGCAAATGATAAGGTGCGGGATCCGCAGCAGTGATGCGATATAGGTATGTCGTTTGGTCTGCTCTATAACTCCTTTTCTTGCATCGATAAGAATGATAGCAACATTGGCAGTAGAGGCACCGGTAACCATGTTCCGGGTATATTGAATATGTCCCGGCGTATCGGCAATGATGAATTTACGTTTGGGAGTAGCGAAATAACGATAAGCCACATCTATGGTAATACCCTGCTCCCTTTCTGCCCGAAGTCCATCAGTTAACAAGGCAAGGTTTACATAACCCTCCCCTCTTTTTTCGCTCGATGCCCTGATAGCTTCATACTGATCTTCAAAGATAGATTTACTGTCGTAAAGCAATCGTCCGATCAATGTGCTTTTTCCATCATCGACAGAACCAGCTGTGGTAAACCTCAGCAACTCCATATCGAGGTACCCTTCGGAAGAAAAATCATTCTTAACAGGTACTTTATTCTGATCAAAATCCTTATACATCTCTGCTGCTAATTTAATTCGGGTGTTAAAAATAACCTGCTTTTTTCCGGTCTTCCATTGCGGCTTCGGAGCGTTTATCATCGATTCTACTACCTCGTTCAGTAACACGAGTGGAGGCAACTTCGTTGATTACTTCCTCCAACGTGGAGGCTTCGGAGGTCACTGCTCCTGTGCATGACATGTCTCCAATTGTTCGGAAACGCACGGTCCGTTTTTCTATTTTTTCGTTGGGTTTGAGTTGTACAAAAGGGGAATGGGCATAGATTACACCGTCTCTTACAAAACAATCACGTTCATGGGTGAAGTAGATACTCGGAATTGGTATTTTCTCGCTCAGAATGTATTGCCAAACATCCATTTCAGTCCAATTACTGATTGGAAATACCCTGAAGTGTTCTCCCAGGCTTTTCCGCCCGTTCAGCAGATTCCACAATTCCGGTCTTTGGTTTTTGGGATCCCATTGGCTGAACTCATCCCGGTGAGAAAAAAACCGTTCCTTGGCCCTTGCTTTTTCTTCATCTCTTCGTGCACCACCTATGGCCGCATCAAATTTAAGTTCCTGAATGGCATCAACAAGAGTAGTTGTCTGAAGGGCATTACGCGACGCATTCACTCCTTTTTCCTCTGCTATCCTACCCTGATCAATGGAATCCTGAACACTGCGCACAATAAGTTTTACTCCCAGTTGTTTGACCCACCAATCACGGTAAACAATGGTCTCCGTGAAATTATGTCCGGTATCGATATGCATGACCGGAAATGGAATTTTAGCCGGCCAGAATGCTTTGCGTGCAAGCCAGCTTACTATAATGGAATCCTTACCTCCACTAAAGAGCAGTACTGGACTTTCAAATTGCGCAGCAACTTCCCGGAGGATAAAAATACTTTCCGCTTCAAGTTCCTTCAGGTGACTCAGTCTGTTTGAATTCATTTGCTTTTTATTTAGACAATTTTCTGGAGGATTTCCTCAACACAAGCAGCAACCGGATTTTTATCCGTGAACAATTCAATATTGGGCGTATCCGGAGCTTCAAAAGGTGAATTAATACCTGTAAAATCGGCTATCTCACCTTTACGCGCTTTCGCATACAAACCCTTTACATCCCGTTGTTCACAGAGTTCAAGAGGGGTATTGACATATACTTCTACAAAATCAGATGCTCCAATTATCTCCTTTGCCTTAGAACGTATGATTTTTGTAGGGCTGACAAAACAACAGATGGTAACGACTCCACACTGAACGAACAGCTTAGCCACTTCTGCTATGCGTCTGATATTTTCCATCCGGTCGGGTTCTGAAAAACCAAGGTTATTATTAATTCCTCCTCTGATTCCGTCACCATCAAGAACTTGAGTAAGGACTCCCTTCTCATGCAACGCCTTTTCAAGGGCGAGGGCAATAGTGGTCTTACCTGAACCGCTAAGTCCGGTCATCCAGATGGCTTTCCCTTGCTGGTTCAACAATTTTTCCTTTGCAGAACGAGGCAGGGTATTTTCCGGTGGAAATAAATTTTTGCTCATGCCTTCCAAATAAAAAAGCCTCACCAAATCTGGAAAGGCCTTATCTTGTATGTATATATAAGTACAGGTCCTTCCGAATTCAAAAGCAACATCCCATACAACACTTGTAGGTGTCGGAAGAATGACTCAGGACCGGAAGAAGATTGTTTTTCATCACTACGAAAGTACATCTTTTTCCGAACCTGGCAATGCTAATAAGCTGTTTTTTCCGTTTTATTGCCTTAATTCCCTAGTCCGGAATTCTTTTACCTTTGCTTATTCAACTAATCAAATGACGACATTCAAAATTCCTGATTTCACAAAATCTCCTACCATAGATCAGGTTGGAATTGAAGAGCGGGTGGCAAGGTTCAACACACGAAGCATCAAGAAAGAAAGCAAAGTCAAGGGACTGAAGCTTATCTTGAACATGATCGATCTTACAACCCTGGAAGGAAAAGATACCGAAGGTAAGGTAAAACAGATGTGCTACAAGGCAATGCACCTGCATGATATACTTCCTGACCTTCCGACTGTTGCAGCCGTTTGTGTGTACCCACCTATGGTGAGAGCCGCCAAGCAGGCTCTGTTGAACAGTAAAGTGAAAGTAGCCTCTGTAGCAACAGCTTTTCCAAGCGGGCAAAGCACCAGGCAGGTCAAGTTGCTGGATACACGGTATGCCGTGGAAGAAGGCGCGGATGAAATTGACATGGTGATTTCCAGAGGGGAATACCTAAAAGGAAATTATAATTTCGTTTTCGATGAAATAGCTGCTGTAAAGCAAGCCTGCGGACCAGCAAGACTAAAGGTCATCTTCGAAACCGGAGAACTTTCCACGCTTGATAACATCCGCCGGATCAGCGACCTGGCCATGTATGCAGGAGCCGATTTCATCAAAACCTCCACTGGCAAAATTTCGCCAGCGGCTACAATGCCTGTAACCCTGGTCATGCTGGAAGCGATCCGTGATTTTTATTTTACAACCGGGAAAATGATCGGCATGAAACCAGCTGGAGGAATTTCAACTGCTAAATCGGGCCTTCAGTATCTGGTGATGCTCCGGGAAACTCTGGGTAACGATTGGCTCTCGAACGAATGGTTCCGTTTTGGGGCAAGCAGTCTGGCCAATGATGTACTGATGCAACTGGTCAAGGAAAAAACAGGAGTCTACCAGAGTAAAGATTACTTTTCAGCAGATTGATATTTATTACTATGAAAAAAAACAAAACACCTAAGCCTCTGAATTTTTCTACCGGCTGGGATTATGCACCAGCTCCGGAAAGCACGGATCATATTAAACTGGAGAAACAATATGATCTTTTCATCGGAGGTAAATTCGTTAAGCCTTCGGGAGGAAAATATTTTGATACCATCAATCCTGCTACGGAAAAGAAACTGGCCTCTATTGCCATCGCAGAAACAAAGGATGTGGACAAAGCCGTTCAGGCTGCCAGAAAAGCTTATGATACCGTATGGGGCAAGATGCCCGGAGCTGAGCGTTCTAAATATATTTTCCGTATTGCCAGAATGATTCAGGAGCGAGCAAGAGAATTTTCTGTGATTGAGTCTATGGATGGAGGTAAACCAATCCGTGAATCGCGGGATATTGATATACCATTAGCTGCAAATCATTTCTTTTATTATGCAGGATGGGCTGATAAACTGAATTATGCTTTTCCGAATCGCAAGCCCTCTTCGCTTGGAGTTGCCGCGCAAATCATTCCTTGGAATTTCCCTTTACTGATGGCAGCCTGGAAAATTGCTCCTGCCCTTGCTACAGGCAATACAGTTGTTTTGAAACCAGCAGAAACAACACCGTTAACTGCTTTGAAACTTGCAGAACTCATACGCGACAGTGGACTGCCTGATGGTGTTGTCAACATCATTACCGGTGCCGGTAATACAGGAGCTGCCATGGTGGGACATACCGGCGTTGATAAAATTGCATTCACCGGAAGTACGGATGTAGGAAAGCTCATTCAGAAATCAATTGCTGGAACCAATAAAAAACTCACATTGGAGCTTGGAGGAAAAGCAGCTAATATCATTTTTGAAGATGCTCCTTTGGACCAAGCTGTTGAAGGCATCATCAACGGGATCTTTTTTAATCAAGGACATGTATGTTGTGCCGGTTCACGTTTGTTTATTCAGGAGAATGTAGCAGATATAGTGATTAGGAAACTGAAACAACGAATGGAAACCCTGATCATCGGCGATCCTCTTGATAAAAATACCGATATCGGTGCTATAAATTCGAAAGAACAGCTCCAAACGATTCTCAAATATATTCAGATCGGGAAAAATGAAGGGGCTGATATTTACCAGAGCTCATGCAGTATGCCGGCTAAAGGATTTTTTTGCAAGCCAACATTGTTTCTCAATACTTCCCAGTCGCACAGAATAGTGCAGGAAGAAATATTCGGTCCCGTTCTCACGATTCAAACCTTCAGAACCATTGAAGAAGTGATTGAGAAAGCCAATAACATTCCTTATGGTTTATCCGCAGGTGTTTGGACAGACAAAGGTTCTAAAATATTTAATCTCACTTCGAGACTCCGCGCCGGTGTTGTTTGGGCAAATACCTATAACAAATTTGATCCTACTTCCCCATTTGGTGGATACAAGGAAAGCGGGTTTGGCAGGGAAGGTGGATTGCATGGACTTATGCCTTACTTGAAATTTTAAATCTAAAAACTCATGACGCGTTTGGATATTTTGAAAACATATAAGATTTACATCGGTGGGCAATTTCCCAGAACCGAATCAGGCAGGTACTACCCTCTTACCGGAAGAAACAAAGAATTATTGGCCAATGTCTGTTTGTCATCCCGTAAGGATTTCAGAAATGCTATTGTGGCGGCACGAACTGCGTTCGCAGGCTGGAGTAGCAGATCGGGATTCAACCGTGGTCAGATTCTATACCGTATAGCAGAAATGCTCGAAGGAAGGAAAGAACAGTTTATTGCCGAACTAATGATCCAGGGTTCTACGCCGAAAGCTGCTTCAGAAGAGGTATCCTGTTCAGTGGATCTGCTTGTGTATTATGCAGGATGGTGTGATAAATATCAGGCCTTGTTTAGTTCAGTAAACCCGGTAGCCAGCTCTCACTTTAACTTTTCCGTTCCGGAGGCCATGGGTGTTGTTTCCATCATTTCTTCAGAAGAAAGCTCCCTTTTAGGACTCGTCTCTTCTATTGCTCCTGTGATTACCGGAGGAAATACCTGCGTTGTACTTGCTTCCGAATCCAAACCGCTTTGCTCAGTTACCTTTGCTGAAGTATTAAACTCATCAGATGTTCCGGGTGGGGTCGTGAATATCCTCACAGGAAAATCCTCAGAACTCCATCAGCATTTTGCTTCCCATATGGATGTGAATGCATTGAACTATCACCGGGAAGACAAAAAGGAAATCACCAACATTCGTGAACAAGCCTGTCTGAATGTAAAGCGTGTGTTCACGCATTCCGCTTCAGATGTCACTTCCGGAAGTCCTTATCTCATCCTGGAGAACCAGGAAATTAAAACCACCTGGCACCCGGTAGAACAGATTGGCCCCGGCAAGGCCGGTTATTAGTCAAACGAAATGTTACCAGAGTCCCTGCTTCTTCCTGCCATCCGGGCTTCCCTTCTCGCCGGAAGAAATATTATGGAGGTTTATTCCTCCGATTTCGATGTGGAGTTAAAGGATGATTTAAGCCCGCTTACTCTTGCGGACAAACAGGCCCATAATTCCATTGTGGAGGAGCTTGCTCATTTCGGAATTCAGATTCTGAGTGAGGAAGGCAGCTCCATAGCTTATACCGAACGATCGGGGCTGCAACAGTTATGGATCGTTGACCCGCTTGACGGAACCAAGGAGTTTGTCAAAAAGAATGGGGAATTTACGGTTAACATTGCACTCATTGAATCTCAGATCCCGGTGTTGGGTGTGATTTACCAGCCCACGGAAAACTTGCTTTTCTTCGGTTGTGAAGGGAAGGGTTCTTACAGGCTCCGGAATTGTGGTTCAGGGTTTTCCCTTCCAGATACCCTTAGCGAATTTCTTGCATTATGTACCCGTCTCCCGGATACCCCCCCTCATTCCGATCTTCGGGTGGCGTGCAGCAGGTCTCATTTGAACACAGAAACCTCCCGTTATGTATCCAAACTGAAAAAGGGACAAAAGGAAGTTTCCTTTGTCCAGGCAGGTAGCTCGCTCAAGTTCTGCCTTGTGGCAGAAGGTTCTG
The DNA here is from genome assembly GCA_003153435.1 of Bacteroidota bacterium. Classification (GTDB taxonomy): domain Bacteria; phylum Bacteroidota; class Bacteroidia; order Palsa-965; family Palsa-965; genus Palsa-965. Next base: position 12,765 of record PLYR01000061.1, read on the forward strand.
CGGATGTTTATCCCCGTTTCGGTCCAACGATGGAATGGGATACTGCTGCAGGCCAAGCCATTGCAGTAAATGCCGGGGGTCAGGTAATCAATCCGGATACCGGTCAAAGTCTGGTTTATAATCGGAAAGACCTCCTAAACGGTTCCTTTCTTGTAAAAGGACCGGGTTTATCGTCAGGAATGGAGTTTTGACCTGATTATCCGCAAAATCTTAGTAATATTGTACCTGAAAATTTGTCAAAATGAACAAAGTAGCACTTATTACAGGAGTAACTGGACAAGATGGAGCCTACTTGGCTGAATTTCTATTGAACAAAGGATACATTGTTCATGGGGTAAAGAGGAGAAGTTCCATGTTCAATACCGACCGTATTGACCATTTGTATAAAGACACCCATGAAAACAAAGTGAACTTTTTCCTTCATTATGGGGACCTTACTGATTCCACCAATCTAATCCGGATTATTCAGGAGGTTCAGCCTGATGAGATATATAATCTAGCTGCACAATCACATGTAAAAGTATCTTTCGAAACACCGGAGTATACTGCCAATGCCGATGCCTTGGGCTCATTGCGAATTCTGGAGGCCATCCGGATTCTGCGTCTGGAAAAGAAAACCCGTTTTTACCAAGCTTCCACTTCGGAAATGTATGGACACGTGCAGGAAATTCCTCAAAAGGAAACAACTCCATTCTATCCCCGAAGCCCTTATGGTGTTGCAAAAGTTTATTCGTTCTGGATTACCAAGAATTATCGGGAAGCATATGATATTTTTGCCTGTAACGGAATCCTTTTCAACCATGAAAGTCCGGTAAGAGGTGAAACATTTGTTACTCGTAAGATAACTCGTGCTGTCTCCAAGATTCATCTGGGGTTACAGGAAAAAATGTATCTCGGAAATGTGGATGCAGAAAGGGACTGGGGCCACGCTAAAGATTATGTAGAGGGGATGTGGCTTATGCTCCAGCAAAAGACAGCAGATGATTATGTGTTGGCAACTGGTAAAAAAGTTTCTGTTAAAAGATTTGTGGAAATGGCCTTTGCTGAAGTTGGCATTTCACTGGAATGGAAAGGAAAAGGTGTTGAAGAAAAGGCTTACAATAAAGCGAATGGCAAGATCCTCGTGGAAATTGACCCCCGGTATTTCCGTCCAACAGAGGTAGATCTGCTTATCGGAGATGCTTCTAAAGCCAAAAAAATTCTGGGCTGGACTCCCAAACATTCTCTCGAACAATTGGTTAAGGAAATGGTGGCCTCCGACATCAGACTTTTCGAAAAAGACAAATACCTGCTCGAAGGGGGGCATGAAATCAAAAATTTTCACGAATAAGGTTTTAATCTAAAACCTTTGCAGGTGCCTTTCCCGGCATCCTTATTCCTAAGATGCAGAAATCATCAAAAATATATATAGCCGGCCACCGAGGGATGGTTGGCTCTGCAATTATTCGTAGACTTCATAAGGAGGGCTATTCTAACATTGTATTCCGTAGTTCCAAAGAGCTTGATCTGAGAAACCAGAATGCCGTTGCCGGTTTTTTTGAATCTGAAAAACCTGAATATGTATTCCTTGCCGCGGCAAGGGTCGGAGGTATTGTGGCTAACAATACCTACCGTGCAGAGTTTCTCTATGACAATCTGATGATTCAGAACAATATCATTTATTCTTCCTGGAAGAATGAAGTAAAGAAGCTTATGTTCCTGGGATCATCCTGTATTTATCCGAAGTTTGCTCCTCAACCCCTTAAGGAGGAATACCTTCTTACCGGCATACTTGAACACACCAATGAACCTTATGCCATTGCAAAGATTGCAGGAATAAAAATGTGTGATGCGTTCCGTGCGCAGTACGGATGTAATTTCATATCGGTGATGCCTACGAATCTGTATGGTCCGAATGATAATTATGACCTCCAGAATTCACACGTATTGCCGGCATTACTCCGGAAATTTCACACAGCCAAAGAAGCGAACAGTCCCACAGTCGAAATCTGGGGAAGCGGAACACCTTTTCGGGAATTCCTCCATGTCGATGATCTCGCAGATGCCTGTTACTTTCTTTTCAGGAGCTATAATGAACCTGGGCTTGTGAATGTAGGAACAGGAGAGGATATAAGTATCCGCGACCTTGCTCTTCTGATTAAAAAGATTGTTGGTTTTGAAGGAGAACTTTCCTGGGATAAAGCTAAACCCGATGGTACACCCCGTAAATTGATGGACGTAAGCAAGCTGCATTCCATGGGATGGAAACACAGCATCAGCCTTGAACAAGGAATTGCCAGTGTATACAAAGAAGTTAAGGGCACCCTATTCACTACGCACGCAATCTGAGTTTTTCAGCTTAGCATACGCTGGAATTGTACCAAATGAAAAAACACTATCTCGTCTTTTCTCTTTTCAGCCTGCTCACTGCTTTGCTTCCGGCACAGCAAAAGAACCTTCCATTGAACTCAGAATGGTTTTTAAGTACCGATTCATATCTGACCAAAGATACCGCAAGGCACTATCAATATTTTACTGCTGTCAAACCTCTTTTAGAATCGCCTGAACTGGATGAGCAGCGATATGTTTACCTGAATTCCAAAACCCGGTCCGACTCTTCCAATTACAAGCCAAGTCTTCAGAACCCCGGAGCTCTCCTCTTCCTTCAAAAAAAACATTACACAAACTGGAAAGACAAACTGGAAGGAAAAGTTTTTCACGACCACCTTATCGTTATCGCCGATTCTGCCGATGAGTTTCTGGTTACTATAGATCCCCTTCTCAACTTCCAGATGGGTGAGGATAAAGATCATGTTTACTCCCATCGTCTTAGTATAAATACCAGAGGGGTAATGATCCGGGGTGATATTGGGCCTAAGTTTTCGTTCGAAACTTCTTTTTATGAAAATCAGAGCTTTCAACCACAGTATATTGATTCTTTTGCCCGTGCAACGCAGGTGCTCCCAGGACAAGGGAGATGGAAAGATTTTAAGATTCATGGATTTGATTACTCCATGTCTTCCGCCTATATCTCCTATTCCCCCAACAGGCATTTTAATTTTCAGGCAGGGACCGGCAAAAATTTCATAGGCGATGGCTATCGCTCTTTGCTCCTATCAGACAATGCCTTCAATTACCCTTACCTGAAAATAACGACCACCTTCGGAAGGTTTCAATATACCAACCTCTATGCCTCCTTCATGAATCTTACTTTCAGCAAGGCGACTATTCCAGTGGGAACTGAACACCTTTACGAAAAAAAATCTGCAAGCTTCCAGTTTCTCAGCATCAATCTACATCCAAGAGTCCAGCTTGGATTATTTCAAGGATTGATAGCACAGGCAGCAGATAGCACAAACCGACAGCACCTGGATTTTTATTATTTTCAACCGGTGATGGGTGTGAGTGCTTTGAAATACGGCCTAAACGACCCCAACCATATTCTGCTTGGTTCTACACTTAAGATAAAGGTTTGTAGGTATCTGAGCTTGTATGGTCAATACATGCTCGATGGGATTACTCAAAGCGGTCCCAATGGATCTCTATACAATCGCCAGGGCTTTCAGGCCGGTGCCAAGCTTTTTGATTTCTGCAAAATACCTAACCTCTACATTCAGGCCGAGTATAATCAGGTAAGGCCCTTTTCCTATACTTCTTCCGAGGCATCCCAGAGTTATACCCATTATGGACAGCCTTTAGCGGATCCTCTTGGAGCTAACTTCAGGGAAAGTATTCTGATCATTCATTATCGGTTCAGAAACATATTCATCCAGTTGAAATATAATCATGACATTATCGGTGCAGATTCCATAAACAGGAATTATGGTAACAATCTATTTAACCCTGATTATACGGCTTACATAGGTAATAGCCTGAACACACCGACCATGCTGCAGGGAGTGAAAACCACGGTAGACATCTATGATCTGAAGCTCGGTTACCTTGTTAATCCGGCTTATAATTTAAATCTTGTATGTGGAGTAATGCTGAGAGATTACAAGAATAGCACTGGCAATGACAAAACAGAGTATATTTACATTGGACTTCAAACCTCGCTTTCGAATATTTATTACGATTTTTAATTAGAATATTTTATTTTTTGATATAGCAACCTTTTTGTGGATATAATCATACTTACCTTCTTTACTGCCTTTTTTGTGGTTCTGCTTTCTACACCTGCCCTTATAAAGGTGGCGATATTGAAAAGGCTTTTTGATGAACCCGGGGATGAGCGTAAATTGCACAAACGGATGGTTCCCACCATCGGGGGTATTATCATTTTTGCAGGCACCTTGTTCTCCTTCGCACTCTGGTTTCCGTCCGACAAGGTGGACCTGAATTCACTCAGGGGTTCTGTAAGTGATTTCAAATACCTCGTCGCCACGGTGCTTATTCTCTTTTTTGTTGGAGTCAAGGATGACATCATTGGTACGGCACCTATCAAAAAATTGGTTGCTCACGTAATTGTAGGCATGATTTTGGTGCAGATGGCCCGGATCAAACTTACCAGCCTCCATGGAATTTTTGGAATCACTCAGCTTCCCGAATGGGGTTGTGTGTTTGTCTCCCTTTTTACATACATCGTTGTAGTAAATGCTTTCAACCTTATTGATGGAGTTGATGGTCTCGCCGCAGGCATAGGGGTTATATCTTCCCTGGCTTTCGCAACGTGGTTCTATATTTCCGGAGACCTTGTAATGGCTGCCCTGGCAGTTGCCCTCGCAGGATCATTGGTTTCATTCCTCATTTTCAATTTTAACCCGGCCAAGATCTTCATGGGTGACTCCGGCTCTCTTTCTATAGGACTCATCATATGTATATTGGCTATTAAAATGGTTCAGAGCGACCCTGTCAGTGCCATGATTCCTTCTCCGCTTTCCTATGTAAGCAAGCCTATTTTTGCCATGTGTGTGCTTGTATATCCTCTGGTGGATACACTCAGAATTTTTATCTTCCGTACAGTAAGAGGGGTCTCTCCTTTTTCAGCCGACCGTAACCACCTTCACCATTTGCTCATTGACGGAGGATGCTCTCATAAACAAACGGTGCTGATTATTTACTGCTTCAACGTTTTTATGATTACCCTTTGTATCCTGTTGAGAAATCTGGATCCTACCTGGGCATTTAGTATTATAGGTGCTACGGCCATCATTCTTGCTCAGATTCCACAATTTGTCAAGAAAAGATATCTGAAAAAGAAAGCATGAAGGTAGCATATACCCGAAAACGATCCTGCTATTTTTCTTTCAGACTGGTGCTGCTTTCCTTTCTATTTCTGAGTTTCAACTGTGAGTTCCGGGCACAACAGAATTTTCCACTCGACCGGGATGCTGTACTACCTTACGATCATATTCTGAATTCCAAAAATTCCGACTTTCATACCGATGTAAAGCCCTTCCTGGTTAGTGAAATGCTTCCTTTTAATGATAGCGCTATTCACTTCAAGCATTATTCTGCACGCCAGGTTCCCGATTCTGTATTGCGCAGGGCTACATGGAGAGTCGATTTCAGACCCCGTAACTGTGAAGTTTCCGGAGGCTATGATCTGAAAAACCATAATTATTTGATGGATGTCTACGGAACCGCAGGGTTGAACCTGTACTACAAAACAAAGCTGGCGATTTCATTAAACTATATGGGGGGCGATGGAATTTTTCCTTCTTATGTTGATTCCTCCATCCGGTCAACAAGGGTTATTCCAGGAGTAGGAAGTGCATACCGGAGCGGGAACGCATATTCGTATCAGGATTATTTTGGTTATCTCTCCTACTCTCCGAACCGGGTATTTAATTTCCAGCTTGGAAAGGACAAGAACTTTTTTGGAGACGGATACCGGTCGATGTTTCTTTCAGACAATGCAGCAAATTATCCCTTTTTTAAAATCCAGGTGCATGTCTGGAAAATAAAGTGGGTGAACCTCTTCACGAAAATGACTGATGCTTCCACCCCTACAGGGCTTCAGCAGGATTTCAGGAAGAAGTATGCCTCTATGCAGTATTTGAGTTGGAATGCAACAAAGAGAATAAGCCTGAGCCTTTTTGAAACAATCGTATGGCAAGGCAATGATACCAACCGGGTCAGGGGCTTTGATATTAATTACATGAACCCGGTGCTCTTTCTCAGGCCCACCGAATATTCCCTCGGCTCCCCCGACAATGCATTGCTTGGCGGATCTTTCAAAGTGAAACTGCCTTTACAGCTTCAATTATATGGTCAGGTACTTTTTGATGAATTTGTGTTGAATGAATTAGAGGCACATAACGGCTGGTGGGGAAATAAATTTTCGGTTCAGGCGGGGCTCAAAGCGTTTGATCTCTTCGGCATCCGGAACTTATATATGCAAGGGGAGTTCAACTATGTACGTCCCTATACCTATACCCATGGAAGTGTCCAGCAGAATTATGGGCATTATAACCAGGCGCTGGCTGACCCTTTCGGTGCCAATTTTGAGGAAGTCGTGGGTATACTTAATTACCGTACCGGACGTTTCATTGTTGAACTGAAGGGAGTAGGAGCTATGACAGGGCTGGATACCGGACGAAGTAATGTGGGCCAAAACATTTTTCTTTCCTACCTCACCCGAACAGGAGGAAATGACCCAGCCCACGATTACGGACATCATATGGGTGACGGGCTGAAAACCTATATTGGAACTGCTGATTTCAGGTTAGCTTACCTTATCCTGCCTTCGATGAATCTGAAGGCTGAACTCGGTTTCACATACCATACTCAGATTTCAGTGGGTTATAAACCTGTTGATGCGATAATTTTTGAATTCGGAATAAAAACCTCTTTGTACAATACTTACCACGACTATTGACCCTCCCATCATTGCCAGGCAGAGCTTGGTAATTTCTTAAACCTAGCACTTATGAGTTTTCGAATTTTTTTGTTAACCTTGTAAGAGAACTTTCGGAAATGAAAAAACTGGTTGTCTTTACGGGTGCAGGGATCAGTGCGGAAAGCGGGATCAAGACTTTTCGGGATGCCGGAGGGCTGTGGGAAGAGTATGACATCCATGATGTAGCTACGCCGGAAGCCTGGGAAAAAGACAAAGAGCTGGTATTGGGCTTTTACAATGCACGCCGCAAACAGGTGCTGAATGCCAAACCTAACGAGGCACATCGGGCACTTGCAAAGCTGGAAGAAAAATTTGAAGTACATATTATCACCCAAAATATTGATGATCTTCATGAAAGAGCAGGCTCTACAAGGGTACTTCATCTTCATGGGGAGATCCTGAAAAGCAGAAGTACCATTGATCCTTCTCTCGTTTATCAGGTTAAAGGCGGAAACGTAAAATTGGGTGACAAATGTGCAAAAGGCTCTCAGCTGAGACCCCATATTGTTTGGTTTGGGGAGATGGTTCCCAATATGGAACAGGCTTATGCCATAGCTTCCAAAGCAGATATCTTCCTGATTATTGGGACCTCCCTTAATGTTTACCCTGCAGCCGGGTTAGTTGAATATGCTCCTGCCGGTACTCCAAAATACCTGATTGATCCGAACGCAGTAAACAACAGTGCACAGTTGGAGAATGTTCACCTCATCAAAGAGAAAGCCGTGAAAGGCGTGGCGGAGCTGATAGCCAAATTAATGAGCTCACCAGTTTAATGCCTGACAATAAATCGCTTGGTAGCAACCCCTTTACCATTGAGCTGAAGGGTGTAGAAATACATTCCGGATTCCAGATCGCTGACATCCATCTTCACAGTTCCGTTTGCCTCTGTCAGATCAACCGTCTTGACATGATTACCTAGTAGATTGTAGACCTCGATAGAGGAAGAAACAACCTTGTTGCTTACTTTGTAATCGAGGTTCAGAACAGAACCTGCCGGGTTTGGATAAGGCTCGCTAATATTGAAATGCAGAGCATAGTTATTTATGCCCGCTGGAGAAGGGTTGTAGACGATTACAAAAGTAGCCGAATCGTTCAGATTATTACAGTTATAGACCGTATAACGTATGGTAGCGGCTGGGTTGGAATAGAGTGGGCCGAAAGTAAAGTCGGCAGTCATCAGCACAGATTTGCCGGCTGAATCATTTTTGCACGGCGAAACATACAGACCTGATCCGTAGCAGGTTCCTGCAAAACATATAGAGGATTGTCCAGCAGCCACATTGCTGATTTCTTCTTTCCGGAGTTTTGTCTGAACGCCTGTGGAGGTAGTATTTTTAACATAATAATTTCCGGAAAAGGAGGCATTGATGGTGTCATATATATTAACCGTGGTGCCGGTTACATCCATACCAAAAGGGTCCATAATTTTGAAGGACGACTGCGCCATAGAAAACAGGACCGTCATAGATGCAAGAAAAGTAGTGAGTATGGTTTTTTTCATGATACGGTATTAGCCATTAGGTTTACAAGGAATAACAAAGCTACTCAATCGAGGCGGCATGTACAAGACAATCTTCTGCTTGTAAAATTCATGATTCGACCGCGAACGTGGTTATACGCGGATGTAATGGATTAAGTTTCAGATTTTGCTTAATTACCGGATAATTACTACATTGCATGCTATCGTTCTTTAAATTTTTCAGAAAAAGCAATGACAAATCAGAAGCAGCAATATCGATCCATCCCCGGGCTCACCTGCCAATAGCTTTTGTTAAATAACCCTGTTTTAGTTTCAAGATTTAAATTAAATGACCACCTCGGATAATATTTTTGAACTTATAAAATCCCTTAGTCCTTCCGAGAAGGGCTATATCAAGAAGCTGTCTTCCTTTCATCCCAGGGGAGGCCAGAATCAGTATGTAAAACTTCTTGATGCAATAGACCGCCAAACCATTTATGATGAGAAAGAACTGCTCAAGAAATTCAAAGGCGAATCATTCATCAATAATTTCTCCGTTGCAAAGAACTATCTCTATAACTATATTTTAAAAGGGCTTGAATCCTATCATAAAAATGTGCGTGCTGAAATCAGGAGCTACCTGAATCAGGTAGAGATTCTTGAAAACAAAAACCTGAGTACACATTGCGAAAAGCTTCTTGAAAAATCAAAAAAGCTTGCTCTGAAATATGAGCTCTTCGAGCTTCTTGAAGAGATTGTGGAATGGGAAATACATCTGATTTCCCGAAGAACCCCGAATGAAAAAAATCACAAACAGATCATTGTCTGCTATGATGAACTTTTTGATATACTTCTGAAAAAAGACATTACTCTTCGTTATAAGAAAGTTTCCAGTCTGGTTTATTCCAAGATGCTCAATAAGGGGCAAATACGAAGCCTGGAGGAAACAAAGGAATACCAGGAAATTATCGAACAGGGGCCTGGAGGAACAGAACATACTCTTCGCAATTTCAAAGCCAAATTATTCTGTCTCCTGGCAAATTCCAATTATTACCTCCATATCAATGAATATGAGAAGTCTTATCATTATACTTCCAGGATACTGAAGTTATGGGAAGATAACACTCACATGATTGAGACAAATCTTTTTAATTTCTTCGGATGCCTGATTAATAAAGGAGTCTGTGAACTAAAGTTTAAAAAGTACGGAGAATTGGATCAGACTCTGGATAAAATAAATGAATATTTTTTACGGTTTCATCCTGAAAATAATTACCTCCGCCTCAGTCTTTTCAACTTCAAATTTTACGTAAGCATATTCACCGGTCAACAGGAGAAAGGGCTGGAGATTGCAGGAGAAATCGAAAAGCACTTGGTTACTTCCCGTTTACAGGAGGAAGATAAAAAAGCAAGTCAGCTTTTTCACTTTGGCATGAGCTGCCTCTATATTGGAATTGGTGATTACAAATCGGCTAACAAGTATGTAAATATCGTTCTGAACGATTTTGAAAGTGATTTGAGGAGTGACCTTTATTGTTTTTCACATGTGCTCAGTATCATTATCCATTTTGAACTGGGGAACAGGGAGTTACTTGAATACAGGGTTAAATCGACTTACAGACTGCTTCTCAAACGGAACAAGTTGTACAAAGTAGAATCGCTTATCCTGAATTTCATCAAAGACACCATCGGAGTGATTCATACCGAAGAAGAACAGAGACAGGCATTTATCGAACTGCGTGATAAAATGGTTGAAGCAACTGTGGCCAATCGTTTCGAAGAAATTGCGCTGGACTATTTTGATTTCATTTCCTGGCTGGAAAGTAAAATTGAAAACAGGTCCTTCCGTGAAATCAAACGCCGGAAATTTCTGGCTCATCTGGAACAAACACCCCCTGAATCGAGTCTGACTGAAAAATAGCATATTGATCTGATTATTAGTATATTATTATATCCCTGAACGATTCCATTCCCAAGAATAAATGAAACATTGCAAGGATTTGACTATAATACGTCATATCTTTGGGTTTATCCAAAAACACAAAACAAAACACATGAAGAAAATTACCAGCATACTTGCGTTGGCTTGTTTCTCGACATTTGCCATTGCACAATCACAACGATTCGAGCTTTATGAAGAATTCTCCGGAGAAAACTGTGACCCTTGCGCAGCTACTAATCCTGGTTTTAATGCTGTTCTTCAGCAGTACAACAACGTCACAAAGATTGCAGCAATCAAGTATGAATCTCCAATCCCGTCCAGTGCCGGACCAGCTTCATTGTATGGACAGGACATGGCGGATGTAAATACACGCAATACATACTATGCCAATACTGCAGCTCCTGAGGGATGGTTTGATGGCTATTTTCAACCCGATACTTCCGGTCAGGCATATCAAGGATGGCCTGGAATACTTCAGCAATATAATATTGATACTGCCAGTAAAGTTAACTCCCCATTTACGTTTACCATCACTCATAGCTTCAGCCCTATGTATGACTCAGTGTTCGTTCATCTGGTGGTCACCGCGAGCATGAACTACACCGCAAACGGAGCACTCTATCTGCGTCTTGCCCTGGTAGAAGCTCAGATTCACCTTGCGGCTCCAACCGGCAGTAATGGAGAAAAAGATTTCTATAACACCATGCGAAAGATGATTCCAAGTGCACTTGGAACCGCTCTTGCAGGAACCTGGACCAACGGTCAGTCATCTACCTTTGACTTCGCAGTTAAAATACCCGCATACATATATGACAAAGAACAAATTGCTTTTGTCGGCTTTATCCAATCCGACGGAGACAAGGCTGTTCAGCAAGCAGCGCTCAGTTCACCTATTCCCATGGTTCTGGATGCCGGTGTTAAATCAGTCTACAATATTCCTTCTGTACAATGCAGCCTGAACTACACTGCAATGGATACCATTTATAATTTTGGTACTACGACCCTTACCTCCTGCACCATCAACTATTCACTCGATGCCGGAACTACCATGACACAAGCCTGGACCGGATCTATTCCTGCAGGTGGAACAGCAGTTGTAACCTTACCTGTGGCCACCACCGTTCCGGGGGCTCACAGCCTGAAAGTATGGACCACACTTCCTAACGGACTCACTGATTACAATCCTGGAAACGACGCTGCAAGTATCCGCTTTACCGTTGAAGGAGCATCTGGTGTAGCTCCATTAGTTCAAGGCTTTGGAACCGCACCTTTCCCTCCAACAGGGTGGGCAATAGTAACTGATCCACCAAGCCCGAACGGCTGGACACGCAGCACTTCCTGCGGAAGTTTCGGTGTTGCCAGTGCCCTGGGTGCCGCAAAAGTTGACTTTAACGGATTAGGAAATGGTACCGTAACCTACATGTACCTCCACAACCTGGATCTTAGTGGATCAGCAACAACCGCAGCCCTCACTTTCGATGTGGCCTACGCTCCGCTTGCCGCTAATCAGTATGACCAGTTGGATGTGGAACTTTCCACCGATTGTGGGGTTAGCTGGAACAACGTGTATTCAAAAAGCGGATCAGGACTTGCTACTGCACCTGCAGACAACACAACCTTCTTCGTACCTACTGCAGCTCAGTGGAGAACAGAAGCCGTGAACCTGAATACATTCGCCGGGCAAACAAATGTGTTGATGCGTTTTACCGGAACCAGCGGGCAGGGTAACAACCTATTCATTGACAATATTAACCTCAGCAATTCACAGCTTGGAATATCAGAGCATAATCTTCAGAACAATCTGAGCGTTTTCCCAAATCCGTTTACAGACAACGTACAGGTTGCATTTAACCTGCTTAAGGCTGATAATGTAAAGATGACCCTTTACAACATGATGGGACAAATGGTCTATTCTGCCGATCAGGGTCTGTTCCCTGCCGGAGCAAGCACCATCAACTTCAATGGTTCTCAGCTTTCCGGTGGTATGTATTTCATGACCATCACTTCCGGTGATTATACCGTTAGCAGGAAAGTAACCGTCAGTAAATAAAATTGCCCTCTTCATCATCAGTCCCGCCAAAGGCGGGACTGATTTTTTTTATTACCTTCGATTTTCCTATTTGGTTTAAACAGAATAAACGGAACATGAAAAAGATTTTCTCCCTTTGCCTGATCCTACTCTTTGCCGGCGGAATTTATGCCCAGCAAAAACCACAAAAAGTTCCTCCGGTTGATTTAAAAACAATGGATGGAAAAGCATTTAATACGAAGGACATCAAGAATGATGGAAAACCAATTGTGATCAGTTTTTGGGCTACCTGGTGCGGGCCCTGCAAAAAAGAACTGAATGAGATCTCCGAAAATTTTGATGACTGGGTGAAGCAGACCGGAGTGAAACTGTATGCCGTTTCTATCGACGATTCCAGGAACAGCAGTAAAGTTGCTCCTTATGTGAATGGTCAGGGATGGGACTATACCGTTCTTCTGGATGAAAATTCAGACCTGAAGAGGGCCATGAACGTAAATAACGTACCTCATACTTTTGTACTCAATGCAGCCGGAGAAATTGTCTGGCAGAACAACAATTACACGGAAGGGAGTGAAGCAAAGCTTCTGGAGATCCTGAAGAAAGTGGCAAAAGGCGAAAAAATAGAGTGAACCTATAAAGAACTGTTTTGTGAGTATTCGGATACGTACCTTATCTCTTGTCTGTTTAATCTTTTTAGTACTGCTTTGTCTTCCACTCGGAAGAATGATTGCCCAGAATTCCGGCACCAACCTGGGCGAGATCCATGGGAATTTTCAGATGGACATGCAGTATTACAATCCCGATTCCACCATCAAAGCCCCGCCTGTTCCTGAGAAAACAGGCATGAACGGATTTCTCAATCTGAACTATACCCGTGATAAATTTTCTGCCGGACTCCGGTATGAATCCTATCTCAGCGCCCTTCAGGGTTTTGATCCCCGTTATAAAGGAAGCGGTATCCTCTATCGGTATGTAAGCTATACCTCTGATGAACTTCAGGTTACGGTAGGGAGTTTTTATGAGCAGTTTGGAAACGGTTTGATACTCCGCACTTACGAAGACCGAGGTCTGGGTTATGACAACGCCCTCGAAGGCCTTCGGGTGAAACTTCATCCTTACAAAGGAATTTACATCAAGGGTGTTTACGGGTTACAGCGTTCTTTTATGACGTACGGACCGGGAACAGTAAGAGGTGTTGATGCAGAAATAAATTTTAACGAACTGTTTGAGAAGCTTGCCAATAAAAAAACGAATGTTATTCTCGGTGGTGGATTCGTCAGTAAGTTTCAGGCTGATGCCGGAACAGGAGCTTATATCGTTCCGCAGAATGTCGGTGCCTGGGCGGAGCGGTTGAATATCCACAGAGGCAAAGTCAATATCCAGGCTGAGTATGCTTATAAAATCAATGACCCCTCTTTCACCAATGGCTATATCTACAAGCCGGGTGAAGCCCTCTTTGTAAGTGCCAGTTACAGTCAGAAAGGATTCGGATTTTCCCTGAGTGGAAAACGAATTGATAATATGGATTTCCGCTCCGACCGTACCGCTTCTCTGAATAACCTGGAGATAAACTATCTTCCTTGTCTTACCCGCCAGTACACCTACAGTATGCTCACCTTCTATCCGGATGCTACGCAGAATGCCGGAGAGATAGGATACCAGGCCGAGATGACCTACAAGATTAAAAAAGGAACATTACTGGGAGGGGAATACGGAGCGAATGTGCTCATCAATTTTGCAACCGTTTCCGGTCTCGACACCAACCGCCTGAACCCGGCTCAGGATAGTTCGCGAAAGGGCTATTCGAATAAAAGCTATTTCGGTTTCGGGCAAAAATATTTTGAAGACTTCAATATTGAGATTGACAAAAAACTGAGTCAGCATTGCAAACTGATTGCGATCTATTCTTATCAGACTTATAATAAAGCAGTACTTCAAGGGGAACCCAGCGATCATACCATCTACTCACAGATTGGGGTAGCCGATATCGTTTACCGTTTTACAGATACCCTTTCCATACGATTCGAGCTTGAGCACCTCTATACCAAACAGGATCAGGGAGCCTGGGCTTCGGGGCTGGTAGAGTTTACGGTTGCACCGAAATGGTTTGTGGCAGCCAGCGATCAGTGGAATTATGGAAATGCAGATCCGACAGCCAGGATACATTATTATAACGGGACCATCGGTTACATCCGGAAAACAAACCGTTATCAGATCAGCTATGGAAAACAAAGGGCGGGCATTTACTGTGTAGGCGGAGTATGTCGTACAGTGCCTGCATCGAATGGTTTAACGCTTACCTTAATCAGCAGTTTTTAATTACCTTTAAGTATGCAATTCCAAGGGATAAAACAGATAGGGATCATCATTTGTTTCGCAGCATTCGGCATGCTCCAGTCCTGCGATTACGTGAACACCCCTTATCCGAAAACAGGTATTGTTCATATTGCCCCACATGCCGTTGTCAAAAAAGTGTTGCTCGAAGATTTTACCGCGTCCATGTGTGTAAATTGTCCGCTTGCTGCAACCGTTGCTGATAACCTGAGAAATAATAATCCTGGCAGGGTGATCACTATAGGTGTGCACGCATGCTCACTCGCAGCTCCTTCGGGTACTGCATTCCCGTATGATTTCCGGACGACGGCCGGGAACTACTATAATACCACCTATATCGACGGTGACAATACTGGTTTGCCCAACGGCATGGTAGATATGTATCCCTGGGATTCCACGGGCACCAATCCATTGCCACGCTCGGTAGGTGATTACAGTGCAAGCTGGACTAAAGATGTAAACCGGAGGCTTTCTATACCCGATTCTGTTTATCTGCAAATCGACAATGTATATACTGTTTCCACACGGGTACTGGCTTCCACAATCAAAATAAAATATCTGAAAACACTTCCCCATAGTTATAAGCTGGTGGTGCTGATGACGGAAGACAGTATTTCCAGTCCTCAGAAAACACCTTCCGCTACTATCAACAATTATGTTCACCGTTATGTGTTGAGGGGGGCTATAGATGGTCAGCCTAATGGAACCGGTATCCCTATTACACTTGCACCAGCAGGTTCTGATTCCACCACCTTACAGACTATTAACTACACTGTTCCAACTGCTTTTCCCGGTGCAATGAGCTGCAACGACAATCAGTGCTATATCGTTGCATTTCTTTACGATACCATTACGGGGGATGTACTGGAAGTGGAAGAACAAAAGGTGCGGTAAGCTCAAGGTTCTGGTAAATCAATTACTTTTGCAGCAAAACATTATCCCGATTGCAAAGTCTCACTGCCAAAACCGATTCCCTGTCACTGCTTTCCCAGCAGAGCCTCTTTACATCGCAGGAACTCCCGGTTAAACATCACGGCACCCTCCTAGTTAAACCGAGAGGATATGATGGACTACTGACACTGATCCTGTTTTTAGCCTTTACCTTATTTGTGATTGTGAAAGTTTACAGTCCCCGTAAACTGAACCAGATGTTCCTGGCATTCATAAAACCGGTAGCCATGAATCAGCTCATGCGGGAGGAATATACCTTTTCCAATAGGAGCTCCATTCTGCTCCTGCTTTTAGCCACACTCATTCTTCCTCTCTTTGCATTTCAGGTCATCGGTTTTTCTGGTTCTGTTTCCTTCCTGCATCAGTATGTCCTTGAAAAAGGGTTGAAGGCGTATGTCATTTTCACACTTTTTGCGTTGGGGGCTTATCTGGTCAAAATACTGACAATCAAATTCCTGGCGCTTACTTTCTCGGTTAAAGGGGCAGGGGCCGAGTATGTCTATACTATCTTGCTTTTCAATAAGGTTGCAGGGATCGTTATGTTTCCCCTCGTTTTATTGATTGCCTTTGCTCATCAGCTTTCAACCGGCTTACCGCTGTATACCGGGATAACCATACTTGCTATATTATTGGTATACAGAATGCTGCGTTTGGTCCAGATTGGCATTTCAACCTCCGGAGTTTCTCCCTTATATTTATTTTTATATCTTTGCACCCTCGAAATATTACCGTTTGTCGTCCTTATCAAATTATTCATGTTCAGTTTTTCATGATCGGTGTGAATCCGGAGTGATTTTTAAAACTAAATAACAAGCATAAATTGAAAGTAAAAAGCATTCTCGTTACGCAGCCTAAGCCCGAGACCGACAAATCACCTTATTTTGATCTTGCCAAAAAATATTCGGTAAAGATTGATTTCCGAGAGTTTATTCATGTCGAGGGTATTCCCGCAAAAGACTTCCGTAAAGAGCGCGTAAACATCCTTGACCACGGGGCTGTGATTATGACCAGCCGGAATGCAGTGGACCATTATTTCCGGATGTGTTCCGAAATGCGGGTTACGGTACCCGATACCATGAAATACTTTTGCATTTCTGAGTCAACTGCCTACTATCTTCAGAAATATGTTCAATACCGGAAGCGAAAAATTTTCCACGGCAAGCAGACCTTTAACGATCTGATTGATGTCATTAAGAAGCATAAAGAAGAAAAGTTTTTATACCCCTGCACAGATATACACAAAGAAGATATTCCGGAGATCCTGGATAAGCACCATATCCAATACACAAAAGCTGTACTCTACAAAACGGTATGCAGCGATCTGAGCGATCTGGATAATGTCACATACGATATAATCGTATTTTTCAGTCCTTCAGGCATCACCTCCCTGTTTAAAAACTTTCCAAAATTCAAGCAGAATAAAACCAGGCTGGCGGCTTTCGGACCGACTACAGCAAAAGCCATGATCGATGCCGGTCTTACCGTCAATATCCAGGCTCCGAAACCAGGTTGTCCTTCCATGACTATGGCTCTGGAAGAGTATATTAAAGAAGCCAATAAGAAGTAAGAGCTCTTACCCCTTCCCTATCTTTCAGAACATGCACAAACATTCCTTTACACGGGAGGAAAGGCTTCGGGGACGGAAAGTATTTACTGCCCTGTTTGCTGCAGGAAAATCATTTCATGCACCTCCGTTCAGAGTGACCTGGCAATGTACCGCTGCCACGAAAGATGGAAAAGAGAATGTGCAGGCTGCCTTTGTCGTTCCAAAAAGAAATTTCAAGAAAGCAACCGACCGTAACCGGATCCGGAGAAGAATGAAAGAAGCCTACCGGATTCACAAAAATGAGCTCCGGAACCAGGCCTCTCATTCCGGCGTAACACTCTTGTTTGTATGCCTTTATACCGGAAAGGAAGAAAGTTCCTACCTGGAAATCGAGTCTAAAATAATCGTAACTTTACAACGTTTAGCAAAAGAGACCCAGATAGCCCGGGGCGCGGACCCAAGCAAGGAATCATGAGACTGATCAGTACTTTCTTCCGGTTTATTCTTACTGCCCTGATCAGATTCTATCAGCGCGCTATTTCTCCTCATATGATGAAAGGTTGCCGGTATACTCCGAGTTGTTCGCAGTACAGTATTGATGCTATCGAAAAACACGGTGCTGCAAAGGGCAGCTTACTTGCCGTGAAACGGGTCTGTTCCTGTCACCCTTGGGGCGGGCATGGTTTCGATCCTGTTCCTTAAAATCACCTTCATGGAAATACTCAGAAAAAATCTGAAACGATTACGTCTTTTCCTGGCTGTTATTGCAGTCTGTGGTTATGCCCTCGTTTCGTATAGCTTCGTTGACAATTACTTCGAAGTATCCAAAAACCTGGACATCTTCGCTACCATGTTCCGGGAGCTGAACATTTATTATGTAGATGAAATCAAACCAGGGGAACTCATGAAGAAAGGGATAGACAGCATGCTGGAATCCCTGGATCCTTACACAGATTATATTCCTGAGTCGGAGATTGAAGATTACCGGTACATGACTACCGGTCAATATGGCGGTGTCGGAGCCCTGATCATTCAGCATGGAGATCATATTATGGTTTCAGAACCCTATGAAGGTTTTCCGGCCCAGAAGGCCGACCTGAGAGCAGGAGATGTATTGCTGGAGATAAATGGTATTTCTACCAAAGGGAAAAAAACAGATGATATCAGCAAAATCCTGAAAGGCCAGCCAGGCACAGCGATCAAACTTCTGATCGAAAGAGAAGGTGAAAAAAAACCTTTGGAAAAAACACTCAACCGGGAAGAGATAAAAATTAAAAGTGTTTCTTATTCCGGCATGCTCAATGAAACCGTTGGCTATATCAAGCTAACTGGCTTTACCGAAGATGCGGCCAAAGAAGTAAAAGATGCGTTACTCGAACTCAAGAAAAATCCGAAATTAAAATCATTGGTATTCGACCTGAGAGGAAACCCAGGAGGGTTGCTTAAAGAAGCGGTGGATATTGTGAATATTTTTGTGGATAAAGGACAAGAGATCGTAAGTACCCGGGGTAAGGTAAAAGAGTGGGACAAATCACACAAAGCCCTCAACCCACCGGTCGATCTTGATATTCCAATTGTGGTCTTGGTGAACAGGGGTTCTGCTTCCGCCTCCGAAATTGTTTCCGGCTCCTTGCAGGATTTAGACAGGGCTGTAATCATCGGACAACGTTCTTATGGCAAAGGGCTTGTGCAGCAGACCCGGCCCCTTTCCTATAACTGTCAGCTCAAAGTAACGGTAGCCAAATACTATATCCCCAGCGGACGTTGCATACAGGCCCTCGATTACTCACACCGCGATGATGACGGAAAAGTTCATAAAGTAGCCGACTCCCTCATCACCGCTTTTAAAACGAAGAACGGAAGAACGGTATACGATGGCCTTGGAATCAGTCCCGATATACATATCAAGCCTGAAAAACCAAGTAACATTGCGTATAGCCTTCAAAACAAGAATCTGGTGTTCGACTATGCTTCCAAATACAAAAGCATCCACGAATCGCTACCGGTGGACGCTATGAAGTTCAGGCTCACCGATGCAGAGTATGATGATTTTGTGAAATATGTTTCGGATAAAGATTATGACTATACCACCCGGAGCGAAAAAAATCTGGAAGACCTCAAAGGCATTGCCGAAAAAGAAAAGTATTATGATGATGTAAAAACAGAGTATGAAGCCCTGCTGAATAAAATAAAACATAATAAGAAGGATGATCTTACAAAGAATAAGGCCGAAATAAAAACCCTGCTGGAAGAAGAAATAGCAAGCCGCTATTATTATCAGAAAGGTCGTATCATGGCTGCATTGAAAGACGATCCCGAAATTATTTCAGCACTCGATGTACTCACCTCCGGCACCAAATACAAAGAAATTCTGAGCAGCCTTTCACTGAAGGAAAAACCCAAGCAGGATAACGAAGACTAGATGACTCTTTCCGAGAGGGCAAACGTACACAGCCGGGTTTTCACTGCGGGGCTTATTTTCCTTTCGCTGGGCATGCTTTTTTCCGGGCCTGTAGCGAGCATCTCCATGCTTCTGTTAGGCATCAATTGGTTTGCAGAAGGAAATTACCCGGAACGCCTCCGTATCTTTTGGAAGAATAAACCTGCCGTTATCCTTTGTGCTTTCTTCCTGCTTCACTTCATCGGTTTAGCCTGGTCGTCCGACCTGGATTATGGACTCAGCGATGTACGTATTAAAGTACCGCTTTTTGTTCTTCCCTTTATCTTTTCCACCACGACCCGAATGAGCTCAGTCACTTTCCGTCTCTTCTGCGGCATATTCGTGTTGGGAGTTATCGTTTCTACTTTAATAAGTCTTTGCATTCTTAAAGGTCTTCTTCCGATAGCGGTTCATGATATCCGGGATATTTCTTTTTTCATTTCTCATATCCGGCTAAGCCTGATGATCTGTCTGAGCATTTTTATGCTTGTTTACTTTCTTCCCAGATACCCATCCACAGGCCTGAGGATTTTGTTCATTCTGTCTATCTTATGGTTGGTGGTGTTCCTTGGAATCATTGAATCGCTTACCGGATTAAGCATTCTCATGATCGTTTCTGTTATTCTGGGAGTAGCTTATTTCAATTCCCACCGCCCCCTGCTCGGAAGAATTTTGCTGGGAGGAGTTTTACTGATCCTTGGTCTAATGGTGTATCAGGTCTATTCCATCTCTCGTTCTTTCCGGGAAGTGAAAACGGTGAGACTTGCGTCGCTTCTCCCAGTCACCGCAGATGGAAATCTCTATATGAACGACACTGCTTCATTGATGGTTGAGAATGGAACGTATGTCAGACTGGAAGTTTGCTGGACCGAATTAAAAACCGGGTGGGAGAAACGGAGTTCCATTCCTTTTGATTCGAAAGATCGAAAAGGGAATATGCTTTCAAGCACACTCCTGCGTTATATGGCATCCAAAGGATTGTTCAAAAAAGATTCCAGGACCTTTGCCACACTAAGCAATGACGATATCCTTTCCATTGAAAACGGGATAACCAATTATAAATATCCCAACCTCAGCAGTCTGAATGCAAGAATTTATGAAACGATCTGGGAAATGGATGTTTACCGGAAAGGTGAAAACCCCAGCGGGCATTCCATGACTATGCGTATCGAATTCTGGAGAGCAGGCTGGCATATCTTCAAACAGCACATGCTTTATGGAACCGGAACCGGTGACGTAAAGAATGCTTTTATCAAACAATACAAAACAGATCACAGTAAACTGGAGGAACGATGGCAGCTCCGGGGTCATAACCAATACCTGGCTATTGCCATTGCCTTTGGTTTACCGGGACTTCTATTCTTTCTTTTTTCGTTGATTTACCCCCTCGCTCAAGGCAACATGTACCGAAACTATTTCTATGCGGTATTCTTTATAATTATGATGGTATCTATGATTACGGAGGATACTTTGGAAACCCAGGCCGGAGCAACCTTTTACGCCTTATTCAATTCGGTGTTTTTGTTTGTAATGCCAAAGGAAGTTTAGCCTCTCCCCTTGCTATAATTCCTTAGGCTGTGATCTCCTTTGGACCCAACCTCCGGTTCAGTAACATCCAGGTAAGACATCCCAAGGTTAGAAGTACAGATCCTGCCAGGGTATACACTACATACTGTCTGTAATGAAAGAAATAACAGGAATTGTAAAGTGTCAGAAACGCAGCGAAGCGGATTATTTCAACCGGCATCACCCAGGATTTATTTTCCATAATCCCTCCGCAGTTTAAAGTAGTCAGTGCTATGAGGACAAAGAACGCAAGCTGGTAAAATAAGCTCAGTTCTTTAAAGTGCGACATGTAGGAAACCAGTGCAAAGAGCAATACAAAGAATTGAAAGGTTACATAGAGCTGCATATTCAGCGGCACCCGGGTCCGGAATTTTTCAGGAGTCTCTGCTGCACTTCCCTTCTGCCCTATCAACATCCCCAGGTATGCAGGGCCCCGGAAGGTTAGCAGGAACTTATCTTTAAACGACCCCATCTTTTTATATCCTTCTTTTAAATCTTCATAAAAATGAAGATTGGCCCATACTGGGTTAAAGCTGTTCAAAGGAGTCGTAATACCATAGTCAGGCTCTTCTTCCTCTTTGCAAAAAGTACCGAACATCCGGTCCCATATAATGAACACCGCAGCATAATTTTTATCCAGGTATTTATCATTCACCCCATGATGTACCCGATGGTGGGAAGGAGAATTGAAGACCCATTCGAAAATTCCGATCGATTTGATATGTCGGGTATGAATCCAGAACTGATACAGAGTGGCGAAGGCTGCTGCGCCAGCAAAGATTAAAGGATCGAATCCTAATAAAGGCAAAGGAAGAAAGATAACGAAACCGAGTGCCGTATGAAACCAGCTCTGGCGGAGGGCTACGGAAAGGTTGTACTCCTGACTCTGATGATGTACAATATGAGCGCCCCAGAAAATATTCATCTCATGGCCCCAGCGGTGCGCCCAATAAAATGTAAAATCATAGGCTACCAGGCAGAGGAGAAAAGACCAGATGCTTGTACCCAGATGAAAGAAAGCAAAATGGTCATAGATAAAAACATAAAGAGTAAGCAACAGTGCTTTCAATAAAGCGTTGAAAGCCTGACTGCCGATACCGATATTAAGATTGGTAAGGGTGTCTTCGAAATTATAAAAATTGGTTCCTTTAAACCGGCCCCAGATAAATTCAAAAAGCATTCCAAGCAAAAAGAATGGAATAGCCAGGAGGATAAAGTTTGGGTTCATTGGAGAAGGATGCTTGAAATAGAATGCTGTTTTAGTAATTTAATATACAAAGCTAGTCTTTTACCATTGAAAATAAAGGGAAATTCGGATCTTGCATAGAACAGATACCGGAATTAATTCCTATTTTAGCCTTACTCAATCATCCAACCTAAACTCATCCGCATGAAAAACATTTACGCACTGATTCTTGGAACGCTGTTGCTCGGAATGATTTCTCCGGAAGCTAAGGCCCAACTAGCTGCCTCCATCACAGGAACCACCAATGCTACCTGTTTCGGAGCCTGTAATGGAAACGCCACTGTTACGCCGACCGGCGGAACTCCTCCTTATACTTATTCCTGGTCACCCGGTGGTAATACCGCCGCAAAAGACTCAGGTCTGTGTGCGGGCACTTATACGGTAACTGTTACTGATGCACTGGCAGCGAATGTCAACCAGATTGCAACGATTAGTCAACCTACTTCAATTACGGTTAGCCCCACACAAGTCAATGTAGCATGTAGATATGCTTCCACCGGATCTGCCACTGGCCTTCCAGGGGGTGGAACTCCGCCTTATCTTTACTCATGGACAGGAGGAAGTATTGGCAGCGGACAAGGTACTCAGACTATAGGTGGGCTGGCCGCTGGAGGTTATACGTTAACTGTTACAGATAACATGGGTTGTACAAAACTACAGACCTACATCATAACACAACCTTCAAACCCTGATGTGCTTACACCTTCTGTTAGCAATGAAACCTGTGGGGGAGGGAATGATGGAAGCGGTTATGTAACTGCCACCGGAAATGCTCCTTTTACTTATAACTGGACACCCACCGGAGGAACCGGGCCCGGCGCAACTTCCCTTATCGCAGGAACCTATACCTGTACAGTAACCGATAATTTTGCCTGTGCAACCCCGGTTGTAATGACCGTTTCCCAACCTCCTATCCTTACGCCAACGGTTACCTCCTACACCGATGTATTGTGTAACGGGGCTACGACAGGGGCTATTTCGGTTACTACTACTGGAGGTACAGGTACCACCATCCCCTATACCTATTCCTGGAATACAGCCCCTGTTCAATCCACTTCAAACGCAACTAACGTTCCAGCCGGAACTTATACTTGCACGGTAACAGATTCTGTTGGATGTACTGCGACTGCGATACAGACCATTTCCCAGCCGGCAGTTCTGAATGTCACCCTTTCCGGAGCAAATGCCAGTTGTGGGGTCTGCGACGGTAGTGCAACAGCAAATGTGACGGGCGGTACTACACCTTACATTTATTCCTGGAGTCCGGGTGCACAGACCACTCAATCCACCAGCGCTCTCTGCGCAGGCACTTATAGCTGTCATGTAACAGATTCCTATGGCTGTATTCAGGTGGGCAATTTTACCATAACCCAGTTAGCATCACCTTATATTCATGGAACGGTTACGGCACAGGTATCCGGCGCTATCAACAGCGGAATGGTTTATCTTGTTAAATATGATACCGCCCTGCATCACCGTCAGGTCTTTCAGGATAGTACGGCTCTTACAGCCGGTGGGATGTATAGTTTTGCAAGCGAGCCTGCCGGTCAATATCTGGTGTATGCTGTTGCCAACAGTGCTACTTATCCGAACACCTTCAAAACCTATTCCGGTCATACAACCGAATGGGATAGCGCAAACATTCAAAATCTGGTATGCCCAAGCAACGACACCGCTAATGTCGATATGTTCGAGTTGAATCCAACCGTCGGATCTGGATCCATCAGTGGTTATGTGAAACAGGGGATGGGTTATACCCCCCGTTACATAGGAACCGATCCGGGTACACTTGCTCCCGGTGATCCTGTTCCGGGACTGGACGTAAACCTGGAACAACATCCCGGTGGAATCGTCGCTCATACTTCGACTGACGCAACCGGTAAATATCATTTTGGAACGCTCCCTCCCGGCACGTTTCAAGTCTACGTAGATATCCCTGGCCTCGGCATGACCGGAACCTATACCCGAACCATCACCACCAACGAGATGTTCCCGAATCTGGATTACCATGTTGATTCCACTCATATTTATCCCGACTCTTCCGTTATAACCGGAATGGCCTCTCCGCAACAGGCAGTGAAGAGTCTGTCTCTTTCTCCAAATCCTTTTAAGGAGCAGTTCCTCATCAACTATAGCCTTGGAAACCGTTCCGAAGTGAGCATGCAGCTCTTTGATGTACTTGGAAAAGAAGTAGGAGCATTGATAAATAACCGACAGGAGGCCGGTGCTCACTCCTATTCATTCAGTGCAGCAGACTATGGACTTGCTCCCGGAATCTATATCCTGAAAGTGACTATGGAAGGAACAACCACTTCCAGAAAAATAGTGCATACCGAATAGCAGTCGCCCGACTGTAAGCACAAAGCCCGCTACCATAAAGGTGAGCGGGCTTTTATTTTTTAAGAAAGTTTTGTTTTTAAAAATCAAATTTATAGATGTCTTCAATCGTAGATCCTTTGCTTTTGGAAACATGAAGATCATTGATCAATCCATTCGACACATCGTATACCCAACCATGAATCATCAATGGTTTATCCTGATCCCAGGCTTGCTGCACCGCTGAAGTCTTGCTCAGATTATAAACCTGCTCCGTCACATTCAGTTCCGTTAAACGATTTGCTTTGAGTTCCGGGTCCTTAATCAGATCCAGTTCTGCCTTATGCAAACGATGTACATCTTTGATATTACGGAGCCAGTTATCAATCAGTCCAAACTGGGTTCTGCTTAGTGCTGCATTTATTCCTCCGCAATTATAATGTCCGCAAACAATCACATGCTGGACATTCAAAACAGTCAATGCATAATCCAACACGCTGAGCATATTGATATCCGTATGCACCACCATGTTGGCAATATTGCGGTGTACAAACACTTCTCCAGGGCGGGTATTTGTGATTTCATTCGCCGGCACCCGACTGTCGGAACAACCGATCCACATCACCGGTGGGTTCTGACTTTTCGAAAGCTCTTTGAAAAATTCAGGGTTTTCCTCCAGGCGGTCGTTCACCCATTTCTTGTTTCCGTCGAGAAGGGATTGGTATAAGGATATCAGTTTCTCTGCACTCATGAACCTCTTTTGAGTAAAAATAAACAATTATTATTTAGGGAGCGGAGTCTCCTCCGTTCTCCTTCTTTAACCCTTCCTGTGATTCATCAATATATTAATTACTAAAGAGTTACGACAATCATCAGCTATAAAGCCCCAGCCATAAAAAACAAGATAAGATGAAGATCTGGTTATTGTGCTTATATAATAATGAGGATTTTTAATACAGCAAAGGAGAACAGCATCCTTTAAAATCACATTGAACCTGTTCCTTTTACCTGCATGGCGCAAAGACTTCAGCGCTTTGAAAGTTTTTAAGATGGATTTAAATCTTTAAAAAATGAACACCATGAAGAAACATCTCCGTCTCCTGCTCATCCTCACTTTCTTCTCCGGTTTGCTTTCTGCACAAACCGAGATCCCGGCTCGCTACCTTTTCTTTCCGGCGGAGAGCCTGAAAGGTTTTGACTTTCACTTCTGCCTTCAGGAACTTGGAGCTTATCATGCTATTCATCACCTGAATGATGCCGAAAAAGATCAGTTCATAAAGACCCATGAAGAGTCATTCATCCGTGAAAAAACCCATTTGATGCCGGCTTCTAAAGGGGAACAGTTAACATACAAAAATGTTCCTGCAGCTAAACTTACGAAAATACAGTCAGCCGGTTGTCATAACCTCGACTTTGAAACCGGTGATTATACCGGATGGGCCGGGGATATCGGTTACAATATGAATTCCGGAATGCCACTCACCTTATGGGGAAGCGGGATCACTTCCCTGGGCACTGACGCAGCGGAGTCTTCCTGTTCGTATCATACCCTGGTCGACGCTTCTTCCGGCTTTGATCCGTATGGGTTCTTTCCAATGCTGGATCCAGGAGGAGGAAGTTATGCGGTAAGACTGGGAGGGGAAAAAATCAATACCTATAATACCAATTGCAGTTCGGGCTACGCGGATATGGGTGCCATGCAAAATTACAGCGGTGGAGAAATCCTGAAACAGACTTTTCTGGTCACTCCTGCCAATGATCTTTTTACCTATAACTATGCGGTCGTCCTTCAAGATGGTGGACATCCTACCGGGGATCAACCTTATTTTGAAGTGGATGTACTCGACGGAACCGGCACTCCTATTCCATGTCTTCAATACTATATGCAATGCACCCAGGGTGTGCCTCCTGCCGGCTTTCAGACCTCGTTTTTCAATTCCGGTGTCTTCTATTGCCCATGGCAAGGCAACAGCCTGAATCTGATTCCTTATCTAGGCCAGAATGTAACGGTAGTCATCACCGCAGCTGGTTGTAATCAGGGAGGACATTTTGGATATGCTTATGTAGATGCCAATTGCGGACCCGCCGTATTAACTACTTCCTCTCCTGCGGTTTGCGCAGGTTCAACGATGACAATCTCTGCTCCTCCCAGCAGTCCTGGAACCACTTTCCAGTGGATTGAAATTCCATCAGGTTCTGGTATTCTGGGATCTACCACCGGTCCAACCATCACCATTGACCAAAGCGGGCATTATGAAGTAACCGTTTCCTATGGTGCCTGCAGCTACAGCCTGGACACCACTATTACATTTTATACCTATCCGATCCTCACCGCTTCCGGTTCGAATGTAAAATGTTTCGGACGGAATGATGGAGTCGTCAGTGTATCTGCTTCCGGAACCGGTCCCTTTACCTATTCCTGGTTCCCGGCAGTGAGCACGAGTGCTACGGCATCCGGACTGAGTCCAGGCACTTATTCTATTTCCGTCCAGACTGCTGCGGGATGTTCTTCCTCACAGTCAGTGACCATCACACAGCCACCTCCTCTGCTAGCTTCCGGATCAACCGTGAGTGGAACCTGCAGTCAGGATAACGGTTCCGCCGGTATTATTGTTCAAGGTGGAACAGGGCATTGTACCTACGCATGGACACCCGCTCCTGCCAATACGCAGACCAATGCCATCGTAACAAATCTCCCTCCGGGTATTTATACCTGTATGGCCACTGACTCCAATGGCTGCACCATTCAGGTCATGGATACCGTCATCAATGCAGGAACACCTCCTCATCCAACTATTTCGGCCAGCGGAACCACTGCTTTATGTTCCCCAGATTCGGTGGTACTCACTGCTACCGGAGCAAGCACCTATTCCTGGAGCACCGGTTCAACTGCAAGTTCTATCACCGTTCACAATGCAGGAGTCTATATAGTCTATGCAACCAGCACCTGTGGGACTGATTCTGCTAAACAACCCGTCACCCTCTCTCAGAAACCAAATCTCGTACTTACGGGAGGTGGCACTATCTGTCAAGGAGACATTGCAACCTTGAATGCAACCGGAGGAGGTACCTACCTTTGGAGCACAGGATCCAATCAGAACTCCATTGCGGTGACAACTTCCGGAATCTATACCGTAATCAGTTCTAACATTTGCGGAAGTGATACCGCTTCGGCCACGGTAGATGTAAGCACTGTCCAGGCCAGTTTCACTCCCAGTGTTTCCAGCGGTCTTCCTCCACTGAATGTTATTTTTACAGATGCAAGTTCTCTGAATGTCAATTCGTGGGATTGGTCCTTCGGAAACGGAGATACTGCTGCCAGTAAAAATTCCTCATTTACCTTTCACAACCCAGGAACCTACACAGTACTCTTATCCGTTACTAACGCCATCGGTTGCAAAGCAACGCATGAAACCGTGATTGTAGTAAATGAGATTCCATCCTGGATTGTAACACCCAATGTCTTCACTCCTAACGGGGACGGAAACAATGATTTCTTCTATTTCGATTCCAAAGGGATCAGCAATTTTCATGCAACCATTTTCGATCGTTGGGGGGTTATCTTAAGTGAGCTTCTTGCTCCGGAACAAGGTTGGGATGGAAGGACTATTGCCGGAGAACCGGCTTCTGACGGGACTTATTACTACCTCGTTCATGCTACAGGTGATGATGGGAAGGTTTATGATTTGAAAGGGTTTGTGATGTTGATGAGGTGATTTGTTGCACATCGACCTCATCAGGCACCCCGCAACTAAGCCTTTGTTTGCTGAACTAAATAGTCCGAAACTAATCTATTCTTATCCACCTTATGACTGATATTGTACGGAAACTCCGAAACAACAACAATATCACCAGGGATCATATAGGAGGGCAATTTCTTTTCAAGTAATAAGTAAAGTTCCTGTTTGATCGGTTCAGGATCTGCTTCTTTTGATAGGATCACAAAACTGATTATCTTTTTAACCTCTGAGTTTCTTTTGAGAGCAACGGTTGAAGCATCTGCAATTCCGGGATAGTTAAGAATATGAGCGTTAATTTCATCAAGCTCTATCCGAAAACCATGCATTTTGACCTGATCATCATTTCTTCCCAGAAAGAAAAAAATACCCTCTTCCAGGTAAGCCTGATCTCCCGTACGAAAAGCGCGTTTGCCCTTATGAATAAAAAACTTCTTCGAATTCAGGCTTTCATTTTTCAGATAACCGATAGATACATGATCACCCGAAATAATCAGCTCTCCCTCTTTCTGACTAGGGTCACTTTTCTCAATATACAACTCACTCCCCGGCATAGCATAACCGATGGGCAATGAATTGTATTTTTCTATAATCTCATCCGTCAAAACCATAAGCGAGGTGGCCACTGTGGCTTCCGTGGGCCCGTAAGCATTATATAACCGGGCTTGGGGAAACTTGGTACGAAGAAGACGTGCGGTGCGATTGGGGAACTCCTCCCCGATCAGTAAAAAGGTGTTGATTTGGCCCAGTATTACTTCTGAAAAAGCAGGGTTTCGTAAATACAAATAGACAAATGAAGGAGTGGAATTCCAGATGCTGCATTGATAATCGGAGATGCGTTTGATAAACTGTTCCTGATCCCGGCAAACCTCAGCCGAATTCAATACGAGCGAACCGCCCAACGCAAACGCACCCAACAGGTCATAAAGAGAGATATCAAATGTAAATGGGGCCTGATTCATAAATACATCTTCCACCTTAAAACCATAATCCCTCAGCAACCAAGCTATGAATGTTTGCACAGCCTGAGTGGTAATCTGCACCCCTTTGGGCTCCCCGGTAGAACCGGAAGTAAATAGAATATACTGCAAGGGATCTTCCTTACTTCCATAAATCCGGCCCTCGTAATCCGGTTTGGTATAAATTCTGTGGGCTCCGTGGGGGTTAATCATTACCGGTAATTGAACCAGAGATTCTTCCTCACCACAGTGAATCATAACCTGAGAACCCGTAATGGAAGCAATTTTCCGAATCCGCTCTTCAGGATACATCGTGTCTACCGGCACATAAGGGATAGAAGCATGAATACAAGCAAGCATGGCGACTGGAAAGTATTTTTCCTTATGACCATAAATAATGATTGAATGACCAGTGGGGATACTCAGCTTTTTAAAAACGGCAGAAAGCTCTTCTGTTTTCCGTTTTAAATCGGCCCAACTCAGATCTCCATCACTTCCTGCTACGGCAAGCTTCCCGGGAAGGATCTGCATTTCAACAAACTGTTTATGTTCGAAATTGTACTTCATCGATTACAACAAGGGGCAGCGTCCGCTGAAAATGTATAAAGCAAATGCCGCGAGGTTAATCATGATAAATATGCTCAGGTATTTTACGGTCAATTCATTCAGTTTCCCAAATACTACATCCCTCCCCTGTTTCCGGCAGTTGACCACATAGGTGTTATGAACCGCCGAAAAGATTCCAAATAACAAACCACTCAGGATAAAATTAATTTTGAAACCATTCCAGCAACCCATGAGCAGGAAGGTTAACACCAGGGCCGTATTCTGTCTCAACAACGGGTAGGCTTTCAGGCCTTTGCGCCGTGTGAAATACATATATAAAGGGGTGAAAAAATAATCCCTCAGCCATTCGCCCAGGGTGATATGGAATCGCCTCCAAAAATCCTGAGGATTGACTGAAACAAAAGGGTTCGTAAAATTAACAGGCACTTCCATTCCCATCATCTCTGCCACCCCAATGGCCATGGAAGAATAACCGGCAAAATCAAAAAACAAGTACACGTAATAAGCATACATATCACTGGCCATATGCAACAGGAGTTTGCTTTCAGGGGGATGTGTGTTAAGCCAATACCGGTCAACCACTTCGGCGAGTATATATTTGAAAACAATGCCCTTCACCACTTTGTTCCAGCCTGAAATAAATTTTTCACTGTTCATTTGCATGAATCCTTTTTCCTCCGAGGATTTGAAATGTGCATACCGGTCAATCGGGCCGATAAGCAAGGTGGGGGTAAATGCCAGAAAGTTAAAATACGTTATCGGGTTGGACATTGCATCACCAGGGGCTTTGTCCATATAATAACTCATAATCCGGAAACTCGCATAAGATAACCCGGCAAAAGAAATCAAACTGTTTAATTCGAAGGGATAAAACTCAAAGCGTATATCTGCCTTCACCAGCAGCATGGGTAATAACAATAAAAGAATCCCCCAGATCTTTTTTTTGAATTTGAAAACATTCAAGGCTAGTGCCGTTGCGCCATAGGAAAAGATAATCAGAAACAGGAAATGCCAGGGCTTTGGATAAACAAGAAATAGAAACAAAGCATTCAGAAAGAAAAGTGCATAATTGTAATGACGGGAAGCAAATATTTTCCTGACCACCGAAAGGAAGACCAGAAAGATCAGGATGAAAAAGAAAAAATCAAAGGAACTGAATGGGAGCATTCTTAAAACTGTTGGTAAACAAACTGAATGGCTGAATGAGTTTTGTTATTCGGATGCGTGTTGCCTGGTCCATATAATATGTATAAGGCTAATGCAATACCCGTATAAAGAATCAAGTTGCCAAAGAATCGTTTCAGGTCTTTCATATTATTCAATCAAATGATAATTTTTCGCAATAAAATGATCCACTTCATACCATCCGTAGTCGGCCATGTGCATAATATCCGCTAGCGAACTTTTTTCATATTTCGCAGGATCTGAAACATATAGATTTAAGTAGGGGAATTTTAATTCTTTGATTTCCCCGGTGATAACATCAATGACTGGATCCAGTTCGGAAAGATTCTTGTAATACAATGGATTCAAAGGGGAGATAATGAATGAGGCTCGTACATCTTTTTCTTTCAAAAGATGGAGCAACATTTTAAAGTCCTTCAGTTCCTGATTACAACTTACCGATACCGGAGCAATTTTGCCAGTACCTCCATGGATGTAGGTCCTGTAATAATCATCATTGATTCCCATAGTATTGGTAGTAGCCGCATTTGATGAGTGCTGTTTGGCCACACGGAACAGGCTATCCCAATTTAATGCAAAAGGTACTGGTATAATACTGCCTATATTAATTCTCTTATCCGAAGGTTGAGAGGAAATGGTTCGTCGAAGAAGAAGCATTTTTTCACCGATGAACAAAGGAAGGAAGCAAACTTTATGAACTGGGCTTTTGGAAGCTTTATACTCAAAATTCATGAGTTTAATCGGAATGTTTGGAGCATTAAACTCCGAGTACATTCCTGATATCCGTTGTTCTTCATATGCCTTCAAATCTGAATCTATCGTATCGCAAACAATCTTGCTTAGGAAACGCTCAGAATTGAATTCCAAAAACACTTCCGAAGAGGTCCCGGCGCTGTTTTTTCCTTCAAACCAACCTGGAGAAATGATGATTACAACATCAGCATCATGGAGTCGTTCTTTATTCGCAAGCAATTGGCTATAGATTGAAAAACACTGATTACCGGCATGTCCTATGGCCCTCACCTGCGTATTGAAATATTTTGAAATAAACCGATAGGGGATCGCTTCCGAAGGGGTACTCAATTCTGAAGATCCAAGGAGATAAATTACAGGACGGGAAGATCCGCTCCCTAAAAATTGATCTTCATATTCAACCCGGTCCTTGAAATAAGGGATGTAGTCAAAAGCAGGCTCAGGTGTCACAACAGAACTTCTCGAATGCCAGAGCAAGGAGCTAAATTTTTCATTTGAACTGAGCCAGCTAATGGTAAGAAGCGCAATTACGAAAGGAAGTAGATAAACCAGAGCAATCTTCCTCAAGTAAATTAGAGTGTTTGAATGGTAGAAGTCATCAAATCGATCGTGTCCAGATGTTCCGGGTTGACAAGATGTTGAGGTATTTGTTTCCCGATTTTTTCTTCAATGGAGACAAGCAGGTCAACCACAATAATTGAATCCAGTAGCTTAGATTTGATTAGAGATTCATCGAAGCTGACCTTCTTGAATATCAAGCCTCCTATTTCCTGCTGAATGAATATCTTAAGTGCCTCCATAAAATATTCAACGTAATGTTACCAGGTAATATTACAAATATTTCGAATAATATTCAGTATAACTATTGTTATACTATTAATATTATTTTTACTACTTTTGTTAGTTTACTAAGAATGAAAATACCCAGATTTTTGTTGTTCAGCTAGCTTGCCAGGATCCTGATGCTGACCACATGGTGAGGATATAACGCGTTGGGATGTGAAAAAATTGTTCTGGAGTAAAATCAATAAGAATAACTTTTTAAAATCATAAGCAATCCTATAAATCTGCTGCCAATCATGCAATGCCGTCACGAGGTTAGCTACTTTGTCGTACTATTTCCTATTCTTGGGAATCAGCGCCCTCAAATTATGCAGCTTAGGTGGCATCCCTAATTTTCAATTACGATCTTCCTCTCAAATACTAAACTTATCTA
>PLYR01000048.1:0-12421 GCA_003153435.1 Bacteroidota bacterium
CATTAAAGCAGTGCCACGCTCTGCCTATATGTATGAAATGACCACGGACTCCACCGGTGCCACCGGATGGACCACTATTTATGTGGGCACCAAGGCTAAATTTACCATGACTGCTCTGACATCGAATACGCATTACTATTTCCGGTATATGGTATCGACGAAAGGAGTACAAGGTAACTGGAGCGCTGTGATTCAGGCTTTGACTCTGTAAATTCGGGTTCCTGATGAAGGTTTGACTAAACTGGCCCTGCTTTCTCTTAAGTACACGGAGAGGGTGGGGTTGGTTTTTTTCTACTTATAGTTCAGAGGGACTTGCACGGATACACAAAAGCACAGCAGCGCTGCATATCGGCGCAATCGGCTCAATACATCATGCCAGCGGAGGCCAGATAGAGCTATTGTTTTCGAAATCAAGCGTATGATACACCACCCACACCGGCTCGCCTGCAAAATGCGAGAGACTGGTTTCATCCCAGCAATTAACCTTGGCACTGGCCAGCTGTCCATTTCGGAAATAGGTGTAGGTAATGATAAACGGGTGTTTATCATTCATCTCTATCTTTTCGTTCACCCGGGCTTCGGTGATTGTTCCCTCTGCAATCTTCCCATGTTCGAGTACATCCAACTGCTTACGACCTCTATTGTATCCTATCCAGCACAGATATCCGCCTATTCCGATGAACAAGGCATCCAGCCCATTCATATGAAATTGAAAGGGAAGATTTATAAAGATGAGCAATGCTCCGATACGTAACCACCAGCCAGTAAAAAGAAGAACCTTTCTGCGGTATTGCTTGGGTAGCATTCTCGGTGCACATGGTGGTGCCTCTCCACGATCGGGGCCCGGAGGGGATGCAAGTGGCCCTCCGCAATTGCTACAATTGCCATGTGGCCGTTGTGCAAAATAGGTTCCGCACCACGGACAGAGCACTGATGATGCCGGGCCCATAATCCTATCCGATGAATTTGTTGCTATTGTCATAGCAGGTGAAGAAATGCGTTGAAGTAGGGAGTCAGACAAATGTATATGAATAAAGTTAAAATTCCATTTCTGCCCGTTTCTGATCAAATTCGCCTCCTTATCTACCCTTTCTCCTCCACATAATACAAATTTGTAAAATGTCTTTTAACCGACACTTTATGTTTTTCAATTAACTACATTTACAAAAAAAAATGAAAAAAGGAATGAAATTACTTCTAACGGCACTAATCATATTACTTTTTCAACCATTAGTATTTGGGCAAAACACCAAAAGTCCGGCTATGACTGCAGAGACAAAGAGTGTAAAGGTTTCGTACGGACAACCATCTAAACGCGGAAGAGTAATTTTTGGTGATTTAGTGCCTTATGGCATAGTATGGAGAACCGGAGCCAATGAAGCAACTGAAATTACATTTACGAAAAATGTAATCATAGATAATAAAGAAATTAAGGCAGGCACTTATACTCTATTCACAATTCCACAAAAAGATAAATGGACTATTATCCTAAACTCCGAATTAAAACAGTGGGGTGCTTTTGAATATGATAAAATAAAAAGCAAAGATGTTTTAAAAACAGAGGTAGTCGTTAAGAGTGTTAAAATGCAAGAAAAGTTAATCTTTTCTTTTACAGATACNNTCGGGCTGCTTTGTGTGAAGGGTATCCGATGATATAGATATGCCGCGCCATCAGCTATCAACTCGATTCAATCCCCCCTTCTTTCCAACCAACAACCCTTGCCCATCTGACAGACTTCATTATCTTCGTATTTCCAACATCCATCTTATTGCGTTCGTGCGTTTTTCCGATAATTTATTGCTCGGTTGTCAACGGTTAAACTATTTCCCATGAGAACAAATTTTACTCTTCTTTCCGGATTGATACTCCTGCTTGCTCTTTGTCCTTTCAAAGGAAAGGCACAGCAAAAAACTTGCCTGAAGACTGCTCCTTATTCCATTGATGCTAAAAGCATCCTGACCAATATTTATCCCGGACAGGCAGCTGTATTTGTTGATTTTAACGGAGACGGTCGTACGGATCTTGTGCAAGAGACAGGGGGCGGTGGAGGATACATTACCATTTACCTTCAATCGCCAGCCGGTCACTTTATTCCTACCGATTCGGTCCCTTTTACAGCTACCAACAACTACATCCGTGTGCTTGACCTTGACAGAAACGGGACACTCGATGTGGTTTCTCTTACAGACTACGGAGTGATTACAGCCCGAACGAATGGAAGCGGACATTTTATAGGGACGGATACGATTCAAACACTGAATCCGGTCAGTAGCTTTATCGCCGGTGATTACGACAACGACGGTATCGTGGATGTATTACTTTCATCGAATAACAATACGGCTCTCATTTATAAAGGAAACGGAAGCAACCAGTACCTCCTTCACGACACTATTTTCAACTGCACATTTTCCGAAGGGTTTGTACTGGATCTAAACAATGACGGGAACAACGATATCATTGCTCTTTCTCCGGCCTATAAATCAATCTTTATCTATTCGAGGGATGCAACTGATTCAGTAGGGATGATGGCCACCATTCCTGACACCGGCAACGTTCATTTGGCTGTTCAGGATATGAATCGCGATGGGCTTACCGACTTACTGATTTCCGGAAACGGGCTGACCATCCTCCGCAACAACAATAATTTCAATTTCACTCTCCAATATCAGACTTTACTGCTTACTCCGGAGAACTTTCCCTATCAGACCGAAGTATTCACCGGTGATCTGGATCGTGACGGTTATCCTGATATATGTCTGCGTGCCTTGCATGCAGCACTGGTTATCCATAATCCGAATGGAATATTGGATACCACGCATCTCAATCTCTTTTCCATTAATGATGATGTTTGCGGAGAAGCCGATGTGAATAATGATGGTTTCCCTGATATGATGTGTGAAGCAGGCTCAGGTCTTTACACAGGTATGTTTGCAATGATGAATGACGGGAAAGGGGTGTTTCAGGGAGAGAACCTGCTTTATGGGGTTGGGGTCAGCGGAGTATGGCCTGTCCAGCTTCAGATCAGGGATATTTATCACACAGGCAAAAACAATCTACTCGCATGGGAACCCGACGGAGTATTTATTTATGATTATATCGGTAACCGTACCTGGTCGGGAATCGGTGGGCTGACGTTCCCCCTTTCCCTGCAGGCCGGCAAGATGACGGATTATGTGCTCGATCATATCAACAACGACAGCATCTACGATTTCCTCCTTCCCCCGGATCAGAGTGGAAACATGGCAGCGGTCTATGGTTTCCGGCCTATACCTCCTCCTGGGATTGGTTACGGTTATGATAGTATGGTAACGATCACCAGTATCCCCTACAGCATGCTCATGGCTCCGGCGGATATGAATCATGACGGAAAACGGGACATCGTTGCTTCTGCCTACCCAGGATCCACCAATCCCGCTTATATCGCCATTGCGTTGAATGATGGTCAGGGCCATTTCCTGCCTCCTGTTTATCCTTTCCCGACGGGCTTCAATAATAATTACAATCCTGCGACCCATCTTTCTGTCAACGATTTCAATCATGATACTTACCCGGATATTTTTTTCGATTGCACTTTAGGTCTTGCGTATATGGTGGGACAAAGTGGTCTGAATTTTACTACTCCGGCAACCTTGCCGGGAACAACCGGAGTTAGCGACTTCGTGCTGCAAGATTTTAATCATGACACCTATACGGATCTTGCCATCCTGAGAGATCTGGATACTGTTATGGTATTCCTTGGCAATGCAACCGGATTTACGTTCCAAACAAAATTTGTAGCCAGCGGAGGAAGCATAGCGGCAGGTGATTATGATCAGGATGGAAAAATAGATCTCATCGTTTCTTCCCGCTCCAATAAAAACCTCTTGGTATTTAATGGTCAGGGCAATGGCCTCTTTACAGCGGGTTATACAATCCCATGCCCAATAGCTGGTTCGAGCATGGTCATCGGTTACCTCGACGAAGACAAATACATGGATATAGCGGCCATGGTACCGGATACCTTAATGTGTTATTATGCCGATACTTTGCAGCTGCGTTTATTTTCAGATAACACTCTCTGTGCTCCAAAAAACATTTCAGTTGAAACCGATTCGAGTTCTTCTCTGGACTGGTTTCGTAGTTCACAGAATCTTTCACAGCATAATGTCAACCCCGTGTCTGTGACTCAATCGGGCTGGTATCATGCGTCAGCTACTACATCCTATGGATGTGTGTTACAGTCAGACTCCATTCATGTGCACATCTCCGCCTGTGATTCTGTTTGGCCCGGCGATGCGAATATGGATGGAATTTGTTCGAACCTGGACTTGCTCTATCTGGGTATGAACTACGGCAGCAGCGGAACGTCCCGGACTCTGCAAGGAAATGCATGGAGCCCGCATGAAGCTGCCAACTGGGGTATGCGGCGTGATAGCCTCGATTTGAAATTCTCCGATTGCGATGGTAACGGAGTGATCAATGCTTCCGATACGCTGGCCATTGTGCAGAACTTCAACAGTCCTCCTCATAGTCTGGCTCAGCCTTTCTCCGCTTCGAATGATAAATTTCAATTTTCGGGTTTATACCTGACAACACCCCAGTCTTCGTATGCACCTGGACAGCTAATTGACGTAAGTCTCTGGTGCGGCTCTTCCTCCAATCCTGAGACATCAGTATACGGACTGGCATGGGAACTTGGATTTGATGCTTCGCATATTCAGCCGGGAAGTGCCTGGATGTCTTATCCCTCCAGCTGGATGGGTGTTCCCGGCAGTACCGCCCTGACCCTTGCGAAAGTAATGGAACCGGCACATGTGGCTCATGGAGCTATCGTAAGGACCACACATACCAACGCTTCTGGCTTTGGTAAGATTGGGGATCTGCATTTCAAAGCATCCTCTTCCATTTCCGTACCCACCTATTTGGATATGCAAATCGAGGGCTTGCAAGTGATTGACTCGGCAGGGAAGATAAAGTCAATGGAGGTGCACCCGCTTTCCATACTCATTGATCCATCTTTGATCGCAGGAATCTCCCCAACAGGTGGAAGCGGAAAGGTATCTATGTCCGCATTCCCCAATCCATTCAGTGAATTCACCCGGATTCGTTTCACCTTAAATAACCGGTGCGAGATGAAAGCGGAAGTATTTGATGTAAGCGGAAGAAAAGTAGCCACTCTAATAAGTGGGATACAATCTGCCGGCGATTATGAATTGACTTATGATGCTACTGGCCGGGAGGCAGGAATCTATTTTGTTAAAATTACCATGGGTGATCAGGCCTGCTGGGAAAAGATTGTACAGGTTAAATAGTTACCTGCAGCCCTCACGCTGCTCTAAAATCAATGAATTTGGTGGGAATATTGTCCTCTTATTAAGAATATTTGTTCGATTAGCCTTATCTTATTGTTCATCCATAACCTATCTCAACAAACTAATATTTCCCTTAGAAGTTATTGTTCTGCCATCAGTAAATGTAACCGATAAGCTGTAAACTAATACCCCGGTGTTCATTCGTTCGCCTTGATAGACACCATCCCAGGCAAAGTTTTTATCGAATGTTTCAAAAACCCGTTCTCCCCAGCGGTCGTAAATCATTAAATGCAAGGTGGCAATGCAACCCTTTTCATTGTAATATATTTTCAAAACATCATTGGCCCCGTCTCCATTGGGTGAAAATGTATTGGGGAAAAAGAATTGTCCGGCAGTATCGCATGGCGACTCGACAAACACAGTTACGCAAGCATTATTTTGACAATTATTTGAATCTGTGACTGTAACGCAATACCGGGTTGTTGCAGTCTGGCTCACCATAATGGCCTGCGTGCTGGCCCCATTGCTCCAGGTATAGGTGCCGCCACCGCTCGCTGACAGGGTGGTATTTTCACCCTGAAAAACAGATAAGTTTCCGCTGATTCCTGCACCAGGTTTTGGATTCACCGTCACTGTAAACGAGGTGTCTTTTTTACAACCCAAAGAGTCTCTTGCAGCCAAGATATATGTGGTGGTAACGGATGGAATCAAGTTGACTGTTGAACCGGTTGCTCCGTTGCTCCAGGAATATATGCTACTGCCCGAAGCATGCAGGATAACAGAATCGCCCTTGCAGATTTTATTCAGCCCGGTAATAACCGGGATCTCGTTAGCACAGCAACTATATTTAGCCACAAAAACATCTTCCACACCGGTAAGTGGGAGAGATGTGGTTCCGATAGGTAAGGGGCTCGCGAAAGAGCCTCCAGTGGTATAGGCATTGCCAAGCGCATCGGTGGCAACAGCATTCTTATAAGATCCTCCACTTGCTAATGCAGAAGCACAGAGCACAGTACCTGACGGATCATATTTGGCAATAAACAGAGGATTGTTTCCCCCGGGTGGCATCGCAAGGGTTGTTGTTCCTAATGTAATGGAGGGGCAATTGAAACCTCCGGTAACAAAGGCATTTCCTGATCCATCAGTAGCCACGCTCCATCCATCGTCATTCGTGGCCCCGCTCACACCTTTGGCCCACAAAGCATTTCCGGAAGCATCGTATTTGGCGAGAAAAAAAGAGAGGTCCCAGACGGCTGCATTGGGGAGGGTTGTAGTTCCGAACGTGATATTCAGGGATTCAAACCAGCCGGTTACAAAAAAATTTCCCGATGCATCGGCAGCCACACCTGCTCCCTGATCACCTTGGGGTCCTCCAGCACTCTTTGCCCAGAGTACATTGCCTGCAGCATCATATTTGGTAAGAAAAACATCACCGGCATTCAGTAACCCTGAATTTGTCAGGGTAATGGTTCCGAACGTAATGGACGGGATTTCAAAATAACCGGTTATACAGACATTTCCTGCCGCATCCACAGCTACACCATGACCGATATCCCCGTTAGTGCCTCCAGCGCTTTTTGCCCAGAGCATGTTCCCATTGGTATCGTATTTAGCCAGGAAGACATCGGCACTTCCGGGAGAAACATTGGTGAGGGTGGTGGTTCCAAATGTTAGGGTAGGAGAAGCGAAAAAACCGGTTGCAAACACATTTCCGGCAGCATCCGCAGCAACTCCATAACCCCCATCATCACCAACCCCCGCTGCCTTTTTCGCCCAAAGCACATTTCCCGAAGGATCATATTTGGCAAGGAAAAAATCACCCGGAATGGCCCCTCCGGAATTCACAAGGGTCGTAGCTCCAAAAGTGATGGTTGGAGATTTAAAATACCCTGTTATATAACTGTTTCCTGCCGGGTCGGTAGTCACCCCATAAGCTACGTCATCTCCTGTCCCTCCTGCGCTTTTGGCCCAGAGGATATTCCCCGATGCATCATATTTTGCCAGAAAAATATCATTGGGTCCGGTGCTATTGAGGATAAATGCACCGAATGTAATTGCTGTGGAATCGAAAAAACCGGTTACAAACACATTTCCTGAAACATCGGTTGCTACACCTGATCCGGTAGCGTGTTCGTGCAAATTGGTGGTACCTGAACTCTTTCCCCAAATCCAGCTCGGCGTTTGTGCATGTACATGCAAAACAAGAAACAAAAACAAAACAAAAGCAATGCGCTTTTTCATAAAGTGGTATGTAGTCAGACCTATGGTATGGAAATAGCTTTCAGGAACATTTGCTGGAAATGCGGACTTAATCTCTCTTCAGAAAAATCGCACGGTTAAGGTTAATGCTGAAGCACGATCTTTTGTACAACAAGTTTGTCATTGTAAACAAGTTTAAGGAAATAGATCCCATCGGGAAACCCGGATAAATCCATTTTATACTGATCCTTTAAGGGTTGAAAATCAGCCTTGACGATTCGTCCGTAAACATCAAAGACCTCCATTTTCATAACTGCTCCTGGATTGTTCAAAGGTAAAGTAATGTAAATGATCCCTTGTGTTGGGTTCGGAAAAACCGGAATGGAAAACGGACTTGCAATGTTTTTTATGCCAGCGGGCGAGGTGCGGTGTTGAAGAAGATGGCAAACAGAATCCTTTCCACAGGAATTGGTAATTACCAGGCAAACATTGTAGCTAAGGGTGGTATCGGAGTAATAATGAATTGGATTGAGATGAACGGAGTCTATGGTGCCATCTCCAAAACTCCAGTACCAGTGTGTTTCCCATAGGGAGGAATCATTAAAAACGGCGTAGTAGGTAGGAAAATCGCCCCAGAATGCTGCAATGGGAGGATGACAAATACATGCATCGAAAGCCGGTTCGGTCAGAGAAAGTGGATTGATGTTGCTATTGCTAGTTGAATCTGAATAAGGAACAGATTGAATAGGGTCGGTAACATTGGACGTTGTCACTAAACCAGAAACCGGGCTTCCTGAATCAACTGGAAGTGTATCCCCAGAACAACCGATTCGGCCCGCCTGATTCATTCGAACCAAATAGAGATCATATAAGTTTGATAAATGAAAACTATTCGTCTGCCCTGCGATAATCATTCCCCCATCCTTGGTTTGCGTAATCGATTGCGGGATTTGATTTTTTGCGCCTCCTATTTTTCTGGACCAAACTCCGTTACCCAGTGAATCGTATTTCGATACTACGATAATATTATCCTGAATGTTTTGATTTGTAATCGTCGTTACTCTGTAAAGGCTGTTTTCGGGCCCGTCTTTGGAAACAGCCCAGGCCGAATTCAAAAGATTCAAATTGGTAGCTGTGCTGCCGAAGCGTAAGCATCTGGTTTCAACCGCAGCGGAATCCAATGTGATTAGATATGAGTAGTGCAAGGCGGTATCAAAGACCGTAATATTTAATTTTCCTTTATGATCTTCTTGAATGCGGGCGAAGCTCTGATCCGCAATAGCTGGAACCTGAATGTGCAGTATTTTAGTCCATAATACTCTTCCATTTTTATTGATTTTGGTGATGGCACGATCAAGACTTGGGGTGGCGAAAAAACGATCCTTGTCATTTAAAATATAAAAGCAAGAATCTGATTTCAGTTGAACAAAATCATTGGTAGTGTATTCAGGAAAAAGCGAATATCCTTCCTTGGTCATCCAAACAATATTACCTGAAAAATCCAGTTTCATCAAAACAAATGGTTCGTCAAAACAAACGGCATATCCGTCATTCAATTCAATTATTTTCGATGCTCCCCCATTCTGCGTGGCAGGATAGTATGTCTTGCTCCATTGGGGCTGACCCAAAGAATCGGTTTTTGTCATATGAACAAGATAAAAGCCAGGGTCGGTGCCCTCAAGAAGAAAACCTTTATCCTTCGTCTGGATAAAATTCCAATACTGACTATGCAGTGCAATGGACCACAATTTGTTACCAAGTGAATCAGTCCTTAACAGAGTGAGCGGATCTGCTCCGTAAGCGTACCTTAGGACTGCAAAACCGGAATTGGATGTTTCGATAACATTGCTGGCGCCATAAGTAACAAAGCCGGTACCGAATATTTTCTGAAATCCCTGTGTTTGAGCCATGCAATTACTCCACAGCAACAGGAACATATACCCCCCAATAATTTTGATTCGAATTCGGTTGTTCATCCGGATAAGGTTATAAGCGGAATGATTTATCTGTTCAGGACTGGATTTCCTAATCTTCTAAATCAAATATAATCATTAAGGACAATACACACACTGTATGTTGTTTAACAATTGCAAAGCGACCATCACCAAGCAAACTGACTGACAAGCCGCTTCAGATACGCAACCCGATAACAAGGATATCATCCACCTGCTCCAGTCCCCCTTTCCAGCTTTCCAGAGCACTGTTCAATATTTCTTTTTGTTGTTCAAGGGGCTTGTCGCGATTGGAGACTAACAGCTCCTCAAACTGACGGTATTTGAATTTCTTCCCGTTCGGCCCTCCGAACTGATCTGCGAATCCATCCGTAAACGCATAGACACAATCACCTCGCTCCAGCTTAATTTCCTTACAGGTAAAGGGTTTCGGGTCTCCACTGTATTTTCCCACCGGAAACTTATCGGCTTTGTATTCTTTCAATACACTCTCGCTCGCCGGAACATGATAAATCGAATTGTTGGCACCGGAGTATTGCAAAGAAAGCTTTTGAAAATCAAAAACACACAATGAAATGTCCATCCCGTCATTCGCTTCTACTTCGGCTCCTTCAGGATTCAAAGACCGGATGACTTCTTCGCGGAGCTGATTGAGAATCTCATCCGGCCTCGATACCTTCCGCTCAAGCACGAGCTCCGACAATTTTGAAATACCAATCATACTCATCAAGGCGCCGGGCACGCCATGGCCTGTACAATCAGCCGTGGCAAGCAAAAAGACAGGACCGTTTGCAGAAGACTCCGGCAATAGCTGTCCCCAATAAAAATCGCCGCTCACAATGTCTTTGGGTTTGTAAAGAATGAATACCTCCGGAAGGCTCTTTTTGAAATAACTTACAGGAGGCAGCAAGGAGCGCTGAATACGCCGGGCATAATTGATGCTGTCGGTAATGTCTTTGTTCTTTTCATCGACCAGATGCTTCTGCTCTTCAATAATTTTTTTCTGCTTTTGTGTCAGCCTGAACCGGTTGTATAGCAATGCAAAAAACACAAGTACGAGCAGCAGGCCCACGCAAACCGTAATAGTGATGAGCCGCTGTCGCTGCCTTTCCGCCGCGGCAAGGGTATCCCTTTTATCCTGCTCCGCTTTTTCGGCGGCACGTTTTTTCTCGAACTCGAAATTCACTTCCGCACG
Source organism: Bacteroidota bacterium (assembly GCA_003153435.1). GTDB lineage: Bacteria > Bacteroidota > Bacteroidia > Palsa-965 > Palsa-965 > Palsa-965. Next base: position 10,639 of record PLYR01000048.1, read on the forward strand.
AAGGCTCTTCTTTGTGTTTTTGTCGTTGAAAATGCTGTCTCGCAGGGTAATGTATTTTGCAAAGTGAGTGAGAGCCGGCTCCCAAAGTCTCTCCTGACGGTATACTTCACTCAGTGAACGGTGCAACTCATAAACGATCTCCATTTCATGAACCTGGATGGCAAGATCAATTGCTTTTTGCAGATATTTTTCCGCTTCTTTGTATTGTTTTCTGCTCTGACAAAGGGTGCCCAGGTTTCCGAGATTGATTACAACACCACTCTTCCTTCCCAGTTCTTCATTCATCTGCAAGGCCTTCGTAAAATAGTCGAACGCTTTTGCATAAAGCTTTTCCCTTTCCGCCCGTGGAAGGGTCGAATCTGCATCTCCTTCATCCTTGTAAACCCCGCCTATATTGCTGAGCTGCCTAGAAATGCCATATTTATCCTGCAGCTCTTCGGATACATGGAGGGACCGGGTGTAATAATCAAGTGTCAGAGAATCCTTTTTCTTTTCGTTCAATCCCTGTTTGATGAGCTCAGCCTTCGATTCAGCCTTGTATACATTGGCAATGTTAGCCAGTTGCATCGCTACCCCGTACTTTCTTCCGATCACTTCATTCGCCCTCATTGCTTTTAAGTAATATTCTATGGCGCGTTCATTCTCATGCTGCTCCATAAAAATATTTCCTATCGTCCCGAGACTCGAGGCCAGACTTCTTTTGTCTCCCGATACTTCATCCATTCTCAAAGCCCGGAAGGCGAACTCAAGTGCTTTGGGATAATCGCTCATATTGAGACAAACGATTCCCATGTTGTTCAGACAAAGCGTAATGCCTTTATTGAAATGAATTTCTTCATAAATCTTTAAAGCCATTTCATCGTATTTCAAAGCTTCGGCGTAATTGCTTTGCAGACGCTTGAATTCGCCCAGATCGCTGTAGGAAACAGCCTGTAGTTTTAGACGACTCCGGATTTCATTTGCAGAGACTCCCTGGGGCATAACATTCAAAGAAATAGCCTGGGTGTTGAGCAACAAAGCGCTGTCGGGTTTCGCCGAATGCAATTCCCAGGCCAGCATATTCAGTGCTTTGATCCTATTTGTATCGGCTTGCGGAGTATGAAGCACGTGCACAAGAGAATCCGTCATCCTGTTTTGACCAGATAAATAAGAAGCCAGAAAGACCAAAATCCAGATAGCCGGAAAAGGGGATCGTTTGTTTAACAAAGTTATGGATACGTTAAGTGAAAGCTAATGTAGCGAATTATTCGAAGTTCGGTACAATGGAAGTTGGGTTTGGAACGGATACCCAAACTCTGATATAAAAGATATTTCATACATTTCCATAAAATGTATGAATCTCGTAAATATAGTTGGGGAGGACTCCTGCTGTTGATGGGAACTTCTTTTTTGTCACAAGCCCAGCACGACATTGCTCCGGCACCTTTGTGGTCGTTTTCTGTCGGAAACTGTACCCGTCCTGCACAAGGGGGATGGCAGGGTGGGAGTGGTCCTACCTCCATTCAAACACCAGAACCTGCCGCCTATAATACAGGGGTTAATTATATTCTGGGTACGGCTAAATTTATGGATGTGGATGAGATGGATTTTTCCTTTCATTATGAACATCGTATTCGGGGAAGGCAAAGCCGTTATGCACTGACGTTGTTCGCCTTTAAAGAAAAACTGAATTATGACCAGCGTCATTACAATAACGAAGCACCTTTGCATTTGAACCTAGGGATCGTCATGAACAGTCGCTATTGGGTAAATAATTCGACCTACAGAATATATGGAAGCATAG
>PLYR01000048.1:12476-31297 GCA_003153435.1 Bacteroidota bacterium
ACTACCCTCTCCGAATTTTTTCAACAGGCCACTACCATAGGTACTATTCCAAGGAGTACGAAAGGATCGCTCGGTGAGGAATACGGACTGGCACTTAGCTTTCCCTAAATAGGAAGCAGGAACAAATAATGATAACAAGAATTGTGAAAAAAGGAATTTTATATCTCTTATGCGTGCTAGGGTTGTCATCCTGCGCCGACCATCTCCTCACCAAGGAGGACTTGAAATTGAATTTTTCACGTCCTGAAAGACCCCGGATGGAATCCCGCCGTTTAGTAGCTGCCAGAGAAGACAGCGTACAGGTATTGTCGGAACCGATTGACACCTTGAGATGGAAGGATAAAAAAGGGAATCAGCAAAAGGCCGTGATGACCGGAGAGGAACAAATGCATGTTTCTTATTCGGAAACAAATGGATGGTGGGAACGCGGATTTCATGCCCGGTTCCGCACTAACCAGATATACATACGGAATGACACACTCTACAGTACAGGGCCCGTAAGGGCGGGAATGTTTCAACGAAAGAAGGAGATGTTTATTCCCTTAGAACATGTTTCCGAACTACGAATAAAGCATATTTCCTCTGCCGATAACCATCTGAGTATTCTTACAGAAGTACTGGCTCCGGTTGATTTTTACGGAGGGCCTTCCTATCGCCTCGGAGCTGAACTGAAAGTATGGAGGAATCTGGCCCTCTATGCAGAAGCCGGAGGTTATTACTCCTACCTTCCCTCAGGAGATCAAAGCGCCTTGAGAGGAAGCATCTTTCTTCCTGAAATCAAATATTACCTGAACACTGCCGGCTTCACTACAGGGCGCTACGTGGCTTTGCAGTACACCTATAAGGATCAAAAAAATAACTTGTCCGATACGGTTACCCTGCCGGGGCCTCCTCCCCCTGTTCGGATAAAAAAAGGGTATACCCTTTACACGATTCTGCAGAGTATCAATTTGAAGTATGGCAATGAGGTGATACGGAGCAATCACCTGACCCTAGATTATTTCGGTGGTATAGGAGTGGATTTCAGAAATTCCTCCACTTCACTTTCTCCTTCAGAGCAAAACAGCATTGTTCATACAGGAGATTATTCAATTACGGAATCACGCTTCGCGCCGGGGAAAACGATATACCCCAATATTACTTTTGGCTTCCGAATCGGGTTTCATGTGTATTGAAGGATTAATTATTTAAATTTGGATAACACCACATCCCCAATTTTATGACAGACCAGGTTTCCTGGAAGAGATTCAATTGGTATTCCCGAGGGTTCAGGTATGCACTGGCAGCAGTATGCTGCTGTTTTCTTCAATTTACAGCCTCGAGCCAACAAAGCAAGATAGACTCTCTGTTTAGGCTCCTGAAAGCCGATCACCCGGACACCGCAAAGATGTCTCACCTGAATGAACTCTGCTGGGAGTTTGCCAATATCGGAAATACAGAGAAAGGTCTTGCTTATGGTCAAGAGGCCTTGAAACTGTATGACTCGCTATCGGCTCCCCAAGGAAAAAAATGGATCCTCAACCTCTCTGTTTCTTATAATAATATAGGCTTTGTGTATAGCATGATTGGAGATAATGAAAAGAGCCTGGATAATTATTTAAAATCGGTTACTATCCGTGAGAAATTAGGAGATAAAATGGGAGTCGCAAGAACCGACTGCAATATCGGAAACCTGTATTTTGATCAGCTCGATTATAACAAGGCTACTCACTACCAGTTAAAGGCACTTGCTGTTTTCAAGGAAGCTGGTGATAAAAATTTAGTAGCCACCTGTCTGCTCGATATAGGAAACATTTATTTTTCCCAGAATAAATTTGATTCTGCAATCTCCAAATACAAAGAAGCGTTGCAGATTTTTCAGGAACTTGGAAATGCTACCGGCATTGCTTATTGTTATGAAAATATAGGGCTGGTCTCTTTTTCTCAGAAAAACCTCCAGGAGGCATTGTCCAATTTGCTTTCAGCACTGAATCTCGCAGAAAAAATCGAATCCAAAGGTGAAATTGCAACTGCCGAGCTTAACCTGGCACAAGTATACATCGCTCTTCATAGAAACCAGGAGGCGGCCACCCATGCAGGGATTGCTTTAAAATTAGCCAAAGAAACCGGTTCGAAAAGAATTTTAAGCGGTGCTTATGAGCTGATGGCTACCTGCGATTCTGTTCAAAATAAATGGAAATCGGCCTTAGAGAATTATAAAATATTTAAGCTGTATAACGATTCCCTTTTTAACAGTGAAAGTGTAAAGAAGCTAAGTGAGGTCAATGCCAGGTTTGAAGGAGAGAAAAAAGAAGCTAAAATTAAACTACTGGAAAAGGATAGAGAAAAGCAATCGGTACTTACCAGGGCAGAAGAAAGCAAACACCGGATCGTTGTGATTTCCTTTATGGTTGGACTTTTCGTAATGATTGCCTTTTCTGTTTTTATATACAACCGGTGGATCATTACCCGGAGGCAAAAGCTTATCATTGAAGATCAGCGTAGCCTCGTGCAGGAGCAGAAAGAGGAAGTGGAAAAACAGAAATTGATTGTGGAAGAGAAGAATAAAGAGGTGATGGATTCCATCACCTATGCCAAACGCTTTCAACAGGCAATCCTTCCACCCGATAACTTGATTCGGACCGTTCTTCCCGATTCTTTTGTTCTTTACAAACCTAAGGCCGTTGTGGCTGGTGATTTTTACTGGATGTTTACTTCTGGTGATACCGTGCTGATCGCTGCCGCCGACTGTACCGGTCATGGAGTTCCAGGGGCCATGGTCAGTATTGTTTGTTCGAATGCATTAAAACGTGCTGTCAATGAATTTGGGCTCACAGCCACCAACCGCATCCTCGATAAAACAACCGAGCTGGTGCTGGAAACATTCGCAGACGGTTCCGAAGATATCAAGGATGGAATGGATATCTCCCTGCTTTCCATAAACAAACGCACGCATCGGTTTCAGTGGAGCGGGGCCAACAATCCGCTCTGGATCATTAAAAAAGGAGTGCTGAGTGAAATTAAAGGCGACAAACAGCCGGTGGGAAAGAGCGAAAGCCCAAAGCCATTTACTGCCCACGATCTGGAGCTGAGCAAAGGCGATTGTCTGTACCTGATAACGGATGGGATTGCCGACCAGTTCGGCGGTAGCAAAGGAAAAAAATTTAAATACCAACAGTTTAAGGAAGTGTTGTTGAAGGGAAATACATTAGAACCTGCGGAGCAAAAGGAACAACTCGAAATGGCATTTGAAGACTGGAAAGGGAACCTGGAGCAGGTGGATGATATTTGTGTTATCGGGATTAAGATATAAGCTAATGGTTGGATCCTTAAATTGAACCACTGAGGAACACAGAAGTATTTTTTTCACTCTCCACTCTCCACTCTCCGCTCTCATTCTGTTCTTCTCTGGCACAATTCTTGTAAAATGAAATTATGGCTAAAAATTTACTCAGAACTACCCTGCTCTTTTTGCTCCTTCCTTTTGTAAATCAGGCGTTTGCATTTGATCTTTCAGTAGAGAGCAATACTCCTAAATACAAATCCCGTAAGAGCTTTGCTCCCACTACCGGAAGCTTCCTCCTCTCAGCCCAGACTAGTCTTTTCCATTATGGAGGTGTTTCTCAGTCTCCTTACTATGGAATTAGCGGAGAATACTATTTCTATAATAACTGGAGTGTAAGAGGAGGGGTAGTCGTAAATCCGGCTTATTTTAAATTTACCCCTGCTCCCTTCACCGCAGAACTTCTTCACAAAGCGTATGGGCAAGGAGGGCCTCATCATTACAGTCACGGTTCCGCCAAGGGGTTCTTTTACCTCATCCTCTCCCTGGCCATGAACGACGGTGTAGGGTATAACTTCCCGATAGGAAAGTACGTGCACCTGATGCCTTACATCGGTACCTGGCAATGCGAGATGCAATACACCGGTGTGGGAAGTACCTGGAAAGAGGAAGACCATTGCTCCATGGGTATGTGCCTGAAAGTTCAACCCCGTAAACACCTGGTGATTGATTTGGGTGGGGAATACAATCGTTCCGTTCTGTTTTCCGATTCCCTGGAAGGATATCGAATGAGTGTTTCGGTGGGATATAAATTCAGTTAGACTATCCGCATCATCAGGTATCAGATTACCATCACCTCCAGCACATTCCCCCAGTTACCCTGCACCCCTTTGGAAACAATCGCAGCCCGGAAATAATAAATACCCCCTGACTTGAGGCCATTCTGAAGAAATTTCACCTTGGTACTGATGCAAATGGTGGTCCAGCCCGAAGTATTCGAAGGGTCAGAACTCATCTGATAAATATATGCTCCATGGACTACCGCTTTAATGTTCAACTCCACAGACCCTTTTATTTTGCCGTTGATTACACTGAACTCCTTTGGTTTCCTCTGTATCGGTTTTTTTTCCGTCATTCCAGCCGAAGCAATAATTTCCGAAGTAAATGCAGCATCAGCATTTGCAAGGTTCTGCACATAGGCTCCTAAACCATGAAGCATAAAGCGGAGTTGTCGTGCTTCTGTGTGCATGGCAGCTACAGATCCCACCACACGGGTTAAAGAAACCTGATAAGCATTTTCCAGGGCATCAGTTTGGGTAGTAATAGATGCAAGATCAGGCGCAGGTGAAGTGAAATAAGCATTTTCAGTCATACTCGAAACAAAGTGTCGGGACTTTTGCACAAGAGTAGCGATAGGAATATTCCATAATCCCATGGCCACGCATTTCTTTTTTGCTTTTGGTGTCATTGTTCGTGATCGTTTTTATTAAAACGACCACAAACATACAACTGAAGAGGGGCTGTTGAGCGATTTTTTCGGTGAACACGTTCAATACGCAGGCAGGTAATCAAAAACGTATGTTATATAATATATTTCTCTAATAATACATTAAATAATTATAAAAGCATGAAATAAAACAAAATTAAACTCACAGATAATTTCAGTTTATCAGGTAAAAACAATACTATAATGATAAATTACTTTAGTTTTTCAGTAAAAAATTAAAGTACCTTAACTAACCATTATAGTTTGCGATCTAAAAACAATGCTACAGAAATAGATCATTATAATTGGAAAATAACAAATTATGAACTTTCAATTAATCATTAAAATTGGAAACTAGGAAAATAAAGTATCAGATTAAACAATTACAATTTGTTAGTTTAAAATAATTAAATCATGTAAGATCATTACAATTTGTAAATCAACAATGGTAGAATTAGGGCCGAAAAATATAATTTATACCATTCTATGATGGAATGATTGATGCCGGATTAAAATATTTCCCCCGTATCTTCGTCTTCCATTAAAACACCTGAAAGGAATATGGCCTTATTAAAATCTATGGGTAAAAATCCCTGGGGAGAACGTTTAAAGAAAATTCAGAAATCAACTAACTACAAAAACGATATTTTTCAGAATCAAAGCATCACTGCAGTGATGGAAGGAAAGGGAGATTTCTTCAAGACCATGAAAAAATTCCTGAACAAACCCAGCACGGTCATTCCTCCTGCTTCGATACCTTCGATTAAAACAGATCTGAAGAAACTTCCGGACGGAGCTCCGGTATTGGTCTGGTTCGGACATTCCTCGTATCTTCTTAAGATTGATGGAAAACACATCCTGGTTGATCCTGTATTCAGCGGATATGCATCTCCGTTCAAAATCGAATCGGCGAAAAACTTTGAAGGGAGCAATGTATATGGCGTAGAAGATATGCCTCCTATTGATCTGCTCCTGATTACCCATGACCATTACGACCATTGTGATTACAAAACGATAAAAAAGCTGCAACATACCTCCAAACACATCGTTACTTCTCTGGGAGTAGGCTCTCATCTGGAATACTGGGGGATAGATATGAATAAAGTGACAGAACTCGACTGGCATGAAAGTACGATGAGGTTAGAAGGAATTCATCTGACTGCTGCTCCTGCCAGACACTTTTCAGGAAGAGGTTTTAAACGTGCAAAGACGCTGTGGTCTTCATTTATTTTAAAGACGAATGATTATGCGTTGTATCTGGGAGGAGACAGTGGTTACGATAATCATTTTAAGGCCATAGGAGCACAGTATGGGCCTTTTGATCTGGCTATTCTGGAGTCGGGGCAATACAATGAGGCATGGAAAAGCATACACATGATGCCGGAGGAAACGGTTCAGGCCAGTTTGGATTTGAAAGCCCAAAGGCTACTGCCGGTCCATTGGGGGAAATTCTCCCTTTCGCTTCACCCTTGGGATGAGCCAATAAAAAGAGTAGTGAAAAAAGCAGCCGAATTAAATGTTCAGATCACCACACCCCGTATCGGGGAACTCCTTATTGTCGGAGAAAAGTATCCAATGGAACGGTGGTGGGAGGGGCTTAGCGGGATTTAATTCCAGATTCAAAGACAAGCCTCCAGTGGATGGCAGCCTGTCCCGCCCGGTGAAGGGAAAGAAATCCCATGAAATTACTCTTTGAGTATTTTCTGAACAACCCTTTTACTCCCAACCTGAATGCAAACAAAATACAACCCCGGAGGCCAGGAGGCGGTATTGATTTCGGCAGGGGAACCGGAAAGGTGATTTGAGTAAACCAATTTACCAAGAACAGAGTACACCCGCATTTCTACAATACCGGAAAGTGATTCGTAATTAACAAAAAGTTTATCTGAACAGGGGTTAGGCATGAGTTCCATGTGAAAAGCTTCGTGCTGTTCCTGTATGCCTGTAACATAGAAACAAGCAAGAGTGTCAGTCATAACGGAAGTGAGAGAGGTCATGCTCAAGGAAATGACCTGCATCACAATAGTGTCGGCTGTTAAGAAACTATTGGTGGGTGTGTTTGTAATTGGACCTGTGTAAGTGAGAGCAGGAGCAGAGGCCATATCCTTGCATCCAATTGTTCCCATACTGTCGGTTTTGAAAAGATAGGTTCCAGCGGAGAAGATAAACCCTTTGTCAGGAGTTTCATGTACCGTGGTGGCATTTATATTTTGTTCCAAGCCCGGTGAGAGCTGGATGTGATACTCTTTTGTCCATTTCACCTGCAGGGCTGAATCCGTTTTAGTCAGCAAGGCATCCTGAAACGCCCCTGCGTTGTCTCTTACGAAACCGCAGGCAATGTATCCTTTGTCAGAAGTGGGCTCTATAGCATTGAACATGATTTCCAGAGAATTATAGTACATGATACTTTTGAGTGTGTTCATGACAGAGTCATAGAGGGAAATAATGGCGTATGTCCCAGACCCACTCAGGTAGTTTACTGAAAGGAATTTAGTTCCTACCCGTGTCAGTCCTTCTATGGAACCCGCAGTATTGGAAGCATTTCTGACCCAGGAAACTTGGGTTGCTGAATCAGACCGGTAGCTCATAATTTCAGGTCCTTCTCCCGGCAGTATCACGCTGAACCCTCCGGTGAATGAGTTCACCCCGTTAAATGCAACAGGCCCTGCTGTAATCTTCATGCCGGTAAAGCCTCTGACCCATTTCAGAGTCCCGTGGATATCTCCTGAGAAAACAAGAAAAGAAGTTGGGTCTGAGTTGGAAGCGGGATAATTCTGCGCGCATATCAGAAAACTGCCATCTGCAGCCAGATCTACTCCGCAAATCTGAACCATGTTAGGGGCGAGCTGAAGTCGGTAAGAAACATATTCATTAGACCATACCACATTTCCCAAGGAATCGGTTCTGATTACAGTCACGGTATGATTTCTAGTTCCTATCAAAAGTGCCCCGTCATCTCCCAGCACCTTTATAACCTGGATGGAATCACCCGGGTATTGTTTGGCCCAGACAATGGCACCCTGTGTATTTACACGGCAGAGTGTAAGTCCGTATGGGGTAGGGATCTGACTTTTGCTGTCAAGCAAGAAATAGTCTGAAGAGTGATGCAGGGTTTCAACCCATCCTGAACTGATCTTATCTGCAAACCGGATGGCTTGAGAAAAGGAAAGCAGTGGAAGCGCAAGACAACAAAGTATGGATATTGATCTGCATATCTTTTTCATCATGCTTTGCTTTAAGTAAAACACTTAAAGCTATGTTATTTCTTGGAGAATTCCCAGACGTTGAATGATTCCCGCGTTTTTATCTGTATCCATTACCAATTCAGAACAAAGCTCCTCAGCAGATTCTAAATCCACTCTAAATAAACGCACGCTCCGATTTTTATTATCCTATTTATCAGTTCATTAGGAATAATTTAATGCATTTGTGTCTTATGTATTGTTCTGTTATGTATCTTTGATTTATCAAATCAAAAAACATGCTCTTCTCCTCCGAATTAATTAAAGGCACTCTCAAAACCATTCTGCTGAAATTACTTGCTGATAATAAGCGCATGTATGGATATGAGATTACTCAAAAAGTAAAAGATCTTACAGGAGATCGGATCCAACTTACAGAAGGAGCTTTGTATCCCACCCTTCATGCATTAGAAGCGGATGGATTACTGACTACAGAAACAGAATATATCGGCAAACGGGTCCGTAAATATTATTCCCTGAGTAAGGAAGGGAAATCGAAATCCAAAGAAAAAATAAATGAGTTTTCGGAGTTTCTGGATACCATGAAAACTTTACTTGATATCAGTCCTAAAAACGCCTGATGTATTGCCTCAGTGAAAAACAGATAGATTTTATCCTCAACGACATACGTGCACGTGGCGTTGAAATGGAGGACCTGCAGTCAAATCTCCTGGATCATATCTGTTGCATTGTGGAGGAAAATCTCAAAGAAGGTGAAGACTTTGAGAACTTCTATCGGTTAACCATTCCCCGGTTTTACCAAAGAGGATTATGGGAAATTGAAGAAGAAACCATCACCTTATTAACTTTCAAAAACTACTACGCCATGAAAAAGTCCATGATAGTCAGCGGCATTGCGTCCGCCTTTTTGTTAATGTCGGGCATTGTTTTGAAATTCTTGCAAGCACCCGGAGCCAGCCCCTGCCTGGTATTAGGCATAGTACTGCTCAGTCTTGTGTTTCTTCCATTGGTCTTTACCCTGAAAGCCCGGGAAAAGAAAAATGTAAAGGAGAAAGTAATCATTGGCCTCGGTACAGCATCGGCAAGCCTGATGAGTTTGAGCATTTTGTTCAAGGTGATGCATTGGCCTTATTCCTTGCCTCTGGGTCTTGCATCTGCTTTCATCTTGTTAATTCTTTTTCTACCCATCTATTATGTAAACGGAATCCGAAACCCGGACACGAAGGTGAACGTGATCGTTTCTTCCATTTTGTTGATTGGGGGTTGCGGCTTGTTTTTTTCGCTCGTCAGTATGAAAAGAATTCAAGGCACCTTCAACAGCGACCTACAACTATTCGTTGCAAGTGAACAGATCCTTAAAACGGAGCAACGCAATCTATCTCTGTTGCTGAAAAAGGAAGGAAAGTCCAGCGCTCAGCTCCAGACAGAAGAACAAATTAAAACACTTTGTGAGGAATTGAAAGGAGATGTCTGGGAAGATGAAACACATTCCCGTAAGTGGTCTGATGCCACTCCTGATAATCCCACCCTTCATCGGGATTATAATCCTGCCCTTTATTTTGGAACAGACCCCAAGGCCATGGCCAAGCTGAATGAATTAGTCCAGATACTTCAGGCCTATAACAAGGAGGGACTTGAAAAAGCAATACCGGAATTTACACCTGTAAAATTTGAATCTACTATCTTAGAGTACCCTCGAGACAGAAAGGTCTTTTTCCCAAGCACCTTGTCGGTTCTTGGCAATTTGACTCAAGTTGAAATGGTGGTGTTGCAAAATGAAGAAGGAGTGCTTGCTCAGAAATAGAGAAAAGAAAAGAGGCTGCCCATTTAGTTTGGCAGCCTCTTCTACTCAGGTTATTTGCTACCACCACGCGAAACGAGATACTGATATATCTCGGGATCGAAAGCGTAATACAAAGCGGTAAAACCCTGCATGTTTTTTTCGTTAATATTTACCTGCTTCTCTTCCACCAGGAATTTAACCATTTCTATACTGCCCCCGAATACGGCATGCATGAGCACAGTCATTCCTTCCTTGTCTTTTTCATTCACATCAAACTTCTTTTCCTCCAGCAAATACTTCATGACTTTCACATTATAGGAATGGGCTGCCCAGTGCATAAAACTCTGTCCATTCTCATCCTTCTCATAAATAGTATGCGTGTCCGGGTGATTTAGTAGATAGATATTGATTTCAAAATTTCCGCCCAGAGCGGCATGAAGAAGTACTTTGCTTCCGTTATCGTCAGGCCCGTAAATCTTAGCGCTCTTCTCAATCAGTAGTTTTATTATTCTCACATCCTTGCTAAACCATCCCGCCATGTCCAAATCTTCTGTTATGGGCTTTGCTCCCCTATCCAGGAGTAGTTTGGTTTCCTGGTATTGTCCGCAGCCTGCAAATTTGCTTAGTGGAGAATCTATGAATTTACTTAAGGACTTTAGATTGGCTCCTCTTTCTATGAGAAGGTCCATTATTTTCAAGTTATTACTTATAGTGCCGGCAATTTGAAGTAACCCCGGACTGCCCAACGTACTGTTGGCGGAAACTCCTTTATCCAAATAGGCTTTTGTTTTATCAAAGTCTCGTTGAATGACAGCGTCGAATATATCAGTAACAGGATTCAGGGTTTTCTGTTGTGTGTTAAAAACCAAACGTATCTGTCCACCACTATATTCCGATCGCTCACAGGTAAAGCCATATGCTTCAAAGATCTTAATGAAATACCCTGCTTTAAAGTCGTTGGTGGTTTTTACATATACTCGGCCTCCTTTCTTCAGTTTACCTCTGAGCTCTGTGAGGTAGAGATCATTGGTTCCGATGAATTCAAAAACATTATTCATGAATACCTTATCAAAAGTACTGTCCGGCAGATTGGTATGGAGGTTGTCTCCAATCACAAAATGAAAGGAGTTCGTAAAGGGCTTTCCGTTTTCTTTTTCGAAATGTGCACGCATTTCATAAAAGCCGGTTTTATTAAGCCTGTCGGGTTGATTTTCCTGCAGATAGAAAGTAAGGCTATCAAAAAACATGGAAAGAGCCAGGTCTATATGACCACTGAAAGCACCTATGTCCGCAATTACATCTCCGGGTTTGAGGTCATTCCAGAAAGGACACTGGATGAGATCATTTTTAGCTTCCTTCTTGCTCCAGTAATAGAGTTTGGCATAATGTTTTTCCAGATCTTTGAAATCCTGAGAAAAGGCCTGATTACAGAATGTGAGGAGGATAAGAAGAATGAATTGAAAGTATATTTTGGTTATAGTCATAAATGAAGTCAGGAAAGATCGGATACCTAGGGGCAATTTAATTTATAAGTCGGCGAAACCAAGTCAACAAGCTGTAGTGAAAAGTACGCTACGGCCTTTGACCTGGAGTAAAGCAGGAGGTTTTAAACACTCATCTTCTTTTTAGCTTCCATCAGCCAAAGGAGTTCGGCAAGGAAAGCTCCAGCCCTCTTTTCAGAACCTGCCTTATCAGAAGGCACTCCGTTTTCATCAAAGCTTTCACTCACTTTGGGAACAGGGAACATGGCAGGAGCGGTGAGGGCTTGTAATTTCCACAAGGAAAACTGAAGAGAGGTAATTACCTGGGAGCCTCCAAAGGCTCCAGCAGAAACAGTGGAGATGGCAATGGGCTTCCGTTTCCATTCGTCTGTCAGCAGGTCAATTACATTTTTAAGACTTGCCGGATAGCCTCCATTGTATTCGGGGGTAACAATCAGAATCCCATCTGCCGATTTTACCATATCAGCAAATTCAACAACAGCAGGAGAAGGATTCTTCTGAAACTTCAGACGTTCGTTGAACACTGGAAACTGAAACTGCTGCAGGTCCAGAATTTCGGCGGTTGCAAGTTTGTTTATTTCCAGGTAGTTCTTAAAGAATAGGGCTACACGGTGACTGTTTCGTCCTGTTCTTACGCTGGAGGATATAATGGAAATATGCATTTTGGTATTTATTTAGTACAATGATTAAAGGTACTAAAGATACGGACAAAGGGGAGTTATGCTATTTCTCCTTGCTGGAACTGAATGACAACGCCCCCGAAGGGCACTTCTTCACCTGTTCTTCTATTTCAGTGGCTGAGGCCCCGTCAGGGTTTATCCATTTCTTCTTCTTATAATCAAAGACACCGGGTAACTGTGCCCAGCAACGGGTTGAGTGCTGGCAGAAGTCAGGCTTCCAAACAACGGTGACCTCCTCGTTGCTGTAGTTGATCTTCTTTTCCGTTTCCTCCTCATGAAAGAAGAACGTCCTCACCTTTATGTCGCTTTCCAGAATTTTGGAAATAGGACAATTCTTGGCTATCTCCACCAGTCGCTGTCTTTGTTCCTGGGTGGCAGAAGATGGAAAACCAAGATCCCTGTCGATGAAGCTATGTAACTTCCCCTCTGTCGTTTCCTGATACATGTTTACATTCACGCTAAGCTCAGGGATGTCCCATCCTTTTCGGTCTATATACATACGCAAGGTGATGAGAGTACAGGATGCTAGTGAAGAAAGCAGCAGTGTATAAGGATCAGGGCCTGTGTCTTTTCCTCCTGTACTCTCAGGTTCGTCGGCAATGATCTTACCGTTTCGCCATTCAATGGAACATTTGTATTTTTCTGTCCCTATGGTGGCGTGAATAGGTTTTTCGAATTTGTAGTCCATCGTTGTAGTTTTGATTTAATTCATCGGTATTTCCATGAGCAATATTTCCGCATCTTGTGAATCAGCCTGGATGGTAATTTTCTCTGTATCCCAGATTCCAAGCCCATCTCTTTCATGGAGTTTGCTTCCATCAATAGTGACATCCCCTTTCAGAACAAATGCATAAACCCCATTGCCTTTTCTCTTAAGTGAATAATCCACTGAAAAATCTTTGTCGAACTTACCCATGTGAAACCAGGCGTCCTGGTGGATCCATACTCCTGCATCATTGGGATCAGGAGAAAGGATTTGCTGAAGGGTGTTGTGACGGTCGGATTCCTTCAGTGTAATCTGGCCATAACGAGGGGTTACATTCCTCGTCTTTGGAAACACCCAGATCTGAAGAAACTTCACGGGTTTGTCTTTGTTTTTGTTGTATTCGCTATGGGTAATCCCAGAGCCTGCACTCATTACCTGCACATCTCCGTTACGAATTACGGTAGTATTGCCCATAGAGTCTTTATGTTCCAGATCACCTTCCAGTGGAATGGAGATAATTTCCATATTGTCGTGAGGGTGGGTGCCGAAGCCCATACCGGGAGCTACCTGGTCGTCGTTCAGGACACGGAGCACTCCAAAGTGAACGCGTTCGGGGTTATGATAAGCTGAAAAACTAAAAGTATGTTTGCTTTTGAGCCAACCAAGGTCGGCAATGCCTCTGGAGGCTGCTTTGTGTAGGATGGTGTTTGACATGTGGTTTCTTTTTATTTACAGCACAAAGGTCAGGTGTTTATCGAATTTTTGCATTACCCTAGGTCAATTAATTTCCCTTTTTAGCTCTTCAATTTATTACTATACCGGAAATCTTCCTTTTGCCTTGTAACTCAGTAAAAAATGGCCTACTTTCATCGAAAGCAACGATCTCACCACCCCTTCGTCTTGTCATTATGAAATACATTGGAATCATCTTTATATTTATTTCAGGATTCTTTCCTTCTTCAGCCCAAGTCATTCATCCGGAGTCTTCTCTTACCTATCTCTATAAACTTACCCCTGTCCAAGCACTCCATTTGAAAGAAAAAAGAGAGGCGATCCCAGGCCCTGATTATTTTAAGGTTCCATACGATTCCTTTCCTTCCCAAAAGAATTATTCCAAAACTCCTCTTCCCGGTTATTATCTCGCCGTAAAGGCCAAATATAAAAACATAGAACATACCCTCATACAGGTTTCCAACCTGGAAACACATATTCAGAACAACGGGAAAGACCTTGGAATTCGTATCACTCAAAAATCTACCGGGGCTACTGTAAGAAATGCAAAGGTTAACCTGAATAAAACTCCTCTGGTGTATGAGGAGCCATCTGCCAGTTATGTGCTTCGGAAAAAGGTGAAGAAAGGTAAGTTAACTGTTGAAGCCGATGGAGAGACATTGTTTCTGGAGATCACCGGAAATACAAACAGCAAAGAGACCCCTGACAAGCAGGAGAAATATACCGGATACATTGCCTTCGATAAACCCCGGTACCGCAGAGGTGATACCGTAAAACTAAAGACCTATATCCTGCAGAACGGCAAGCCCCTTACTGAAGCCCTTCAACTGCGTGTGCCCAAAGAACAATATTATGAATGGGATGACAAGACATCCATTATCAAAACAGATCTTGCGCCTGTAACACCAGGGGCTTATGTCTATTCATTCGTAGCCGGCGACTCTATGCAGATTGACCGGAAGTATGTAGTAAATTTTTATCGTAAAAAAGGGAAGAAGGAAAGGAATTTCCCCCGGGTCATTAGCAGCTATTTCTCTATGGAGGATTATCAGCTGGATCAGACCTCATACAGCGCAAAGACTTCCAGAGCTGAATACGCTCCTGGTGATACAGTTACACTTATATTGTCGGGAACAGATTTTAACGGGCTCCCTCTTTTCGATGCAAGCGCGGAGATCAGCATTCAAACTTCTACAATTATAAGCCCTTCAAAGGACTCAGAAGATTTCCCCTACATGGTGTATATGCAAAAATTAAACCTGGACGCATCGGGAGAAACACGCATTTCATTTCCCCCTTCTCTTTTCTCCCGCTCAGGTGTGCAGTATGAAGTGACAGCCGGTTTTAAAAATAGCAATGGGGAACTCCACAAAGAAAGTGCAAACTTTCAAATACTGCAACAACAAAACAGCATTGAAGTAAAGGATCAGGATTCCATACTGGTGGCCCGTTTGTTTGTGAAGGGAAAAGAATCTATGGATACAGGCACGGTCACCTTTCTGGGCAGGGACGAAACTTCCATTTCTTCCAAACACATTACTTTTCCATTTTCATTCTTGCCTCCACAAGGTTCCAGACAATGTTACGTGCAATCGGGAAAGAGAGGTAAGAGAGCTTATTTTTCAGAATCAGGTATTTCAGCCGATGGGTACCGGACGAATGATTCGGTTTATATCGCCGTTCACAATCCCCGAAAAATAAGATTTTATTATGAGCTAAGCAGGGAGGGAAAGCTTATTGCTAAAGGCACGGAGGTTTCTTTGAATTACTCCGTCAAGGATCCGGGAAAAGCTGTATACAAATTGCTGCTTACGGCTCCCTGGTGTGATAACACGGCCACTTCCTGTTATACCATTTTACCAAAAGAT
The DNA here is from genome assembly GCA_003153435.1 of Bacteroidota bacterium. Lineage (GTDB taxonomy): Bacteria > Bacteroidota > Bacteroidia > Palsa-965 > Palsa-965 > Palsa-965. Next base: position 27,699 of record PLYR01000048.1, read on the forward strand.
AAAACCTTGTCGGTAGAAGTTGTTCAACCCAAGGAAATTTACCCAGGCGAAAAAGCGGAAGTCATGGTAAAGGTTACTGACTACGACCAAAAACCTGTGCCCGATGCCAATATCACCTTGAGTTGTATCAATGCTCAATTTGGGGATAAAAATATTCCCACCCTTCCTGATTATAATGCCCAACCACAAGTCCATAAGAAGGAATATTTCATTTACCAATCCTTTCTTTCCGGATATCACAATACGGAAGACCTGAATCAGTCCTGGATCCGGAAGATGCATCTGGATACCATTTCTTATTACAAATTGCTTTATCCCGGGAATGCGTTGTATACTGCGTACACCCCGCTTAAGACCAATGACGCACAATTTTCTCCCTTTGTGGTTTCAAACGGAGCGTTCATTAAGATCTGGTTTATTTATGTGGATGGAAAACCTGTTTATGCCAGTAGTACTGACCCCTTGTTCAGTAACTATCGCAATTTCGACCGGTCACCCTGGTCCTTCCTGGTGCCCGAAGGCATTCACCGTGTTCTTATCCGGACCTACACCAACGAATACCTGCTCGACCAGGTGGAATTCAAAAAGGGAAGCAGATTGGAAATATCTTTTAACGCCAACAACCCTGCTCCGTCAGTTCAAAAGAAAAAAAGGAGCAGTAAGCTGAGCGAAGAGGAAAAGGCATTGATGAAGGAAAATCTTTTTGTTTTCAATAATGTATCTGGAAGTTATGAAGGTGTAAACTATTTCCGTCAGGGAAATAATATCAGGGCCTTGCTGGAACATTCCTGTGCTTTGTTTCACCCTGGAGATAGTATACACTATAAAGTATATACACGCACAAAGGTAAAGACAGGAGCCTTTCTGTTTGTCCCAGGCAGGATGTACAGCTTTAATGACGATTCCGTCAAATCCCGTCCCTGGAATTTTAAGGGCAAGCGTCTGTACTCCTATTATGGAGAGGACAATCTTCCTGGCCGCCCCGCCCTTACCCTTGCCGACATGTATTCTTCAAATCTGCACTACGGTTATTATTACGGGCAGAGAGATGGGCCTGAGCGGAACGGTTCTTCAGATACGAGCAAAGCCTCTTATCTCTTCCAGTATACAGGAAAGGAAACGCTGGCTTCTCTGGAACTCTATAGTGCCACTTCGGATGATGCTCAGGTCCTTCATCTAAATACCAACAATTATCAATACAGAAACAATTACATTCTTCATAACATCCGTCCAGGGACTTACACCGCCATTTTCCGGAAGGAGAACGGAGATTATTTTGAAAAGGAAATCACGCTACTCGGGGGCAGACTTCGTTTCGAACGTATCGTTCCCGTAGCCTTCACTCCCGTAGCCAAGAGCCTGCCACTACCCGTGCAATGTTCCTCCTATTCCCTTTCGTATCATACAGCACCCCTAAGCATTCACGGAAAACTCGATGGTGTAAGCCTCCTCTCAGATATTCCCATTGGCGTATTTTACAAGGGCTCCAGAATTGGAGTAGTGAATACAGACAAAGCGGGAAGGTTTGAAGTAGAAGTAGAGGAAGCAGGAATATACAACTTGAAGATAGAAGGTGATACCTTGTTTCAGAACAGTTTTGTAGGGGGATTAATCATTTCCAAAAGCTATTCGCCTGAAATTCTCATTCATCTGAAATATTACACAAAGGGAGAGGGCAGTGTGCTTGCGTTTAATCGGGCCTGGAATGGGAAAAACTACTTGTTGAATCAAGACACCCTGTCTCACTCTGCTCAGAGCCAAATAGAATACAGTCCCGAAAAAACAGATGCGCCTCATATCCTGGATTACTTCAACAGCTTTGCCAAGGGTGAACAAAAATGGCAAACCATTTCTGATGAACCCGATTTCAGGGTAGATGGCAACCGTATTACGGAAAGATACAGGACTTCCCACCAAATGTTTCGCCACCGGCACAGAGCTAAATTTTACCGGAGTAGTTTTGCCTCCTCCTATGGCAGTTTCTATAAATCCAAAAAGAAATTCAGGAAAGTTACTGTGGGATGGGATTACAATGAATCTGAATCTGGCGGGTTTGCCCGTGAAGAAAAAGAGCAGGATAACTTCTCTCCTAATTTTATTACGTATGATGCTGATCTTCGTACACAAGTTTATTTCTGTCCATCCGACTTAGGAACTGAAGGCGACTGGGAAAATGGAAGGAGTGACGGCACTCGAAAAAACACCTTTGGAATTTTTGCTCTTTCTCTGTCAGATACCCGAAGCGGTATTGGGCACAAACAGATCCGTAAAACGTTCGACGACTGCGCCTACTGGAAACCAAATCTCTTAACCGACTCTAATGGCAAAGTAAGTGTGAATGTAACTTTCCCCGAAAACATCACTCGCTGGGATGGATATGCCCTGGCTATGACTGCCAACAAACAAAGCGGCAAGGGACAAATCTCCACCAAATCGTATAAACCTCTTGTCGCCACGCTTTCCTCCCCTCGCTTCTTGTTGCTGGGTGACACCAGTTTTGTGGTTGGTAAAATCATGAATTACGGGAAGGACGATGCCAAACTCACCACGTCCTTTCTCAATGGGGGAAAGCTCCTTCAGCAAAAGACTCAAACCGTAAGTAAGGGGATTAATGAAAAACAGCTTATCAGCCCCACAAAAACAGACAGCCTTCAGCTCGAATACTCCCTCCAGACTCCATCGGGTTATGAGGATGGAGAACAGCAATCCATTCCTGTACTTACTATTGGAAGCGAAGAAGCTAAAGGAGAATTCTATTATCTTCCTAAAGACACCCTCTTCCGTTTACCGCTCGACACAAGCGGTAAAACAGAAATTACCTTGCTGGGGAATGACCTGGATCTCTTGCTTTCCAAACTCAAAACCATACAGGATTATCCTTATTTCTGTAACGAACAGATCGCCTCCAAACTCAATGCCTTGCTCATGGAGAAAATCATTTTCCAAAAACAAGGCAAAGTCTTCCAGCATGAACGGGAAATTACACGCCTAATAAGAAAACTGGAAAAGGCTCAGAACGACAAAGGAGCCTGGGGGTGGTGGGATGATTCCCACACTGTAAATGTTTTCATGACCGCTTACATTACCCACGTACTAGGCAAGGCCGTGAAAGCAGGATATACCAGTAATGCCTTTCAGAAAGGACTTTCTGCTCTTGCCTTTGAACTGCCAGGGCTGGAAGGAGATCTGATGGTTTACACGATGAGTGTGCTCTCCGAAAGCAATGCACTCCCTGAGCCTGGTCGTTTCCTTTCCAAAGTAGGAAAAAACAGCACGATTAGTACCTGGAGTCGTTACATGCTTATTCATATCCGGCAGGAGAACAGCTTGGATGCTGGTGCAGATATCATCAAACTGATGGGTGATAAAAAAGAAACCGCCCTCGGTGCCTGTTACTGGGGAGTGGCCGGAACAGAGTGGTTCGACAACAGCGCTCAGCTAAGTCTGATGGCTTACCGCATCCTGGAAAAACAAGGAGGGCAGGAAAAAATACTGGAAGGTATACGCAAATACTTCCTAGAACACAGCGATAATAACCTCTTCCGCAACACTTACGAGACGGCATGTATACTCGAAACCATTCTTCCTTCACGCCTTGC
>PLYR01000048.1:31306-74751 GCA_003153435.1 Bacteroidota bacterium
CCACTCATTTTGAAACGGAAGGAAAATCCACCGGCAAGCTGGAGTTTGGAAAAGTGACTACCCTCATCGTTGAAGTAAATGCCAGGAAAAAAGGAGATTACATTATGCTGGAAATACCTATCCCTGCAGGTTGCAGCTACCAGGACAAGCGTCAGTCATCCGCCGGCAACGAAGTGCACCGGGAATATTTTAAGGACAAAGTGGTGATCTTCTGCGAAGCAATGCCTGTAGGTACGTGGAGATATGAAATTTCCTTACAACCCCGGTACATCGGAAGCTACTCCATGAATCCCTGCAAAGCTAAGCTGATGTATTTTCCGTTTATGTATGGAAGGACGGAAGTGAAAAGGATTAAGATTGAGTAGGCGCCAAACATTCTCCAATACTTATTTCAGATCAAATATTACTCTATTGAGACTTCCTCCGGTTAATATTGCAACGTTTTTCAATGCGTAGTTGAATTAACCGATTCTAAACTAAATAGGTAAGTTGAGAAGGTATTCGAAAATTAAAATCCCAGGAGAGAGCAAAGATTATTTATCTTTGATATGAACTGGAATAATTCCGGTTTCATCTTTTCCTAAAATCTATCACGTGAAATCAGCCGTTAAACTTTATTCTCTGACTCTCATTCTTATCTCACTTTTTTTTAATCCTGTTTCGCTTTTCGCACAAAAGAAAGGGAAAGCACCCAGGGTTGTAAAAACTGGCGAAAATTTAAAATGCGGATTTGTTGCAAAAACGGATAGCAGCTTTGACAATTTTATACGGATAAAGGTTAGTAGCAGGACAGAAGTTCTGATTAAACTGGTAGATATCAAAACAGATTCGTCAGTCAGGATGGCATTTATCAATTCAAGTGATACGTATGATATTAAACACATCCCTGAAGGCAAATATTATATTAAAGTGGCCATGGGGAAAGAGTGGGCCTTTAAAGACAGCAGTCGTTGTGCCGGGGAATTCAAACAAATTCCACTTTATAAAAAGATCAACCAGAAATTTTCCTTTAAAAAGAAATCCAGTGGTGTAGATAATTACATCCTTGAACTGGATGAAATATCCACAGGGAATAAAAACGCAATGAAGGATTCCTTCATTACAGAGAAAGAATTTAATAAATAAATCTGTACAATTATCCCGAAATCTGATTGAATTTTTATCTGAATGCAAAAGGTGTTATTATATGACCAACCATATTCTCACCCGGGAAAAATTTACGGAAGCTGACCCGCATAAACCACAATGTTTCAACCGAAGTTATTTACTACTTTAAAAAATTATACCCGGAAACAATTTTTCTCCGACCTTATCGCTGGCGTTATTGTAGGTATAGTGGCACTCCCTCTGGCCATTGCCTTTGCCATTGCCTCCGGAGTGTCTCCTGAAAAGGGATTGTTCACTGCCATCGTAGCTGGATTTCTGATCTCGGCCCTGGGTGGAAGCCGGGTTCAGATAGGGGGCCCTACAGGCGCTTTCGTGGTCATTGTGTATGGCATTGTTACTCAATATGGAATTGGGGGACTGACCATAGCAACCCTCATGGCAGGAGTCATGCTCATCATCATGGGTCTGGTAAAACTGGGCAATGTCATTAAATACATCCCGCATCCTTTGATCGTTGGATTCACCGCTGGCATTGCATTGATCATATTCTCTTCTCAGATCAAGGATTTCCTGGGACTGAAAATGGGAGCTGTACCGGCCGATTTTCTTCAAAAATGGAAAGCTTATGCTACACATTTTGATTCCACCAATTATGCATCCCTACTGCTGGCAGCCGGCACCACTCTTCTCGTTTTTGTATTTCCGAGAATAACCGCACGGATTCCTGGCTCACTGGTGGCTATTGTCCTTTGCACATTTGCTGTACAGTACTTTCACCTGGATGTTGACACCATTGGAAAAAGATTTGGTTCTATCCCGTCTATGATTCCTATGCCAGTTTTACCGCCAATCTCTTTTTCTACACTCCAGCAACTGATTCAGCCGGCTTTTACCATTGCCCTTCTGGGAGGGATTGAGTCCTTACTCTCGGCAGTGGTGTCTGATGGAATGATAGGAGCTAGCCATCGCTCCAATACGGAACTCATCGCCCAAGGCATCGCTAATATCGCCTCTTCTCTGTTCGGAGGGATTCCGGCCACAGGTGCCATCGCCCGTACAGCTACCAACGTGAAAAATGGTGGGCGTACACCGGTTGCAGGCATCGTTCATGCCATTACACTTCTGCTGATCATGCTCTTCGTAGGAAAATGGGCTGTGCTCATCCCCATGCCTTGTCTTGCCGGAATACTTGTGGTGGTGGCGTATAATATGAGTGAATGGAAATCCTTTCTAGCTCTTTTAAAGGGCCCAAGAGGAGATGCCATTGTCCTTGTAGCCACTTTTCTTCTGACTGTACTCGTGGACCTAACGGCAGCTATTGAAATAGGCATGGTCCTAGCCGCCTTTCTCTTCATGCGCAACATGATGCAGATAAGTAAAGTGGATATGGTTTCGAGTCACGAAGACCTGGAAGAAGACAAAGACGAAAAAGCTATTTCCAGATATCACGTTCCGAAAGGAATTGAAGTATTTGAAATCACGGGTCCCCTCTTTTTCGGTGCAGCTTATAAATTCAAGGAAAGGATTTATTCCTTGAAGGACAGTCCCCGGGTCCTGATCATACGCATGAGGGCTGTTCCGGTAATTGATGCAACCGGTCTGCACACGATAAGGGAGGTGGCCAAATATGTAAAACGCTTTGGAACAATTCTTATTATTTCGGGAGTGCAACCCGGAGTGTATGAGGAGCTTGAAAAATCGGGACTGCTTATAAAAATAGGAAAAATGAATGTGCTGTCCGACATTGACGAGGCTTTGAAAAGGGCAAACATCCTGCTTACAGAGGAAAGCACCTGAGACCTCTTAATTTTGTACGGTTTCTTACCCCGGGAACAGTATAATCTTATCCCACCCTCTTTTGTAAGTCGTCCCCCACATTCTTAAACTGACCATGTTTGTTGGTGCCTGGCCCTCCGAACGTGTAACGCATCCTCAGGTACACATATCTGGAATCGAAGTTGTAGAAAGAAATTAAGTGCTGGTCCTGGAAATCAACCACTACATGCTGGGCTTGGGTGTAAAGCACATCGCTGGCACTGAGGGTACACTTCAACCGGTCTTTCAAAAAGCTCCTGGAAAGACCCAGGCTTAAATCTCCCGAAGGCTGAATGAGGAAGATGGAATAAACCATAGGGCTCTGATACCACCCCGACACTTCTAGTTTAAAGCCCTGTTTCAATAAAAAACTTTCTGTAACATTCAGGTTATATACCACATTGCTTCGGTCCAGATCTGCACCCGACAAGGTAGCCAGGTAATGGTTGTAATTGACGACCACACTCACGGAGTTTGTCCACCATTTAAAGGGTGTAGCTGCCCAGGTAAGACTGAGATAACCATTATCTATTGTATTCATGTTTGCGGTGGTCTGACTCATTACTCCTGTGGAATCAGTTAGATGGGTAACATGCGCAATCCCAAAGAAGGTCCGGCTGGCACCGATACTTGCAAACAGATTACTCTTATACGAATAGGTCAGATCTCCTCCATCAACAACTTCAGGCTGCAAGAATGGATTTCCTATGCGATAGAGGTAATGATCAATATAGAAGTAAAATGGATTCAGATCATTGTAACCCGGCCTGTTGAGTCTTCTGAACAAGCTTCCCTGCAGGGAGTGTTTTTCTGAAACGGTTTTAGAAACAAACAGGGTAGGAAAAAGTTGTATATAATTATTTTGATGATCCTGATGAGTGGTTGGAGAGTTTCCATCAGAAATGGTTTGCTCTGCTCTTAGTCCTGCCTGGACCTGCCACTTCCCTAAGTCAGCGGTGCCATCCAGGTATGCAGCGTTTATTAGTTCTGAATAATTGAAAGAATTGGTTCGTGTATAATCTTTCTGCCAAGCACCGGAAGGGTCTTGCACTTCAAACAACAAATCGTTTCCGGAATTCACGAAACTACTTTTTATTCCTGCTTCCATCCGGTATTTTTTGCGAATGGCACGGGTATAGTCCACTTGCCCGACATAGATTGCTATGTCTGAGTTGGGATAGCTCCTTTGAAACTCTGGGGGAGCCATTTCTGTTCCGGTGCTATTCAGGAAATGCAGATTGTAGTTTTCGGTGGCACGGTTCTGATAATTCATGTAGTCGAGGCTGATATTAATCTCACTCCCGGAAGTGTCAAGTTTATGATTCAAAAAGCAACTGATGCTCCCGTGTTTGAATGTAGATTCGGTCTGGTTGATTTGATGCAGGATGCTTCCCAAACCCGAATCCACTTTCACAATATTGGTTCTGGAATCCAGGATAATATTCCGGTCTAATGAAGAACCATCTATATGGATTCCCAGAGTGGTTGTCTGGTTCGGAAACCATTCAAAGCCTGTTTTAACATTTTGAGACCTCAGCTGAAATCTCAGGTCTACCAGCTGGCCGAAAGTGGTGGTATGTGTTCCATTCATTACGGTGCGATTCACTCCTTTTGTTTCATCACGAGAAGGCGTGGAGTAGTCATATTTTCCGAAGACAGAGAACTTCGAATTGCTGTAGCCGAGATTTAGTCCTCCTTCTTCACGAGTGGTATTTCCCTGACCCAAACCACCCGAAAGCGAACCAGTTAATCCTTCTTTTTGTTTCTTTTTGGTGACAATATTGATGATTCCAGAACTGCCTTCGGCATTATATTTAGCAGGGGGAGTGGTCATCATTTCAATTTTCAGGATATCGCTACCAGACATGCTCATGAGGTAATCCCGCAGCTGGTCGGATGAAAGATAGGTAGGTTTCCCATCCAGGTATATCTGCACTCCGGATTTTCCTTTCATCGAAACTAAACCATCTTGATCGATACTAACGCCTGGCGCTTTCTCGAGTACCTCGTATACGGATCCACTTAGTTTCACGGTACTGTTTTCAAGGTTCATCACCAGCATGCCTGGCTTCTGGGCAAAAAGAGGTTGGGTGGTAACGATATTTACTTGCTGGAGCTCGGAAGCGGGCAGAAGGATCATATCATTAAGTAGGGTAGGTTCTGCTCCTCCCAGGGTGAAAGGACCCATATACTGCTTGCGGAAGCCCAACAAAGAAAATGAGACCAGATATTCACCAGGGATCACATCCTCAATGTCATACTTACCATCTGCTTGACTAAGCACTCCTTTTTTCAGGGAGGAGTCCGTTGCACTGAGCAGTAGTACGTTGACGAATTCCAGTTCTTTGTGGTCTACATCCAATACTTTTCCGGAAAGAGACCCGTTCCTGGTTTTAGCCGAAAGCAGGAATGGTATGAAGAGAAGGACGGTAAAGAAGGTAGCAGCTCTCATGGTGTTTGAGTTTTGATAAAAGTAGAACATCGTGGCCGCCTCTTTTTGAATTATATGGTAAATGGTTTATTTATGCCGACGAAAGGAAATGGAAGAATTCTAATTTGTTAATAAACCTTAAAATGCCCGGATTAGATCTTTCTGCTTTGAATTTTAACACCCGTTGTGGAATCTTTGGGTTGGATTTAAAATTATTCTAAAAATGTTGCGTAACTCAAAAGTTACGTATATATTTGCGTAACTTTAAAATTACATATAATGGAAAAAGAAATTAAGCACACCTGGCACTTTGATAAGTCGCCTGAGGTAGTTTGGGACTATCTCACCAAACCGGAGCTATTAGAACAATGGCTTATGAAATCGGATTTTAAACCTGTACTTGGCCATAAATTCAGGTTCACAAGCCCATCGGGATGTGTACATGACTGCAAGGTCCTGGAAATAAAACCATTTACCAGGCTTTCCTACTCCTGGCAAAAAAAATCAGATAAAGATGGAAAGCCTTTTGATTCTTTGGTAGTATGGACTCTGGTTCCTAAAGGGAAGGGAACAGAACTGGAGATCGTACATAACGGCTTTACTGCCCTGGAAGACTATGTAGCCCATGACAAAGGTTGGGCATACCTTGGGAACCAGTTCATGGAACTCTTAAACAAAATGGAATATGGCAATTCAAAGGTTTGATGCATTTCAGGTAATTGCGGATCCGAACCGGAGGCATATGATGCAATTGCTTTCCAGGAAGAGCATGACCATAAATTCTTTAGCAGAGAATTTTGATATGAGCCGTCCTGCCGTTTCAAAGCATATAAAAATTATGTGCGGCGCCGGCTTTATTTCTATTAAAGACATCGGCAGAGAACGACACTGCATCTTAAAACAAGATGGCTTTAATGAATTGCAGCACTTTATTGACTTCTTTGATAAATTCTGGTTGAGCAAGCTCGAAAAACTTGAAGCATTATTAAACAATAAAACGAAAGAAAATGAACACTAAAAATTTTCAAAAAACAATTACTGTAAACGCTTCAGCAACAGAAGCGATGAAAAAAATAGCTCAGGTTAATCTGTGGTGGGCTAAAAACCTTAAAGGCAAAGCTGAAAAATTGAATGATGACTTTGCCGTTCACTTTGGCGATACCTTTGTTAAGTTCCAAATCAGCGAATTAGTGCCAAACAAAAAAGTAGTTTGGAAAGTAACGGATTGTAATCTGCATTGGATAAATAACAAGAAAGAGTGGAACAACACCGAGGTAGCTTTTGAACTCTCCGGAAACGGAAGCGCCACACAAATTGTATTCACTCATATTGGTCTCGTGCCTGGTGTTGAGTGTTACAATGATTGCGAAGCAGGGTGGAACGGTCATATTACAAATAGCCTGGTAAAGTTCATCAATGAGGGCAAGGGAATGCCAGAATAATTTAAGGAAGCAGTGAGTTCAGAACAATTTGGAAAAAAAAGAGCAGGGCAATAGCCCTGCTCTTTTAAATGCAATGCATTGTTGCAGGTACTCAGAGCTTTTCGGCTATGGTCTTTATTTCATGAAGAACCGTTTCCCAGTTTTTAGCACTGTGCTCCTGGGCTTCTTTCGAATCGTTGTGATCCTGGGTAAGAGTGAGTTCCGTTTTACCATCATTAGACTTTAATTCGCAGGTAATTACTGCATAATTTTCAGGAAGATCTGCTTTACCAGACATAGAACTCAGATAGGTGTACTTCAGCAATTCACCTGATTTGCTCTTCAGGATTACACCTTTGTCAGTATAAGATTTCCCTTCATAAGAGCCTTTCCAGGTAATAGTGCTTCCTTCTTTCCAATCGGAAACAGCATCGGTATTAAATAAATATTGCTTGATAAGCTTAGGATCGGTCAGTGCCTGCCAGACCTTGTTTGGCGAAGCATGGACTGTTACTGTTGCTGAAGCCAGATGATCGTCTTTAGTTTTCATGTAATTTATATTTATGAATGGATTGCTTCATTCAAAAAACAAAGATAGGGGCCTTCAGGTCAGGAAAAGAAATATTCGTCAGTAAATGAATATTTGTCGGTAGGTACCTGTTTTTGGTAGCCCTGCTATTTTATGATTACTTTAAAAACCCGTTGATATTCTGCATTTCCCACTCGCACAAAGTAAGGAGCCGGGGCTATGCCATTCACATTTACCCTGGTTTGAATAGCATTCACGACAGGCTTCCCAGTCTGACTACTCAACTGCTTGCCGACAAGGTCAAAAAAATCAACCTGGACTGGAGCATCAGATGGAAGTTTAGTAGCAATCACATTTAAATAATCGTCAGTCTGATAGATCTTGAATTCAGAAAGATCAATTGGGTTTGTGATACCTGTGGGGCTGGTAATCGCAAATGAAAAGATTCGGGTAGCTTCCGATCCTGCGCCATCATATTCATTTGTATTCCAAAAAGTGGTATTATCTGAAGGGTCCAGAGTCATTTCGGAATAGTCGCCCCACCGATTGCCACAGCTCACAGCAGGGCTGGTGCCGGAGACAGCTGAAGTTTCAGTACCTGTCATCATTCCTGGTGTGTCAGAAGATAATCTCCCGGTGTATCGTATTCCCGGATAAACGGAGCTGCCCGATACACTGTAAGAGAGCCCGATGCTTCCATTTTGATCCATACATATACTTCCATTCCATCTGCTCAGTCCATCGGCAGGAGCATAGGTTCCTTGCTGATAAATACTCCAGGACTGACCAGCTGCTGATTGTCGTAGTTCATACCACCTGATTCCCGAAACCAGTCCTCCGGTGTTTACAGAATTACAAAGCACCACCGAATTATAACCAGTAAACACCATGAAGGGAGTTCTGAAATTGAAGGTTCCATCGAGTGCATCGAGACTATTTGCGGCACCTGGCTGAGAGATTTCCTGCTCCGTTCCTCCCGTGAAATAAGCATTAAATGTAGCAGGGGAGAGAGAATCGGAAGCCGTAACGACGAGTGTTTTGGCGGTAGTGTCATGAACAAGTTTGTAAAGAATAATTTTATCAGAATACCCTCCTGAACTCAGGTTCTGAAAAAACACAAGATACTCCGGCGAACCATAAGGTGGCAATGCAGAAGCATCACAGTCGAGTGTCTTGGCAGATGAATATAAAGAGTTATTTCCAGCAAAATAATAAGGAGAGGAAGGAGTATGGGTAAGGATCATTCCTGCCGATTGCTTTCCCGCAATCATTCTGGTTCTGTCCAGGACTACCACTCCTTCAGGATCAAACTGTCCGGTCATATAATAACCATCACTCCAGATAGAGAATTTAGGATAATCGGGATAGTTTTGAGTGGTCCAGGCGGCCTGAGAGAAGTTATATACGTAATAAGCTCCGGTAGCGTCCCCGGTTTTTGAAATAGCCACTGAAAATCCACATGGAGCCGTGGTAGTCTGAAACTCCGTAATCACCCATCTGTCAGCGAACTTATCATACAATACAATAGGATCACCATCATCATTCGGGATATGCGGAAAAAGCGAAACCAGGTCAATAATTCCTGTGAGTGTGGTTCCTGTTTTACTAAAAATCTGGTAGGACGAATTAATCGCTTGAACATATTGAGTGAGGCCCACGGCTCCATCCGGATCCGGAGGGCAACCATTGCTGGTTGGTGTATTCTGTCCGTCAAAATTAATTAGAGGAGCAGATAATCCGAGCGTACCTTGCACCGTTTGCCGAATAGGATCAACAGTTTCTGGTTTCTTTTTAAAGTCCTTAGGTTTTGGGCGTCTTGCTTCGCGCGCTAATTCAAGCTGCTCATGATGTGCAGCTGCAAGGGCTCGTTGAGCATCGGTTTGTAACGGCATATCTCTTACCGGAATGGATTCATAAAATCCAGTATTTAACGTATAGATTCCTCCATCTGTTTTATTACCAGAGGTCCCTTGAGCAAATGAAGAAGCAGAAAGCAGTATTCCTGCAAACCAAAGCATGCATTTATTTTTCATAAGTGATGTTTATTAATAGAAGGGAAAAAAGTTTGTGCAAATAAATATGCTGAAAAGTAAATTTAGGTTATTAGGATCTAATAGCCCAGACTTTGTTTGCTGACAAGCTCTTTCGAATTGTTAATGTATTGAAAGTCAGTTGATTTGTACATATGCTGGTTAAACATGATTATTAAGATGAGAATTATAAAATTCAACAGAATATCCCTGGATTAATAAAATGGTCTTTCCATTAAGCCTCAATCAGACTTAGAGTCAATTTAAAAAGATTATCCTATATTTACCGCGTTTCAGGTCAGGTTAGCTCTGGCTGGACTGATAAATCTCCACATCTCATGAAAAAACACAAAAATCTGTTTCTGATTGCTGCTTCAATCCTTCTAACGGTATTAACGGCTGAAGCTCAGTCGGCTGATCCCGCAGCAGCGCCTAAAAAAGGCGCACTGGAAATCGGAATTACGGTGATTCCCCAAATGTCGGCATTGAGGAATATGAGCGATGAGAGCAGCCACTTTTTCAGTTATGAAAACACTTTTTCTTATGCCGGTGGCATCAGTGCTCAATATCTATTTACGGAGAAGGCGGGTATTGGATTGGATCTGCTTTATTCTATGCAAGGTCAGAAGTACAGCTATCAATGGGTGGAGTATTACAAGCAGCTGGACTATATAAAGATTCCTTTGATGTTTGTTTACAAGGAGCCTATTGGTTCCAAGCATTATTTCGTAGCCAAAGTCGGCCCTCAAATCGGTCTGCTCAGCAGTGCCGTACTTGCAGATCAGAGTGGGCATACAATCGGCACAAACACAAAATCAGAATACCAGGGAATGGATTATAGTATGCTAGTTTCATTCGGATTGAGCTTTAAGGCATCTGAAAAACTAGCATTTGATTTGGGTATAAAATATGATTACAGCTTTTCGAATGCCGAAAACACAGGTAACAATGCAGAAATTAATACCAATGCAGCGTCTACCGGCACCGCAATAAACCGTCCGGGTACCTATAACAGTACTTTCGGCCTCTATTTAGGAGTTAAATACTGTTTAAAATAAATCCCTCCGCATTACAGAAAAGGCATAAACCAAGTCGGTTTATGCCTTTTTATTTATGCACTGCCTTGCTCTCTAAGGGCAAACAGTAATTTCTTTTATGGTCACACCTGGGCAACAGGAGACGGAATGTCCGTCACAAATCATGATGCAATCACAAAGCACTCCCGGTGCCGGTTCGTAGAGGATAGTCAGACGTTGTCCGCTGTGGATCGAAACACCAAAATGTGTTTTCACAGATGCGGAGTCGGCAATCAGACAAGGTTCTGTTCCGTCGGGTATGAAAAGATATCCGCAATGGCTTTTCAGGACCGTAGCGTTGCCACACTTTATGTTTCTAGGTGGATTGATGTTCTTACTCAGATTTTCCCGGTTACAGGACCCGAGCAGAAGTAAGAGCTGCATAGATGCAGTCAGGAGCAGAAATTTGGTTTTCATAAATGTTTAGATTAAGTGTTCTTTTAATAAGACATGCATATACTGAATAAGCTGCATCCCAATGAAAATTATTTTTGTTTCTTCAAATCACTTATATCATTACTGCCTTTGCATCCTTCGGTACTTCTTTCCACTGTAATTAGCAGAAGGGTATGTAAGCAGAAATAAACCGGGTGCTTTGTATTGAGCATGTGAAACGTCTTTGAAAGGATTTAGGGGGCCAATCGTCGGTTTAAAGGTCGAGTCTGTATAAATCCCATTGATGTAAAGGCTGTCGGGAGTAAGACTGAACTTGGCTGCCATATAGTACTGATAAATCAATACATCCACTCCCCGGGTCTCGTGAATGAAAACGGAATCGGTTCTGAAGACCAGGTTCCAGATGCTATATGTGTCTATTGCCATAAGACTGGTATCTTTTTCAATCCAATGACCACTCAACTCAGCAGCAGTGATTGGTTGTGCTGGGGCAGGGCCTGGAACTGCGTTTCGCTTGCAAGAGGAAAAAGGGAGAGCAGATAAGAAGAAAAGGAACAGGAGTCGTTTCATGGGATCAGGTTTTGGAAAGTATTAAGTCTCTTTTATAATAAGACTTACTCCTTTCTCAAACGCTGCATCCTTTCGAAAACTATATTATTTCTACTAATCAGAATTTATAAAGAAGGCTACCTTCCAGTCCAATACCATAGCTGTGCTGTCCCAGGAAATAGGAATGATCAAAAATGGAACTGATTCCATAAAAAGTTTTGGAACAGAGTTGTACCTGGAAATGCGTACCGAAGTCTTTCGCAACCCCGAGGTTCAGTTCAGGAACAAAAACCCATCTATTCAAAGGAGTGCCGCGGTAATTTTGTGCATATCCGTACTCGTAAGGGTTCCTGACAAATACGGTGGTAGCATCGACCAAATAGTTCGACTGCAAGGCCAATCCCATCTTGAGTTGTACATACCGGGTGGGAATTAACCTATTTCCTTCCAGAGAAAGGTTCAGGTATTTAAATTTATTCTGGTAGAGTGGTGAGGAAGCTGTATTTGATATCACTTGCACAACGGTGAAGTTAGGATTGACACCCCCTCCACCTGTGTTTACATAAGTGACCGAGGTGGTATTACCAGGTGCCTCCACCGGACGTTCCTGATAGTTGTATTGAAGATACCCTGCTCCGAGCAGGAATTCCCATTGGTAATTGTATAGCAATCCTGCTTTTATTCCGGTTCCGTAATTGATAACACTAGCTTTGGAATTATTTCGGGCAGAGATATAGTTATCGGAGAAAGCATTCTGGTTTGGATCGGATGAAGGCTTACTTTTTAAAGCAAAGGAAGTAAGCTGTGGGGTAAAACAGATGCCTGCCACATACTGAATAATTTTCCTCGGTTTTTCTTTCTCCGGAGATACAGGAACTGAGGCTGAAGCAGTCGCTGTGCTGCTTACTGTTTTCGCTGTATCGTGAATGAGGTTAATCACCGGAGCTGCTTCCTGTTTTACAAGAGATGTTGATTCTGTTTTAAGATCGGAAGTCAGAGAAGTAAGTTGTTGCTCTTTCACCGGGGATGGATGTGTCTCGGAAGACACCATAGGAGTGGTTGTTTCAATCGTCTGGGATGAGCCTACTGGAGAAGAGGAAGGCGCTACCGGAGGTTTCTGGTTGGTTGCCTTGTCGGAAACGACCGGTAATGAATGGTGTGAAACAACTGAATAAGAAGCGGGGGGTGCATCATGTTTGGTTTCGGGCAGAGATGCTGACGAAGTGGTTGTGGATGAGGGAATGACCTGACCTGAAATTTTGGGTGTGTTAGTTTTTACCTCCGGGAGGTTTTTGAAATCGGAAAGAATTTGAACAGAATTGTTTTCTTCTTTGGAAGAATGAGAATGGAGAAGAACGAGTATCCCGGATACGACAAACAGACCCGCGAACAGGTAAAAGAAAACCAAACGGCGTTTCTTCTTCTTTTCCTGTTCCAACTTTTGCATGGTTCGATCGAAGGATGAAATCCCAGGTTGGATCTCCACTCCTTCTTGCGATTGCCGGATAAGGCTATCAATGATTTCGTCGCTTTTCATGTTTATCCGATGATGTAATTAGGTGCTTGTTCTGAATTTGCCTGAATGCGTGTCTTCAGTAACTTCATCAGCACCTGCCTGGCCCGGGCGTATTGAGAGCGGCTGGTGCTTTCACTGATATTCAGCTTCTGGGCAATTTCCGCATGAGAGAAATTTTCCAACAAAAAAAGATTGATGACAATGCGGTAGCCCGGAGAAAGTTCGTTCAGGCAATCGGTAATTTCCTGAATGCTGATTTGCCGGTGCTCCGATTCCGTAAAATCAATGTTCTCCACAATACTCAGGTCGCGCTCGAAATAAATCTTATTTTTTTCCTTCAATGCAGTGAGTGCTTCATTAACGGTAATCCGTTTGGCCCAGCCTTCAAAGCTACCTTCCCCCCTAAAGCTTTTCAGGTTCATGAAGATTTTCACAAAAGCATCCTGCATGACATCTTCCGCGAGATCCCGGTCCTGCATATAGCGCATACAGAGTCCCAATAGTTTAGGTGCCAATATGTTGTATAGATTAGCCTGGGCATTTTTGTCCTGCCGTTTACACAAATCCAGAAGCTTTATAAAATCTTCCAAGTCAAGCCTTTCTATTCATAAATACATGATCTTCATGCAAATGTAC
The DNA here is from genome assembly GCA_003153435.1 of Bacteroidota bacterium. GTDB lineage: Bacteria > Bacteroidota > Bacteroidia > Palsa-965 > Palsa-965 > Palsa-965. Next base: position 44,813 of record PLYR01000048.1, read on the forward strand.
TCATAACCAAGCTTTCCACTTCGTTTTTAGGCCATCCTATTTAAAAGACTCCCTATTAGTTAAAACGCTGCATAGCTTTGAAAATTATTTTTTGAAAAGCAGTCAATATGGAATCATGAAAAAAAAATCTTAAATATTTGCGTAGCCAAACAACTACGCATATATTTGTAGTCAAATGACTACGTAATGAACTTAAGACGTGATGTTTTTCAGGCCATAGCTGATCCAACCAGAAGAGCCATTCTGCTCCTGGTGACTTCCCAGGCGATGACAGCAGGAGCCATAGCCGCAAACTTTGACACGGCACGACCAACCGTTTCAAAACATCTGCAAATACTTACAGAATGTGAAATTCTGAAACAGGAACAAAATGGACGGGAAATCTACTATCATATCAATGCAAAAAAAATGAAAGAGGTAGCGATTTTTATTGAGCCATTCCGCAAGATGTGGGACGATCGGTTTAACAAATTGGAAAGTATCATGAAAAAGCATCTAAACAAATAACATGGAACACAGAACAAAAATTACGGCTGAGCCAGGAAAGTAAGATTTTGTAATCAACAGAGAATTTGAATTGCCTTTGGAACTGCTCTTTAAGGCCTACACCGAGGCTGACCTTCTGGAGCAATGGATGGGAACAAAGGTTCTTAAACTGGAAAATAAGAAACATGGAAGCTGGCAGTTTGAAACATCAGATGCCAAAGGAAATGTTGTATTAAGGATGAATGGAGCCATTCACGATTTTATTCCGAACCATAAAATTACACGTACATTTGAAATGGAGAACACTCCGTTCGGGGCCCAGCTGGAGTTTCTGGAATTTGAAAAGCTATCTGACGAGACCAGCAAACTAACCATTCATACCTTATTTAAATCGGCAGAACTCAGAGACCAAATGCTCAAGCTAGGAATGGCTCCGGGAATCAATATGGCACATAACCGCCTGCAGGAAATTTTAATCAAACAAATCTAATCAATATGGAAAAAAAGAAAAGAATAGCTTACTGGGTCACGACTACACTACTTTGTTTTTTCATGCTGGGCGGGATCGGACAATTATTTCAAGTGAAGCAAATTGTTGAAGGATTTGCTCCGCTCGGTTATCCAACCTATTTTATCTCCATTATCGGATTCTGGAAAACGATGGCCATCATTGCGATACTGATTCCCAAATTCCCGATGCTTAAAGAATGGGCTTATGCAGGTGTGTTTTTTGCAATGACCGGGGCCTCGGTTTCCCATATAGTTATTCATGATAGCGCTTTTCATATCATCGCACCTTTGGTTATTGCCAGTTTAGCAATCACTTCAAGGTATTTAAGACCGGATTCCCGAAAAGTAATTGAAGCCAAATAATAGATAATGGATATGAACCCTAAAGTTGATTTTTATTTTTTAAAATCCAAGAAGTGGCAGGAAGAATTGAAAAAATTAAGGACAATTGCCCTGACTTGTCAACTCAATGAGGAATTAAAATGGGGTTGCCCTTGTTACTCCTATAAGGATAGCAACATCATTTTAATCCATGAATTTAAAGATTACTGCGCTTTCTTGTTCTTTAAAGGGGTCTTGCTGAAAGATTCTAAAAGAATTCTGATTCAGCAAACGGCTAATGTGCAGGTGGCCCGTCAGATCCGATTTGCCAGCGTTACTGAAATTGCGAAACTGGAAAAAACATTAAAAGCCTATATTTTTGAAGCCATTGAAGTGGAAAAACTGGGCTTGAAAGTGGAACTGAAAAAAACGAAGGAATACCCAATGCCTGAAGAATTTAGGACTGTCCTGGATAAAAAGCCAGCTCTGAAAAAAGCATTTGAAGCATTAACTCCGGGAAGACAAAGAGGGTATCTGCTTTATTTTGCCTCAGCCAAACAAGCAAAAACCAGGGAGGAAAGAGTTGAAAAATACACCAAGCAGATTCTCAGTGGCAAGGGTTTGGAGGATTAGTATTTCGAATAGTTTCCGTAAATTTCAGAAAAGCTTCAACGCATGAATAGATTCTGTCTGCTCCAATTCGTTTTGTTTTTTTTAATTACTAGCATCAAAGCACAGAACACAGAGAAAGTTGGAGAGAGGATCAAGCCTTTCATCCTGGGTGAAATTGATAGTCTTTATTCCGCTGAATTATCGGAAGGCCGAACACTCAATATTTATCTTCCGGATGGGTATAATAGGAATGATACTCTGAGATATCCTGTTATTTATCTTTTGGACGGATCTGCAGATGAAGATTTTATTCATATTGTAGGGTTGGTCCAATATTTCAATTTTCCTTGGATCAATACCGTCCCCAAATCCATTGTGGTTGGAATTGCTAATGTTGATCGGAGAAGAGATTTTACGTATCCCACCACAAATGTGGAAGACAAAAAGCAATTTCCAACAACCGGAGGGTCCGCAAAATTCATCGCTTTCCTGGAGAAAGAATTACAGCCATACATAGATAACAGATTTAAAACAAAAGGGTCGAACACAATCATTGGGCAAAGCTTAGGAGGATTGTTGGTAACGCAGATCCTTTTTGAAAAACCAGAACTTTTTAGCAAGTATATAATTATCAGCCCAAGCCTTTGGTGGGATGACGGGTCTCTTTTAAAACAGCAAGCGAAGGTGTTAATTCCTTCCTTCTCCAGACAAACGACCATTTATATAGGAACTGGCAAGGAGGGTTTTTGGCCCGGAAAACCTAATCATATAATGGAGGTGGAGGCAAAAGAACTCGCAGACAGGTTTATCAAATCCGGAAAGAAAAATTTGGTAGTCTATTATGATTTCCTGCCGAAGGAAACGCATGCTACAGTGACCCACCCAGCGGTTTTTAATGCATTTCGAATGATGTATCCGGCTAAATAGGGCAAATTTTAATTATCTAAAGACATTTCCATAACCTTGGTGCTGGGCTCTTTGAATCCAAACTTCCGGTATATTGGCTCACCCATTACGGAGGCTCGAAGTTCAATTCTCTTTACGGATAATTTCTTAGCTTTTACCATCATTCTTTCGAGTATCCCGGTAGCAATGCCCAGGCCCCTGTATGGAGGCTCGGTATACATGTTCAGGATATATGCGGTTTTCCCTGTAATTGTGTTGAAGTTTCCGGGTTGATGACGCAAGACAAAAGTTCCGAACCCTGCAAAATTATTTTTATGTTCGGCGATATAAGAGAAGCACGTCTTGTTCCCAATGTGTTTGGTATAATATCTCTTTAAGCTTTTCCGTAGCTCTGCTTCCCGGTACAAAGGAATCTTTTTTCCGACCTCTTTGAGGAGAATGATCCGGTAATTAATTAATGTGGCCATATCTTGTGTTGTGGCCAGCCGGAAGATGATTTTCTTTTGCAAGGCGTTATTCATTTTCAAAATACTCTCCAGGGAATAGCTTTTTCTTTTGAAAGTCTCACAAGTTCTTTGAAATCTGCTGCTACTGTTTTATTCGCATGGTAATTGCATGGATGAATGAGTATGGCTATGTCAGTTTGGCTTGCGGCTTCCAATACCTGCTCGGGCTCTGAAAATGCAGGGTCCCTGTAATCTCTTTCAACCCAGAATACAGAATCAAAATATTGATCTGTACTTTCCAATGCCTTGGCTGAGACACCGATCGTATTCCCGAAATAATAAGCGGTATTGGTCTTGACGCTCCATTCTCTGTATTTCTCCGGCTCATAGGGTGGGTAGTGATGTTTACCTAGTTTCAATTTACCTGAGCCATGTTTGGAAAAGGAGCCTACCGGTTCAGGGGCTACCGTCTTTTTGAAGAGGTCCAATTCGGCAGTGAATGTTTCAAGGTTACGTGTGTTTTCAGCATGGAAGCAGAGTTTATGGCCACCCTCCAGGGTAAGCCTGGTCACTTCTGCATTCGGTGCCGTGCACTGACGATGGTACATGAATCCAGGAATATTTTCGGCATTGCAGTATTTCAGAAATGCAATGTGGTGATAGAGATAGTTCCATGACCCTATGATCGGAATGTCAAAATAATCTTCCACAATCTTACTGGCTACCTTCGTGAAAATCGTTGAATTTCCATAAGGCTTGTCAATATCCACTCGTAAAATCAATGCCATATTAATCGATATAAAGACGGATTCCATAACGCCTTACAAATGGAATCAGCTTAGATGTTATTTTATTTTTATGCCCTATTGTTATCCGCGTTATGGGGTAATCCAGAACAGAAACCCCTTTGAAGATCAACGCTGCAATCTCAGCTTTGTCTATGAGCTTGTTGACAAGAACGAGAATGTCGCCTCCGTTCAGGTTTTCAGCATCATCTACGGCCACTTTTATATTTCCAAAAATTAATTTCCCTTCCTGCACCTCAGATTTCATCTTACAATGGAACGCCATGTAGCCTGCAAAGGCTTTTAAAATTTCATTCATTCGCTTCCGCTTTTCTTCTGCACTTAATTCATGGTTTACTTCCTTGATAACTTTTGCAGGGCTCCCGGCAATGAGAAGGTTTGGTCCGAATGATTTATTGACGAAAGAGCCGGCTCCAATGATCGAATAGTTCCCGATTTCCACATTTGGCAGTATAATTACTCTTGTAGGAATCTGCACATGATCACCAATGCTAACAGAACCAAGAAGAACTGGCCCCCCATGCAGGTAGTCTGACCAGCTCCCGTGGGTATATATATATGTACCTGTACCCACGGCTGTTTGTTTACCTACACTGATCCCTTCGCCGGTATCGAGAAGGCAGAAAGGAAAAATACGGCTGTGGTCACCAACCTCCAAAGATGAATGTTCATTGAACTCTCCGCTTATAATTACAAATGGAGAGCTGTGTACATATTGCCCGAAGGTGATGATACGGGTTGACACATAGGAGAGAGACTTGATTCTGGAATGATCACCCAAGGTGAGTTTTTCAGCTTTTATAAAACAAAGAGGGCCAAGGCTAACGTCCTTACCTATATTAACGGAATCAGCCAGAAGCAAGGTCCCAAATCGAATTTTTGAACCTCTGCCTATCCGCTGGCCCATAATTCTTCTCAGGGGAACATTTATAAATGAGGGGAGCAGGGCAAGAAGAAGGCCCGCAAATCTGTTCATATTAACGATTTAGCTGGCAAGATAGGGAATATCTTTATTCATTAGTCGAAACCAATTTAAATGACTCATGCAGGAAAAGCAGTATATTTGTAAGGTAAACTTACAAGTTAAAGAACAAAATAGAAATCTACATGAACAACACCGATTTGAGTTCAGCGTTGCGAACGGCAGTCTCTGCATTACATAAAGGTCTCCGTAAACAAATGTACTCCGTCCAGGCCTGGTCTATGACCGAGATGGAAACCATCGGACATCTCATGCGATCCCCTTCTTTGCTCCCCACTGAGCTTGCGACTCTCACCAGGGTTAAAACCCAGTCGATGTCTCAAATTCTGAATAAAATGGAAGAACATGGCATTGTCAAAAGGACACCTTCCAAAGACGATGGACGTAAAGTAGCCATTTCACTTTCTGCTTCCGGGAAAAAATTGGTTGAAAAAATAATCTATGAGCGGGATGAATGGCTTAAAGAGAGGATTGAACTAAAGCTGACAGTGAAAGAGAAAGAGGTTCTCATTAAAGCTTTGCCGATACTGAATAAGCTCGTTGAGATTAAATAAAATTCGCGCCTTATATAAACTAATAAAACCTATAACAATGATTACAGAAATCGACAAGAACACAGCTCTGATACTGATTGACTTTCAAAAAGGTGTTTTGCAAAGAGAAACAGCGCATCCTATGAAGGAAGTTCTTACGAAGGCCGCTGCTTTGATAGAGGCTTTCCGGAAGGCAAAACTTCCGATAGTGATCGTAAATGTGATCCCTAATGGTTCAAATTTCAAAACACGGAAGGAAGGAATGACTGCCCAGATGAATGCAGCTATGTCTGCTCTTCTTTCCACACCGGGCTTCGCCGATATCGTTGAGGATATTAAAACCCACCCTGATGATATCTTTATCACCAAAGGTACCTGGAATGCTTTTTACAATACCCGTTTGCATGAGGAATTACAAAAACGAAAGGTAACCGGAATTGTATTGGGCGGCGTAGCCACCAGCATTGGGGTAGAAGGGACTGCGCGTGCCGCGAGTGAATTGAGTTATAACATCAGCTTTGCGACAGATGCCGTTACTGATATGAAAATGGAAGCGCACCAAAATAGTTTGGCGAATATCTATCCCCGGCTGGGAGAGTTGGGTACAACAACCGAACTGATTGATAAACTGGCAACCAGAAAATAAAGAGGGTTCAGTGAGATGAGCAAAGAGGGGAGATTAAGTATGTTTCGGGCATTTCAGAGCAGGAACTATGCATTGTATTTTACCGGACAATCTATTTCCCTCATCGGTACATGGATGCAACGCACCGGTGTCAGCTGGGTGGTTTATACAATGACCCACTCTGCGTTTATGCTCGGGCTAACGATTTTTGCCTCACAATTTCCTTCCTTTTTGTTTTCACTCTTTGGAGGCATCCTGGCCGACCGATATAACCGTCATAAAATCATTCTCATCACACAAACAGCCTCTCTTGTTCAGGCTGTTTTGCTGGCCATTCTCGCCCTCTCCAATCATTATGTGGTTTGGGAGATCCTTGCACTTAGTGCAATACTGGGAATAATCAATGCCTTTGATGTACCGGCCAGGCAACCGCTGATTCATGAACTGGTGACGGATAAAAGAGACCTTCCGAATGCACTAGCACTGAATTCTTCTATGGCAAATGTTGCCAGACTCGTGGGACCCGCTCTTTCAGGCATCATCCTTGAAGCATTTGGAGCAGGATTCTGCTTCCTTTTAAATGCTTTTAGTTTTCTCGCGGTCATCTTTTCTTTACTGACAATGAAACTTTCAACCTATGAACCCAGGTCAGGAAAAAGGAAAGCTACCCAGGAACTTGCAGAGGGATTTATGTACATCAGAAAAACACCTGCCATTGGGATGGTGCTGTTGTTACTCTCCGTAGTGAGTTTGCTTGTACTCCCGTATGATACGCTATTGCCAGTTTTTGCCAAAGTTATATTCAGTGGTAATGCCACCACTTTCGGATACATCACGAGCTGCATTGGATTGGGAGCTGTGGTGGGGACATTTTTTCTTGCTTCCCTTAAACCAGGTACTGACTTAAAATTTGTTTTGCTCATTAACACCCTCATTTTGGGTGTAGGAATGATGCTCTTTTCGCACATGAATAATTTCCCGTTGGCAATGCTGTTTGGTGCTATTTTTGGTTTCGGAGCCATGTCTCAGACAACTATTTGTCTGACGTTGATTCAAATTCATTCTGCTCCGGAAATGCGAGGAAGGGTAATGAGTTATGTGGCGATGGGTTTTTTCGGAATGTTACCTCTGGGAAGTTTGATTGTGGGTGGGGTTTCACAAAGTATCGGTGCTCCAAACACACTCCTGGTTCAAGGTGTGATGGCCCTTATTATTGCGGGTGTTTTCAGCACATTTTTGAGAAAAGACAGATTGAGTAAGAAGGATGAAATCCAAGTGGAAGTCGCTCAAGATCAGGTTATGAACGAACTATAATGTTTGATAATCGTTCACTTGCTGCAACTACCAAATTGAGAACGAGAAGAAGATGAGGCTTGAGACTAATCGGGGCACGCTCTTTGTAATAATTCTGAATTATAATATAAGGGAAAATACTATCTTTACCTTATTCATATAATCCTGCTGCTTATGAGGTTAGATCAGATCCTGGGGATGCGGAAAAAGCATATTGTATGGTTAATGTTTTTCTTTGGAACTGTTGTGGTTGGAAATGCCCAGCAACAGCAACCTGCACCAACACCTGCACCTGAACAACAGGAGTGCCTCGAACCCGGGGTAGAAGAGAAATGTATTGGACTTACCAAGGCAATCCTCGATGATTATGTATTCTTACACTCCAGGGCTTTTAACTCAGCCGTCTCTTCAGATGTGGAATTTTATGTCCCATTAAAGAAAGGGATCAATTATGTATTTTATATCTATGAAAAGGGAGCAGGTGCGGCCAAAGATGATGGAATGATTATCTCTCTGACAGATTCAGAGGATAAAGTGGTTGCTTCCAGTGTGGATCTCAAAACGAAGAAGAATACTAAGGTTATCAGTTATACCCCAAACCAGCAGGGCAAATATTATCTAAAGACCAAATTCGTCACAAAAGACGAAAAATGCTGCCTCATTACCTTTGGCATGATCAAGAAGAAACAGGAAACAGCACCTGTGGGGAAGAAGAAGACGCAATAGATATCTAGAACCTCTTTTGATTGTGTACAGCCTTTACTGAATTGCTGTTGGCCCTTTAATTCCCAGGCTATCGAGTTCCTTTAAGCTTAATGCTGGCAGACTCCCTGATTTCTCCATCTTTTTAGCCGCGAAAAGCCCGACCTTTTTTGCAAGCTCTTCTGAAGCAAAGTAATGATTTCCTTGCATGGCTGGAATCACTGGCTGTGAGATGATTCTTTTGCCATTCTGGAACAGTTCATACCCCCAACCTTTGGGTTTGCCATTGCTGTCTAAAATTGCAATCGCATGTACCTCCACCGGTGTTTTGGAGAGGTCCGGTTTATCGGTTTCTGTAGCAACGGTTGTTGCAATTCCGGTTACAGTTCCATTACTGGTAACGACATCAGCATCAGCGGAGGGTTCAGTTTTAGAATTGCATGCGAGGAACAGAAATCCAAGAGGAATGAAAATTTGTTTTATGGAAAATTTTAGATGTACCATAAGCACGAAGGTAAAGCTAAATTCTTCTCAGAAAAAAAAATAACACGGTACCCTGTTCGTGTTAAGGGACAATGATAATTTCTCCGCCTTTCCGGTCATGATGATAACCTCCGTTGTATTCATCATGGTGAGTAGGGTGGTGATGGTGCTCATAACCCCTGAAGTGGTGAATACGATTTTCTCCCATGTATTCTACTTCACAAGAGGAGAGGAGAAGAACAATTGCACTGATAAATATTAGAGCTTTCTTTTTCATGGTTGTAATTTCTATTACAAAGATGAAGCGTCCTGCTCAGTGGAGTGTTACAACAAGAATCAAAAGAGTTGTAAGATTTACAGGAGGGATGAAGAAATCAGAAAGGGTTTGAATACCGGGGATCAGCCAGGAAGGATACATCCGTAAGGGTATTCAGAAATGCTTCCAGTGCTTTTTTCTCCTGATCGGTGACCTGGCATATTATTAACCTTTTTATATGAAAATAAAAAAGAATCTTTCCTACCTTCGCAGGCAAACCAACTTTAAAGAATTAAACGTTTATAACCCCATATAATGGAACTCAGAAATGGTCTAATGGCCGAAATAAAGCACGAAGCAGCTAGCACCCGTAAAATCCTCGAGCGTGTACCTCTGGATAAGCTAACCTGGAAACCCCATGAAAAGTCTATGGAACTCGGTAAAATTGCTAAACATGTGGCTTCCATTTATTCCTGGATAAGCCGTGCCATTACTACCGACGAGCTGGATTTTGCAAAAGGAAGACCACCACAACCTCCCGATTTTAAGACAACAGCAGAACTTCTGGCTATATTAGATCATAACGTAAATCAGGCTCTCAAAGATGTCGAAACCACATCCAATGAAACGTTTATGAAGCCTTGGAGCCTTAGAGAGGGGGAGAAAGTTTATATGACTATGCCTAAGGCAGCTGTCGTTCGGAACTTGGCACTGAATCATTCCGTGCACCATCGCGGACAGCTAAGTGTTTACCTCCGCCTTTTAAATGTTCCGGTTCCGGGTATGTATGGTCCGACAGCGGATGAGCCGATGTAGAATTCTGAATTACTGGACTTTAATCTGATCTTCTTTTTTTACGATGATCTCCGGTTTTCCTTTGAACATTTCTACTTTACCGGTAATACAAACGTTTTTGTCTTTCAGAAATTCGGAAGGAGCATATTTGAAATTAGCCAGGTCACTTTCAAAAATCACCACTGTAAATGTGGAATTGGGAAATGGCTGACCGAAGTTAAGATAGGTGGTCTTTTTATCACCGGTGGTCAGATGAGTCCCCAATACTTTAGCGCAAACGGTAACGGTCTTACCATCATATTTGGCAATGCTGTCGAGAGGAACTGTTTTTTGAGCGAATGTGAAGGTAGTCAGCAACGCCATAAAGGCGAGAATCGTTAGTTTTTTCATGTTTTTTGATTGAGGATCAAAGGTAATAGAAATATTCGGGACAACCATCCAGCAGAAAAAGAATCCTAAAATCAGTGATTATTAAAGAGCGGTCAGGGAAATCTATAGAATAAGGGATTCCCCATTCGAATCTGTCGTGAGTATTTCACTCATGTAATCAAAATATTTACGAATGCTTTTAAAGGTGTTGTTTGCCTGGTTCACAAAATCGGGGTTGAGCACCTCTTTATCTGTAAAATTATGCCGGAAGATAAATTGCTTGTGCCTGATCAGTTCAATAGCTGGATGATCCTTGGTGAACCCACGGGGTGTACTCTCTACTTTCTTGCCGAGTATCTGTCCGAAATTTTCTTTTATCGCCTTTGACTGGAGCATCTTGTTCCAGGCTTTGTAATTATATTCTATGTCGGTCCGGATTCGTTTCAGATCTTCCGGGTTAGGGAAGAAGAAGCCACAGCTTACATAACTGTTTCCTGGTTTAATCTGGAAATGATACCCTCCTCTCAAATGGGGTTTGACCCTTGCAAAGCTTCCTGCAAATCGGGGATTATACGGTGTTTTATCTTTGTGAAAACGGAGGTCGTTGTAAATTCGGTACAATGAACTCTTTCCGGAAGAAGTTTTGATTTTATCATGTCTTCCCATCATCATGAGGAGAGCGTCTGCAAAGGCAATCATATTTTCCTGGGCCTTTAGATAGTTGCCTTTATGACTGGTCATCCAGTCGCGGTTATTGTTTTTTTCAAGGTCCTTCAGGAAATCAAAAGTGGTTTTGGATATAACTTTTTTCTCCATAATATTCTTTCATTATTCGGGTAGGGTATAAAAGTACTATTAAGTCTTTTGGAACGAAAATTGTATGATTATTATCATTCAGCCATATTGAAAAATTACTTGATCTTTGTATTATGAAAAACATCAGCGTTTCAACAGCATTCATAATTTTCATATTGTTTAACATTCCCGTCTCCAAGGCTCAGGATGATGACAAAGCCCTCCTTCAACAAGTGGAACAGGATGACCAGAAAGCGGTCAATGCCATTGCCATGTACCCTCCCGGAATTCGTCAGGACATTTATATCGCATCGGAAAACCCGGAGGTCCTGGTTCGCCTGAACGCTGTTCAGCAAAAAACAAAGAATCGCTTCAGCGACCTCGTTTCTTCATTTAGCAAGGAGGAACAGGAAAGAATATATAATCTGACCCGCTACCCGGAGTTGATTCATGATCTGGCTATTGCCCATCCCGGATCGGAAGGTGAACTGCAGACGATACTTGTCAAGTTCCCTGAAGAAATCCATAAAGATGCAAGGGCGGAAGCATTCAGCAATTATGATGTGCTCGTACAGGTAGACAAACAGAATCAGGCAGCCAAAAGAAACTTTGAAAATATCCTGAAGGGTTATCCCTCGGATGCGGCAAATGCATACCGGGATCTGATTCTTTATCCGGAAGTGATCAATACCCTTTATGATAATATGCAGCTTACTGTTGTAATAGGAGATGTCTATAAGAGGGATCCCGCTTATGTCACGCGGAAAACAGATTCCCTCAATCAGGTACTGACAGCTGAAAATGCGCAGGCAACAGCCGACTGGAAACAGAGCATGCAGGAAAACCCTCAGGCCCAGGAAGAGTATGTTCAGGCTTCCCAGGAATATGCCCAGGAAAATGGGTATACACAGGATGAGTACACGACCCCGATGAATACCGATATCAATACATACCCTTCATATTCGTATAACTGGTGGTTTGGTTATCCTTCCTGGTACCCTTATGCTTACTGGGATCCGAATCCTTTCTGGTTTGATGATGGATTCTATTACGGACCCCACCATGAAATCATTTGGTTCGGAATGCCGTCTCCTTATTTTATGAGTTGGTATTTCTATTATCCTGAACATTGTTCCAGGTATCCGGAACTGTCGAACCATTATTACAGTTATTACTATGGGCATCGGGGTGAAAACCATTGGAACCCTGTCAGCCGAGAAGTCGGTGAATGGAGAAACCGGAACAGGGATATTGTGAACGATGAATGGGACAAGGACCCCAAAGGCCGTGCACAACGATTTAAGGACTATGGGAAAATGGAGTCTGAAAGGAACGCTTACAACAAAGCCAATCCAAGAGCTCAGATGGACCATGAAGCATTTGTAAAACAAAATCAGGGTAAATATCCAAGTCTGAAAGTGACCCCTGTCAAAGAAAGCAATAATCGTTCTGAGCCATCACATTCCTTTACTCCGGAAAAAAAGCCTCATGTGTCGATTCCTGATTCTTACCGTTCTGACAGAAATACAAAGACTGGTGGGTCAGGAGCAACGCCAACACCAACACCAACGAAGGAAACCCGTCCAACAAACACTACGGAACCAACTAATACAAATAACAGGGGAGGATCGAGTGGACATACTACGGAGTTGCATAATGCCCAACAGTATCACCAGCAGACCTGGGAAAATACCAGGCCTGCTCCTGTACAGCACTCGGCACCTGCTCCGCATTTTCAATCCGCTCCCATGCGGAGTTCACCTGCACCTTCCGGCGGTGGAAGAAGAAGATAAAAGCAAGGATCCGAGAGGGAATTTTATAAGCAGAACGGAAGACCGTTGAGGAAGAGTCTCTACCCCCATGGAAGATTGAAAAAGGTGGAAAGGGTCCAGGGAGTTTTAACTTTTATTTCCAGAGGCTTTTTAGGGAGCATCTCTATATGAAGTTTATTGTCCCATCCAAAGGTGGCAACGATCGGTATCTCGTATAATACAGATTGCTGGTCCCGCACCGTAAACACTCTCCTGTATTTTGTCTTGAACCGGAATCGGGTAAAATAAACTCTTGGAGGCCAATAAACGGGCTTGGTTCCTCGCCTGGCGAGGAGTTCATAACCTTCCCAGAAATAGAGTCCCCGCTGAGAAATGATCTCAAATCCACTGGCTTCAATAGTCAAGCGGAGTTCGTCAGGCAATGGCCTGTATCTTCTGTAAATACTCCAGCTTAGTGGCACTGCCAGAATAGAAGGCATAAAGGGGAGGAGAAAAGAATAATCGGTCTCGGGTTCTGCAATTCCTGAATCCAGAATGTAGACTGTTAATGCCGGCCAGCCGGCTAGCAACAAGAAAAATATCCATGGGTCCCTCGAAGAAATCACGGATCAAATGTAAAAAATATTTAACCCGCTGATCAAGGGAGCTTCAGATAGATATCACCCAGTTTTCATCATTCCTCTAATACCTTATCTTCTCCTGTTTTTCATCCTCCTTTTATAAAAAGTTAATGCCTGTAATCTACTGAATTTGACTATATTTGGTAGTATGTCCAGGGGCGTAAATCAGTTAATCACAGTCCTTTTCCTGCTCCCTTTTTTTCCCGGGGCAACAGATCTCATTTCTGCACAAGAGAAGATACCTGGTCAACTTCGTTTTGAGGAAAACAAAAATCAATACGATCCTGTTGTTCTCTATAAAACGGATCTGCTCAAAAGCGGCAAACTATTCTTCGAAAAAAATACGTTCACTTATTTGTTTGTCAATGCCGATGAGATTAATCAGCTGCACCATCCCTGGAGTGCTGGGGTAGGAGTACCTCCATCCGGCATCATTCATTATCATTGTTTCAAAACGAAGTTCCTGAACAGTAACCCTAACGTACAAGTTCAGCCATCCAATGCATTTCCGGAATACAGAAACTACTACCTCGGAAATGATTCGACCAGGTGGGCTCCGGGTGTGAGGCTCTTTGCGGCCATCACCTATGCTGATCTTTATCCTTCCGTCGACATGCAGGTATATAGCACTGGTTTTAACCTTACTTATGATTTTACAGTGAACGCGGGAGGAGACCCCTCTGCCATCCAAATGAGTTATTCGGGAACGGATAAGATCTTTCTCCATGGAGGAATTCTTCATGTGGAAACATCCCAGGGAACCGTATTGGAGCAAAAACCAGTCGCCTATCAGATCGTTGATGGGAAAAAAATAGGAATCGAATGTAATTATGTACTCAAAGGATTAATCTTAAGTTTTGAATTCCCCAGGGGATATGATTCGAATGAGCCCCTGATCATTGATCCAACACTGATCTGTTCCACCTACACAGGATCAACAGCTGATAATTGGGGGTATACGGCTACGTATGATGCAGCAGGAAATATTTATTCCGCGGGGATTGCAGCAGCTAATGGTTACCCGGTTACGGTCGGAGCGTTTCAGACGAACTTCGGAGGAGGAGGGTCTGGAGGAAATTATTATCCTTTTGATATTTCGATAACCAAATACAATTCCACAGGATCAGCCTTACTTTATTCAACCTACCTCGGAGGAAGCGATAATGAACAACCCCAAAGTCTGGTAGTGGATAATGCTGGTAACCTCTGTGTCATGGGAAGGAGTTATTCCTCCAACTATCCGGTCACAGCCACAGCTTTTCGGACGGTCAAAAGCGGACAGGCTGATATCGTGGTCACGAAATTCAATCCGGCTGGCACTGCCCTTATTGGGTCTACTTATATCGGCGGAAAAGATGAAGACGGGGTAAATATTGCGGCTAACTGGAATATCTGGAATTCTCTCAAATACAATTACGGGGACGATGGAAGGAGCGACATCATTACGGATAATGCCGGCAACTGTTATATAGCCTCTTCCACACAGAGTAGTAATTTTCCGGTGACCAATGGTGCATTCCAACAGGTATTCGGAGGAGGTACTCAGGATGGATGCGTTTTTAAACTGGACAATACGCTCTCGAACCTGCTTTGGTCTACCTATCTTGGAGGTAATGGAGATGATGCCTGTTATGGTCTTGCCCTCGGCTCGGGGAACACCGTCTATGTTACCGGAGGAACCGGAAGCAACAATTTCCCAACCACTCCGGGGGTCTTACAACCAGCTTATTTGGGAGGGATCAGTGATGGATTTGTGACGCATCTTGATAATTCCGGAGCTGTAGTTCTTCAATCAACTTATTTAGGTACATCCGGATACGACCAGAGTTATTTTGTGCAGGTTGATCCAAACAATAATGTTTATCTCTACGGACAAACTTCGGGAGCTTACCCCGTTACTGCCGGAGTATACTCCAACCCAAACAGTGGGCAGTTCATTCATAAGCTGAATCCCTTATTAAGTACGACCGTTTACTCTACGGTGTTCGGGGCAGGGGTAGGAATCCCTGATATTTCACCAAGTGCATTTATGGTTGATACCTGCGAAAATGTCTACACTTCCGGGTGGGGTGGAACCTGTATCCCTTATGGTAGTAATGGAAGTACAAACGGCTTACCGGTCACCTCTAATGCATACCAATCTACCACCGACGGTTGTGACTTTTATTTCTTTGTACTGAAGAAAAATGCTGCTTCACTCTGGTACGCCACCTATTTCGGGGGACCTGGAGGCTCTGATGAGCACGTAGATGGAGGTACCAGCCGTTTTGATAAAGACGGGGCCATCTATCAGTCGGTCTGTGCAGGATGTGGTGGTCACTCTTCTTTCCCAACCACTGCTGGTGCCTGGTCTACAACCAACAAAAGCACGAATTGCAATAATGCTGTTGTTAAACTGGCTTTCGAACTGGTTAACCTTCGCGCACAAGCAAAAGCAGCTCCGTCTGATACTATTTGTGTAGGAGGATCGGTTCAGTTTGTGAACAGCAGTCTGGGGGCTAAAAATTATATCTGGAACTTCGGCGACGGCACTCCGGTAGATACAAACCGGGCACCATCACATATGTATAGTCATCTCGGCACCTATACGGTTTCCTTGATTGCCACTGATTCTTCCAGTTGTAAGATTTCCGATTCCACCCATCTCATCGTCTATGTCATTCCGCCTCCGGTAGTGAATCTGGGGAATGACACCACCTTGTGCGGAGCCGTAAGTATGGTGCTGAATGCAGGCAATCCCGGAGCCCAATATCTCTGGAGTACCGGGAATACATCATCTACATTGCATATTACCGCTATAGGATCATATTGGGTAAGAGTAATGAGGGGCCAGTGCTTTAATTCTGATACCATCCATATCAGTGCATTAGCAAAACCTAAACTCGGAAATGACACTTCCCTTTGTCAAGGCACCTCACTTATACTGAATGCGGGGAATACCGGAAGCACCTATAGCTGGAGTACAGGAGCCTCCACCCCCACCATTTCAGTAAATACCATGGGATCCTATTGGGTAAAGGTTACTTCCGGATGTTCCATCCTGAGTGATACCATTCATGTTACTTTTCTTCCGGCTCCTTCTGTAGATCTGGGAAGAGATACCCTGCTTTGTCCGAATGCTGCAATTACGCTTTCTGCTGGTAATGCCGGATCCACTTATTTGTGGAGTAACGGATCCACCTCTCAGACACTTCCGGTTTCGACTTCGGGCACCTATTGGGTGAAAGTTTCAAACGCCGGTTGTTCCAGGGCTGATACGATAACTGTTTCGAAGCTTCAGAATCCGAACCTGGGTCCTGACCAGTTTCTATGCGATATTCAGACTCCCGTCTTGCTGGATGCAGGTAAGATTAAAGGAGCAAGCTATCATTGGTCTAATGGAGATTCTTCTCAAACCATTCACGCCTCTCAGCCCGGGCTGTATTGGGTAGTAGTAAAGGCAGCGAACTGTCAACTCTCCGACTCCATTGTTATTGATGGAGGGATTGGAGGCCCCCCTGGTGTGTATATCCCGGATGCTTTTTCACCGAATGGTGACGGACTGAATGATATGTTCTTTGCCAAAGGGATTGATGTGACTTCCTTTGATATGAAAATTTTTAACCGTTGGGGGGAACTGTTTTTTGAATCAACGGATATCAATAAAGGATGGGATGGAACTGTGAATGGAAAGCCGGTTCCCAATGATGTGTATGTCTGGGTAGTGGATTATACGAATATTTGTACAGGTAAAAGAAAAGTACATAATGTGGGTCATGTAATGGTATATAAATAGTTTTCATCAGAAAGTGTATCTTGGCCAATAAATTAGATCCGATAATGATAAAGTTTAAAGCAATAGCCATCGTTCTCCTGGTCTCCTTCGTTTCGGTTACACTGTCGGGGCAACCTCAGAACATTCAGGTATCCGGAGCAAGCGCATTCAACCCGAATGAAGTATCAGTTTCATTCAATCCCAAAAACTCGAATGAACTGGTGATCGGGTCGAACCTGCGGTATGTTTATTTTACAACCGATGGTGGTACTACCTGGCAGGAAAATAATCTCACTTCAGGGCTCGGAGAACGAGGAGACCCGATAATCGTGACAGACACGCTCGGAAATTTTTATTATGTGCATATTGGTTTGAGCGGATTAGTATGCCAGCGTGCGCCTGGAGCCACAGGCACCTGGAATAACGGATCTACCATTGTTCCAAACGGGAATAAGTTCCAGGATAAACCCTGGTCGGCCTTGGACCCAGGAAATAATATTATTTACACAACCTGGACTCAGTACGACGCCACCTCCAATACTACGCTTCCTACCGACTGCACCAATGTTTTCATTTCACATTCCAAAGACCTGGGGGTGACCTGGTCTTCACCCAGGAAAATAAACAAAATGTCGGGCGACTGCCAATACAAGGATGTGATTGATCCTACCCCTTGTCTTGGGCAAACAGGTACCCTTTATGTGGCCTGGGAAGATTCCACAGGCATATTATTCAATAGCTCCTTAGACACTGGTAACACCTGGAAGCCCAGTCCCGTATTTGTTTCAACGATTCCGGGAGGTTGCTACTATCATGTACCCGGTATACCGAGTGGAAGAATCAGGCCGGCTCCTGTGACAGCCTGCGACCTGAGCAACAGTCCATATCGGGGCACTGTTTATATCGTATGGTCCGATCAACGCAATGGAACCAATAATACGGATGTATTTCTTGTAAAATCCACCGACGGAGGCAATACCTGGAGCACTCCTGCTAAAGTCAATGATGACAATACAAATACGCATCAGTTTTTTGGTGCGCTAACGGTTGATCAGTCGAACGGCAACTTGTATGTTCTTTTCTACGACCGCAGAAATTTTACGGATACACTGGAAGTTCAAGCCGACGTTTATATGGCTACGTCCAAAGACGGAGGTGCCACTTTTTCGAATTTCAAAATCAGTCAGAGCTCGTTTATCTGTGATTCAACAGTTTTTATAGGAGATTATATTGGTATTGCTGCTCAAAAAAACCAGGTCAGACCCGTCTGGACCCGGAATGATAATTCACAGACCAGTATATGGACTGCGCTTGTTGATGCTACCACACTTGGAATACAGGAATTGAATTCTTCCCAGGGTATAGAAGCTGAAACCAACTACCCTAACCCATTCACAGAACAAACAACGCTGGCCTATACCGTTCACGCCACAACCACGGTTAGTATTCTGATAACGGATATTTATGGGAAACAGGTAGCGGTGATTGACCGGCCAGGGCAGGATGCCGGCAGGCATACGGAAATATTTGATAACCGCAATTATCAATTGGCTCCCGGAATTTATTTTTATACAATTTCAGGTGATGGTTTAAATAATAAACCATCCTCCTATAAAACGATTTCCGGGAAAATGGTATTGTTGAAATAACCAAAGCTTTATTCGGGTCAACGACTTATATCTTATGAGAGTTTTTTTTCTTTTTTTTCTTAGTCTGACCATCGGAAACTTTAGTGCACAGGTGACTCCGGCCCAGGAAAAAAGCATAGACAGTCTTTTTTCCGGCATCAGCAAGGACAATATGCCTGGCTGCGTTATCGGAATCATGAAAGAAGGGAAATTGATTTTCTCCAAAGGCTATGGTTCCGCAAACCTGGACTATAACATCCCACTCACCCCTGAATCAGCATTTTCTATCGGCGGTCTTTCCCGGCAAGTGACGGCATCCTGCATCGGTCTGCTTATTGCTCAGGGGAAAATTCAGCTCACTGATGACATCCGGAAATATATCCCCGAACTTCCTGATTTTGGAACAGAGGTTAATATCAAAAGTCTTGTTCTCCATACCAGTGGGATCAGAGACTATTTCAGGTTGATGGATATCACCGGAGCAGATGTGAATGGATATTATGATAACGATTTTGTTCTGAAACTTATCGAGCAGGCTAAAGGACTAAATAATAAACCCGGAACTGAATTTATCCTTTCCAATTCAAACGATCTGATCCTTGCGGAACTTATACACCGGGTTAGCGGAAAGACCTTGCCCGATTTTGCCAAAGAAAATATTTTTGTTCCTTTAGGCATGGAGCATACTTTTTTTAATGAAGATTGCCATCAGGTGCTTCCATCCAGGGCTACTCCTTATAAACGGATCAATACCGGTGCTTTCGAGCAGTGTCTTGTCAACAATGATGCTTATGGTGACCATGGATTGGTAACTACCGTTTCCGACTTCAGCAAATGGGACCAGAATTATTATTCTCAACAGGTAGGAGGAGAGAGCCTTCATAAACTGCTTTATTCCGCGCCTGCTTTGGGCAACGGGGAAATAGAAAGCTATTCGTTTGGAAATTTTTTCGAAAAGGTAAACGGAATGAAAAGTCTTTACCTGGATGGATTTGGTTCCGGATTTAAGGGAGACTATTACCGCTTTCCGGATTCAAAATTTTCTCTAGTTATTTTCTGCAACCGGGAAGATTTTATACCAGGGAGAACCGCTCAGTTGATCTCCGAGCTGTTCCTGGCTCCTGTTCTTTTCAAACAGTCAGCTTTACCTCCGAAAGAAAAGATCCAGACTAAAACATTGGAAAGCTACGCTGGTACCTACCAGATGAACCGAGCAGGGATTACGGTTGAAATCCTTTTTCTTAACGACACGCTCCGGATGAAGGGTAGCCAAAGCGGGCAGGAGCATGTGTTGCTACCCATAGGAAAACATTCCTTCCGAAGGGCTGATGCTGGACAGATCCAGCTGTCATTCCTGACCGATGCGCACGCCAAGCGGAAGCTGGAAATTCAAAATGATGGAAACAAAGCACTGTTTACAAGAATTGAAACAGCTCCACTGAATGACTCCCTCCTTTCTTCATTTGCAGGAAACTATTTTAGCAAAGAATTGAAAGTGAAGTACCGCATCGTGCTTCAGGGAACAGAGCTCATCGCTTATCTTCCGAATGGAGAATCCGGCAAGTTAAGAGCCGGCGCAAAAGACGAACTGAATGTACAGTCCGATAATCTGAAGTTTATCAGGGATGCTTCCGGAATAGTAACGGGTTTTATGTTGGATTCCGGAGGGAACCTGGATGAAGTTAAATTCGAAAAAAATTAGTTTTGCGTGGAGTCTAAGACCATGAAGCGAGGGCATCTTTGGGTGTTGAAAATCTCACTGATTCTTATTGCAACCTTGCTAGCTGTCATAGATGCAAGACTATCCTATTCCCATCTTTTAAAGTCTTATATCATTCTTTTCAGAAAGCCCTCATCGGCTTATTCGGTTTTTACATTTGGTATTACTTTCTGGGGCTTTGTGTTGGGTCTGTTTTTTGCCTGGATCCCTTTCCGCAAACTTTCCTGGGTGCACCGATACGTCCTTGCATCCCTGGGCATCATGATTGTCTTACTGTTGATTTATCTGGGAGGCTTCCTGATTAAGATGGTCAGGTCTTGAACCGAAGATATTTGTAGGATTTTGGACCCTTCATCCAGCCTCTTATAAGGTCATCGGCATCGGGATAATAAAGGGCACGTTTCACAATGCTCCGGAGTTCTTCCGGAGAATGAATGGGTTCGGACCGATCGTAATACCCGAAACCAGTATAATGACCACCTTCCACGAGCACCACAGAATTTTCTTCCCTATTTCTTCCCTTGTCGATGATCGCGAAATCGGAGTCTTTGAAAATATATTTTTGCAGAATGGCATCGGCTCTCTTGTTATAATCTTCAACTTTCTCTTCACCAGAACAGATTCCATTACATTTTTTAAGCTGATGATTAAAACAGATTGAATCATCCGAAGTAAGTCCGCAATAGCGAAGACACAGGCAATATTCATCCTGCCAGGATTCAAGCCTTTCTCGGGCTGTGCTATAGGTAACAAAAGAGAGCAGGGCATTTTCAGAGTCCTCTTTTTCCACGATTTTAAAGTTGATGATGCCCTGTTCATCCTTGAACCAGTCGATACAATGCGTAAAAGAGTTTGATTTACGCATCCTGTTGTATTTCGGTTTATGCCTTTTAATTTCTTCTGATTCTTTGAGCAGAGCAATCAATTCGCTTCCGCAAAGAATGAAATCGACATCACTCAATTCCTGGAGCATCTTCAACCCTTTTTTTTCTCTGGTATTGAAATGGCTCATGGCTCGGTTATGCATATTTGTGCTTTTCCCGACATAAATGATATGTCCTTCTTTATCCAGAAAATAATAGATTCCACAATCTTCCGGGAGCTTATCCAACACATATTGTTTGATTTTATCCACACGAGTGGTCATCAGCTCAGCAGCTCCAAGGTTCTTGTATTGAGGAGTCATACTTTTCAACTGCAGCAGTATATCGAACAGCTTAGCGGTGGCAACAGCATCGCCTTCTGCTCTGTGCCAGGTTTCATTTTCAATACCCAGAGAAGAGCATAGCTTACTCAGGCTATAGGAAAGTTTGCCAGGGAGCAATTTCCGGCTCAGACGAACCGTACACAATGTTTCACGTTTGAACTTAAAACCTAAGGCGGCGAATTCTTCCCTTATAAAACCATAGTCAAAGCCAACGTTATGAGCAACAAAAATATGCCCTTCCGTATACCTGATTATTTCTTTGGCTACTTCATGAAACTTAGGTGCTTGTTCAACCATTTCATTCGTGATCCCGCTCAGTTTGGCAAAAAAGGATCCGATATGACATTCGGGATTGATGAGGGTTGAAAATTTGTCCACCACTTGTAATCCATCGTGAACCAAAATACAGATCTCTGTAATTCTCCCTTTACGGAACTCGTATTTTCCGGCACAGGTTTCTATGTCAACTATTGCAAACATTTAAGGATGGTAAAGTCAGATTACTCGTCCGAAGTTAATGATTTTATTCCGCCTTTAATTCACTTCAAAGAGCCGGCTAATCAACTCCCACGAGAAAAGATCAGCACAGGAACTGATATAGATCAGCTTTCAGGTGCTAAAGCTTCTCTAAATTTGGTCTTAGATCAATGAGAATTGAGTAAGTTAGAGAAGAATAATTCTGAAAAAATAAGAATGGATAGCCAGGAAGGTTTTGAAGAGCTCTTCGAGTTCGCAAATGAAGGAATTCTATACGCCAATAAGAAAGGGGAAATTGTGCGGGCTAATCCATCCATTGAAAGAATGTTTGGATATGACAGCGGTGAACTGATTGGAAAAAAAATAGAAGTACTGGTTCCCCAAAGTCTGGCTCCGAAACATGTTCAGGACAGAACGAAGTTTCACCAACATCCTTCCCCCAGATCCATGGGAATAGGGATGGATCTGAAAGGAAAAAGAAAGGATGACTCTGAATTCCCTCTGGAAATAAGTTTGAGCCCATTTACTTCCAAAGAAGGAAATTCTTTCGTGATAGCCTTCGTGATAGATATTACAATCCGGAAAAGACAGGATGAAGTTCTAAAGAACACAAATCACGAGCTTCACTATTTTGCTGAAGAACTCAAGGCGACAAATACCGAACTTGAAAAGAGAGTAAGAGACCGGACTCTTATTCTGGAAGAAGCCTTACAAGAGCTTGGGAAATCACGTGAAGATTTGAAAACAGCGTTATATCAAGAGCGGGAACTGAACGAACTAAAAACCAGGTTCGTTTCCATGGCTTCCCATGAGTTCAGGACTCCGCTTGCAACCATTCTGTCTTCCCTCTCTCTGGTCTCCAAATATGGAGAGCTGAATGATAAGGAAAAGCAGACCAAACATATTGATCGTATTAAAACAGCCATCGTGCACCTCACCGATCTCCTCAATGATATGCTCTCTCTGAGCAAACTCGAAGAAGGCATGGTGCCCGTCAAGATGGAAGAAATTAATTTGAAGGAACTTGCTGGCGGACTGATTCTGGAAATGCAGTCTATCTCCAAACCTGGTCAGGAAATACGGTACAAGCATTCCGGTGACACTGAAACCGTACAGGATAAAAAGGTTTTGAAACATATTCTCTTCAATCTGATTTCGAATGCGATTAAATTTTCTCCGGAAGGAAAACCGATCGATATCAGTGTAGAGGCTGATCCGCAAAGATTAATGATCACAGTTAAAGATTCGGGAATAGGGATTTCAGAACATGATCAAAAGCATCTGTTTGAACGTTTTTTTCGTGCAAACAATGCCACTCATATTCAGGGAACCGGACTCGGACTTAATATCGTAGCCAAATACGTTGAACTGTTGGATGGAAAGATAAAAGTGGAGAGTAAGCTGGATGCCGGAACCATTTTTATCGTAGAACTTCCAATTGTTAAAATGGGTTCTGAACAAAATAATCACCCTCCGAAACACTCGGCTCACCGATAAATAACCCCTTCTTTAGGAAGTTTATTCAAAATCATCTTATTATACGGCATATTCCTTCCCGGGTTTCGGGCATTTTGCTCTATTCGAAACCTAAAAATTACCACCCTAAATTGGTAGAATCTAGCCTTTGTAATATCATAATTAGTTAATTATCAGTATAATATCAAGTTGTCATTGCAATAATGATGCGATAAACCGGGTAACCGAAGGCTTAATATAAGATGGGTTCGTTTATTGTAAATTGGTTAAAGTCAAATCTTTAAGTTATATTTGGTTTAAGCAAAATTCAACGAATACTCCGTTTTTATTATTTGAGTTTTTTTAAAAGATACAGCAAGGTCAGCCTTGAAAGAGATTGTTGTAGTTGTCAGAGTAAATTGAGTTCTCAGTGCACACACACTGCTTCGCTCTACCGGTTTACACACACCGTAAAAAAGTAACAATGCACACAAAAAAATTACTCTTTGTACTTCTTCTTTTTCTTTCCACTAATTTCATTTTCAGTCAAGTGCCGGGAATCTACCAGTTTTTCGGTGGGGACACTCTGAATGGTTTCGACTTGAGAGGTGCAGTTACTGCCGCGCATCAAAAAAATGTTGCTGAATGTGATATGAAGGGGCATCTCAAACGGGAAGAGATAAATTTTGTCAGGCAGAAGTATCATATACACGCACCGACACAGTCGGTAGAAAGACTTTTTCCAGGAAATAATACCCTGGCAACTCCATGCAATAATGTAGGATTTGAAGCCGGTTCCTTCGCAAACTGGACCGGACTAACTGGTGAAAATGACAATTCAATAGCCCCCCTTGCCTTCACCACACCGGGTTTCATTAATCTGGGGAATAATTCAGCTTTAACTAACTGTTCGTACATGACACTTGTGAACACCGGTGTTGATCCATTCGGAGGCTTCCCTATGCTTTTTCCGGGCGGAGGTTCCTGGTCCTGTCGCCTGGGAGGACAAAATTCAAATTATACGAACCTCTGTAATATCCCTCCCGGGCCTGGCTCTCCGGGAGAATCTATTTCTCAGATTTTCACGGTGACCGCTGCCAATGCTATGTTAAGTTATAGCTATGCTGTAGTCATGGAACAGTCGCCCCACACGAACACCGAATGTCCCTATTTCTCTGCCTCTGTAACAGACTCAGCTGGTAATCCATTAACCTGCCTTCAGTATTATGTCGAATCAACTTCTACCGGAGTGCCAGTGGGATTACATGGTTCTACTCACTTTATACATGGAGACTCTGTTTACTATTCGAACTGGACCACGAATAGCATGAATTTGAAAGCCTATATCGGTCACAAACTAATTATCACATTTACAGCAGCCGGATGTTATGCCGGAGGACATGTTGGATATGCCTACGTGGATGCAGTTTGCAGTCCGATTATGATGCTGACCCACACCCCTGAAGTTTGCCTTGGAGGAACCATTACCATCACAGCCCCAAACAATACTCCCACCGGAACTTATTCCTGGCAGACAATGCCGGGAGGAGGTACTGCCGGTATTTCAGGTTCTTCTACAGGACAGTCCTGCAATTTTACTGCACCGGGAACCTATGAAGTAACCGTTACACAAGCACCCGGTTGTTTTTATACGCTGGATACCACCATTGCCTTTTATCCTCTTCCTTCTTTAACCATGGCACATACCAATGCTACCTGTGTGCCTGGAAATAATGGGACGATCACTGCTACAGAAACCGGAGGAAATGCACCTTATACCTATTCCTGGTCGCCTGGAGCACCAACGGGACAAGGAACAACGGCCGTTACCGGCCTAGGTGCAGGTACGTATACGTGTCTGGTAACAACCACCAATGGTTGTACTTTTTCAGCAACCGCTACCATAACGCAGCCCGCTGGGACACCGGTGGCTACCTTCACCAATACTCCTGCCTCCTGTAGCCCAGGCTCCGATGGAACAGCAAATGCAACGGCTTCTGGCGGCACCGGCCCATATATCTACACCTGGTCACCTGCTCCTGGTACAGGACAAGGTACAAGCGCTGTTACAGGGCTGAGTGCAGGGACCTATACGCTAACCATGGCGGACGCGAATGGATGTCCGGGTTCTTCAACGGTAACGATTACTCAACCAGGCGGACCCACCACCACCAGTGCAAATACTCCTGTAACCTGTAATGCAGGAACCGATGGAACAGCTACGGTCACCGGCTCTGGAGGAACAGCACCACTCACTTATTCATGGACCGGTAATCCGTCCACCACAAGCACCATTACCGGCATTCCTGCTGGCACCTATACCTGCACTGTTCAGGATTCAAAGGGTTGTTCAATCGTTACCACCGTTGTGGTTGCTCAACCCACACCGGTAACAGCAACCAATGTACCTGTCAATGAAGTTTGTTTCGGTGGAACTACGGGATCCGTTACAGTCACCCCGGGAGGAGGAACCGGGCCTTATACTTATGCGTGGACAGCCCCTGCAACTGGTACTTTGGCTACTGCCAGTAACCTGGCTATAGGAACCTATACCTGTACGGTGACCGATTCTAAAGGATGTCCCATTACAACCACCGGAACGATTACGCAGCCTGTGGCCATGGCTTTTACCACTTCTAATACCGGTGCGGTATGCGGACAATCGAATGGGTCAGCAACAGTTACTCCGACAGGAGGAACTGCTCCCTATACCTATCTCTGGAATCCTGCACCGGGTGGGGGACAAGGAACAGCAACCGCTACCGGTATACCTGCCGGAAATTATACTTGTACGATTACAGATAATGCCGGTTGCATCATTGCTCCGGTAGTGGCAGTGCCCAATACAGGCGGCCCTGCACTTACAATGGGAGCTCCGGTAAATATTACTTGTTTCGGTTTGTGTAACGGATCTCTTGCTGCAACCTCTGTGGGTGGTGTTCTCCCGATTACTTATGTCTGGTCTCCTGCTCCGGGTGCAGGACAAGGAACTCTTACGGCTTCTGCGCTTTGTCCAGGAACATATATTATTTCGGCTACCGATGCGAATGGTTGTGTCAGCTCTGCAACTGGAACCATCACACAACCTCCCGCTATTACGGTGAGTGCTACCTCTACCAATGATCTTTGTTTCGGAAGTGCCGATGGAACGGCCACAGGAACAGCAGGCGGAGGTTCACCGGCTCTGACTTATGCATGGACTCCTGCTCCCGGCGCAGGCCAGGGAACCCTCAATGCAACTGCACTTACAGCCAATACTTATACGCTCACCGTAACCGATGCCAATGGCTGTACGAATAGCACCACAACGGTCGTTAACCAGCCAGCATTACTGACTGTTCTTGCTTCCGGAATCAATGCAACGTGTAATGGTCTGTGTAATGGACAAATCATCTGCATTCCTACCGGAGGTACACCTGCTTACACCTATGCATGGAACACAGGATGCGCCGCTGCCAGCTGTTCCGGTATATGTGCCGGAAATTATAATGTGAATATTACGGATGCTCACGGATGCACAACCACCGGAACTGCCACCGTAACAGAACCTCCACCCACTGTTCTGACCATGTTCCCGAAAGCGGCCCACTGCGGACTGCCCGATGGAAAAGATTCTGTTTTTGCAACAGGAGGTAATGGAGGATTTACGTATCTATGGAACCCCAGCGGGCCTCCCGCTGTTACTACTCCTGGACTTCATAATATTGTTCCGGGATCTTATACGGTCATTGTTAAAGATGCTCAGGGCTGTCTGGATTCAAGCACGAATATTGTGCCCAATCTACCGGGTGTAACAGTCACTATAGTCTCTACCAAAAATGTTACCTGCTTTGGTGGTGTAGATGGAAATGCAACAGTTGTGGGTGCTGGAGGTACGGTCCCTTATACCTTTGCTTGGTCACCTGCTCCGGCTACTGCTGCCGGGAACGCTGTAACGGCGAACAATCTTTCCGCAGGAAACTATACCTGTTCAATAACCGATTCAGCAGGCTGTCAGAATAAGGTTACCTGCACCATCACTCAGCCGCCGCTGCTCACTCTTGCGGCTGCTCCTGGTGGGACGATCTGTATCGGACAATGCTTTACACTCTCTGCAACAGGTGCAGGTGGAACTCCCGCCTACACCTATTCCTGGACTCAGAATGGAACACCGATAACCACCAATGTTTGTCCTCTGGTAACCACCACCTACACGGCATCCTGTACCGATTCCAATGGTTGTGTTTCTCCTCCGGTAAATGTGACGGTTGTTGTGAACCCTCCGCTTGAAGTTGTTGCGGCTCTGGGGCAATCGATCTGCCCGGGAACGAATGACACGCTGCATGCAATTGGTACTGGAGGAAACGGAACTTACATTTATACATGGATGCCTCTGGCCGGTATCGTTTCCGGTTCAAATACGGCTAACCCTATTGTTTCCCCGGCAGTGACAACCACTTATACCGTGATTGTTTCTGATAACTGTGGAACTCCCACCGACTCTGCAACGACCACGGTTACTTTATATATTCCCCCGATTGTAAACTTTACAACAGCGGATACTCAGAAATGTGCACCCATGTGTGCCTATTTCATAGGAGTATCAACTCCAGCCTGTGCAAGTGCTATCTGGACCTTTGGGGATGGCACCAGTGGAACCGGTTGTGGAAGTGCAACCCATTGTTATAATATTGCAGGTACCTATAATATTTCTTACAGCGTAATAGATATTAACGGTTGTCCGGGTTCACTGAATATTCCGAACTATATTAATGTATGGCCAAAACCAAAGGCTGCGTTCGTAGATGCACCACAACCCACGACGATTGTAAACCCCGATATTTATTTTACGGATACCAGTCCGAGTTCTCATTCCGATTCTATTGTGGGCTGGCAATGGGTCTTTGGTGATTTTGCCGGAGCTACTTCAATTTTACAAAATCCAAAGTACACTTATCCGGATACCGGTTGTTTCACTGCTCAACTGATTGTTACCAATCAGTTTGGTTGTAAAGACACCACCACCCGTCCAATCTGTATTGCACCTGAATTTACATTCTATGCACCCAACACTTTCACACCTAACGGGGATGGAAAAAATGATGTATGGATGCCATACGGAATAGGTATTGATCCCAAGAATTATCACCTGATGATTTTTGACCGTTGGGGAAATCTTCTTTTTGAAACACATACCTGGGATGAAGGCTGGGATGGAAGAGCCAATGGAGGCGCAAACATTGCACAAATTGATACCTATGTATGGAAGGTGGTCCTGATGGATGTCTTCCATGAAAAACACCAATACCTCGGACATTGTAATATTATAAAATAAACCCCATGAAGAAAGCGCTACATCTTTTAACTGTTCTTTTCTTTTTTGCAGCTGTTGCCCAGGCTCAGCTCGTGGAAAAATTCTCCTTCTTCAAAGGGGATACTCTGAAAGGTTTTGATATAAATGGTGCCTATACGGAGGCGCTGAATCATAATGTTCATAAAGAAGAAATAAAACCTTATATAGCCGGGAAGGAGGAAGAATTCATAATAAAGAAGTATCATCTTCCATCCACTTATTTTACTCGTCTGAGTGTTCCTATTAACCCTGTTATAACCAGTGCATGCAATAACCTTGATTTTGAAGCAGGATCTTTTGCGGGATGGACCGGAGGGGTTGGTTACAACGCAAATTCAACTTTGGCTCTGACACAAAGTGCCCCAGGTATCAGTGGTACTCCAAACACCCCTGAAACCGGTTGCTCCTATCATACACTTGTTAATGGCGGTAACGACCCTTATTCAGCACTTACCATGGTTGATCCGGGTGGAGGAACCTGGGCCGTACGACTCGGAGGGGAATATGAAAACGTGAACAGCAATGGTTTTTTTATACCCGTCTGCTCACCAACTGGAATTCAGAACGGGATTGATGGATATAGCGGAGGAGAATTTATCCAGCAGACTTTTTTAGTCAGTGCCGCCAATGCGATGCTTTCCTATAACTATCAGGTGGTTCTTGAACAGCCCTCCGCGGGCCATTCGAGTACTCAGTGTCCCTACTTCCGTGCCGAAGTACTGGACCATGCTGGAAATCCCATTCCCTGTTTGCAGTATTATGTTTCCGACACTACGGCTTCGGGAGTTCCGACTGGAATGCAGCTATCTTCACAGACTTCCGCCTCCCAAGGTTCCCCTGTTTATTATACTCCATGGACTTCCAATAGCATGAATCTGAAAAACTATATCGGTCAGAATGTAACGGTTCGCTTTACTGCTGCAGGTTGTACTCTTGGCGGACACTTTGGTTATGCTTACGTAGACTGTGCCTGTTCTCCAATTCAGATTCTTGCATCCTCTCCTGAAGTATGTCAGGGTGGAACGATTAACCTTACGGCTCCTGGTGCAGGCGC
>PLYR01000039.1 GCA_003153435.1 Bacteroidota bacterium
GGCAGTCTTTCGCCTTTCATAACCAGGGATAAGGCTTCAATATCCACATCTTCTCCTACTTCCGTATCATAAAGCACAATTGCTTTTGCACCGATACTGCTCCTTGCGCCAATATGCACAGTGGATACCTTCATGACACGATCTTCAAACAAATGGGTCTGAGGGCCGCTGTCTTCATTTAGAGCAGCATCATCTCCGATAGTGATCATGTCATATTCTGTAACATCTGTCGTATTCATATATACCCGTTTCCCTGTTTTCGTACCCAGCATCCTCAGTAAAATAGGAAGCCAGGGAGTGCCTCGAAGAAAATGAAGCAGGAAAGGGACGGAGAGGGCTTCGTAAATAACGGTAATAGCCTCACTCTTCCAAACCCCGTAGGTCCAGATTGGCATCTGCCGGGGTTTGTACACACCGGCGAAAATCCATTTCAGGAGTACAGTAATCAGGAATGCGGGGATCCCAATAAAACCGAGATAATAAAGTGGAAAGAGCAACATAAATTTCCACCAGGGCTCTTCACTTAACAAATCATGTCCGTAAGCAATCAGCAAGATACTCAGACAGATAATAACAGTTTCAGGAATGGTAATACGAATGAGCTCCACCACAGCCCGGGCAAAATACCGTAGACGGCTTGGCTTCATAGTAAGACCGGGTGAAAATGTCTGGCTCTGTTCTCTCTTGGGGAGTGCAATGGCAGGTGAACCAAACCAATCGCAAGGTTTTTGCGGATCAATCTTTTCAATCTTTGGAGGTGTGGAAAGCACCCCGATCAGAATGTTTCCCGGTAACTTATATCCCTGAGGTATGAGTGCGCTGTTACCCACGAAACTGTTATCACCTATCTCTGTCTCCGCGAGGATCAGTTGCTGCCCTCTGACATCTGCCTCTCCCAGCTGCACCGCATCTGCAATAAAAGCCCCATTCCCTATTTTGAGCAGATGGTGTGTAACGCTGGAAGCCGTGCTGATTTCAGCCTCCTTTCCAACCTTCGCCCCAAGGGCGCGAAAAAAGGATGCGACATATACCGTAGCATAAACAGGATGGAGAACAATAAGAGAAAGAGCCATCAGCTGATCGGTGAGCCATTTTCTTACATAGACACCGCTGTAAACCGGATACTTGCCTGGTTTTATTTTATGCGTAAGTATTCTGGATAATATGACCGTAAGGGCAATGAAGAGGAATTGGTAAACAATCGTCAACAGTGGCATCCAAACCATATAATGAAAATCATAATCATCCGCATGATTATCCAGTTCATTGATAATATAGATGATCGGGAATAAAGGAAGGAGAACAGCAAACGGAAACACCGCCAGGAGGAATGAAAAGATAAAGGAATATTTTCTTCGTGTGGCATCAGAAACTTCCAGAGGCAGAGGAAGCTCATCAACCGGGATCATTCCAATTTTTTGAGCAGGGCTCCCATTCCAGACCTCTCTTTCCCGCATCACTTTGCCCTCCTGAAGAGCGCTCAGATCCTGAAGCTCCGCCCAATCTTCCATCTTGGTATCCCCACCTACCACGGAGTTCGTGCCAATATAGCAGTGGTTACCGATTTCAATTTTCCGGATATGCATCATCCCTCCCGAAATGGTAACATTATTCAAAATCACCAGGGAGCTTATGCTTACATCTTTTCCTATGGTTACAAGATCTTCAGCACCAATCTTCAGCGCACTCAGCTGTGCATCTTTGGCAACTTTAACACCGAGCATGCGGAGATATGCCCCATAAACGGGAGTGCCATTCATAAACTGAATTGGAACCAACTCCTGAATGATCTTCACAAACCAATACCTGAAATAATAAGACCCCCAGAGCGGATAGTCACCTTCCTTGATTTTGCCAATCACAATCCACTTGGTCAGAATTCCGAGCAATGTAAAGACCGGAGGAATAAATACAAAAAGTATGAATGCAGTAAGCACCGCATAAGCATGACTTTCCATTTTCTGCTGCATATAATAATACCCCAGATATGGAAAGAAAACCTGCCCGGCAAAGAGGCCAAAAATTACAGGCAGGGTGAGCGACTGGCCTGCGAAACACGTTAAAAACCGCAGCCTTGGAATTTTCTTAAACGCCGTTTTATTCCGGGTCTGTTCGGTAGAGGATGCTTTCTCCAGATGGTTCACAAGCGCAGAGATGGGCCTTTGCTGGTACACATCCCGTAGGGATGCCCTCGTCACTCCTGCTTCTTTCCGAAGCCTGGAAACAAAAGATGCGGCCAGCAGGGAATGCCCTCCCAGGTCATTGAAAAAATCCATCTCCTCACTGATCGGTCGGCCAGGAAATACTTTTTTCAATACTCCGATCACTTTATCCGACATGGGCCCCAATGGGTTGATCGGATCATCTTTGGTTGCCTCATCGCTGGCAGGAGCCGAAAATGCTTCCGGACGAGGAAGCTGTTTCCTGTTTACCTTTCCGCTTGGAAGACGCGGCATTTCCTGCAAAACAGAGATAATACCGGGAACCATATATGCAGGCAGAACCTTTGCGAGTTCATGCCGGAGGCTTTGCTGATCGGGTGGAGTTGGTTCTCCCTGACGGAGCACCACAAATCCAACCAGCTCATCATACCCGTTATTGTCTTTCATCACCACCACCGCGGCAGCGAGTACTCCGTTGAGCTGACTCAGTCGACTTTCGATCTCCCCTAACTCAATCCGGTAGCCTCTGATTTTCACCTGATCATCAAAACGTCCCAAACATTCCACTTTCCCATCCGGATGAATAATTGCTGCATCTCCGGTTCGGTATAACTTTTTTCCGGGAAGCAAATCAAGTCCGGGAGGCTTATCAGCAAATTTCAATCGGCTCTGATCAGGAAGATTGATATACCCGTTTCCAACCCCTGGGCCCGTAATGATTAATTCTCCGCTGGTCCCCATCGGTACCAGATTGAGCTGCTCATCTACCACTGCCAGATTATAATTAGGAAGCGGATTGCCAATGGAGATCAAATCACCTGGCTGAAGTGCAATCATGGTAGCGGTGACGGTGGTTTCAGTAGGCCCGTAACTGTTGTAAAACTTCCTGCCTGGTTTACTCCATCGGTCCAGAACTGGTTTGGTACAGGCTTCTCCTCCGGCATTCACCAATCGAAGTGTAGGAATATCATCCTCCATCACCGCAAGCAGACTAGGCACCGCATGAAGAATGGAGATTTTCTTTTCTTTTAGAAATTCACTCAGCTCATCCATCGCTTTCGCAGTGGTGGCATCCGCAACAAACAGTGTTGCCCCTGCATAATAGCTGATCCATGTTTCCTCACACCACATATCAAATGAAACAGAGAAGCCCTGGTACACCCGGTCGTCTGAACGGATTCCCAGTACAAACTGTTCCGCCCGCACAAAATGGCAGATCTGCGCCTGGGAGATCGGTATTCCCTTGGGCTTGCTGGTGCTACCGGAAGTATAAAGGATATAGGCAATACAAGATGAATCACCTGCAGACTTGAATGAAATGTTTGATATTTTCGCAGGCTTTGGGGGTACCTGAAGTATTTTCAAGGAGATCTGGAGTGATGCCTTACTAAAACATGCTTCAGCGCCACATTCTGTAAGTACTGCCTCCACCCTTTCCGCCGGCATTTCACTATCGAGAGGCACGTACGCTGCACCTGCTTTCACAATGGCAAGAATGGCCACATGCAATTCAATTCCTCTTGGCCACCAAACTCCTATAAAATGTCCTTTTCCTAAATCCTTTTTGATAAGATCAGCAGCCAATATATCACTCCAATTATCTAGCTCTGAATATGTTACTTGCTGATCACCGCAGACTAGGGCAATTTGCTGCGGGTTACGAGCCACACCTTCTCTAAATAGATCAGCCAGGGTTTCGGATACGAGGAATTCCGGTTTATGCTCCCCCAGTAAAATGCTCGGTAAATTCATAATCAGATTAAGTGTGGGAGAGAGCAAGCCTTCCCCTTCGTAAAAATGCTCATTATTCCTAGATCAGACTCCATATTACGGGGAAAGATTAATAACAATAGAAATCATTCCTACCAAAAAAGGTGTTGAAACAGGAATACAAATATGCTGAAAAGTACGAGAATCTTTACGTTTAACAGACTGGAATCAAGGGAATTATTCTAACTTTGAAACCATTCCAAACAAAACAGACCAATGAAAAAACATTACCTCCTCGCCTTTTCGATATCCGTGATCACCACGTTGACTGCTATGGCAGGAACCAACCCGCCAAGCCCTACCAGTGGATTGACGGTTACTGTAAACCAGACGAATGTATCCTGCTTCGGTCTCTGCAATGGTATGGCCATTGCAATGCCCAGTTCAGGAACAGCTCCTTATACGTATTCCTGGTCCGCCGGTGGAACTGCGGACACTGTTAAAAACCTTTGTCAAGGAACCTATACCTTGGGAGTTATGGATGCAATCGGAGGTTCTACTTCGGCCGTCTTCACAATTACACAACCAACAGCTCTTTCTCTGATTCTTTCAGCCAATAATGCCACTTGTACCTGTACAGGTTCATTGCTCGGCTCGGCAAACGGAGGGACACCGGCTTATGCCTACTCCTGGCTTCCTTCGGGAGGCAATACCGCTTCTGCAACTAACCTCTGCCCTGGAAATTATACCCTGGTTGTAACAGACGGCAATGGCTGTCTGGATACCGCCAAAGGAATGATTACTCAGGCAACAGGGCCTGCAAGCACGGTGTTGATCCAGAAAAATATTTCTTGCTTTGGTCAGTGCAATGGAAGGGTTACCGTTAGCACCAGCGGAGGAAATACACCTTATACCTATTCCTGGTCGCCGGGAACCTCGACCGCGGCTGTAGACTCTAGCCTTTGTGCAGGATCCTATACCCTTACAACAACCGATGCGGGAGGCTGCCACAGTGCTCTTACCGCGACAATTACTTCCCCGGCATCTGCATTGACCAGCTCCATCACCAGTTCTACAAAAATTAAATGTGGAGGACAATGTACCGGCACTGCTGTTGTTTCAGCCAGTGGAGGAACTGCCCCGATAACTTATTCATGGAGTCCTTCCGGAGGTAATCTGGATACAGGAAAACGTCTTTGTGCCGGAACCGCTACGGTTACCGTCACCGATCAGAACGGTTGTATTAATATTGACTCTGTCACGATCATGGGTCCTGCGCCACTGACGGTTGCACAGACTCAGCACAACGTAAGTTGCAACGGAGGAAATGACGGTTCCTGTACCGCCACGCCTTCCGGAGGAACCGCACCCTATACCTATAGCTGGCTCCCAACTCCATTCCCTTTTCTGCTTAAAAGTGGACCCGAAGTTTGTTTCGTCACCGATTCCAATGGATGTCGTGCCACGGCACCTTACCTTATCACCCAACCGGCTAAGATTGTACCGGTCGTTTCAGCCAAACCCGCTTCTTGCGCATCTTGTGCCGATGGACGTGACTCTGTTACCGTTACCGGCGGAAAGCCCCCTTATACCTTCTCCTGGAGCCCTGGTGGAGGGACTACCGCACTCAATACAGGCCTTACTCCAGGTTCCTACACCTGCTGTGTGACCGACTCATTAGGATGTCAAGTCTGCCAAAGTGTACTGCTCAGTGTCCTTGGAATTGCAGAAATGGAGGCCCCTTCCATGTATATCTTCCCAAACCCGGCAGGAGATATACTGATGATCCAGATTCCAGCCCAGTTCAATATCCACGGAATGTCTCTGCTCAATACCATTGGAGAGCTGATCCTGGAGAAACCCGATTTCCGTGCCAATACGTTGGATGTGTCTATGCTAAAACCTGGCACTTATTTGCTTCGCCTTTATTACGAAGGGGGCAGTATGCATAAACTCTTTATTAAGAAATAAAAGTAATTCAAGGAAAAGGCCCCGGTTGAGTTTTTCATCCGGGGCCTTTTTTTATGCCAATTTCTCCATTCGATCATTTCTTCAATAAATTCTTAACTTTGCCTTCCTTGAAAAAACTACTCTATATCACAATCTTTACCCTCTTGCTTTGCAAAGCAGGGACCTCTCAGACTAATCTCGTTTCGAACCCGAGCTTTGAGGACACTTTAAGGTGCCCCTATACAACCGGGCTTTTTACCGGTTTTGTGAAGAACTGGTGGGGAGGGAATGACCAATACTTCAACGACAGCTGTGATGTAGTAGATCTGGGTGTACCTGATAACCTTTGGGGTTACCAATATGCACGTACCGGACTTGCGATGGCCGGGATGAATACCATCCTGCTCGATTCTTTTGCCTCCACCACGAATGTAAGGGAGTACATCTACACCATTCTCACCGACACCCTTCAGGCCGGGAAACAATACTTCGTTTCTTTTTATCTGAATGCATCTAATAAAGCGGAATACGCCTGCAATAATTTTGGAGCTTACTTTTCAAAAACCTATCTGAACCTCAACCACAAAGTCCAGAATGTGACACCCCAGATAACAAATCTTCCGACCCGGCAACTTACAGACACCGCAAACTGGATGCTTGTAGAAGGCCGATTTACCGCCTCTGGAGGAGAAAAATACATGACCCTTGGAAACTTCACGCCCGACTCCTTGTGTCACCTGACTTTCATGCGAACTGCTCCTGACAACGTGTATGACTGGAGGCTTGCATTTTACTATGTTGATGATGTATTTGTTGCTCTCGACTCGGCAGGTACCATGGGTGTTTCAAATTATTCTTCAATCCCCTCAGACGTTAGTATCTTTCCAAATCCCGGCAAGGGAATGATCTCCGTTAAATACTCCCTACCCAACCATAATCATGCAACATTCGACTTGCTTAATGCATGCGGACAAAAGATTTCTTCACTTGGTCTGAACCTTGAAAGGAATCAAATGGAGCTCGATGAATCGACGCTTCCGAATGGCATCTATTTCTACCAGATCATCGCAGATGGACAGAGGGTTGCAGGAGGAAAGATGGTAATTCAGAATTAAACCAGAATTGATTAAGACTTTAGATCATTAAATTGGAACATCAACAAATACGATCTGGGGCGAAGATTATGAATATTCCTTTTCACAAACCTTCCTTATCCGGCAAAGAACTCCAGTATATGGAGGAGGCTGCTCTTTCCGGAAAAATATCCGGTAATGGCCCCTTCACTGAAAAATGTCAGCACTTTTTTGAGGAGAAATACAAATTTGCCAAAGCTCTTCTTGCTACTTCCTGCACCGATGCCCTTGAAATGGCAGCTTTACTGCTTAATATAAAGGATGGTGATGAAATCATTGCGCCAAGCTATACCTTCGTTTCAACGGTCAACCCTTTTGTGATGAGAGGCGCTAAGGTTATCTTTGCCGACTCAAACTCCGAGAATCCCAATATCGATGCCTCCGGCATTGAAGCATTAATTACCCAGCGCACGAGAGTCATCATACCCGTTCATTATGCAGGAATCGCTTGTGATATGGATAAGATCATGGCCCTTTCTGTGAAACATGGGATCGAAGTTGTAGAAGATGCAGCTCAGTCAATCGACAGTTATCATAACAAAGCAGCCCTTGGTGGAATAGGAACCATGGGAGCATTTTCCTTTCATGAAACCAAGAACATTGGTTGTGGGGAAGGAGGATTGCTTACCATAAACAAACCCGAGTACTTTTCGAGATCAGAAATTATTCGGGAAAAAGGAACAGACCGGGTGGCTTTTTCGAGAGGGGAAGTTGAAAAATATGGATGGGTGGATGTAGGTTCTTCGTTCCTTCCTTCTGAACTCCTTGCAGCTTTCCTCTTAGCTCAACTCGAAAATCTCGGACCTATTCAGAAGAAGCGAAAAGAGCTTTGGAACCAATATCAACTTGGGCTCCAATCTTTAGAAATAGAGGGCAAAGTCAAATTACCTTATCTCCCTTCATTTGCTACCAACAACGCGCATATATTTTATCTCGTACTGAAAGAGCCTGAACAGCGGAGCGAGTTAATTAGATATCTTAAATCAAAAGACATACAAACGGCTTTCCATTATCTGTCCCTGCATAAAAGTGACTACTTCAAAGGTCAATACAAAGGACCCGAACTACCCAATGCCGACCACTATTCTAACTGCCTGCTAAGGCTTCCTCTCTTTAATTCCATGACCACAGAAGAAGTGCAAACGGTTTGCAGTCATGTGAAAGAGTTTTTCACAAAACACTGAACTTAAGGAAGCCGAAATTTTAGATATTCTTTTCCTTCAACATGACATCGTGAGCTCCGCCTTCAATTATACTGGTTGATGAAACAAGCGTAATCTTTGCCTTCTTCTGAAGTTCTGTGATGGTAATTGCTCCGCAACTGCACATGGTCGATTTAACTTTACCCAGGGTGATATCCAGATTGTCTTTCAGTTTACCGGCATAAGGCACATAGCTATCCACCCCCTCTTCAAAAGTAAGGGATCCTCCACCCTCTCCCATATCATAACGTTCCCAGTTTCTGGCCCGGTTGGACCCTTCTCCCCAATATTCTTTCACATAATTATTCCCGATCTTGAGTCTCTTGGTAGGACTTTCATCAAAGCGTGCAAAATAACGGCCCATCATAATAAAATCCGCGCCCATAGCAAGTGCCAGAACCATGTGATAGTCCTGCACAATTCCCCCGTCGCTGCAAATAGGGATATAAATACCTTTCTTCCTGAAATATTCATCTCTCGCCGCACAAACCTCTATCAGCGCAGTAGCTTGCCCCCGGCCAATTCCCTTCTGTTCACGTGTTATACAAATAGATCCACCACCGATTCCAACCTTTATGAAGTCAGCTCCGGCTTTTGCAAGGAATAAAAAACCTGCTTTATCAACAATATTTCCACCTCCAACTTTTACCTTATCCTTATAAATTTTTTTGATGTTTTGAATGGCCTCCATCTGCCATTCGGAAAAACCATCGGAAGAATCAATGCATAGGATATCTACACCGGCCTCAACAAGTTTCTCGACTCTTTCCCTATAGTCTTTCGTATTGATCCCTGCCCCGACCACCAGCTTTTTGTTTCCATCCAGCAACTCATTAGGGTTTTCGTGATGTGCATTATAATCTTTACGGAAAACAAAATATTGGAGATGCTGTTTTTTATCAATAATCGGCAAGCAATTAAGCTTGTTTTTCCAGATAATATCATTGGCCTCTGTGAGACTGACACCCAATTTTCCAACAATGAGTTCATCGAAAGGGGTCATAAAATCTTTAATCTTTTTGTCGAGGCTGTCGCGATTAATCCGATAATCACGGCTGGTAACTACTCCAAGCAGACGCCCGTTCGGCTGTCCGTCTGAAGTAATTCCTATAGTAGAATATCCGGTTTTCCGGACCACTTCCACCACATCCCTGATGGTGTGCTGAGGGGTAAGATTAGCGGCACTGATCACAAACCCTGCTTTAAATTTTTTGACCTTTCGAACCATCTCCGCCTGCGTTTCTATACTCTGAGAAGAATAAATAAAGGAGATCCCTCCATTGCGTGCAAGAGCAATAGCCATCCCATCGTCTGAAACACTTTGCATTATAGCAGATACGAATGGTATGTTCAGTTGCAGAGCAGGCTTTTCTCCTTTTTTAAATTTTACGAGCGGGGTTTTCAAGGAGACATTTCCTGCAGTACACTTCTTTGTAGTGAGATCCGGAATGAGGAGGTACTCGTTAAAGGTCCTGGAGATTTCGTTGAAATAAGTTGCCATATTTTAATTTCGGATTAAACCGGTTTTATTCATTTAAGTCGGACCGCCTGGCCCGAGAGATATACCAAGGCACTATCCAATGCTTTTTGAAGCCCTGAGGAATCGGTACCACCGGCGGTTGCATAATTAGGCTGCCCTCCACCTCCTCCGTTGATAGACTTCGCCAGTTCCCTCACCATTGTTCCTGCATTAAGTTTCATGGAAGTCACCAGATCATCGGAGATAGCCACTGTAATACTTGGTTTACCTTTAATCTCAGCCCCGAGCACAATCATATGCGATGGAAGTTGTTTAAGCTCAAACACCATATCCTTTAACGCTTCGGCCGAATCCAGCTGAATCTTCTCGGAGATGAACGAGATTCCGTTCACAGGTTTTATTTTCAGAAGCAGCTGAGACTTGATCACTTTCGCTTTTTCCCTGTAAAGAGCCTCAACCTGCTTTTGTAGTTCCGTGTTATGGTCGATCAGTGTTTGGACACTCTTCAAAGTATCTTTCGGGTTTTTCAGCAACGCATTCAGCTCCCGGACCAATTTTTCCTGACGGTCAAAGTAGTCCTCGGCCTTATCCGCCGTAATTGCTTCAATCCTGCGGATACCGGAAGCAACAGCCGCTTCCGAGACAATTTTAAGATATCCGATTACTCCTGTCGCTCTTACATGGGTTCCCCCGCATAATTCCACAGAATAGTGTTTATCAAATGTAACCACCCTTACCACATCCCCATACTTTTCTCCAAAGAGAGCCATGGCGCCCGTCTTTTTTGCTTCTTCAATCGGAAGTTCCCGGATATCGGATACGATGTTCTCTCTGATTTTGGAATTTACAATATGTTCAATTTTTGCGAGCTCTTCATCTGTTACCTTGGAGAAATGAGAGAAATCGAAACGCAGGTGCTCATCGTTTACCAAAGAGCCCTTTTGCTCTACATGTGTACCTAACACTTGCCGTAAGGCTGCATGCAGGAGATGCGTTGCACTGTGATTGTTCTCAATAAGTTTGCGTCTCGGGATATCAATCCGTGCTTTGAAGCTACCATACTCGTGCTCCGGCAGTTTATCAGAATAATGAACAATGATACCATCTTCTTTTTTCGTGTCCAGAATATTAATTCTTTCTGTTCCAGATTCAAGAATGCCTGTATCACCCACCTGTCCACCACTCTCCGCATAAAATGGGGTAGTGTTCAGGACAATCTGAAACAGTTGTTTACCTTTTGCCTTAACCTTTCTATATTTTGATATCCTGGTTTCACATTCGTGTACTTTATACCCAACAAACATATTTCCGGTGAGATCTTTATGTAAAGGCTTTTCCTTCTCTCCTCCTTTATGACCTTCTTCATAATCCCTGGTTAAAGCTTCCAACGTACTTTCGCCTTCCACGGGTTTAGCGGGAATAATCCAGTCTTCTGTATCAACCACGCCCGCTTCTCTGGCCCTGTTCTTCTGCTTCTCCATTTCTTTTTGAAAACCAGCCTCGTCTACATGGAGTCCATATCCACGGGCAATGAGAGAGGTAAGATCTATCGGAAATCCGAATGTATCAAAGAGCTCGAAGACCAGTGAACCATTCACCACTTTGCTTTCTTTCTTATTCACGAGTTCAATACAAACCGCATCAATTTTTTTGAGTCCGATTTCCAAAGTCCGGAAGAAGGAAGTCTCTTCCTCTTTTATTACTTTTTCTATGAGGACCTTCTGACTGTTTAGTTCAGGAAATGCTTCTCCCATCTGATGTGCCAGGACGGGTACTAAACGAAAAAGAAAAGGTTCTTTCAGGCCAAGACTTTGATAGCCATACCGTACAGCCCGTCTGAGGATCCTGCGGATTACATAGCCTGCACCGGTGTTGGAAGGCAGTTGACCGTCTGCAATGGCAAAAGAAATTGCACGGATATGATCTGCAATGACACGGATCGCAATATTGACGATCTCATGTTGTTTATTGGTTTCTTCCGGCCTGTATCGCAATCCGCTCAGGTCTTCGATTTTTTTGATGATGGAAGAGAAAACATCTGTATCATAACTCGATTTTTTATTTTGAAGAACCATGCACAGACGTTCAAAACCCATTCCGGTATCTACATGTCTGGCAGGAAGTTTTTCAAGAGAGCCGTCAGCCTTGCGGTTGAACTCCATAAAGACATTATTCCAGATTTCTATGACATGCGGGTCTCCGACATTCACCAGGGAGGCCCCGTTTACCTTTGCTCTGACCACATCATCACGCATGTCGACATGTACCTCTGAACAGGGTCCGCAGGGGCCCATATCCCCCATCTCCCAGAAATTATCTTTTTTATTGCCCTTCAGAATCCGGTCTTCCGGAATCCATTGTTTCCAACAGTCGTACGCCTCCTGATCGAAGGCCAGGTTTTCATCCGCATTTCCTTCAAAAACGGTTACATACAGCCTGTCTTTCGGAATCCTGTAAACTTCTGTGAGCAGTTCCCAGGACCAGGCGATGGCTTCTTTCTTGAAATAATCCCCGAAACTCCAATTGCCTAGCATTTCAAACATGGTATGGTGGTAGGTATCCACACCAACTTCTTCCAGATCGTTGTGCTTTCCCGAAACACGAAGGCACTTCTGTGTATCAGCTATCCTGCGGAATTTCACAGGGGCATTTCCCAGGAAAATTTCCTTGAAAGGGGCCATCCCCGAATTGTTAAACATCAGGGTAGGGTCATTCTTCACCACCATCGGGGCTGAAGAAACGATTTCATGACCTTTCGAGTGAAAAAAATCGAGAAAGGTCTGGCGTACTTTAATTGATTCCATGGTCTGTAAAATAGCCCCAAAATTAAGAAAAGAAAGGTTTCAAGAGGGTAGGCCGGATGAGTTGTTTTAGTAAATTTGCTCACCTTTTCAGGTATCATGTCCAAGATCAAGTATAAATACAATATCAAGACCCTCTCGTACGAAAAGTTCGAAACGACCGTTCGTGCGCGCGTACTCCGTGTACTCTCTTATCTGGTTACCGGCAGTATCTTTGCTGGAGTTGCCATGCTGGTGACCTATAATCTTCCTTTTTATACCCCGAAAGAGCGGAAACTGCTTCGCGAAAAGGACGAAATGGCCCTTAAATACGAAATTTTAAGTACCCGACTTAACCTCATGTCGAACGTCCTGAATGATTTGCAGGATCGGGATGATAACCTATACCGGGTTATCTTTGAAGCAGAGCCCATCCCTTCCGACATACGCAAAGCCGGCTATGGAGGAATTGATCGTTACAAAGATCTGGATGGATATGACAACAGCAAGCTCATGAAGGCCATCAGTATGAAGCTGGATCAGGTTTCTAAACAGATGTACATCCAAAGCAAATCGTATGATGAGGTAAGCAAATTAGCGAAGGACAAAGAAAAACTTCTGGCTTCCATCCCTGCCATACAACCCATTGCCAATAAGGACTTAAAGCATATCCCATCAGGGTATGGATGGCGTACAGATCCTATATACAAGACCGGTGAATTTCATCCCGGGCTTGATTTTACAGCTAATGCAGGGACAGAAATATTCGCTACCGGAGACGGTGTGGTTGAACGGGCCGACAATATGGACCAGGGTTATGGAAATCATGTGATCATCAACCATGGTTTCGGGTATCAGACTTTATACGGGCACATGACCAAATACATCGTACATGCTGGCCAAAAAGTTAAACGAGGGGAATTGATTGGCTATGTAGGAAGTACTGGCCGCTCCACGGGGCCCCATGTACATTATGAAGTAATCCGAAACGGTGAAAAAGTGAACCCCATCAACTACTTTTTCAATGATCTTTCGCCTGAGGAATATGCTCGTATGACCGAGATGGCCTCCAAACCCGCCCAGACATTTGACTGATTTATGTACCTAACCCTGATTCCGCTTTATGTCTAAACAACGCATTGGACTTTACTCAGCCACTGCCATCGTCATTGCAAACATGATCGGTACGGCAGTATGGGTAAGCATTGGATATCAGCTGATGGGAATGCATTCAGGATTTGCACTGATTACCATATGGGTTATCGGTGGAGTAACTGCTTTATTAGGTGCTCTATGTTACGGTGAAATCGGAGCGGCATTTACACGGTCCGGTGGGGAATACAATTACCTCACGGAATTGTATCATCCAGCGGTTGGATTTCTTTCCGGCTTTATTTCTTCTACGGTTGCATTTGCCGCTCCTGTGGCTGCGGCGGCCCTAGCACTTGGAGCATATGCCAAAGTTGTGGTAGGATGGGATCCCCGTATCCTGGCAACAATAGTCGTATTGGTTTTGACAGGAGTGCATGCGCTATCCCTGAAGTCAGGCAGCCGGCTTCAGAATATTTTTACTTCTGCTAAAGTGCTACTCATTCTATTTATCATTATTGCAGGCTTTGTTTCCCACCGGACTGGAAATACCTCATTTATGCCGGGGAAAATCGGCCTTGCTGAAATACTTTCCGGTGCATTTGCCATCAATCTGTATTTTGTTTCTTATGCGTACTCAGGATGGAACGCTGCCGCTTATCTCTCCAATGAAATAGAAGATCCACAAAAAAATCTCCCTAAGGCCCTTCTTTTTGGAACACTCATTGTC
Source organism: Bacteroidota bacterium (assembly GCA_003153435.1). Taxonomy (GTDB): domain Bacteria; phylum Bacteroidota; class Bacteroidia; order Palsa-965; family Palsa-965; genus Palsa-965. The sequence goes on from PLYR01000039.1 coordinate 14,237, forward strand.
TCCTTCCTGTATATCATGCTGAATTTTATCTTTCTGTGGGTGGCCCCTCAAGGGGAGCTGACGGTCGGATCAGACTTCAAAGTTGTGGAAGTAGGCTTCGTTGCTGCGAATCATATCTTTGGCCTTGCAGGAGGAAAGATGATTGCAATGATCATAGCCATACTCCTGATATCCACAGTAAGTTCCATGATCATTGCAGGCCCGCGTGTAACCATGGTGATGGGTGAAGACATCCGCTTGTTCAGAATTTTTGCAAAGAAAAACAGAAATGGCATTCCATCCCGCGCTGTATTGTTTCAATCAGCCATATCCCTCTTTTTTATCTATACTTCTACCTTTGCCGAAGTAATCGAATACATTGGCTTTACATTGAGTTTATTCACATTTATGACCGTATTGGGAATCTTCATACTTCGAAAACGACAGAAGAGCACACTTCCGAATTACTCCTACCGCACATGGGGTTATCCGGTTACACCGGTGTTATTCCTCCTGCTCCTGTCATGGATGCTTGTTTACGGATTTATTTACAAGCCTACCCCTTCCCTGGAAGGTCTGGCTACAGTTGCCTGCGGATTAGTAATCTATTTCATAAACAAAAAAACCACATCAAACCAAACCAATGAGCGCATACAGAGTTAAAGGAATTACAATTGCAGCCCTGGCTATCTCCCTGATAGCCTGCGGGGGAAATAAAGGGGGCAAAGATTCGAAGCCGCTAGCAGATACTCTGAAGAAAGACACGGCAAGAGTAATCGAAGCCAAACCTAAAAAAGAGGCACTGACTATTGAACGTAAATATGATGACATTGCCCGTTACATTGGTGGTCTTCCTCAGAAACCGGGTAGCGGACTCGATCCTGACCTGAGCACAAATAAAGCCTGGCTTAACTACTCCCAGCCCTTCAACAAGAGCTGGAAGAATTATGACAGCACCCGCCTGAGTGTCATGAGAGCCTGGAGCAAGACCGACCTGGATGAAATGAATAAGAATGAAACCAATATTTTCTATCCTTTTGCCGGAGCCGACATCCTGAATGCGTATACCTTCTTCCCACATGCAAAGCAGTTCGTAATGGTAGGACTGGAACCTGTGGGTTCCCTTCCCGATCTGGGAGGCAAGCATTACAAGGATTCCCTGAACACTTATTTCCACTCCATCAACACGGCCCTCTACTCTATTCTTAACTTCAGTTTTTTCCGCACGAAGGCCATGCGTGTTGACCTGAACAAACCGAACGAACTGAACGGAACTATTCATATACTACTCTTGTTCCTTACCCGTACCGGGAATACTATTGCGAATATCACTCCCGTTAGCATTCATACCGATGGAAGTCTCGCCCGTTATGAAACATTCGGGGCCATGAAAAAAGATTCACTCAAAGCAAAAGGGGTTGAAATCTGTTTCCTGGATGCTGACAGCGTCATGAAAAAGGTTTATTACTTCTCCACAAATATTGCCAATGACGGTATGAAATCCAATCCTGGCTTTTCAGCCTTTATCAAAGGAATGGGACACTACAATACTTATCTGAAATCTGCCAGTTGCCTTATGCACGAGGCTGGCTTCTCCAGCATCCGTAACCTCATTCTGGATGGAAGCAATTATGTACTGGAAGATGACTCCGGAATTCCTTTGAAATTTTTCACTGAAAAAGGAAACTGGGACTACACCTATTACGGAGTATATACCGGAGCCTATGAAATTTTTCATCACAACTTCCAGAAAGATCTCTCAGATGCTTATAAAGCAGGCAAGAATGTGAAGACACTCCCTTTTGGAATTGGATATAAATTCCAGAAAGGACAGTCAAATCTGATGCTGGCAAAGAAGAAAAAATAAAGAGGTTCAGCTGAACCGGGATAATGAAAGCAAAACAAATTGTTTTTTCTGCAATCATAATCCTCCAGAGCATTTTCGGGGTATCATCTGTGGCTCAAAACACAGGTGATACCCTTTTTCTTGAACGTCTCCTCCGAAAACATCCGGATAAATTCAAAAAGGAACTAGCGAACCCTGAGAAGTACAGGGTCCAGATTATTTATACCCAGATTGACCGCGACAAGAACAATGTCCCTTCTTTCAGAGAGT
>PLYR01000043.1 GCA_003153435.1 Bacteroidota bacterium
TAGAACAATACTCTTATACCCTCGTACAACACTCTGCTACGCTCGAAGCGGCGCAAGGAACGATCTAAGCGCTAATGAATTCAACATTAACTATTTTGATTGTCAGATGATTGACCTATGGTTGTTTATTTGGAAGGAGTGTATCAGGAGCCTTTGAGGAGCATCTCCCATCACTGATTTATTCATACCGCAAAGCATCGATTGGATTCAGACTGGCTGCTTTTCTTGCGGGATACCAGCCGAAAAAAACACCTACGGCTGCAGAAAAGATAAAGGAAAGCAAAACGGATGAGGGTGTAATCACTACCGGCCAGCCTCCGAACTTTGCCACCAAACCCGAAGTAATCATTCCAAGAGCCACTCCAATCAGCCCCCCGAGAAAACTTATGAAAATAGCTTCGATCATAAACTGAATCAGAACATCCCGTCCTTTGGCTCCAATAGCCATCCGTATCCCAATCTCTCTTGTTCTTTCTGTTACTGATACCAACATGATATTCATGATGCCGATACCGCCAACTAGCAGTGAAATGCTGGCTATGCTGGCCAGCAGTATTGTCATAATCTTTGAGATGGATCCAAAAATATTGGCGATATCTGCCTGGCTGCGAACCGTGAAATCGTCATCCTCGCTAGGAGTCAGTTTGTGCTGCTCTCGGAGAATGGTGCCGATCTCGTCCTTAGCCTTGTCAATCACTTTTTCCGAAACTCCCGAAGCATAGATGCTGCTAATAAAAATGGAGGAGGTCATCAGACGTTTCTGAACTGTTGAGAATGGAGCAATGATGATATCGTCTTGGTCTTGCCCGAATGTATTCTGTCCTTTTTTCTCCAACAGGCCGATAACCTGAAAAGGAATACTGTTGATTCGAAGTGATTGTCCCACTGGATCCTTTCCCACACCGAAAATGTTGTCGGAAACGGTTTGCCCGATAATGCAGACTTTCGCAGCAGCACGGTCATCGGTCGGGGTATATGCACTTCCACCGCTTACATTCAGATTTCGTATGGCCAGGTACTCGATATTGCTGCCAACAATAAATGTTCTCCAGTTCTGAGCCCCGGCTATGACCTGCACGCTTTTACTTACAGCAGGAGTAACCAGGGAGACCAGATCGCAGCGGGCAGCAATGGCCTCTGCATCTTTTACAGTTAAGGTGGAATACGAACCGGCACCCATGCGCACACCACCCTGGTTCATCGAGCCCGGAAAAACCATAATAGAGTTCGTGCCCAAGCTGGCCACGGAGGCTTGGATGTTTTGTCTGGATCCTTCACCAATAGCCAGCATTGCAATGACAGAGCCTACACCGATAATAATGCCCAGCATGGTCAGGAAAGTGCGAAGCTTGTTTTTATTCAGGCTTCGTGCTGCAATTTTTATTTGGTTCAGAATCCTCATTTCACTTCTTTTTCTGCCTGGAATACAAGCAGTTTTTTCAATTCCTCTTTAGCATTCTTTCGCTCCGGCACGATTTTGTTTTCTATTATCTGCCCATCACGGAAGAGTACATTTCTTCTGGCGCACTGTGCAATGTCAGTTTCATGTGTGACCATCACAATGGTGATCCCTTTGTTGTTCAGCTCCTGAAAAATATCCATGATTTCATAGCTGGTCCTCGTATCCAGATTTCCGGTAGGCTCATCGGCCATAATGACCATAGGATCGTTGATCAGAGACCGGGCAATAGCCACACGCTGCTGCTGCCCGCCGGAAAGCTGGTTGGGCATGGAGTGAAGACGCTCTCCTAGACCTACTGATTGTAAAGCGTTGACTGCTTTTTCCTTTCTTTCTTTGGAGTTAAACCGGTTGTTGTATAAGAGAGGAAGCTCCACATTTTCAAGGGCAGAGGTACGCGACAGGATGTTGAATGACTGGAAAATGAAACCGAGTTTCTGGTTTCGCAATTCGGCAAGTTTGTTACGGCTCAGTTTCAATGCATCCTCCCCATCAATACTATATTCGCCTTTGGTGGGATAGTCAAGACAGCCCAGGATGTTCATGAATGTCGATTTCCCCGATCCACTGGCGCCCATAATCGCAACGAAATCACCCTGCATGACGTCCAGTGACACATCGCGAAGCGCGTTCATCTCTATATCTCCGGTACGATAAATCTTCCAAAGATTTTTTACAACAAGAATGTTTTTGTTTTCCATCACCTAATGGGTCTTTCTTGATGGCTGAAACTTTGGCATGAACGGACTCTGCTGTTTGCTTGTTTCAATAGGTTGGGCAAGTACTCCAACGGCAACATCTTCTCCCGCTTTTATGTTTCCTGATATTTCAGTCAGAAGGCCATCGCTTAATCCTGGCTTCACTCTAACCGGATAGATGAATGGACCGGATTTCACCCAGACAATAAAGCTCTTTTTTCGTGGGTCCTCATTGGCTGGGGAGCTAAGACTTTCGGATTTATGAAGAATAGAATCCGGAATATGAATCGTTCCAGGATACTCCGGTGGTGGAAAAAAATGGAGTGCATTAACCTGGACCTTTAAAACACTGTCACGCTCATTCACCCGGATGCGGATGTTGGCTGTGAGTCCCGGCATGAGGCGGCGGTCCTTATTGGGGACTTCAATAATGACTGTATAGTTGACCACATTTTGCACCATGATCGGCTGCAAGCGAACCTGTTTCACTTTTCCATGGAAGAGATCACCCGGATACGCATCCACTGTAAATTCGGCATCCTGCATTTCTCTTACTTGTCCTATATCCGCTTCATCTACACTGGCCTGCACCTGCATTTTCGTCAGATCATTGGCAATAGTGAACAAAGTTGGTGCATTGAAACTGGAGATCACGGTTTGGCCCACATCCACATTTCTGGAAATAACTGTTCCGCTGACAGGAGCGCGGATTGTTGCATACTGTAGGTTGATGACTGCCCGGTCGTATTGAGCTTTCGCAGAATGCTCCAGGCTTTTGGCGCTTTCGTAATTATAAACAGCCAGATCATAATCGGCCTGATCTGCTACTTTCTGGTCAAAAAGTGTTTTTGCCCGGTCGAATTCTCTTTTCATTTCATCAACCTGGACTTTTGCTTTCTGCAAAGCAGCTGCCGCATCTTCTTTAGAAGCATACAGAAAAGTCGTGTCGAGAATAGCCACCACCTGCCTAACTTTTACGACGGAGTTGAAGTCGACCAGGATTTTGGCAATGATCCCTGAAACCTGCGTACCCACCTGCACCGTTGTATCTGCAGCCAGCGTACCCGTGGCCGTAACGAACTGAATTAAATTTCCTTGCTCCACACGAACAGTCTTCCAATTGGGAAGCTTTGTTGTGCTATCGCGTTTATAAAAATAGAATCCCATAGCCAATACCAGGGTAATACAAGAAATAATAATACTGATTTTTTTCATGGCCTTTAGAATGTTATGGCTTTGCCGAGGTAAAAATCCACAACTTTGGTTTTATAGATATAGTCGTATTTGGCTGAAACTTTTGAAAGCAAGGCTTTGTTATAATTGTTTTTTTCAACCAAAAAATCTGTTGTAGAGGCCATTCCTGCATTGAATTTTTTTTCCATGTCGCCATAAGTGCGTTCTTCGGATTTCTCCTGTTCACCCACCGCAACCAGTTTTTTTGCTGAACCGTTTTGATCGGTGTACACCTGTTCAATGGTTTTTCGTAATTGAACCTTGACAGACTCCTCGTTCAGTTTGGCATTTTCAATTCCGATCTTTGATTTCGCGATGGCACTTTTAGCCTGATAGTTGTTAAACAAGGGAATGGTTAAATTGAAATTCAGAATTTGTCCGAAATTATCCATGAGCTGGTTTTCGACCGGGTATGCGGAACTGGTGACCTGGTTCTGGGGAACAAGACCAATCACAGGCTGGGAAGGATTTCCCTGCACATAACCAATATTTTCCTGTTGATAGATGAGCCGATCCGAAACACGGCTACGCAAACTGGAATAGCTGCTTCGCAAAGTACCTGTCAGCCCCAGAACAGGAAACAAGGCCGACTGAGCCACCTTCAAATCCCGGTCGGCGGCCTGTGTTCGCAGTGCTGCACTTTTTATCTGGGGTTGAAGTGTCAACGCCATGCTATACACATCCACGGATGACTGTGCGGCAGCTTCTGAGAGTGTGATTTCCAGATTCGGTTTTTCAATGTCAAAATCATCGCTCAAGGGCAGTTCCAATAATTGCATCAGTGTCACCCGAGCAATCTGCAATGTGTTTTCTGCATCCACCTCAGCAGATTTGTCTGTGGCCAGTTGCGATTGAATCTGAAATAGATTCAGTTCCGGAAATTTGCCTGCCGCCACATACTTTTCCGTGCGGTCGACCTGCACAACGGTCAATGCCATTTGCTCCTTGGCAATGTTTACTGCTTCGATATCCAGAAGCACCTGCATATAGGCTCCCAATACAGTCAATGCCAAATCGTTCTGCTGCTTCTCAATATCCAGACTGCCTGCATCATAGCTCAGTTTGTTTTCCTTCATCAGGTTTAAATTGTGCAAGCCATTGTAGAGCGTTACACTGCTGCTGAGTGCTGGGATATTGCTTGAATAAGATTGATTGGTATAAGTATAAGACACAGGGTCCAGGGAACGCCCGAATCCAATGGTATGCCCATCGCTTAGATTCAGATTTGGATATGTATTGTACTTGCTTTGGTCCCAGGTAATGCGGGTGATCTCATTGCCGAGGCGGCTTTGATTGAGGGCAATGTTTTTTTCCAATGCCTGATTGATACATTCTTTAAGAGTCCAGATTTTAATTGGGGTCTGCGCTACTGGGGACAAACAAAAGAAAGGGCCCAGCAAAGACAAACACATTCCGATCCTGCCGAGGGAGCTGTTCTTTTTATAGGTACAACCGAAAAATCTCTTTTCCATTTTTGTTTGTCCGAGAAAATCGAACACAACAAAACTATCGGCTCTGCCACCGTTACTATATGACCAAGCTCAACAATTTCTATGATAGAAATCATTTCAGGAGATCGCAAAGCGGAAAATATGGTGTTTGGGGAGTGGAATTTCTGGCTAATAAAAGAGAGCCGCACTCTGAGAAATAGAAACCCAAAAGGAAAAACAGAGTGAAGAAACAGAGCGATTAGGTTTCTGACCTATTCTGTTTCTACGCTCTGTTTCTACGCTCTTTGTTAAAGGTCCACTATTACTTTTGAATAACAAGCTTTCTATAAACTGTTTCATTTTTGCTCAGATTCGTAATCTGAACGAGGTAAACTCCATTGTTCAGATCACCGGAATTTAATTCGGTTTCATCTTGCTCTCCGGAAAGCCTTTGCTCCAGTACTACTTTGCCTTGGAGATCAGTCAATTTCACAGAGATTGGTCCCTGGCCATGACTTGTGATAAAGAATTTTCCGTCTGACGGATTAGGATACACAATCGCATCGAATCCCTTCTCATTTGAAACCGAAGTCCCGGTTGAAGCAGTCAAGAGGCGGCAGTCATCTGTAAAATTGGTTGCTCTGTCATAGACCAGATTATAGAATGCTCTGGCCTGATACACTACAGCTCCATCCGTAAATGGACATCCTTTTGCGAGCTGAATAATATCTGTACTGTCTTGGGTTGGGATTATGTGTTCAAGCAGGTATTCTGTATACGCTTTATAAAATTTGCCATAGTTATTTGCTACCGATTGATCAGTAGGCAGAGTTCCGCACAATACTTTCGCACGCTTGAAATCGCCGTTTGAAATGGCATCTTCAATGGAAGAAATCGCACCTCCCTGTTCNNGAGCATACGGTATAACTGATTTTTAGCAACCATTCCAGTTTCCCGGGAATTGCCCTGATAAGGAATTCCATCGGTTGCAATTCTTTCAAGTGTTGAAAGCCCTGTGCCGGGTCCCTGCATCACAGGTGGAGGTAAAGGCGCGCATATGGTAGTAGAAAGGCTACTTGCATGCTGGATCGTACCTGGGTAATAATAATCAGTTGTTCCATAGGTACCTGTTGTATAGCTGGAACCTGTTGGGTCGCAATCTGCCGGGGAGGTACGTACATAGATAGTCGAACCAACCGCAGAGGAGCTGATCGTAGCTGTCTTTGCAGGAAGTGAAGGGGTAGTACCCCAGGTACCTACCCAATGATCATCCATAGGTGTGGTTGCATTTCCCTGTTGACCTATAACCGCATTGTTATAAAGGGCAAAGCCATAAGTATTCGTAAACATGGTATTATGCGAGTTAGCTGTTGTTGGCTCTGAACCGCAAAAACTTAAACCGTTATAAGTATTGGCGGTATAATTGCAATGAATAGTCTGATGAGCACACAGGCTTGTATAGATACCATGCAGGTTTGGGTTTGTAGTTCCATACCCGCTGATGTTATTCTCATAAATATTGTTTCCGGTTGGCCCCCCGATATTGTTGGAGTGATTAATTCCATACTGGAATGGGTTGGCAAAGAATACATCATTAACCAGGATGATCCCGTTACTCATGGTATAAACATCTTTTTTAAGCCAGTTTGCACAATGAACCCCCTGATATACATTATTAAGCGTGTTGTTATTCACATTTACTCTTGTGCCGGGAATTATATACGTTGATCCTACTGGACTGTTATTGAGTGCTTGCAGCGAATTGATAACATATTGGGAAGTAATGGTATATCCGGTCAAATGTGGCTGAACTCGGTTGGAATCGATATCAACTTGTCCGGAGTACTGACCTGCATTGACGGTACCTACCACAGCGGTTCCATAAGTTGCGCTGAATCCAATCGCATTTTCAATATTATACAGACTATTACTGCAAATATCCATCACTCTGAATCGGTTAGTACTAACGGATATACCATACTTGCCTGGTTGATTCAGATACATTCCTGGCGCTGGATTGGATTGGGTGCTCCGGATATCACACTCTCTGATTTCATGTTCAAAATAATCGGTGGAGGTAACGGCATGACTGCAATCAAAGAATTTGTTATAGTCAGCATTATTTGCACTTGCCGGAAGCAGACGCATACGAACGTTAGGGACATCGGCTTTTGCCACAATTCCATATCCTCCTCCGCTGTTCCCCTTACCGGTTGTAACAGCATTCTGGATGACGTTATTCATACAGGTGAAGTTTGTATTCACGGCATTGATAGAGGTAATGAGATTATCGAATACATTGTAATTGGATGCTCCACTTGCCCCTATCGCGATTTCATAATAGGTTGGGGTTGTCTGAGCATTCTGTGTAACTCCCACAGCACTCATCGTGATTCCTACCGTAGGCTTTGTCCCCGTGTAAGGTGATTTCAGGTAAGCATTGGGATTGGATGGTGAATAAGTAGTACTGTTGATATAAGGAGTTTGCAATGGAGAGGTGATTGGATTGTTAGCTGCCAGGACAGAAGGAGTCTGGGGCCATATAAGGGAATTCGGAGTAAAAGGAAGATCCCTGCAAGTGAAAACGGAATTCTGAATCACAAACGGATAGGTAGTGGAGGCGGTCTGCGAATAGCCATTAATAGAAATAGAAGTCTGGTTTCTGTTAAAGGTAGCACCACTTACCGTAAGAAGATTTGAGGTAACGGTTGATCCGGTTATATTCACTGCCGTTATTGCATCTTCAATTAAAGGATATTTGTGGGTTCCGAAAAAGCTCAGGTCACTGATAATAAGTTTACCCCCGTTCTGAACGACAATGCCCTGCCACATTCCATTGCATCCATAGAGATGGCTGCCATAGATAGTAAGTGAAGCACCCGGAGCGACGGTTATAACCACGTTTGGAGAAATTTTAAACTCACAAAACGCGAAGAATACATTTCCGGTAATTGTAACATTGGACGGAACGCAATAAGCCATACTGCCGGTAGGTGTAGTGCTTACCACGGTGGGTAAAGTTGCCGTGCAAATGGTGCATGAATTGCAAACCTGTACAGTGAGAGCTGTCGTTCCGCTCGTTGCACATCCATTTGCATCGTTCCCGCTTACGGTATATGTTGTCGTCGCTGCTGGAGTAGCTGTGGTCGTTGGACATGTAGAACAAGATACGCTTGAAGCCGGAGACCAGACCGTACCTGTTAAAGCGGGTGAATAAGACAGAGCAGATGAACCTCCGGTGCAAATAATAGTAGGGTTAGCTGTAACTGTTACAGGGGCAGGTTGATTCACATGAACGGTGATAGTAGCGGAGGCGGAGCAATAATTGGAGCCATAGCCATATACCGAATACGTGGTTGTGGAAGTCGGACTTACCGTGACTGACGGAGTATTTCCACCGGTAGACCAATAGATGTATAGAGAAAGACCATTCTCCGTCAATGTAATGGGCTGACCTGCGCATACAACAGGATTAGCAGGAGAAAAAGTAATAACAGGAGCAGGAAGCACATTCACTGTTACCGTTGAAGTAGCTGTGGTAATTCCGTTTGTGGCTGTTACAGTATAGGTGGTGGTTGTACTCGGAGTAACATTGACTGTTTGTCCAGTCATGCCCCCTGGAGTCCATGTATAGGTCAGGTTGCAGGAATTATGATCAGGTATGGCTGAAAGTGCAAATTGAGTACCAGGACAAGGAACTACTCCCAGGCCTGCGGTAGGCGATGCCATAGCTGTTACACTTGAAAATGCCGGGGGATTAATTATTTGCGTGAGGGAAAAATTATCTACATATCCTCCTAAAACCATTCCAGAAAGGCTCAACATATTGGCTGGTGTTAAGGAGCAGTATTGAAAAGTATAAACCACATGCTGCCAGTTCATATCCGTTTGTGAGGCATTTACCGAAGCAACGGAACCGGAAACGTTTTCAGTTTGGTAAACAGTCACAGTTGCAGGGTTTGGGACAGGATTGGAAATGGCTTTCAGTGCGAAATCAAAAGGGCTTCCAACTGTGGTTCCGGTAAAAGCCACATCAAACTCAACCTGATAATACTTCATATTTTGTAGGTTGTCTGAAAGGCTCAACCAATAAGTGGTTCCTGCCGAAAGAGCAATGTATCGATCATTATTAGGAACGGTATTCGTAGGTTCCGGAAAGATAAACGGGCCGCCTGCATTATCGGATGAATTGGTAAAGTAGCCGAAACTTTTCCGGATGAATGGATTGGAGGGTTGGTAGCAGTAATGCCAGGAATCTTTGATGATCGTTCCGCCTCCCCATGGAAACCATCCGTTGGAACAGTTGGAATAGGGTTGGCCACCACTCAGATGCTGACCGGCAAAATACTCCCCTTCTCTGAAAGACTCCAGAGAAGAAAAGGGGAGGCCTGTATTCACATTCCGCTGACGCACTTCGGTCCCATCTTCAAAGCTTCCGTTTATAGCCAGGTTTGTACCTACGGCTGGAACATAGCTTCCTTGATTGACTTGAATGGTTATTACTTTGAAAGCACCTCGTTCATGTCCGTCCCAGAGATAGAATCCAAACTGGGCCAGTCCGCGATAACCTGCAACGGGAGTATAGGTAATCGTGCTTCCCGAAATAGTAAGCAGGTTATGATTGTCTCCTCCCGAGCTTACACCGCGTATACCAAAAAGGGTTCCAGGCATAACGGAAATAACATCCCCTTGGGCGTCAGCGGTATTCGCCAGAGCGGATACCGGAATGGATAGAATAGATTGATTAGGAAGAGCAATGGAATTATTATTTGTAATTGTAAAATCGGGAGTCGCCGTCTCATTAAAATTTGAATTACCAGGAGCTCCTTCATCTGTTACTTTGGTGCCGCTGTTTGTTCTGTACGCAGGAGTATTTGAAGTGAGCAGCCATCCGTTTTGATCAGTTCCATTGATGGAAGTGGAAGTTGAGAAACCCGGATCGAGGGTGTAACCCATGAAAAGTAAAGCCCTCATCTCAGGGAGGGTCCAGGCTGTTTTAAATTCGTCAGTCGAAATGGAAGGGCCCATTACATAAGAAGGCAGATAACCTGGGGAATATTGTGACATCCCAATAAATCCTCCGAGATCCAGATCCATATGTGAGATAAGGGATCCCGGATTAGCAAGGGTAGAATACACTCCGGTCGCGACATAGTAGTTGCCGCTGTATACCGGCTGGTTAAGCGGAGCTCCGTTGTTATAAAGCCAGATATCATTTTGTCTTAAGCAATTTGCGACGTTTATAGTGGAATTAATAGCTGGAGCTGAAGTAACAAGCTTGGTGAAGCTACCTGTCACCGGACTTCCTTTATACAGGAACAGGTTATCAAAACGGGAAAAGGCGTTATTTAAAATAACCCCATTATTACCATTTACCGCAAGATGCGAGGTGGGGTCCTCTGATACAAAACTGATCCAGCCTAAAGCATGGGTCATCTCATGAAGCAACACGGAAAACAGATCATAATTACAGGTAACTGAATTGGGATAGGACGCGATTACATTATTGTCATAATAAGAAATTGGCATGTACATGCTGGAATTGGCATCCCAGTATCTGTCGAAATTTACGGTAACTACTGCATCATAATTGGTTGGATCAGGGTCAACTCCTGTAGTAATATGATCAAATAAATTTCCATTGAAGATACCCGGTGTGGATCCAAATCCGGCTGGAAAGGTAGGCCCTGCTGTTGCAAGCGTCCCGCCAGTTCCTGTATAAAGATTATTCCCGCTGTAAGAACGACTTACAAAAATATCCAGGGTTGTTCCAGCAGGAATTTTAAGAGTGGTCTGAATCTGCTGAAGTACAGCACAGAACGTAGACTTACGCACACTGCCTACCGTAGGGTCAGCAAACCCATCAGTTGTATATAGTTTATCGTCGTAATAGACATTGAAAGCCCCGCAATGTTCAATCAGGTTAACCGGGTAGCTGCTCTGGGAAGTAAAGCTCAAAGTACCAGGGATGCTTCCGCTACCCGACTTGGAGGAAATGTAGGAGTCATTATATGCCTTTACATAATCAGCTCCAGCACCGCAGAAAGCGGTGCTGCTGGTATTAAGAGGCTGTAACAAGCTCGACTGGGAATATCCACTCAGGGGAATGGCTGACACCAAGCCAATAAAAATTGAAAAACGTAAAAGGAAGGACGTTGTTTTCATATAATATTTATTTTAGCCGACTTCACGGCCTGGGTTTAAAATTATAATCGGGTGCAAGAATACTTCAAGTCCTGCTTTTAATTTTGACAAATGAGTAATTCACAGAGTTGGGTGAGTAATTCACAGAATTGGGTAAGCAGTCAGCTAAAGGCCTTGAATTCTCAAACCATTCTGTTTAAAGAATCGTCACTGATTAATTTATCTTATTTTTGAACCCGCTTGAGAACAAATAAAAGATTAACTGCTTTGTCATTCCGGAATATCCTTTTTCTCTTTCTCTCTGTTTTTTGCTTACCTGCAGTCAGGGCCCAGCAACCTGTTACGCGTAATTATTTACCTAAAGACGGATTACCGTCCACCGAATCGTATTCTGTTCTCACCGATCATACTGGGTTTTTATGGATTACGACCGATGCCGGGTTATCTCGATTTAACGGCTATTCCTTCAAAAACTTTTCGATTCATGATGGACTACCGGAGACGACTATTTTTAAACTTTTTGAAGATCACAAGAACCGGATGTGGTTTACCACTCTGAATTCCAGGGTCGGCTTTGTTTCAGGAGACTCCATACAGGTAATCCCGTCTCTGTCAAACTTGCTTACAGCAACAAAGAATGCTTCGTATCTGGATCTGATATCCTCCCTGTATGTCGACAGCGGTGATACGCTTTGGTTGGGAACTTGTGAAACAGGCAGGCTGATCCGAATTGCCCCTCCGTACCAAAGTTCAAAACCTGAAATCATTCTGAATCAAAAAAATTTCATGCTCACTTTTCACGAAAATGGGAAGCAGGGAAGTGTATGCGGGTACGCACTATCGACAGGAGAACCCTCCACCAGGTTATTGACTATCTCCCGGGACCGGAATAAGGAAAATGCGGCTGAATCTGAATTTGCTGTTCCTGATAATACCTCGGCAAAATTATATATGCGGTATAAAAAGGACGGGTTACTAATTGCTTCCATGTCCAGGATTTTTCTCCTGGATAAATCGGGGCTCCGGATGCTTGTTAATCTGAAAGATCAGGTTATTGCAATGAATACAGATGAGAATGGCTGCTTGTGGGTAAGTGGGGCCAAACAGGGAGTTTGCTGCTACCCTGACCTAGATCATCCGGAAATTTTCACACGGTATTTTGAAGGGAATACCATTACCGGAATGGCAGTTGATTTTGAAGGAAGCTATTGGTTTACTTCTCTCGAAAAGGGATTGATTTACATGCCAAGAACAGACTTCATAAAAATCGGAAAAGAAGATGGTATGATCAACAGCAGGATAAGTCAGACAGAAGTACTTACCGGAGATACCCTTGCTGCACAAAGCTATTCCGGCGACTTATATCTGTACCGGGGTCGTGTAATCAAAACTCTTTCAAACACAGGTATGGGTCTCTTTAAGAGTCCTTTCTTTCCTGATAAACTCTTTTATACAGGGCGGTTTCCCGGCTATTGCGACACGCGCAGTTTTCAGCTTCATCCCTTTAAGGACCACAACAAGGTAAGCTGGTATATTAACCACTATGCAACAGATAGGCATGGTGTTTTATACGGCTCCCATCCTCACTGGATCGTCTCTTTCAGCCCCGATAATGAAGTTAAAGTAGCACTCTCTATGAAGGAAAGGGTTAATACTTTTATAATTGATAAACAGGGTGTCTTCTGGATTGGTACTACAGAAGGTCTTATCAGCTGGGATAAGGACAAGGATAAGAAACTGACTTATTGGGCACAGATAAATTCACTCCTGGGAAAAAGAACAGACCAGATTGTGGAAGATGAAAAAGGCAGGTTGTGGCTGGCTACACGAGGAAATGGTTTGCTTCTGTTCGACAAGAATAAGAATGTTCAGGTGATTGATTCCCGCTCCGGCCTGTCGTCTGATTTTTGCAGAATATTATGTCCAGACACAGCCAATACGATGTGGGTAGGTACGAACTCTGGGCTTTGCAAAGTAGATAAAAACAGTTTGACAGTATCCAGTTTCGGTTTTTTAAATGAACTGATCTCGGGGGAGGTTAGTGATATTAAATTATATGGTGGCAACATTCTCCTTTCCACCTCGGAAGGCGTCTATTCCTTCAAAGTTCAGCGTCTGAATAAACTAACCCGCAATCCGCCGATATTCATCACGAATGTAAGTAGCCAATCTAACAAGAGTATTCAGGATCAGAGTATATTACCCTATTCGGAAAGCAGAGTGAAGCTTTCCTTCCTCGGCCTTTCCTATTTTGAAGCAGGTAAGACGGAATATGTATTTAAACTGGAAGGGGTGGATGCAGACTGGCGCCATACAAGGGAGTTATCGGTCGAGTATTCCAATCTACCTCCCGGTTCTTACCGATTCGTGGTCAAACCTACGGGCGACCCATCAGTGATCATGCATAGTGCTCAGTTTTGTTTTACGATTACGCCTCCCTTCTGGAGAACATTTTGGTTTGCCCCACTTGTTATACTCCTCCTCATCGCGTTCATTATCCTTTACTTCAGATATAGTATAAATAAAGTTCAGAAGAAGGAACAGGAAAAGGCAAAAACGAGGGAAACAGTGGCTCGTCTGGAAGCAACTGCTCTCAGGGCCCAAATGAATCCTCACTTTATTTTCAATGCACTTAATTCCATTCAGAATTTCATTCTCAAGAATGAAAAGAAAGTCGCGCAAGACTTCCTTATTAAGTTTTCCCGTTTGATCCGCAATGTCCTTGAGTTTTCGAAATCAGACTTTATTACAGTTGCGGACGAGATTCAAACACTGGATCTGTATATTCAGCTTGAAAAACTCCGGGCAGCAGATCGCTTTACTTATGTCATTGAGGTGGATCCCGGGATCTCCGAACATGCTCTTATTCCATCAATGATTCTCCAACCTTTTATTGAGAATGCAATCCTTCATGGCCTCATTCCGAAAAGCGACGGAGAAGGACTTCTGCGTATTTCATTGCAATCCCAATCAGGCAATATTAAATGCACGATTGAAGATAATGGTATCGGTCGGATCAAATCAGCTGAAATCAAAAGCAAGAAACTGAACTATCATAAATCCATGGGTCTTTCCGTAACTTCAGAACGCCTTGATTTGTTGAAGAGAGAGAATCATTTCAATGCCACCTGTAATGTGGAAGATCTTAAAGACGAGGAAGGAACTGTAGCCGGAACCCGGGTAACCATTCTATTCGAACCAGGCCATTCCATGAAGAGAGAGAAAATACACCAGTTTCCTTAACTTTATACTTTCCCATTCCGTCATTTAAGGCAAACGGATAAATTAGCATCTTTTAAACCGATTTATTTATGGCCCTACAGGTAGTCATCGTGGATGACGAAAAACATGGTTCCGAATCCCTTGCCCTTATGATACGGGAATTTTGTCCTGATCTTGAAATTGTGGCCATGGCAAATGGGGTGAAGCAGGCCGTTGAGATGATCGATCTCCATAATCCTGAAATTGTTTTTCTGGACATTGAAATGCCTGATGGAAGCGGATTTGAAGTGATAGAGCGGACAAAAAACATAGCCTACCACGTGATCTTCACCACTGCTTATGAGCAATATGCGCTAAAAGCACTAAAAATAAATGCACTGGACTATCTCCTCAAGCCCATCAGTGCAGATGAACTCATGGCTGCAGTGAAGAAAGTGTCGAAAAACGAGCCCCGGTTTAAAAGTGAACTGGAACAGTTACTCTCACGTCTCCGGGAGCCAGCCAGAAGAGATAATATAACCCTTCCTTGTCAGGATGGTTTTGTTTTGATTGAGACCATAAATATCCTTCGTATGGAAGCGGATTCAAACTATACCCATGTCTATACGAATGATAAGAAAAAACTGACGGTATCAAGGACACTGAAGGAACTGGAGAATCTGGTGCCACCCGAAAATTTCCTCAGGGTTCACAGTGCCCATCTGGTCAATCTGAATAAAGTGGAAAAGTACATCAAAGGAGATGGAGGTTATTTAGTGCTCAGCGATGCGACTACTGTCCCCGTTTCCCGGGCGAATAAATCTGCTCTTCTTCAGAAATTGAACCTGAAATTCTGATTAAGAGTTATCAAAACTCTAAGAAACAGAAAGGTCAGAAACCCAAGTGCTGCTTAAAATCCTTGCGTCCCTGGTTCGATTCCTTGAGGGGATAGCGAATAGGAGCGAAAGATTTTTCTGATTTATATGCAACCTTTCCTTTGAATTCTACATCTATTGATAAAACCCTAACTCATGAAAACAAAACTAGTAGTACCTCTTCTTTTTGCCATACCAATTCTGACAGCCTTGACTGCAAGCACCAATGAGACAGGAATTGTCAGGCACAGCAATCATAATAAGGGCGGAACCTCTACCAGTACCGGGTCTCCTGGTGAATCTCATACTTGTTCACAAGCAGGCTGTCACGGAGCCGGTAATGGAAGCGGCACTACGGGAGGGCTTGTTGACAATGCTGGGCCTGGTAGCTTGCAGATCAATTCTGTCCCTGCCATTTCAGGTGGGTTATATGTGCCAGGTACTACCTATCATATGAGCATCGTGGTTTCTGAAACAGGAAAGCAGGTATTTGGTTTTAATTTCGAAGCACTGGATAATAGTGGCAACACAAACTTGCATATCAACAATACAG
>PLYR01000123.1 GCA_003153435.1 Bacteroidota bacterium
TGCAGGGATGAGTCGGAAAACAGATTCAATAAAAGCTGTTCTTACCGACATCTCCTTTTGCTACAGCGGTTACGAATCCTGGATGATCGGGATAGGAAAAAAATGGATGAGCAAGAATAGATACCTGGAGGCCATTCCAGTATTTGAGTCCATCAGGATAATTTTTCCAGATGGTACGGGGACTCTTTCCATGCTCGGACAAGCTTATGAGGGAGCAAAGCAAAACAAGAATGCCCTTACGATGTATCAGAAAGCCCTTGCGCTTGATACTGGGAATGAGGACTTGAAAAAAAGAATCTTCAGGCTTCGGAAAAAGGCATGAGGAAATACAATAAATGGGCTGTTTTGAGTAGCTAAATAGTCTTACATAATACGTTTCTTCCCTTCCTTTCACGGTTTTGGAAAGTTTCCTGGTTTGGATGGTATCCTATTAACCCCATACATGTAGGGTAGAACCACTTAATTGTGTGCTGTAGCTTTTCAGATTGGATGAAGCAGGCCCACCGGTGACGGCACCATTGTTTGCAAAGGTAGATCCATGTGCGGGGCACGAAAACCCGTTGAGTGATGAACTGTAAACAACCGATACCCCCTGATGGGTACAGGCTTGGGAAACAGCAATAAAGGCCCCGGCTTGGGTCTTTGCAACGATCACACCTTGGGAGTATATATAACCTCCGTTGGTATTCAGTGCACTGTTGGCAGGATCGGCCAGATTCAGATTAAAGTTTACGCTTGGCGAAGCAGGATTACTCGTGTTGCCTTTGCTGCAGCCTCCAATGCATGACCCAATGGTGATGGCTGCTATGCTCGTTCCAACAAGCGCTAAAAATTCTTTCCTGTCCATGTTTATGTGCTTAGAGTTCTTTAGGAGAGCATGATCATGTAGAGGTAACGCATCTCCGTGCTAATAATTATACCTGTTCTGAAAATTTACAGGCTATAAAAAAACCAGACGTTCAATACTCTATAGTCTGTAGAATCAAAGAAATGGTTGGGTGTGAAACTAAAAATACCTTAAACAGGATTGATCTAATAGATAAGTTCTGTCCGGTTTGTTCGGATATGAGTTTTGGCGGGATTGTGGAAATGGGGTAGATTTGGGAGTGCGGATTAACCAATTCAATTCGCAAGTCCAATCGATTTAGACTAGCTTTCATAGATGCCAAAACCTTATTCTGCGTTTTTATTCATGCTTATGTTGATTCCCCTGGGATTATTTTCACAGGATACTCTTTTATTTAGAAGTGGAAGAGTATTAAACGCAAAGGTGATTTCAGAAGGAGATCGGATTAAATTTAATACAGTTGACGAATTTGATGCAACCCATCATCATAAACTCAAACAAAGGGATCTGTCTGGTATTCACTATGCCAACGGTAGCATCCGGAATTTTGAGATGGAATCCGGGGAAAGGGAAAAAATAAAAAGCAGAAAGGGTTATCCTATTACTAACCTGGGGCCATATTCAAGAGATGCATACGGGTTTATCGCTGAATCTCGTATTTTAAGTATTGCATCGGTGAAAAAAAGCAAGGAAGATTTGACCGCCGAAATAAAAAAAACAAAAAAAGCCAGAAATATTCAGCATGCGATCCAGTTAACTGCCGGCGTTCAGTTTGCGGCAGGAATCAGCCTGGCTAGTTTTGCAGCGAGATCAACGGATCTTAGTTCTGTCCAAATGGCGGGAATCCTCTGTGTGTTGATCGCTGTGCCAGTAGAAGGGCTGTCTGTAATTCCATTCGTCATTCATCAGATCCATTTCCACCGTGTGGTGAAGATGTATGATGCATGTATTTTAGAGGAATTGAAGTAAAGCATGACAACCGCCAAAATGCCTATCTGGAAACAGTTCCCGAAAAAAATAGACTGAAAAAAAGGTCTGTTCGGTAGTTCGGTTCCCCTTTAATTAATCTGCTTAATAGATACAGTGGTCGCACTTTGATTAGTGGTGCTGGAATTTGGCGGAATACTAATACCCACGCTGTTACCTGCAGCTGCATTTACGCTTAAAAATGAATTAGCCGACGTAGTTTGTATAATCACACTTCCGCACACGGAACCATCTGTTGATTTACCAATCATGGTATAAGGCAATGCAGCCATTCCAGGAAGGGTGGTACCCAGGTATAATACAACTCCTCCGTCTGTAGGATAGTTCATCTGGTAGTTCACTTCATATTGTCCAATATTTACCAAAGTAAAAACTGTGCCACTGGTTATATATGGAGGGTTAAATAAAGCCGTTGATGATATTACATTAGGAGAAGTAACCACAGCCGTTGAATAAGTGAAGGGCTGACCAGCACCCACTACGAAGGGCTGAACTCCTAACTGAACAAACTGAGCCGCTTGAATAGACCCTGCTGGGCCTGTTGGCCCTGTTGGTCCCGCTGGTCCAGTTGCCCCTATATTACCGCTGGTGTTTGCATAAAGTGCATAGGGAACACTGATTAATTGAGTTGCACCGGTAATGGAATAAGCGGTGCCACCGGAAGGGTCAATTTCTGTTTTTATAAAATAGACTCCCGTTGCCCAGTTAATGGATGAAAAAACTCCTGTAACAACAGTGCCGCTACCAATTTCCACGGTAACTAATCCATTCACGTTTGTGACTGGAGTTTGTGTTTCCGTGTAAACACTCGTACCGATGGCTGAGCCCTGCAAGATACTTATTTGCATTCCTACCGTGGTGGATGTAAGCAGCTGGTTACTGTTGTTTCGGATAATAGCCTGATAACTCATTTTTTGAGGTACCTGTGCAAGTGCGTTAACCGTAAGGAGGATTGCTAAAATTGTAATTATCTTTTTCATGGTTTTTAGTTTTTTATGATTTTAAAAGTTTTTAATTCTTTGCTGCTTTGAAATACTTTCAGGAAATAGGTGGAACGTTGTAATTGACTCATAGAAATAGTCGTTTCATTACTTTCCAAATTTTTACTGTCCAACTGTTTTCCGTTTAGGTCATACAACGCATAAGTCAGTTTTTCGGTTTTGAAATCCTGAATCATTATTATGACGTATTCATTTGCCGGATTGGGGTATGCAGAGAATACGAGGCTTATATTTGCTCCCTCCTTGATACCAGAAACAATATAAATCTCAAAAGGCTGTTGAACCCCCTCTGCTGCGGAGCCCGTAGTTCCTGTTTGTGTGGTATAGGCAACCTGCCCAACCGTATAGCTTACCGAGCCTCCACTGCCCGTAGCGTTTCCGCCCGTCGTGGTTGTGGTCTCCTGACCAGATAATTGGTAAAATCCCATAATTAACAGTAACAGAGCTGTCCATTTCATTTTATATTTTAGCATTTCTCCTCCTTCTTTAATTATGAATATTTCCATTTTAACTCAACAAAAATAATGGCACTGGGAATGGAAATAGTTATAGGAGCTAAGTAATAAATTACATAAATCATTGATTAATCCACTGAACTCCAAGGCAGCTTCTTCTATCAGGTCGAAGCCTGATTTTGGTAGACCGATTGAAATGGCCTAGATTTGGGAGAGATGAAACACTCTCCTCTGTAATTCAACAACATGAAAATGCTAACCATTGGGGTATTTATTTTTTTGGGATTCTTTCTCATATCCGCAATTCCTGACGAAGAGAACATCATAACAGATCAACAGCTCCTGAACGCCACAAAACATTTGGAAAACTTCTCCAAGGTAAATGATGAACCTCAATTTATTTTAGGCGCCGTGGCAGCGGCTTGTGCGCCCAGTGGAAGAATGGCGGACGGAATTCACGACAATAAATACATCAATGTCTATATAAATGAAAAAGGGTTTGTAGAGATGACCGGGAAAAAGATCCCAAAATTCTCTATTGGGACGATGATTCTAAAAGAGAAGATGGGTCTTATTCAGGATTCCGTATTAAAGCATGGCACGACGGAGTTATTTACGATCATGATAAAAAGGGAAAATGGCTATAACCCCGATTGTGGCGACTGGGAATTCGCTTCTGTAGATGTCAAAACTTCTAAAATTGAAAGAGGGAAAATTAAATCTTGTCAGCACTGTCATACCTCCTGTGCTGAAACCGATTTTGTATTCCGGACCAATTATCTGGGGAAGCAATACACCAATGCCTTGAAATAGATTGAAACCCCACCTCCTTAACGATTAAGATGAAAACTTTGAGAGTGCAAAAACCTGATCTTACATCAGGCCCATGGGTGTCTTGATACCTCTCTTACCGTTACATTTCCGTTGTGAGGAGCAGGAAGTAATTGCCAGGACTAATACTATCAACACGAAGTATCGTATAATTCTCAGCCCTTTTGAATATTTTGTTAAAATGTCCATGACAATAAAG
>PLYR01000143.1 GCA_003153435.1 Bacteroidota bacterium
GGTCCCTATCTGTTGTGGGCGTTTGATATCAGAGGGGCGCTGACTCTAGTACGAGATGACCGAGTCGGACAGACCGCTAGTGTACCTGTTGTAGTACCAACTGCACCGCAGGGTAGCTATGTCTGGATGAGATAAGCACTGAAAGCATATAAGTGCGAAACTCACCTCAAGATGAGATATCATTTAAGGGTCGTTATAGACTATGACGTTGATAGGCTACAGGTGTAAAGACAGTAATGTCAAAGCCGAGTAGTACTAATTACCCGTAAGCTTTTTGTGAAAGCATCTTAGTAAAAACTTGTATTTTCTTTCTTTTTATGTCTTTATATTTGATTCCGCACAAACGGAATTACAGCTTTAGGTGACTATTGCAATGAGGCCCACCTCTTCCCATTCCGAACAGAGAAGTTAAGCTCATTTGCGCAGATGGTACTGGTCCACAAACTGGGAGAGTATGTAGTTGCCACTTTTAGAACGAGTCCCGCAGTAATGCGGGACTTTTTTTTTGCCCCAGAAGCAGATTGTCTGGCGTAAATTGCTTCAAGGCCCGGTTTTTGCCTGATCCATTTTTATAAATAACTACCTTTAGCCTGAATGAAATTTTTCTCCCGGTTGTTTCCTTTAACCCTCCTGCTCTTCCTCATCTTCTGTGGAAATATCAAGGCAGGCAGCTTGTCATTCGCCAGGGATTCTTCTAAAACAAAGGCCATCCAAGACTCCTTCCATTACTCCTATTTTACCGGTGAGCTCTATCGTCTCAACCCTCAGAAAGACCCGTATACACTGAAGAAATTCGAAGTGTATCACAATCACAATTTTCTTGGAAATATCGGCCAAGCGGAGACCGAATACTACGCAATGCAACCATTAACCCATACCGGATTTAATTATTTCCAGAATGACTTTTCTAAAAACCTGATCAGCTCCGACAGCGTAAGATATTTCGATACGAAACACCCGTACACCAAGCTTTTTTTTCTTGCAGGACAGAAACGGGAAGCAGAATTCTCTTTCACCCATTCTCAAAATGTAAATAAGAACCTGAATTTCACAGCTTACTTTTACAGAATCCGCTCCGATGGAACCTATCTCCACCAGGCAACCAACCTGACCAGCATTTATTTAAGCAGCAATTACAAGTCTCCCAATAAGAGGTATTTTCTACTCGGAAATATCATATATAACGCAGATAAACCCCAGGTAAATGGTGGAATAAAAGCAGATAGCTCCCTGGAAAGCCAATACCAGCCTACCGACAAAAAACTCATACCGGTGAACCTCATGGACGCTCAACGCAGGTACCGGAACAGATCTATTTTTCTGAAACAATTCTTTAACCTGGGATATAAAGTCGCCCCGGAAGACTCCACCGCTAAGCCTACATTTTTTCCGACAAGCGCATTTACTATAAACCTTGGTGCATCGGATGAAGCCATCACCTATGCGGATGACACCCTGGATGCGCGTTTTTATCAGCAGAGCTATTCACATAATTTTCTGACTCATGACTCTGTTTACCTCTACAGAATTAAAAGTGCTATCGGATGGAATACCTGGGAGGCAAAACGCGGAGGTGGCAAACGCAAAATCGGACTTTTTCTCGGGGCAGAAAATGAAATTGTGAGAATTAACCAGGCGCTGGGAGATACAGCCCTTATGAATTTCACTATAAAAGGAGGATTGTTCAATTATCAGGATACTGCCTCGAGCTACAGACTTAAGATAAACGCGGAGTATGTGGTGAGCGGGTATAATTTGGGAGATTATTATGCAAACCTCCAGACTAAGAAAGCTGTCCTTCATAAGTTGCTCTGGGTGGGAGTGAATGCTACTGCATCCCTAAAGAAACCTGATTATATGACAATGGAGTACAGCTCTAATAATTTCCTGTGGAGGAATCACTTTTCGCAGGTGGGAGCGAATGAAGGAATAGCTTTCCTTTCTATTCCTAAATATTTTTTCGAAGTAGGGGCATTTCTAAGGGTTTATGATCATCAGGTATATTACAATCCTCAGGCTATACCAATGCAGTTGAATTCAGCATGCTCCGTTTCGGGAGCATATATTTATAAAGAATTGAACCTTGGAAGGCGCTGGTGCTTCACCAACAAGGTGACTTATCAAAACTCATCGAATGAAGGCGTTCTGCAGTTTCCTCAGTGGGTTACTGACCATTCGCTTTATTTTCATCATAGTATTAAGAACATCATGTTTTATCAGATAGGAATTGATGTCTTTTATTATTCTTCTTATTACGGGCCTTCTTATATGCCTGCTACTGGACAGTTTTATTCACAGCTTGATAAAAAGACAGGTGATTATCCCTTTGGAGATTTATTTGTGAGTATGCAGATTAAAACGGTGAGATTGTTTGTGAAGTATGAACACCTCAATTCTGGCTATCCGACCAACAGTTACTACATGGCGACGCATTACCCTGCACCAGACAGAGCTTTGAAGGTAGGACTTACCTGGATCTTCAATAACTAAGTCTTCTGTTTTTTCTTTTTTGCTGCAGGAAAGAGAACGTTGTTCAGGATTAACCTGTATCCAGCAGAATTAGGATGTAGGCTGAGATCGGTCGGTGGTTCTTCTACGTGATGCTGATAGTCTTCCGGATCATGACCGCTATAAAAGGTCCACATTCCCTTGCCAAATTCTCCATGGATATACCTGGCCTCATTGGCCGCCTTGTTTTCTCCCAATATCCTAACATCCGGTTTAATGAATGTTTTGTCAAAACCTGTGGTCTGGCCATAAAAGCCTTTAATTAGATTTTCATGGTTCTGACAAAGCATGGAAGCTACTGGATCCCATTTGGCAGACCACTCGAAGAGTGTGAAATAATCGTTTTTTTCAGTTATGTGATAACTTTGTATTCGCTTGGCATAAGAATCTATTTCACTGAAACGATATTCGCGTGGATCCGTACTCAGTTTGAAGTTTTGAAAGGCAAAGCATTTGGAGTAATCCAGTTTGCTGTTCATGTTCGGATCTGCACCGTCATGGTCAAACATGTTTTCGCAAATGTCTACTCCTTCCGCGGCAAGTGCAATGTCGTAGGTGTCGGTTGCTGAGCACATACAAAAGAGAAATCCCCCACCTGCAGTAAAGTCGCGTATCTTTTTTGCAACAGCTAGCTTTAATTGGGAAACCTTTGCAAATCCAAGCCGAGAGGCCGTAGTCTCGGCTTCATTTACCTGATCTTTATACCATTGGGCCTGATTGAAATTAGACCAAAAGCGACCATACTGCCCTGTAAAATCTTCGTGATGAAGATGGAGCCAGTCGTACATGGGTAATTTACCCTGAATGATCTCATCATCATAAACTTTTTCGTAAGGAATTTCAGCATACTCAAGTACCAATGTCACTGCATCATCCCAGGGTTGTTTGGATTTAGGTGTGTAGACAGCAACCTTGGGTGCTTTTTCAAGCTTCACAACATCCATATTGACCTCTGGATTAGCTATTTCAGCAATGATAGCGCTTGCTCTGGCATCTGCTATAACTTCAAAGGATACTCCCCTTATAAGGCATTCGTTTTCAAAGAGCTTGTCATCCCGGAACATGAAAGCCCCTCCCCGATAGTTAAGCAGCCACTGAACATCAACTGTTTTGGTAAGGATAAAGTAGGCTATCCCATATGCTTTAAGATGATTCTTCTGAGTCTCATCCATTGGGATAAGGATAGAAGATGCCCCGGCCTGGAGGAATGAAAGTGTAAGTAAGAAAAGAAAAAGAATTTTTTTCATTGGCATGAATTCGTAATCGTCTTATAAAGTTACGAAAAAAGCCCGAGGCAACCGTTTAGAATGGTTCCTCCTCGATGTCGTTCATCCTGGATCCCCGGATGACTGTTGATTTGTTGGCACCTGTTCCAAAGTCGGTATTAGGCTCAAGCCCACCGGCTGCATCGTAGTTCTTGTCGCCAGCAGCTGGGGAGTAGGTGTCATCATCCGTAAATTTGGCCAGACGGTCAATAAATTTCAGAGCCACACTTCCGGTTTTACCATTTCTGTGTTTCGCAATAATAATTTCAGCTTTGCCCTGAGTTGAGTTTCCGCTTTCATCGGCTTCTAAT
This sequence comes from Bacteroidota bacterium, assembly GCA_003153435.1. Classification (GTDB taxonomy): domain Bacteria; phylum Bacteroidota; class Bacteroidia; order Palsa-965; family Palsa-965; genus Palsa-965. The sequence goes on from PLYR01000143.1 coordinate 4,085, forward strand.
CCGTAATACTCCGGACGGTGAATGAAGAGAACCATATCGGCATCTTGCTCAATAGCGCCGGATTCCCGAAGGTCACTGAGTTGCGGTTTTTTGTCGCCCCCCCTCGTTTCTACAGCCCGGCTTAGCTGGGACAATGCAATCACCGGAATATTCAGTTCTTTGGCAATACTCTTCAAGGATCTGGAAATGCTGGAGATTTCCTGTTCCCTATTGCCCCGGTTATCACCTCCTGCAGTCATCAGCTGGAGATAATCCACAACAAGCATTTTTATTCCATGTTGTTGATGAAGCCTCCTGGCTTTTGCACGAAGTTCAAAAATGGAGAGGGCAGGGGTATCATCTATAAATATTGGAGCTTCTGCGAGCTTGCCTATTTTTGCATTGAGTTGCTCAAATTCATGGTCTTCCAACTGTCCTTTTCTTAACTTTTCTGCATTCAGCTCCGATTCACTCGCAATCAACCTGCTTACCAGCTGAATGGAAGACATCTCCAGGGAAAACACAGCGATTGGTTTCTTAAAGTCTACCGCTGCATTCCTTCCAAGAGAAAGCACAAAGGCTGTTTTACCCATCGCTGGACGGGCGGCAATGATGATCAGATCGGAATTCTGCCAACCCGAAGTTATCCTGTCAAGTTCGGTAAAACCACTTTCTACACCTGTAACTCCGGTCTTCTGATTCCTTGCTATTTCGATTTGCTTAATCGCCTGCCCGAGCAAGGTGCTCATGCTTTCATATTTTTTCCGGATATTGGATTCAACGACTGAATAGAGGGAACTCTCTGCTGTATCCAGCAAGTCAAATACATCCGTAGTGTCTTCGTAAGCGTTTCGTATAGTCTCCGTGGATATGCGAATTAATTCACGTTGAATATATTTCTGGGAAATAATCCTTGCGTGGAACTCGACATTGGCAGCAGATGCTACCCTGTTTGTAAGTGAAGTAATGTAATAGGCTCCCCCAGTAATTTCAAGTTCACCGGTTTTTTTGAGTTGGTTCGTAACCGTGAGAATATCTACCGGCTGGCTATCGTTAAAAAGAGTTCGTATGGCCGCATATATTTTGCCGTTCGCTTCTTTATAAAAACTTTTCGGTTGAAGTATATCGATAATATTGGTTAAAGCATCCTTTTCGAGCATCATTGCACCTAGGACTGCTTCTTCAAGATCGACAGCCTGAGGAGGAAGTTTCCCTATTTCAAATATCTGCTGATTAGCGGTGCTCAGCTTTTTGAATCCGATACGGGTATCTTTTCGTTTGTCGTCTATCTCTTTCATCAATGAATGGTTATAAGATATTCCTCTCTGAGAGGTAGATTGTCTGTTTATAAGGGAATCAAAATTAAATATTTCACACTCCTTCTTTTTTCAACTTTTAAACATTCCTCCAACACCTTGTCAACAAATTCCCCGAAAGGATAAACGGCAGATGGTTGAAGATTAGTTGTTTGAGAAAAACAGGATTATTAATAAAGCATCATATTCAGAAAACGTAATCTGGAGGATATTGTTTCAAAAAAGTGGAGAAAAAGCAGGCCGTCTCAAATCTTAATTGAGGCGGCCTTTCTTTCAGTAATATCAGGCTGGTATTTTTCTCGATCTAGTTCGAAGAAGGTTACAAAAACTTACCCCGGATTGTATTAATGGCATCCTTCAAAGGAGGCAAATCGTTTTCGCCAATATTGGGTTTGTTTCCGTAATCAGACAGTGTTTTTTCGAAGGGTTTGATTTCATCGAGAAGCTTTTTGCAATCTGGATCCTTATCATACTGCTTAAGAAGATCGAGAACATTCTGGAAGGAATAAACGTGGACGTAGATGTCGTGATAGAGGTCCTTAGTCTTGTCATCCTTTGGTTTAGTGCTGATTGCTTCGATAGCAATGTGCAGTCCTTCAAGCCATCCTCCGGTGATTACCATGGCAGCGACAGCCATACGATCGTTCGAACGAAGATTGCGTTCTGCTTTTGCAAATGCCTCTTCCATAAAAACATTGATAGAATCGCCCTTTGCAGTACCCATTTTTTGGATCATGACCGGATCAAAAGCGCTCTCTATTTTGAGTTGCTGAGCCAGTTTGGCAATTTGGGCAAAGTATTCTGCTGCATCACCATTCTGATTGTATGAGCCAATATACCCAAGATCGGCACCGTAAGCTCCCATCCCAAAGGCCGACTGAGATTTTGTGGAGTAACTTCCTGCCTTTGAGGAGGGGTTCAGTAGGTTTTTGAGGTACGGATACCCGGCTTTGTTAAAGTTTTTTGAAATCACAGCAGGAGAAGGAATGCTTGCACGTATCTGCGTTACATCTGCAATAACAGCATCCTTTAAAGTGTCTTTCGTAATCTGTTCATCTTTATTTTCCACTTGTTTTGGTCCGCATGATGCAAGCAACACTGTGGTGAGGACAAGGCCTGAAATGAATGATGGAGTGTTAAGTTTCATAGTCAAAATTAAATTAATTAAGTTTTAGTTTTCAATGACAACGCCCATTGAACAGAACTTGGCTATTCTATTATGAACAAGGGTATTTGTATCCAGTTTCCGAAGTTCGTTCAGGTTACTTAGTATTTCAGCTTTTACAGTTGCAAAGGTTGTTTCGGGGTCCGTATGGGCTCCTCCGAGTGGTTCCTTGATAATCCCATCAATCAATTTCTGCCGGAGCATATCTTCAGCGGTAAGCTTAAGCACTTCTGCTGCCTTTTCCTTAAAATCCCAGCTTCTCCAAAGAATGGAGGAGCATGATTCAGGTGAGATGACTGAATACCAGGTGTTTTCAAGCATCAATACCTTATCCCCTACGCCAATTCCAAGTGCACCTCCTGACGCTCCTTCTCCGATGATAATACAGATGACGGGCACTTTAAGTCTTGCCATTTCAAGTAAATTCCTTGCGATTGCTTCCCCTTGCCCACGTTCTTCAGCCTCCAATCCAGGAAAGGCTCCGGGAGTATCGATCAGGGTAACAATCGGTTTGTTGAATTTTTCGGCCAGCTTCATCAGGCGAAGGGCTTTGCGGTAACCTTCCGGATTGGGCATTCCGAAATTCCGAAATTGCCGCATTTTTGTATTTATCCCTTTTTGCTGTCCAATGAACATTACGGTTTGTCCGTCAACAGATCCGAAACCACCAACCATGGCTTTATCATCCTTTACAGTGCGGTCTCCATGGAGTTCAATGAATGTATTGTTTGTAAGTGCAGAAATATAGGCCATGGTGTAAGGACGGTCGGGGTGCCGGCTCATCTGAACACGCTGCCAGGGCGTAAGTGCCCCGAATATTTCCTTACGTTTGGATGTGATTTTGCCTTCCAGATCAGCAACCAGGGTCGTAACATCGGCCTTGGTTTTTTCTCCTGTCTTTTTTACTTTTTCCAACTCATCAATCAGTTCTGAAATAGGCTTTTCGAATTCAAGAAAATTCATCCTTTTTTTGTGTTTGGGGTTTGCTAAAGTAGTAAAATATTTCTGAATCTGACCGGGTGGAAAACAATCTTTTTAATCGGTATTTTTGCCATCTATGACCGTCTTTCCCAACGCGAAAATTAACTTAGGACTCCAAATAATAGCAAGATTTCCGGATGGATTCCATTCGATCCGAAGCGTCTTTTACCCTATCGGGTTAAAAGATAAAATGGAACTAAGCCCGACTGGAAATGAGTCGGGTATTGTGTTCAGTTCTTCCGGTATTTCTATTCCAGGGGATTCGGAGTCCAATCTCTGTGTAAGGGCCTATCAGTTGATAGGTAAGGATTATTTGCTTCCGGGGGTAAAACTTCATTTACATAAATCAATCCCTGTTGGTGCCGGGCTAGGAGGAGGTTCTTCTGACGCCGCTTTTTTTATCCGGCTCCTCAATGATCAGTTTGAATTGGGTCTGAGCTGGGGAGAGCTGCACCACTATGCCAAACAGATTGGAAGTGACTGTTCTTTTTTCATCACCAATAAACCAGCTATTGTTTCAGGCAGAGGAGAGGAAATGGAACCCGTTCCGGAAATTCTAAAAGACTGTTTTTTGGTTTTGGTATGCCCTGCAGTCCATATGAGCACAAAAGAGGCTTATGATTTGGTAACTCCAACCCCTCCAATGTTTGATCTGGAAGATTTCCTTCTTCAGAATCAGCCGGAAGCCTGGAAAGAGAAAGTCCAAAATGATTTCGAAAAACCAATCTTCAGTTTGCACCCATCGCTTGCGGGCATCAAAAAGAAGCTCTATGAGCTGGGTGCGGTTTATTCGTCGATGACTGGCAGTGGTTCAGCAGTTTATGGGATTTTCAGAGAACAAAAGACTTCTATTGAACCTGAGTTCGAAGCATTCGGATCCTGCTTTGTGTGGAGCGGGATGCTTTGATAAGCATGTATTATTTAGGAGCTTTCCGCAGGAGAAAGAGGGCGAGTAAAAGATAGACGAAGTTCGGGATCCAGACGGCTACAATTGCGGAAGTAACTCCTTTTTGGGCAAAGACACTGGTTACGGTCATAAACAAGATATAGGAGAAACTGATAAGGAGTCCGAGACCTATATGCATGCCAATTCCTCCCCTTACTTTTCTACTAGCCAGTGACACACCAATGAGAGTAAGAATAAAGGTGGAGAAGGGGAACGCGATCCGGCTCTGTTTTGCCACCTTGAGTTCCTCGACATTATCAGCTCCTTTCATTGTTTGTTCATCAATAAACTTGTTCAGTTCGGTATAATTCATGGCTTCGATGAAGATTGTCCGCTGTGTAAAATCTTTTACATTCAAAGGGATTACAGTATCTAGTTCCTGGCCAAACCTCATCTTTTCCTTGAGATCCTTGAATATACGGATGTTGTAATCGTAAATTTTCCAGACTCCACGCAAGCTATCCCAGGTAATGTGGTCAGCATTCATGCGGTAATACATCTGATTGTCCTTGAATCTTTCCATGCTGAATTTATAGCCGGTTTTCAAGGAAGTGTTAAAACCTTCCATGTAGGTATAAGTTCCAGGTTCAATCTGGCGGTGAATATTTCTTGCTTGGTAATCGTAATGATTCCTGACAAATTTCTCTTCAAAATCAAGCCGGCCCTGATTGGCATGTGGAATAACCCAGTTGTTGAGGAACAGAGATCCAAGGGCAATAATGCCTGCACCAATCATGTACGGACGGAGGAATCTGTTGAAACTAACTCCACTGCTTAGAATGGCCACAATTTCAGTACGAGCAGCCATTCTGGAAGTAAAAAATATGACAGCAATAAATGTAAAGAGGTGACTGAAAAGATTGGCGAAATAGGGGATAAAGTTTAAATAGTAATCGAAAATGATCTGACCAAACGTAGGTTTGGTGCGAATGAAATCTTCTATTTTCTCGGAGATGTCAAATACGATTACAATAACGAGTAAGAGAGAAAGCGCATATACAAAAGTGCCTATGAATCGGGAGAGAATATACCAATCGAGTTTTTTCATCGCTCTTCTGTAGTTGAACTCAGAACTAGCTGCTATAGTTTAACAGATAGTTGCTTAACAATACTGTTCTTCCAGGCTAAAAACGTGCCATCAATGATCCGGGTTCTGGCTTCCTTTACAAGCCGAAGGTAAAACCCAAGATTATGTAATGTTGAAACCTGTGCACCTAACATTTCTCCTGCATGCACCAGATGACGAAGATAAGCTTTAGAATAAAAAGTATCCACAAAGCTGGTTCCCTCGGGGTCGAGCGGGCTTAGGTCCTCTTTCCATTTCTCATTCCTTATATTGATCACCCCTTGCATGGTATACAAGAGGCCATGTCTTGCATTTCGTGTTGGCATCACACAATCGAACATGTCAATACCCAGTGCAATACTTTCCAGAATATTTGCGGGCGTTCCAACACCCATCAAATAGCGGGGTTTATCAGCAGGAAGGATTGCACAAACCTCTTCAGTCATAGCATACATTTCTTCTGCAGGCTCCCCAACAGAAAGGCCACCAATTGCATTCCCTTCCCGGTTAAAGGAAGCGATTGTTTCGGCGGAGCGGATGCGAAGATCCTTATAGGTAGATCCTTGTACGATTGGAAACAAGGTCTGGTCATACCCATATTTTCCTGAGGTTGAATCAAAGCGTTCGCAACATCTCGCCAGCCAGCGATGAGTCATCTCCATGGATTTCGCAGCATAATTATACTCGCAAGGCCATGGTGTGCATTCATCAAAAGCCATAATGATATCACCGCCGATAACACGTTGAATATCGATTGCATACTCTGGTGAAAAAAATAATTTAGATCCATCCAGGTGAGAAGAAAATTTTACTCCTTCTTCATTTATTTTTCTGCGATCGGAAAGTGAATAAACCTGGTATCCACCGCTATCAGTGAGTATTGGCCTTTCCCAGTTCATGAATTTATGGAGCCCTCCTGCTTTCTCCAGAAGGTTCAAGCCTGGCCTGAGAAATAGATGATAAGTATTGCCTAGGATGATTTGCGCTTTGACATCATCACGGAGCTCTGTCTGATGAACTGTTTTGACAGTGCCCTGAGTGCCAACCGGCATAAATATGGGGGTTTCAATCAGGCCATGATCTGTCTCAAGGAGACCCGCCCTGGCTTTACAATCGTTTACCTGATGTTGAAGTGTGAATTTCAAATGCAAGGGCTACATATTCTCTTTGCCGGAGAATACTGATATTGTTAATTACTTTGTTTAAATTCTGCAAAGATAATATATTAAGCACGAGTGCTTAAAGCTAATTTTGCTTGATGTGCCATTTACAGGGTGCAGGGATTTATGAATATTACGCATCCTCCTTACGGCCTTATTGTTTTTTGTGTTTTCTGTCTGTCGGTGCTCATACAACTGATCTATTACCTTGGAATCTTTAGTCGCGTAGCTTTTTTTCGCAAAAAGCGAGAAATGCCCGAAAATCCCGAACCTGTTTCTGTAATTATTTGCGCAAAGAATGAGGATGATAACCTAGTTGCTTTTCTCCCTTTGATCTTGGCGCAAGATTACCCCAAGTTTCAGGTAGTGGTTGTAAATGATTGCTCGGCGGATAATACAGCTGATATTCTGGAAGAATTTGCACGCAAAGACCCTAAACTGAAGATTGTTACAATAAAGCCGGACGACTATTACTCCCACGGCAAAAAATTTGCGCTGATGGTAGGTATAAAAGGAGCAGATTATTCCTCCCTGCTTCTTACGGATGCAGATTGCAGACCAGCGAGCAATCAATGGCTTAGGAATATGACCTCCCACTTTGCCCGAGGAAAAGAAATTGTAATCAGTTATGGGGCTCATGACCGCAGTAAAGGATTTCTGAATAAACTGATCCGCTTTGATGGATTCTTTATCGCCCTTCAATACCTTTCGCTTTCCCTGGCAGGAAAAACCTATATGGGGGTGGGCAGAAACATGGGCTATCAGAAAGAGCTGTTCTTCAAGCATAAAGGATTCGCTTCGCATTACCATATTCTTTCGGGAGACGACGATCTGTTTGTAAATGAAGCTGCTGAAAAGGGGAATGTTGCCGTTGAAATAGATCCTGCAAGCTATACCCTTACCAAACCCAAGCGTACACTAAAGGATTGGTTCAGACAAAAGAAACGCCATATTACTACTTGGCCGAAATACAAGCCTGAACATCGCTTTATACTTACCCTTCTTGTAGCCTCCCAATTGGTCTTTTTCACAAGCTTTACCGCCCTACTTTTCCTTCATTTTCTCACCTATTTTGTCGTTGGATTATTTGCATTTCGTTTTCTGGTACAAATTCTTATCTTTAACGGAGCAATGCGCCGGCTTAATGAGAAGGATTTATTGGTATATTCGCCAATAATTGAGGTGATTTTGATGTTTTTATACCCGGCGATTGCAATATCCAACGCATTCCAAAGAAAAAGTAAATGGAATTAGGTGAAAATCTTTCTGATAAAGCTGTTTATGATTATGGCCTGGTTAGAAGGGCTCTGGATCATGGCGATCAGAAAGCGTTTGCTGAATTGATGCAGCGTTACCGCGATTCCGTCTACTTCATGCTCCTCAAAATGGTCAATAACAAGGACGACGCCGATGACTTGACCATTGAGGCATTTGGCAAAGCCTTCAAGAGACTTTCTCAATACACCCCTAATTTCGCTTTCAGTACCTGGTTGTTTAAGATCGCAACCAACAATTGCATTGATCATATCCGAAAAAAGAAGAACAATACATTCTCTATTGATAAGCCTTTTCAAGATGATGAAGGAGGAGAAATGACTATGGACCTGCGATCGGAGCAACTAGATCCGGAAGAAAAGGTAATGAAAAAGCAAAAGGTAATGCTGATGCATGAAGTGGTGGAAAAGCTGAAGCCTCGTTACAAAATGCTTATTGAAATGCGCTATTTTGAAGAACTCTCCTACGAAGAAATTGCCGAAAAACTAGAACTTCCCTTAGGTACAGTTAAAGCCCAGCTCTTCAGGGCAAGGGAATTCCTTCAGAATATTCTAAAAAATTCCCACGGTAAGTTTTAATCGAGTGCATGCTTCACTCCCAGATTATCAATAATTATTTCCCTGACCTTACAACTGTTCAATCGGAGCAATTCGAACGCATGTTTGAACTGTATGCTGAATGGAATTCAAAGATCAATGTTATTTCGAGAAAAGACATTGAATTCTTGTACGAGAAACATGTGCTGCATTCTCTTGGGATAGCGAAACTTCTTCAATTCAGAAAGGGAACTCGTATACTTGATGTAGGCACTGGAGGAGGGTTTCCTGGAATCCCGCTTGCGATTCTCTTTCCTGAAACAGAATTTTATTTGATTGATTCCATTGGAAAAAAAATTAAAGTTGTAAATGGGATCTCTGAGGGTCTTGGATTAAAAAATGTGGTTGCCGAGCAAAAAAGAGTTGAAGAAGTGAAAGAGCAATTTGATTTTGTGGTCAGTCGGGCTGTCACTACGTTCTCGGAATTTTATTATTGGACTCGCTACAAAACATTTATCACCAACAAAAATCAAATCCCCAACGGCATCCTCTACCTGAAGGGAGGAGATCTGAGCGATGAATTAAAAGATTTTCCCCGCGCTAAGATTTATGAGTTGAAGACTTTTTTTAAGGAAGAGTTTTTTGAAACTAAGAAGTTGGTTTATCTCCCTCTTAAAGCCTGATTACTCGAAACGCAAGGCATCAATAGGGTCAAGGTTAGATGCTTTTATAGCAGGGTAGATACCTGCTCCTACACCCACCACGAAGCAGATAATAATCCCCGTCAGGATCCAGAACCAGGGTATTAGGAAACTGCCTCCAACCATCACGGAAATTATATTGCCAATAATAATTCCGAAAATAATTCCAACTAGACCCCCCAATTGACAGATGACAATTGCTTCAGCTAAAAATTGACTTCTGATCACTGTTTTTGTGGCCCCGATAGCTTTCCGGATTCCTATTTCTCTGGTCCTTTCCGTAACACTTACCAGCATAATATTCATTAGGCCAATTGCTGCACCCAGTAGGGTAATGACGCCAATGAGTGTGGCTGCTATCGTCACATATTTAATATTGTCAATGAGCATATTGGCCAGATTGTCGCTTTTTGTAATTTCGAAATTGTCTTCTTCTCCAAGTTCCAGTTTTCGGACCATCCGGAAAGTTCCGGTGGCTTCCCCGATCGCAGTTTCTATCAATTCAGACTTTGGTGAAAGTACACTGATTGTATAAGACATATCAGGCCTTGGAAAATACTGTCGAACATTAGTCAGAGGGAGCAAACATACTTTATCCCCTCCAAAGCCAGCACTGTTACCTTTTGATTTTAGCACGCCGATGACTCTGTACTTGCCATTTCCTACCGCAATGATTTTATCGATAGGGTCGGTCTTTCCTTTGAAAAGAGTGGAAACAAGGTCTTTGCCCAGGATAATCGAGTGAGAGCCGAAGAGAATTTCCTGAATGGAAAAGTTTCTTCCGTTTTCCATCTCATAGCCGGAGGTGGCAATGTAGTTTTCGTCTACCCCCAGCAGCCTGATGTTTGGGTTTGTTTTTTCAGATCTGAATTTGAGGGTAGCCGTGCCGGTTGCAAAAGTAGAAACGGCGGCTACCGCAGGAAAGGTGTATTTGTCAATAAAATCTTCTGCATCACGGTATCCTATCACTCTGTAATTTTTTGGCTTTTTACCCGATTGGCCTATCCGGATATCTGTCTGCCGGTTCCGGATGGTAAAGGTATTGGCACCCATTCTTGTAAAGTTGCTGTTGATGGAACCTTTGATCGCATCAATAGCCGTAAGAATGCCCACCAGTGCCATAATTCCGAACGAAATGATAAGCACGGTAAGGGTTGTTCTAAGTAACTGCCCTCGTATGGAAACAAGAGAAATTTTAATGTTTTCAACGAGGAATGAAGCCAAGGTTCAGAGGGTTAGTATTTTTTTAACACTCCGGGTACTAACCGGTGAAAGGTGTTGCCAAAGGTAGGTGTTCGAAGGGAAAAATAAAGGAAATTAATTTTAAAGGTATTTCAGAGTATAATTATTAAATTCGTTCGCTATTTCATCCATTCCTGTAACCCAAAAAACTGACATATGGCCTTTGATATTGAAATGATCCGTAAACTATACACCAGCCTTCCGGCCAGGGTGGAAGCAGCCCGTAAGATGGTGGGCAAACCACTTACACTGACAGAAAAAATCCTTTATTCACATTTAGTGGAAGCTTTGCCGGGGAAACCTTATGAAAGGGGTGCCTCTTACGTAGATTTCCACCCGGACAGAGTTGCCATGCAGGACGCAACGGCCCAGATGGCTCTTCTTCAATTCATGCAGGCAGGGCGCAGCAAAGTAGCTGTTCCTTCCACCGTACATTGTGATCACCTGATCACTGCCAAATCAAATGCCAAAGAAGATCTTGCACGGGCAATAAAAGTTAACCAGGAAGTGTATGATTTCCTTACTTCTGTCTGTAACAAATACGGCCTTGGATTCTGGAAACCGGGAGCAGGGATCATTCACCAGGTAGTTCTGGAGAACTATGCCTTTCCTGGAGGGTTAATGATTGGTACTGATTCCCATACTGTGAATGCAGGTGGTTTGGGAATGATTGCAATTGGAGTCGGTGGAGCAGATGCCTGTGATGTGATGGCAGGATTGCCCTGGGAACTAAAAATGCCTAAGATTATCGGTGTTAAACTTACTGGAAAACTGAACGGCTGGGCTTCTGCCAAAGACATCATACTTAAAGTAGCTGGTATCCTGACTGTAAAAGGAGGAACTGATAAAATTGTTGAATACTTCGGACCTGGAGCTGAATCGCTTTCAGGAACAGGTAAAGGAACCATTTGTAATATGGGTGCTGAAATTGGCGCCACCACTTCAACATTTGGTTATGATGCTGCCATGGAGAGATACCTCCGGGCAACAGGTAGGGCAGATGTAGCTGATCTTGCCAATGGGGTTAAGCAACATCTCCGCGGGGATGATGAAGTGTATGCAAATCCAGCTGCCTTTTTCGATGAGGTTATTGAAATAAATCTTGACGAACTGGAGCCTTACCTGAATGGCCCTTTTACCCCAGACCGTGCTACTCCGATTTCAAAAATGAAGGAGGAGGCGAAGAAGAATGGATGGCCAACACACGTGGAGGTTGGTCTGATTGGTTCTTGTACAAATTCTTCTTATGAAGATATTTCAAGGGCCGCATCCCTCGCCAAACAAGCCGTTGATAAAAAACTGAAGGCAAAATCACAATTTACAATCACACCAGGTTCGGAACAAGTGCGTTTTACCATCGAGCGGGATGGCTTCATCAGCATATTCAATCAGATGGGGGCAAAAGTATTTGCCAATGCTTGTGGTCCTTGTATCGGAATGTGGGAGCGAAAAGACGCGGAGAAGCAAGAGAAAAATACGATCGTTCATTCCTTTAACAGGAATTTTTCGAAACGTGCGGATGGAAATCCAAATACACATGCATTTGTAGGTTCCCCTGAACTGGTTACTGCCATTGCAATATCTGGTGATCTTTGCTTCAATCCGCTCACTGATACGATTATCAACGAGGAAGGAAAGGCTGTCAAGCTGGATCCGCCAACCGGACAGGAGCTGCCCCCGAAAGGGTTTGCTGTTGATGACGCCGGATTTCTGGCTCCTGCTGCAGATGGTTCAAAAGTGGATGTTAAGGTTTCTCCGAAATCTGACCGGCTTCAGCTTCTCGATCCATTTCCAGCTTGGGAAGGAACAGATCTGAATGGCCTGAAACTATTGATCAAAGCAAAAGGGAAATGTACAACCGATCATATCTCTATGGCTGGGCCCTGGCTGAAATACAGAGGTCATCTTGATAATATCTCCAACAATATGTTGATCGGGGCGTTAAATGCTTTCAACGAAAAAACCGATTCTGTGAAGAATCAAATTACAGGAGTCTACGAATCAGTGCCAGTTGTCCAGCGCGCATACAAAGCCAAAGGAATAGGTTCAGTGATTGTAGGAGATGAGAACTATGGCGAAGGTTCATCCAGAGAACACGCAGCAATGGAACCCCGGTTTTTAGGTGTGAGAGTAGTTCTCGTCAAATCTTTCGCCAGAATTCATGAAACGAACCTTAAAAAACAGGGAATGCTTGCGCTGACCTTTGCAAACAAGGAAGACTATAATCTGATTGAAGAAAACGATACCATTGATGTCACCGGACTTGTATCTTTTGCTCCAGGAGTTCAGTTGAAACTTGTTCTTCATCATCAGGGCGGGAAGTCTGATCAGATCAAAGTAAATCATAGTTATAATGCTCAGCAGATAGAGTGGTTTAAGGCCGGAGGAGCTCTTAATATCATTCGCGCCGGAACTAAAGTATAACTTTCACTTCTCTGCATTGCCTTCTCCGCAAACCGGAGGAGGCAATGCTGTTTTTAAACTCATTCAGAATCCAGTGCAAAAACACTCCCGCAGCTTATTTTGTTTGCTTCTGACAGTACTGATGTGCTGCCGGACCCCTTTAAAGGGACAGGTTGCGTATAGAGACAGTCTCCGAAAAGTTTTCAAAGGAGAGCAAAACCCAGATAAGAAATCGCATCTCCTCCTTAACATTTGTGCTAATTACGCTACCAACAGCCTTTTTGATTCCGCACGTATGGTTGCAGATGAAGGAATCCGGATGACGGAAGGCACATCCTTTCAGGGAACGTATGCCTCCTTCTTCTATGACAAAGGAGTGACTTATCTCATGCAGGGAATCAATGGATTAGCTCTGGAGAATATCCTTAAAAATCTTAAGATCCAGGAAAGGATCCATGACAGTTCGTCTATCGCTTCTGCCTATAATATGATTGGCATTATTTATCAGCGGATGAAAGAGCCGGATAAGGCGGTTGTCGCACTGAGAAAAGGCATACAGTTGGCCCCATCCTCTGAACACGTGGAACAATTCATGGATTACTTCGGAAACATTGCCAGCGTATTTATGGAGCAGGGACAGTATGATTCGGCCCTCGTTAATCTCAACAAATCCCTGCAATTATCCCTGACTCATCATTCTAAGAAGAAAACAGCCATCTCTTATCAAAATATCGGAGACGTTCTGATCAGACAGAAAAAGTTCAAGGAAGCTCTGGTGTATACCAAACGCAGCATCGCACTCACAGAAGAATCCGGAGAAAACTATGGAACTGCTCAGCTTTATATGAATATGGGGTTAATTTCCAGAGGGCTCAAGGACAACAAAAAAGCTTTGGAGTTTATGGATAAAGCTTTGAAAATAGAAGAGGAAGGGAGAAGCATAGATGAGCTTAGGCAGATTTATGAAGCACTCGCTGATATCTGTCAGGAAGAGCATGATTTTACGAATGCATATAAATACCACCTCCTCTTTACCCAATTTAAGGATAGTATTTTCAACAGAGAGAACCTCAATACACTGAGTGATCTGAAAGCCGCGTATGAGATTGATAAACGCGAAGAAGAGATGAAGCGGAAAGAGAAAGATGAAATGCTGATACAGAATGCCGAAGAACACCGACAAGCACTCATATACAGGGGGCTCTCTGCAGGAGGGGTAATGGTAGGGATCTTGGCTTTGTTTCTTTACAGGAGTTATCGTACTAAAAAGAAAGCGAATACGGTCATCACTGTTCAGAGAGCTGAAATTGAGTTAAAGAATGAAACGCTTTCTCAGGTTCATAAAGAAATTAGTGACAGTATTCAGTATGCCCAAAGGATTCAACAGGCCATACTTCCGCCAATGGAAATGATCCGCAAGTCTCTGCCTTCCTCGTTTATCTATTTTCAGCCGAAAGATGTGGTGAGCGGTGACTTTTATTTTTTTCACCGTCTGAATGAGGAGGAAATGATCCTTGCTGCTTGCGACTGTACCGGGCATGGTGTGCCGGGGGCCTTCATGAGCATGATTGGTTCGGAGCAGCTCAGTAAAATTATTTCCGACAGAAAGGTCACCAGACCCGGAGATATAATGAATGATTTGCATAATGGAGTTAGAAAAAGATTAAGACAAGACACCAACGATTCAAGAGACGGGATGGACGTGGCACTGCTTAAACTGAATACAAGGACTGGAAACCTTGAATTTTCAGGCGCTAACAGACCCCTTTGGATCTACAGATCTGAAACTAAAGCACTGGAAGAAATAAAAGCAGATAAAAGACCCATTGGGGGCCTGGAGCATCGTTTGGGAATGACTTTCACTAATCACGAATTAAGGCTGGCGAAAGGCGACCGTCTGTACATGTTTAGTGATGGGTTTGCTGATCAGTTTGGCGGAGAGAAGAGTAAAAAAATGATGATCCGGAATTTCAGAAAGCTGTTGCTCGGCTTAATGCATTTACCTATGGAAGAGCAGGAGCACACTTTGAGGAGGAAATTCGCTGCCTGGAAAGGCAAATTGGAGCAGATTGATGATGTTTTAATTGTTGGGATACAGCTATGAAACGGCAAGCTATAATTTTAATTTTTATTGTTGCACTTCTCTCTGGAAGCTGCTTTGCCGGTGACCATAAGGGAGATAGCCTTAGGGAGAAGGCCAACGCTGAAAAAGACCCGATCAAAAGAACCAAGCTATTCAATGCTATGGGTAGTTATTATATTGACCAGGGACAATGTGATACTGCAAGGATATACCTTGATAAAGCGTTAGCCATTGGTCTGGACAAAAAAGATTCCGTAAATCTACCTCGTATTTATGTAAACAAAGGGAACTCATTTATGTTCCAGGGTAATTACCCCCGTGCTCTGGATGAATATTTTAAATCGATTGCAATAAGGGAAGCAAAAAAAGACAGCCTCGGACTTCCAAATTCCTATAACTCTGCAGGCATAGTTTATTTCAGGCTGAACGATACTAAGAAGGCCCTTGAATATTGGAATAAGTGTGTGTTTTACAATAAGCTTCAGAAAAGGAAGGACAGGCTGATGGATAATTATTCTAACCTGGCAATGATTTATGCCGGACAAGGTGATAAGGAAAAGGCTTTGGATCTTATGACCCAGTCATTGGCCATTGCTGAGGAAATCAAGGATCAGGGAAAGACCGCTATCATTAGTGGAAACCTTGGGCAGCTTTATATAACAAAGAAAGATTTTCCTAAGGCTCTTTTTTTTCTGCAGAAAAGCTGGGATGCAGGTGGCAATAATGCTAATGGAGGAATCGGTTCTCCAGAACTGCTGGGGAATATGGGAAGTGTTTTCCTGGAATTGAAAAAGACAGATAAGGCGCTTGAATATTATTCTCGTGCAATCAAAGCGGCTCTGGAGGTGAAGAATATTGACATCCTGCGCGAGCTCTACCTGGGCATCTCTTTGGTTTATAAGGCTCAGGGGAATATGGAAAAGGCTTTTTCCTCTCACGCCTTATATTCCAAATTCACAGATAGTATATTTAATAAACAAAACCTGGGTAAAATAGCAGATCTCAAAGCTTCCTATGAAGTTGAGAAAAAGGAGAAAGAGATCAAGCTACTGGAAAAAGAGGCTACCCTGAAACGCGAATCTGAACTGCATCACCAAAAATTTATTGAAAGTGTAATGCTCATAGGCTTCATCATGCTTGCACTCCTGGCATTTATTATCTACCGCGGGAACCGCATAAAGAAGAAGGCAAATGATGTAATCCTCATACAGAATGAGGAGATTGCTGATAAGAATGCAATCCTGGTACTCGTGAACAAAGAACTCACAGACAGTATTAATTATGCAAAACGTATTCAGGAAGCAATCCTTCCTCCCCAGGAAGTGATTGCTGCTTTTTTGCCAGAATCGTTTGTCTTTTATCAACCCCGAAGTGTGGTTAGCGGAGATTTTTATTTTCTTGATCAGGTAAAGGAAGGAGAAATTATTCTGGCCGCATGCGACTGTACCGGGCATGGTGTTCCTGGTGCATTTATGAGCTTGATCGGAACGGAGCAGCTTTGGAAAATCATCAAAGAGCAGGGAATATTTACACCTGCTTTGATTCTTGATGCACTTCATCAGGGGATCCGGATGGCATTGCAGCAGGATGTTAATGACACCAGGGATGGGATGGATGCTTGTGTCTGCAAAATAAATCTGAAGACCCTCCAATTGGAATATTCCGGTGCTAACAGGCCCTTATGGATTTTGAGAAAGGGGGAAGACCATATCACCGAATTCAAGCCTAATAAACAAGCTGTTGGAGGTTTAGATGGAATGCTTCGTTTGCCGTTTACCAATCTGCAAATAGACCTGCAAGCCGGTGACCGAATATACCTCACAACGGATGGATATGCAGATCAGTTCGGCGGGGAAAGGGGTAAGAAATTAATGGTTAAAAATTTTCAATCTGCTATCCTTGCTCTTCAAAACGCCCCAATGAGGGAACAGGAAGAGGCCTTGAGAAAGAAATTTCTGGACTGGAAAGGCATTGCTGAACAGGTGGATGATATCCTGGTTATCGGGCTTGAAGTATAACCCCGGCTAATTGAAGTTATTCAGCCATGATAAACCCTGGAAGAAGAAATCAATCCCCCTTCAATTTCAAGAACTTCCCCGACTGAAAGATCATCTTCCCCATTCACATGCCGGATGTATTCCATAAAAACCCGGGTCTCATCTGCTGTAAATTCAATGGGTTCGTAGCTTAGGGAAGGAAGTCTTTCAAATGAATCTTTCCACCAGGCCCTAAGTGCTTCCCTGCCTTTGATCAGCCCTCTGGTTTCGGGATGACGCACCTTTAGCTTCGGGCTGAAGTGCTGAGCATCTTCTTTATACAGATTCAGAAGGTTTTCCAGATTATGTTCATTGAATGCCCTGAACCACTGCTGGGCTATTTCTTTGTTAGGATTTGCATTCATTCCAAGGAGGCGTATTGGGATTGTTTAAGACTGTAGAGGAAACTGGACTCCAATAGAGGTCCCTTTTCCTATGGAAGAAGAAATGGTAAATTCGGCTTTGTGCATCTTTATGATTTTTTCTGCAAGACTAAGTCCGATACCTGATCCTGTAAAAGTGATGGCGTTCTTAGCCCTGTAAAACGATTTATTGACCTGATCGATTTCAGCAGGGGGGATTCCGATTCCCTGATCCGTAATTGTAATCAATATTCCTTTCGGGCCGTTATGGAGTTGTATGTCTACTTCCTTATTGCTGGAAAATTTGCAGGCATTTTCAATAAGATTATAAAAAGCAATATCCAGGAGAGGCCTGTTTCCACAAATCACGAGGTCTTCACTGCTGGACGGAAGGTTGGTAAATTGAATCTTGAGCTTGCTTTCCGGGATCTCCTTGCTTATTTTATCACGAATGTCCCAAAGCATCTCATCAAGTCGCACAACCCCGTTCAAACCTCCGCTCTCATCCCTGTTCAATTGGGCCATATCGAGGAGGCCAGAGATGATATGGCTTAACTTCTCTGCTTCAGTGAGTACAGAAGACAGGATATCCTTATATTCAGTGGATGTCCTGTCCTGAATGAGTGCAACTTCAAGCTCAATAATGATAGATGCAAGAGGCGTCCTGAGCTGATGAGAAGCATTATGTACGAAATTCATTTCCGTCTCGAATGATTTCTCCAGCCGTTCCAACATATTGTTAAAAGTGATACTGAGTTCTGAAATTTCATCCCTGCCTTTCCCTTCATCCAGACGGAGATGAAGATTATTTGCCCTGATCCTGTTTACATTTCTGACAATATCTGACATAGGATTCAAAGCCTGCTTGGAAAAAAATCTTCCACTGAAAAATACAATGATCAGGCTGGAAATATAGCCGGTTATCAGGGTGTTTCTGGTGAACTTAAGGCTTTCATTGCCGGAGGTGTCTGTTGCTGCGGCAATAATCACGAATTCGCCCTGATTGTCGGAATAGGGAATTCCAACAATTTGTTTACCATGGTCCTCGAGCTCTACTTTTCCTCCTTCTTTCCTGATTTGGTTGATAAGCTCGGCTGGAAAATCACCGGGTTTTGCCTCTTCTATAAATGCGGGTCTGTTATGTTCATCATATACTCTCACGAGTTCTCCAGGAAGTGTTTGGGTATACCTCTTTTCCAGATCTTTAAATGCTGCGGCGCTTACTTCATCCTTCTCCAGAAAGACCTTAGCTGTACTGACTGCACGGTTTTCGAGTTTTTCAAAAAATACGTTATGGAAGTTTAGCTTGATTAATGCATATACATATAGACTCAACGCCAGGAGAATCAGCGCTGCTATAAGGGTATAAATAAGGGTGAGTTTGTTCCGTATTTTCATCTATTGTTCTTCTCTGAGAATATAACCCATACCAAAAACAGTATGAATTAATTTGGATGAAAACCCTTTATCGACTTTATTGCGGAGGTAATTCACATAAACATCTACCACATTGGTGCCTGAGTCAAAGGAAATATCCCAGACACTCTGTGCAATTTCAGCTCTTGATACCACACGTCCCTGGTTCTTCAGGAGAAATTCAAGCAGAAAATACTCCCTGGATGTAAGCACAATTGATTTGCCTCCACGATGGGCAGATTTAGTCAGTACATCCAGTTCAAGATCACCTAGAGCAAGCTTTGTCTCCTCCATTGGACGGGTCTTCCTCCTCGACAGGGCTCTGATGCGGGCAAGGAGCTCATTTAGTTTAAATGGCTTCGTAAGATAATCATCGGCCCCTGAATCGAGGCCGAGAACTTTGTCTTCGGTACTCCCTAGAGCCGTAAGCATTATAATTGGAACCGTAGTATCCGCCTTCCTTATGCTCAGACATACTTCCAGACCACTGATGTTTGGAAGAATGAGGTCCAGGACAATACAATCATATGTTCTCTGCAATGCCAGTTTTAGCCCGGATTCTCCATCAAAGGCAACATCTACCTGATAGTTTTGCTCTTTGAGTCCCTTTTCAATGAACTGACTGAGTTTGGGTTCGTCTTCAACTACTAATATTTTCATGAGCCTCGGGTGTTAAATGGCAAGTTACTGATAGTAAATGGATGCAGTAATAATCATGCCGCATTTTGCTAAGAGGGCTTTAGGATCGAAATTTAGGCATATTTTTAATCCTCTTCTAATTTCTTAGTCCTGGCTTGACAGGACTTCCGAACTATGGATGGAAAGCATTGTAAAGCAATAATTAAGTATTTTTGCAGGATAAATATCATGGCATAGATGAAGTTTCCCATTCTGTTTCTTTATATATCTCTGGTGCTTTGTTTCTGTTCTGTGGGCTCAACAGCACAAAACCTGATAGCGGTTAAGGGACAGGTTTATGATACCGATAGCATAACTCCTATTGCTTTCGTTTATGCAATTAACAGGAATACGCTCACAGGCACAATGACTGATGCCGGAGGCCATTTCGAAGTGCTTGCCCACTTAACCGATACCCTTGTCTTTTCCTACTTGGGGTATGAAGTGAGAAGGATCATTCCGTTAACGCTGAAGGATTCTGTAAAGAACAATAGTCTTCACCTCAAAATTGTCTTGATCAAGAAAGTCATGAACCTGCAAGAGGTAATCATTATGTCGAAAGAATTTTCCAAAGAAGAAAAGGTGTATTATGCGAGCAAGGTTGAGGAGTATGAAAGATTTAAAAACCAGGGGATTTCCAGCCCCATAACCGGTTTGTATATGGCTTTCAGTAAGGAAGGGAAGAGCCTTAAAAAGCTAACAGCAATGTATGATGATCTGCTCTATGATGAACTTCTGGAGAAGAGGTTGAGTGATGCAAAGCTTAGAGAAGTAACAGGCAACGCGAATATCGATTGCAAAGCCTTCCGGAATTATTGCAGACTTTCTGAAAATTTTCTTTCACTTGCCAGTGAATATGATTTGTTTGTGGTGGTCATGAAGATATACCCCGATTTCATGTCCGGCAAGAAGCCGTATCGTAGGGCCAAATAAAGGGTGTTAACCCTATTGATTCATTGTTAATGAAGATACTTGTTGTTACGGCCACCAAACCTGAGATTCAGCCGCTACTCCTGGCCATTGGCTCTGACGGGAAAGGCGTTTGCACATATAAAGGCCTTCAGGTGGAGATATTGATCACCGGCGTTGGGATGACTTCCACGGCCTTCCACCTTGGCAAAACATTAACTTCTCAATATGATTTTGCATTAAACTTCGGCATCGCCGGAAGTTTCAACCGCAATCTGGAGCTCGGATCTGTTGTGAATATTGTTAAAGATACCTTTTCAGAGATGGGAGCAGAAAGCGGGAATGATTTTATCCCTATTTCAGAAATGAATATGGGAGTGAAAAATGAAATCTTGAATAATACCATTACAGCAAACAAACCAATTAACCTGCTTCCCAAAGTTTTTGGGATCACTGTAAATACTGTACATGGCAAGGAGGAGAGCATTCAAAATGTATTTAATCAATTTCATCCTTTCACGGAGAGCATGGAAGGGGCAGCTTTTTTGATGGCTTGTGAGGCACAGGGTATAGCCTGCGCTCAGATCAGGGCGATCAGCAATTACGTAGAACTCAGGAACAGGGATGCCTGGAATATTCCACTGGCAATTACCAATCTGAATAATAAAGCACTTGAAATCCTTCATGATTTTGGATCCCGCTAAACCTTCTGAACTTACTCTGGGCTTCAGCCCCTGTCCCAACGATTGTTTCATTTTTGATGCGATCGTTCATAAGCGCATCGATCTCGAAGGCCTGGATTTTAAAATCGTTATGGCCGATGTTGAAGAGCTTAATCGCAGGGCATTTGAGGGATCGATAGATATTACCAAACTGAGTTTTCATGCCTACGCGCACCTCACACATGATTATAAACTATTAAACGCAGGTAGCGCACTCGGTTTTGGAGTGGGTCCATTACTCGTCGGAACGAAGGCAGTTGATAACCTTGCAGAAAAAATAAAAGGATACAAAATCGCAATCCCAGGCAGATTCACAACGGCCAATTTTTTACTGAGTCTCGCCTTTCCGAAGATTGGAGAAAAAGTGGAAATGTTGTTTTCGGAAATTGAACAGGCCGTGCTCGAGGGTAAAGTAGATGCCGGACTAATCATTCACGAAGGAAGGTTTACCTATGCAGCTAAAGGGTTATGCAAGTTGATAGACCTGGGCGAATTCTGGGAAGGCTATGCCGCATCGCCTATTCCCCTTGGAGGAATTGTAGTCAAAAGCTGCCTGCCTGAAGCGATACGAATGAGTGTGGACCGGATACTCCGAAAAAGTGTGGAATATGCATTTGCCAACCCCGATGATTCTCATAATTTTGTGAAAGCCCATGCCCAGGAGATGAGTGAAGAAGTCATGCAGCAGCATATCAAACTATATGTGAACGAATACTCAATTGATCTTGGGGAGCAAGGCCGAAAAGCAGTTAGGTTGCTTTTTAGGAAAGCAGAAGAAACAGGGGTTGTAAAAAATCTAAACCCTGATATATTTAATACATTTTCATGATTGTAATAACTGGAGCTGCGGGTTTTATCGGTAGTTGCCTGGTAGGCAAACTGAACGCCGAAGGGTATACGGACCTTGTCATTGTTGATGATTTTTCAGCAACAGAGAAACTCGGGAATCTGGAAGGAAAAAAATACAGTAAAAAAGTTCATCGCGATGAGTTTCCTTCCTGGCTAAATGAAAATCAACGCTTTGTTCAATTTGTCTTTCATATTGGAGCGCGGACGGATACTACAGAATTTGACAAAGCTATCTTTGATAAGTTAAACCTGAATTACTCTAAAACAATCTGGAATATTTGTGTGGAGTTTGGCTTGCCCCTCGTGTATGCTTCTTCTGCAGCCACCTACGGGCTTGGAGAGCATGGATACCTCGATTCGCATGAAATCATCCCGTCGCTCAAACCACTGAACCCTTACGGGGATTCCAAGAATGATTTTGATAAATGGGCTCTGGAGCAGGAGCGAAAGCCTTATTTCTGGGCGGGACTAAAATTCTTTAATGTATACGGACCGAATGAGTACCATAAAGGTCGTATGGCTTCCGTGATTTTTCACACCTACAAGCAAGTAAAAGAAAAAGGATCTGTAAATCTTTTTCGTTCCCACAAAACAGAATATAAGGACGGAGAGCAGCTTCGGGATTTTGTGTATGTGAAAGATGTTTGTGAAGTATGTTTCTTTCTCCTTCATCACCGTAAAGATTCCGGTATCTATAATCTGGGCTCTGGAAAAGCAAGAACCTTCCTAGATCTGGCAACGAACACGTTTAAAGCGATGGAGGCTGAACCTAAAATTACTTTTATAGATACGCCTGCGGATATCAGAGATAAATACCAGTATTTCACAGAGGCCGATATGCGGAAATTGATTTCTATTGGATATTCCAAGCCTTTCCATACCCTGGAAGAAGGGATCCGTGATTATGTCAGAAATTATTTGGCAGGGAATAAATATTTATAAGTGCCGGTAACTCCCCGGCATTATAACTCATTCTTAAGCTCCAGTAAGAATGCTTTGATCCTTTGGAGGGAGTATACTACTTCTGAAGTGCCAATCGTATCCTCTTTATTATTCTTCAATTTATCTTTGGCACCCTGGAGCGTAAATCCTCTTTCCTTCACCAGGTTATAAATTATCCGGAACTGGTCTACATCTTCCTTTGTAAACATCCGGTTGCCCTTTTTGTTTTTGTGTGGATTAATGATATCGAACTCCTTTTCCCAGAAACGGATAAGGGAGGCGTTTACATTAAACATAGCAGATAGCTCTCCCATACTGTAGTAAAGCTTCTCGACTTCTTTTTCCTTGTAGGCCAAGTAGAAATGGTATTTCGTACAAGTTAAGAAATTATTTATAATCAAACCTAAACTCTTCCAGTCTTGGCTTTACCAACCGTTTCCTTTTACGGTCATAATTGTAGATGACCTTGCCAAGCTCAGCCATGAAGGGGAGGGCAATAGACTTGTATTCATATTTATTGTCGTTGATTATTTCGTCCTCGTTTGCATAAATGACCGCAGAGAGCATAAATTCTACATTATTCTTGAAGTCACAGATATAAGCCACATCTGAAACAAATCCATAACTCTGTCCCACTATATTGAATATTCTAAGGCTGTCCTGTTGTATAGTGGCGCGGTTATCTCCATAAATCAAATACTTTTTGTAGGAATCGTAGAAATTTTTGGAATTGTATTTAGGATAGTCGGATTCCCGGGGGAGCATACTCATATACAGCAGGAGAAACAGGCGATCCTCCTCTTTAATCTTAAACCGTTCTTCAGGATTTACGGATTCCGGAAATACAAGCGAACGCAGCATTCTGGTAATGTCTTTCAAGGGAAGAAAATTGGATTGCGAAAAATCTTTTGGCTCGTTCACCTTTTTCTC
>PLYR01000111.1 GCA_003153435.1 Bacteroidota bacterium
AGGATGCAGCAACTGCTGAATGAAAAACCTACTGTGGATTATATTCAGGCTGCAAAAATATTACGTGATCAACAAGGAATGAATGATAAAAACATTGGTCTCGGAAATGAAAAATCCATGAACCAGCTCATCGCCCACCACTCTGTTATTTTTAAGCCTGCTGACCGGCTGATGTGGGTCTCTGCAAATCCATTCCAGCTTGGTGAATATGACTGTTATGACCTTAATAAAGTTTTTAAGGATTTACCTGGCCTAAGAGAAAGCAGAGAGATTTGTGAACAAGCCCTCACCATCCCGGCAGATCCTTTCCTGAAAACAAAAGCCTGGCAGGATTTTAATAATTTCAAGATGCTTAAGCATTATATCCAGTCGTGCACAAAGAGCAAAACGAGAATGCCTCTTCATGAAGGTTTTGAAGAAGCATTTGTGGCTTCCAATCCGGAGAGTTATTTTACCTATTGGATTCTGGGGGACTACTTCAGAAAAATGGGGGAGAAAACTAAGGCAATATCCTATTACAAACTTGCACTGAGTAAAGAAGTGGCAACAGGAAAGGAAGCGCTTAAAATTAAAGAGAGGCTTAAAGAAGCGGAAAAATTAAATTAGAGAAATTCGGGTTATTATAAATACTATTTCAAATGTCAAAGGCAGGAGAAGAAACGGATCAATTGAAAGCATTGCAGGAAACCATCCGTTATGCCGCAACCCATTCTGCTTTCTATAGACGTTTGTTCAGTAAGCTGAATTTAAATCCTGATTCCGTTCAGAGTTTGGAGGACTTACGCCGGATACCCTTCACCACCAAAGACGATCTTCAGAAAGAGAACCTGGATTTCATCTGTGTTCCACCCACCAAAATCATCGATTATATCACCACTTCAGGTACCCTGGGCAAGCCGGTGACGGTGGTGATGACAGAGAAAGACCTGGAACGACTCGCTTCCAACGAATGTGAATCACTTCGTTGTGCAGGAGGTTCTGAAAACGAAATTTATCAGCTAATGACTACCATGGACCGAAGGTTCATGGCAGGGCTTGCTTATTTTCTGGGTGCACGAAAATTGGGTGCAGGGATAATAAGAGTCGGGAACGGAGTGCCCGAGTTGCAATGGGATACTATTCGGCGAATGAAGCCTACCGCTCTTATTGCAGTACCTTCTTTTCTGATTAAACTCATAGAATATGCAAAAGCACAAGGTTTTGATCCTGCCGACTGTTCTGTGAAAAAGGCCATCTGCATAGGTGAACCAATCCGTAACTCTGATTTTACTTTCAATACACTCGGAAAAAGAATAACCGAGTCCTGGCCGATAGACCTCTATTCCACCTATGCAAGTACGGAGATGGGCGCGGCTTTTACCGAATGCAGTGCCGGAAGAGGAGGACATTATCAATCAGAACTACTCATAGCGGAACTTATCGGAGAAGATGATAGGCCTGTAGGAGCTGGACAGGAAGGGGAGCTGGTCATCACTACACTTGGGCTGGAAGGAATGCCCCTGATTCGTTTCCGTACGGGTGATATCTGTGTGGCACATTCGGAGCCCTGTATATGCGGGCGGACCAGTTTCAGGCTTGGCCCCATCATCGGTCGGAAATTGCAAATGATCAAATTCAAGGGAACCTCTCTTTATCCCCCTGCCGTATATGACATCCTGAATGCAAATACCAAAGTGAATAATTACCTTGTTGAAGTCACCACGAATGATCTTGGAACAGACGAAGTCCTGGTTCGTATTGGAACCGAAGTGCCCGGACCGGAGCTAGAAAAAGAGCTGACAGAACATTTCAGGGCCAGGTTAAGGGTTGCTCCTTCCATCCGCTTTGAATCTCCGGACCGGATACGAGTGGAGCAGATGCCGGAAATAAGCCGAAAGCCTATCCTTTTTCTGGATAAACGTCATTAATTCATTCTGAATTCCTCGCTAAAAACCCCTCTTTCATATCTGTGAATATGGGTTTCATATATATGATTATTTCGTAAATTGCATCCATTCCTAATCAAAATAGAAACGATAGTATCATCATGATGGTAACTCAGGACATCCGGAAAAGTGCATTTGCGGAAGCTTTTGATTTTGATGATATCAGACCCTATTATGACAATGAAGCCCATGCTGTGCTTCAACGAATGAGCAGGGACCCACTCTTCATGAAGCTCGTGAAAAATCTCTGGCCGGAAATGACGGAAGAGGAAGCTTTGACAAAGGCCGGAAGAGTGAATGGCAATATGGATTTTCAGCTCGAATTCATGCATGCTGCAATTCGCACCATCGTATCACGATCTGCTTCCGGGCTTACCTACAGCGGATTTGAAAAACTGGATAAAAAGAAAGCCTACCTTTTTGTGGCTAACCACAGGGATATCTTGCTCGATTCCGCAATCCTCCAAATCCTTCTTGTTGAACATGGATTTCAAACTTCGGAAATTACCTTTGGGGATAACCTAATGGATCCGGGATTTGTTACTGACTTTGGGAAAATAAATCGCATGTTCACTGTCCTCCGGGAAGGAACCAGCAGAGAACTCTATGACAGATCCCGTAAATTGAGTGCCTATATCAGGCATACCATAGTAGATAAAAATACTTCCGTTTGGATTGCCCAAAGAAACGGACGAACTAAAGATGGAATCGATCTGACCCAGACAGGCTTGCTTAAGATGCTGAACATCAGTGGAGAAGGTGATTTTAAGAGCAATATGGCCCAGCTGAATATGGTACCTTTAACAATCTCTTATGAAATTGAACCCTGTGATGCCCTCAAAACTCAGGAGCTTCACCTTTCTTCCATGCATTCGTTTTATAAGAAAGCTCCCGGAGAAGATCTGAACAGCATTCTCACAGGTATCCTCCAGCAAAAGGGCCGGATTCATCTGCAGGTTGGTGATCCCATTTCTTCTGAACTGGAGGAAATCAGCCAGCAGGGTAATGAGAATGAAAAGATAAGGCAGCTTAGTCTTGTCATTGACAAGGCTATTCATAAAGATTTTAAACTCTGGCCTTCAAACTATATCGCTGCAGACCTTCTGGAAGGGGGCACCCGTTTCAGTTCACATTATACAACAGCTGAGAAACAGCAATTTCAGGACCTTGCAGCCCTGAAAATGCAAGGATTGGATGGTGAGCCTCAGGCCCTAAACCAGGTCTTTCTCAAGATATATGCAGGGCCTTGCTTTTCAAGGGAAAAAGGTGAAGCGTCTGAGCTGAACGGAACCAGCAGGAACTGATTGAAAGAAGGCCGATCCCTTTTCGACTAATTAATTTTTCAGATTAAAATATAAACATATTTTTGCACGAGACTTTACAAAGAAAACCTTTTATACCACGCTAACTAAAAAAATAAACAATGAAAAAAGTGATTCTCTCCTTCCTGACCTTGGTAATGACTGCTGCAGTCAGTTATGCCCAGTTTACATCAAAAGATGTATTTACCAAAGATGAAATAATCTGGTATGGTCTTGATTTTACAAAAGCTAAATTTATCGGAGCAATGGATCAGGGTGGAGGAGCCAGCCCTGCAACCGGAGGTGACATCAAGAACAAGTATATGCCGGAGTGGAATATGCTGGTTGTAAATGAACCCGCGCATTTCGATTTTAAAAAAGCAATGGACAAAGCAAGCATTTACTTCGATATTAAACCCGTAACAGATGACAATGCTAAAACTGATAAAGATGCTTTGATGTCTATGAATGCAAATACCCTCTCAAAAGCAGATGCTGAAGCGGTGGTAGCTGGTCTGGGTGCAGGCGATAAAAAAGAAGGAATTGCAATGGTATGGGTAGTTGAGAATTTCAATAAAACAGAAAAGGCTGCTTCTTTCTGGGTAGTATTTTTTGATATCAAAACCAAGAAGATCTTGTTTTCGGAACATATCCAATCCAAGGCTACACAGGGTATAGGCCTGAAAAATTACTGGGGCAGTTCGGTTAAGAGCGCTATCAAAGAGATGGATAAATCCTATTGGGCTGACTGGAAGAGCAAGTACAAATAATCCTAATTATATTAAAAACAAAGGGGTAGAAATTTTCTACCCCTTTGCTTTTTTATAAGGTCAATGGTTACGTCATTCTTAATACTTCAACAAGAGCTTTCAGTGCCCGGTCATGCTTTTTAACAAACGGATTTTGCTGGTCCCATACATAACCTGCAAGAACGGAGCAGATCTGATTTTTGAATTCTGAATTTTGCTGCTTGGTAAAAAACACCTCCTGCAGACTTCCGTCATACCAGGCATTCACGTAAGTACGAAAAGTATCCACCCCTTTCATCATTACTTCCTGGTAATCTGCTTTCCAGCTTACCGCTTCACCCTTTAGTTGCCTCACGGCAAGATTAGCCGCAAGCTGACTGGAAGAAACTGCCAGCGTAACACCAGAGGAGAAAACAGGATCCAGAAATTCAGTCACATTTCCGGTCAGTACAAAGCCATCTCCAAAAAATTTATCGGTCGTAACCGACCACCCTTCCAGGATGCGTGGATCGAACTTGAATTTGGCATCAGCAAATCGTTTGGCAATGGTGGGTTCCGACTTGATGAGTTTTCGTAACGCTTCTTCGGGAGAAAGTCCATTCACCTTGTCAAAAAATGATGGGAAACCTACAAAGCCAACAGAGGTAAAGCCATTGGAAAAGGGAATAACCCAGATCCAGGTTTCCGGTTCATGAACGATAACAAGAATGCGGTTGGGTTCGTCATACTCATTTCTGTTAGGGTCGGCGATATGGGCAAAAAGTGTTTTCCGCATGGGCAGCCCTGAAGGCCTGTCGAGCTTAAAGAGCTTTGGAATGACCCGCCCGTATCCACTGGAGTCTATGATGAACCTTGCTTCGATCTTCGATTCGTTGCCTGATTTATCGGTTATCGTAGTAATCGAATCTGTTCCTTTAAACTCAATGCCTGTCACCGTGGTTTCAAACGCCACATCAACCCCCATTTGCTGTACGGCATTCGATAATGTAAGATCAAAGTCTTCCCGAGGCACCTGATAGGTCCAATTCCAGCCTTTGGTAAACTGGTCGGAAAAATTAAAATCGCATATTTCTTTTCCCCGGATGAATTTCGCTCCGAATTTTTCCTGGAACCCTTTAGCTTTCACTGCATCCAGAAGTTTCGCTTCATCCAGCGCAGCCATCGTACGGGGGAGAAGACTTTCTCCGATAACGAAACGAGGAAATTTTTCTTTTTCCACCACTTTCACTTTAAGGCCGGCCTGATGAACGATGGAGGCTGCAACACTTCCGGCCGGACCGGATCCGATTACGAGAACGTCAACTTTTTCTGACTGCATTGGATAAGAGGTTAGTTTAGATTATGAATCAGGAAGAGACAAAGGAACAAACAATATTCCTTGTGAGCATTGACAAAGGTCATAATTATATTTATTTTTTGATTCATTACCCGATTACTTAGCCGCGTTTCCCTGCTCCCTTCGAAGAGGGCCAAAGGAGTGAGGTCGATGCCCAAAATATTCGTAATATTGAAACTTGATTTTAAAAACCACCTTAAAAAAGTTCTATGGTCACAATAAACGGTGAAAACCTGAGTCTGGAAGATCTATACAGGGTTCTGATCAAGGGTGAGAAAATTGAACTTGACGAGCATGCCATGCG
Organism: Bacteroidota bacterium; assembly: GCA_003153435.1. GTDB lineage: Bacteria > Bacteroidota > Bacteroidia > Palsa-965 > Palsa-965 > Palsa-965. Next base: position 5,616 of record PLYR01000111.1, read on the forward strand.
GAAGATTCATGAAAGTTATTTCTTTCTGAAAGAGTTTATCAAGGATAAACTCATCTACGGTGTGAATACCGGATTTGGACCCATGGCTCAGTATAGAATCTCATCAGATGATCAGCTTCAGCTCCAGTACAACCTGATTCGTAGTCACTGCTCAGGCTCCGGGCAGATTATTCCAGGATTGTATTCCAAATCTGTGATGATTGCACGCCTTAACACGCTTCTTTGTGGTTATTCCGGAATTCATGCAGACGTGGTTCTGCTTCTCAAGGAACTCATCAACCGGGATATCTATCCACTCATCTTCGAACATGGAGGCTTAGGAGCAAGCGGTGATCTCGTTCAGCT
>PLYR01000127.1:0-4554 GCA_003153435.1 Bacteroidota bacterium
ATAGAGAATAAGAAGCAGGCGGATGCTGAAGCTAAAATCAAGGCAATCCAGGAACAACTCTCCGGTTTGAACTGAAAATGAAAAAAAATCTTGCTGCCCTGCTTTTTTTCCTGCAACTGGTAATGCAAGTAAATCTGAAAGCCCAAGACATAAGCTCATTGCGGGATTCTCTTCAGTTTAAAATTCTCCAGGATTCATTTTGTAGTTGTGTGAACCGGCATGCGAACGAAGACAGCAAGGATTGGGGAGACGCAATTGCGTTATCTCTCTTTCTTAAACTGGATTCTCATACTCCTGAATACCGGAATGCAGAGATTTTAATCAGGCGCCAGTTTCCTGGCCCACTGATGTACCGGCTTGATCATTCACTGGATTCACTGATCATCAGCGATGGTTTCGGAAAATGTGTTTCGCTTTGGCCGGTCATGCTCAAAGACAAGGCAGGCTTTTTCAAAATGGTTAATATGATGCGCCTGCATCCTCCAATGCTTCAGTACCAGCTTGTACATATGAGAGAGCTTACAGGCGAGAATCTTCTCCATGAAATCCAGCGTGGAGTATCGGATAGTCTCTACATCTTCTTTCAGAGAAAGACCACATTCGACAGTGTCCGGAAATCGCTTGAGAGTCTGAGCCGCGAAACCCAAGGCAAAATAGTAACTCTTGAAATTAAGTTTGAACGGATGGGAAGGGATAGCAGCGGAATAGCAAAAATGAAACTCCTTCGTGATGGAATCTATGATATGGGTGGGATGAGGATTATCTACCGAAAGGATGATCCATATGCCAAGATAGAGAGTTTAGGGGTTTTGTTGAGGGATAGCTTTGGAAAGGAAGATTCTCCTCCTCTTCCATCTCCATCTCCAGATCCGAAGAAAAAGAAGTGAACTTCAGGCGTAACCTGCAATTTTATAAATAATGAAACCAATTATCTCGTGGATACCTATCTGCCAGGTTTCGAGTGCATCGGTATTGGGAATGAACATATAATCAAAAATAAATTTACGGTCTCCGCTCATCCTGTCTGTGCTATACGGGTCTACATGAACTCCTACCTTTTCGAAACAAGCTAGAGCCCTTCTCATATGATAGGCAGAGGTGATCAGAAGGTACTTCCCTTTCGGAACATTCTTTTCAAGAATAGGTCTTGTAAAAAGAGCGTTTTCGTGTGTATTGTTCGATTCGGATTCAATAAACATATCTGATGGAGGCACACCGGCACGGAGCAATATATTCCTCACATGCATTCCTTCTTTCGCATATCGATAAATCATACTTCCCGAACCTCCGGTAAAAACAATTTTTTTTATTTTCCCCTTCTTGTAAAGCTGAATGGCCTGCAGCAGGCGATCGGAACTCGAAGTGTATTGGTATTTATGGAGTTTGATGTCATAACTCATTACATTACTCAGCACAATGCCAGCGTCATAAACAGGGATGTTATCTTCTGCAAGGGCTGGCACCTCCCAGACATGCATAAATTCATTCGATATAAAACTGTTGCAGAAAAAATAGAATAAAGCGAGCATAAATATCAATGCTTTTCGCTTTCTGACCTGACTTCTGCTAAATGTTGCGAAGAGGAGAAGCAGGAAAAGCCAGGTTAGTGGCTGTAGTAAAAATGTAAGAAGTTTGGAAAAAATAAAAAACATGGGATTCAAATCAGGTTCAAATGTAAGCAGGATTCCCTGATAATTGAAAAGGCTTTGAAATGAAAAGAACCATTTCAAGATAAACAGCGTAATTTTACAACATGCTTCGCAAGATCCGGTTTCTGTTTTTTGATTTCATATTCCTCGGACTTACACTTTTCTGTATCTTCTTTTCTGACCTTGTCATATATGGCCTTGCCCAGGGAAAAGGACAGCTGAGAGTGGTCATGGAATCCCGAGAAGTATCAGAAGTTATGAACGATCCAGCTTTCCCGGATTCCCTCAAACAAAAGCTAATACTAATTCAAGAAATCAAGCAATTTGCCTACGATAGCTTGGGTTTGAAGCCTTCCCGTAATTACACGACCGTTTTTGATCAACATGGCAAATCCGTACTCTGGACGATAACCGCATCTGAACCATTCAGATTACGCCCTCTGGAATGGACTTTCCCTCTCCTGGGGAAAGTTTCTTATAAAGGTTTTTTTGACTACGAAAAGGGTCGGAAAGAAGCGACGGAACTTGCCTCCCAAGGATACGACATCGATTTCGGCGGGGTGAGTGGATGGTCCACTTTGGGTTGGTTCAAGGATCCCATTCTTAGCAGCATGCTCACGAGAGATGAAGGCCACATCGCCGATCTCATTATTCACGAACTTACTCATGGCACAATCTACCTGAAAAGCAGTGTTGATTTTAACGAGAACCTGGCTAATTTTATTGGAGATAAAGGAGCTGAGCAATTTCTTCGGGCTAAGTATGGAACGACCTCCAGAGGGTATCTGGAATATGTGCATTCCCGCGCCGACCGCAAACTTTACAATGAATATATTCTAAAGGCTGGGGCGCGACTGGATAGTTTATATCTGTCATTTCCCCCTTCCATGAACACTTATGAAAAAGAGATCAGGAAAATGAGCTTGATTTATAGAATAATTGATGGAGTTCGTGATTTGCCACTTTATCATCAGGGGCGGTATCTTTCTTACACAAGGGAAGCGATCGTTGAGAAGAATGCTTTTTTTATGTCCTTCCGGAGATACGATTCAAAATACGATGAATTGGAGGAGATGTATGTAAAAACCTGCAAACAGGACATCCGGGCTTTTATCCGCACCCTCTTATCTCAGCACGACCACCCTACGGTTCAATAGATTATTGCCCGAACGAAGTGTAAGAAGATATACACCAGGTGGAAGACCAGCTCGGTTCAAAGAAAGGGTCTGTGCACCCGTTGTAAACTCACGATCTGCAAGAACCTGAACGAGTTTTCCCTCTGTGTTAAAAAGCTCCAGTTTTGTAGGCTCCCCTGAAACGGTATGGAAGCTGATCATTGTATAATCATTAAATGGGTTAGGAGCTATGATCAGTCCTGATGATTCCGGAGTCATTAAATCTTCTATCCCGGTTGCAAATGAATTGAAACTGATTTCATCAACTTCCAGAATCGAATTTCCTAATGGGAGACTAGTGGGAGAGTTCCAATGGTAAGCAGCAAACAGAATAGCTGCGCTGTCGGGTGCACCTTTAAACCCGGGAATGTAAGTAACTCTTACAACAAAAGGGGTCCATTCCACCGCGCTGTCGCGGCTTATAAAAATACCACTACCAACAAGACTGTCGTTTCGATAAAGATAAGTACTGAAAGAAGCGGTATCTCCGTTCCGGGGTATAAACTTATAATAGCCCGAAAGGAGAGAGTCTACCTGATAAACCTTCATGCCTGGCCTTACGACTCCGCCTTTTATAGTTCCAAGGAGGGAGTATCCATTCAGGAAATAAGAACCTTCGTTCAAGCTCATCATCCGGCACGCTGCATGTCCGGAAAAAGCATCCCCAGTATCTTTCACCGGGTAAGAACCAGAGGTAAGGCCTAGGTGATTTCCTGTGGTCCATCCCAACGGCTCTCTATAGGACCGGCTATACCAGGTTTCAAGATTACCGTTCGGAAAGGGAGTTGCAGAATGAGTAAAACTGATCTCATCGGCATAAACATAACTGGAATCTTTAATCTGTGAAGGACGGGAGGAGCATACCAGAAATATCAGACTGTCAGGTGCCGAAAGGCTCCTGTATTTAATTGCTGATTTGTAATGAGTGTATACAACAGTATTTGAGGTAGTAAAGCTGATCGAATCAGACGCTACAATATGTCCCCCGCTCTTCAGAATAAGGAAGACCCAGGCTGTATCGTTTACTGCAACATAATCAGCGAAATAACCAGAAACGGAATCGGGTCTGGAGGTAAATGGAATTCCACCTGAAAAACCGGTTCCATTCAGATTTCCATAACCAAATTCTCCGGGAAGTACTCCACCTGAAGAAGCCTGTATTTTAATAGCATAGTTACCTTCATACCCAGGGCTGATCCTTGTAACACTTCCTGAAGTAGACATTCCAGTCGGGAAAAAAAAGGGGACGTTATTCCACTTTTCAAAATCATAATCAGGAATGATCTGGGAAGATCCTATTGCCGGAATAAAAGCAAGGAAGAAAAATAACAGATGTCTCAAATGAAATGCGCGCATTCCTGGGTTCAGATTCAACCCGCAAGATAAGAATAATCTTCCACTGAATAGAAGGCTGTAGAACAAGAAATGGGAGGGCAAAGACACTTGCAGATTTGAGGGATAGCCCTAAATTTGTAGCTTAGCAGGAATTCTTCATCCTTTTTCAAAAGATATCTGAACATGATTACAACCCTAGAAAAGCCAGAGGTATATGCTTCAAAGCATAAGATTAGGATTGTGACGGCTGCCTCTTTATTCGACGGACATGATGCTGCAATCAATATTATGCGCCGAATCATTCAGAGCAGTGGGGCTGAGGTCATCCACCTTGGGCATGACCGCAGTGTGCAGGAAATTGTAGATTGTGCAGTTCAGGAAGATGCTAATGCAAT
>PLYR01000127.1:4675-28680 GCA_003153435.1 Bacteroidota bacterium
AGGCTGATATCAGCCGCAGAGAATTTTCCGGAACAGTCTAAATCCGTGCTTGATGAAGTCCGGAAAATGGCAGCGAAATCCAAAACCCCTGTTCTTGGCATTACCGGTACTGGTGGATCAGGAAAGTCTTCATTGGTAGATGAACTTGTCAGAAGGTTTCTGCTCGATTTCAAAGACAAAACTATTGCCATTATTTCCGTAGACCCTTCCAAGCGGAAGACGGGTGGTGCTTTGCTTGGAGACCGAATTCGTATGAATGCGATCCGAAACAACCGGGTCTATATGAGGTCTATGGCCACCAGGCAGAGTAACCTGGCTCTCTCCCGGTATGTGCAGGAAGCAGTGAATATTGTGAAGGCAGCAAATTTCGATCTGGTGATCCTGGAAACCTCCGGAATTGGACAAAGCGATACAGAAATCATTGAACACAGTCAGGTTTCCCTTTATGTGATGACTCCTGAATATGGCGCGGCATCCCAGCTGGAAAAAATTGACATGCTCGACTTCGCAGATATCATTGCCTTGAATAAGTTCGATAAACGAGGAGCTCTGGATGCTATCCGTGATGTGAAAAAGCAGTACAAACGGAATCACAAATTGTTTGAAACTGCTGATGAATCCCTTCCGGTTTTTGGAACTATTGCTTCTCAGTTTAATGATCCCGGCATGAACCGCCTTTATAAATCGGTCATGAACAAACTGGTCGAAAAAACCGGTGCGAATCTCCACTCTGAAACACCGGTGAGTGATGAAATGAGTGAGAAGATATTTATCATCCCACCTTCCCGGACACGATACCTTGCTGAGATAGCTGAAAATAACAGGAAGTATGACCAGTGGACCATCTCTCAGAAACAGGTTGCCGATAAGCTATATTCAATAAAAAATTCTATCCATTCCCTCCAGGAGTCAGAGCTGGATGACAAAGACAGGCTCATCAAAGGACTGGAAGCACTCTACGCTTCTCTTGAATTGAATCTGGACGGAAGGAATAAAAAAATAATTACTGGGTGGAAAGACAAGATCCAATCCTACAAACAGGAATTTTTTATCTTCAAAGTACGTGATAAAGAAATAAAAATCAGGACCCATTATGAATCCTTGTCGCATACCCAGGTGCCTAAAGTGGTTACCCCCAGGTATGAGGGATGGGGGGATATTCTCCACTGGAGCCTTCAGGAAAATGTGCCGGGAGAGTTCCCATATACAGCCGGAGTTTTCCCGTTCAAACGTGAAGGAGAAGACCCTACCCGTATGTTTGCAGGAGAAGGGGGGCCTGAGCGAACCAACAGACGTTTTCACTATGTTTCACTGAATATGCCTGCTCACAGGCTTTCTACTGCATTTGATAGTGTAACACTCTATGGACGGGACCCGGAACATCGTCCGGATATTTTTGGGAAGATTGGCAATTCCGGTGTCTCTATCTGTTGTCTAGACGATGCGAAGAAATTGTATTCCGGTTTCAACCTCGCCGATCCTAAAACATCGGTGAGTATGACAATCAATGGACCTGCAGCCATTATCACAGCCTTTTTCATGAATGCAGCCATCGATCAGCAGTGTGAAATCTATATAAAAAAGAAAGGTCTTGAAGCGGAGGTAAGAAAAAAAATTGAAGAAATTTATAAAAAGAAAAACGTCAAACGACCTGCTTACCAGGGCCCTTTGCCTGAGGGGAATGACGGTCTTGGTCTTTTGCTTCTGGGTGTTACCGGGGACCAAGTGTTAGGATCCGAGGTCTATAAGCAGATTAAAGCGGAGACAATGAGTGCTGTTAGAGGAACAGTGCAGGCAGATATTCTTAAAGAAGATCAGGCTCAGAATACATGCATCTTCTCTACCGAATTCTCCCTGCGACTGATGGGTGACGTACAGCAATATTTCAATGATCATAAGATCCGGAATTTCTATTCGGTTTCGATTAGCGGTTATCACATTGCAGAAGCAGGCGCCAACCCCATCAGTCAGCTTGCTTTCACTTTAGCAAACGGATTCACATTTGTAGAATATTATGTAAGCCGGGGAATGGATATCAACCAGTTTGCCCCAAACCTCAGTTTCTTCTTCTCCAATGGAATTGACCCTGAATATGCAGTCATAGGCCGTGTTGCACGGAGGATCTGGGCTAAAGCCATGAAGCTAAAGTACGGAGCCAATGAGCGTTCTCAGATGCTCAAGTATCATATCCAGACTTCTGGACGTTCCCTTCATGCCCAGGAAATAGACTTCAATGATATTCGCACTACGTTACAGGCTTTGTATGCTATCTATGATAACTGCAATTCCCTTCATACGAATGCTTATGATGAAGCTATCACTACCCCGACCGAAGAATCGGTGAGGAGGGCGATGGCAATCCAACTTATTATAAATCGGGAACTTGGGTTAGCAAAAAATGAAAATCCCTTACAAGGCTCTTTCATCATTGAAGAATTAACCGATCTGGTAGAAGAGGCGGTGTTGGTTGAATTCGAAAGGATCAGTGAGCGGGGAGGGGTGCTCGGGGCTATGGAGACGATGTATCAGCGTGGAAAAATTCAGGAGGAAAGCCTGTATTACGAAACACTAAAACATAATGGAGAATATCCGATCATCGGTGTTAATACATTCCTCTCTTCCAAAGGTTCTCCAACCATACTTCCTCAGGAGGTGATCCGCGCTACCAATGAGGAGAAGGAATATCAAATAGCAATGGTTACCGAACTTCAGAAAGGCAATGATGATAAATCAGCGGAAGTCCTTCGTAATCTTCAGCAGTTATCAATACACAATCAAAATATTTTTGAAGGCTTGATGGAAGCAGTAAAATATTGTTCTCTAGGCCAGATTACCTACGGGTTGTTTGAGGTTGGGGGACAGTACCGCAGAAATATGTAAAGATATGATTGAGCTATTATTTGAAACACAACGTCTCCGTACGAGACTATTTACACTTGCTGATGCGGAGCTTTTATGCAATTTGAACAGCGACCCGGAAGTCATTCGTTACGTGGGGGAAAAGCCTTGCGAAGATATGGAATCTGCAAAAAAGATACTTAGTGAAATCATACTTCCGCAATATTCCTTATACCATATGGGCCGCCTGGCTGTTGAGTTGAAGGAGACAGGCGAATTTATCGGATGGTGTGGAATCAAAAAACTCCCGGATTCTGATGAGTATGACCTTGGTTACCGGTTTTTCAGGAAAAACTGGAGAATGGGTTATGGGGGTGAAGCTGCAAAAGCAGCTCTGGATTGGGGACACAGAGTTAGAGGATTGAAAAGGATTGTCGGGAAAGCCGATGTTCTGAATCTGGGTTCTGTGAAAGTTCTTGAAAAAATAGGTATGAAATTCGAGCGCTTTGGGACCGAATGTCATGGGAAGACAGCTGCCTACTCCTCCATTCAATAGATACAAAAACCCCGGCTGAAGAACCGGGGTTTTATAATGTTTAATCTTGTTTTGCCTGGGGTTCCGACATTTCTTCCCCGTATCCGCATCTTCCACCCCAACTTCTTTTGAATTTTTCTCTCTCTTCCGGAGTCATCTTCATCCATTTCTCTTCCCAACGTGCTTTCCAGGCCCTTTTTCTTCCCCAGCCACCGCTGCCGCAGCCGCAATGCCTTCTTCCGCGCCCATGAAAACCACCAAAGAGTATTTTAGAGAGAATGAGGAGTCCGAATGCCTGACAGTAACTAATCACATGCAATCCGAATATTTCAGGCATGAGCCAGTTCCAGAGCCGCATGACAATGTATCCGAAGCCAAAGATGGCTGCTATAAAGAGGATGCCGAAGCACATCCCTTTGAGAATAAATTTACCTTTCATAATGATATGTTTTAATTCGTTAATAGTTCTTTGTAGAGTTCTTCCAGTCGCTTACGCAGATGAAGCACAGCATACCGTTTTCTCGAAATCAAAGTGTTAACAGCCTCTCCGGTGATCTCAGCCATTTCTTTGAAACTTTTATCTTCCATTTCATTCATGATGAACGCTTCCTTCTGTTCCACCGGTAGTTCTTCCAGGGCTTCCATCAATTCTTGTACTGCAATCTTACGGGCATATACTCCTTCCGGTCCATCTCCCGGGTCTGGTAAAAGATCCTGTAAATGAAGGGTTTCATCTTCGTCAGAGGAGCTGATCAGGGTTCTTGAGAAGGGAATCGATTTTTTCTTTCGGAAGAGATCTGTAATCCTGTTTCGCGCTGCTTTGAACAACCAGGCACTCACCTGTTCGATAGGCTGCAGCATAAAGCTTTCGGTGAACTGGTAGAAAACATCCTGCAGGATATCTTCTGCATCGTCTTCGTCAGGGATACGTTTGCGAATGAAATTCAGCAACCGCCTTCTCTCTTGTTGAACAGCAAGCCCGATTTTTTCCCTTTGTCCGGCTGCCATTGCGTCTTCTATACTTAGTATGGCCTTCATCTATGAGGGTAGACGTGAGGCATTCATTAATATTTTATTGTTCTGTAAAAAAAATTTGCATTCGAGAGCTAATAAGCTGTATTGCAAGAAGATACTGTCTATTAGAAGAATGAATTAAAGACTGGTAAACGCTACCGGAGGTTAATCACCTTTTGAATCAATTGTTGTGTTCCGATATTTGCTTTCAGGAAATAAACACCGGGAACAAGGTTACATTCAGCTTTAGAGATCGAATAGGTATAAGTTCCGGTACTGAGGTGCTGATGTACACTCTCTGCAACTTTCTCACCAAGCATATCAAAGAGTTCAAGGTATACAACCCCATCCTCCTCAATTGAATACTGAATATTCAACTGTTCATGGAATGGGTTCGGAGAAACAGACATACTGTTCTGATTATGTGAAATCAAAGGGTCAAGAATGCCAGTGGCAACAGAATCTGGATAAATATGTGTGGAGTCAACACGGTAATTAAGATTAGTATAGGTGGAGGATCCGCTGACCGTGCGTGTATAAGCGGATGTCATTCCAAGCCCTGGGATATCTACAAATATATCGTAGGTGCCAGGAGGGACATTCGCGAAAGTATATCCACCCAGAGAACCTGTGGTGGTATGTGAAACAATGATCCCTCCGGGGTGTTGTTCAAGGTTGACATCCAATCCTGGTACAGGATCGCCGGGAGCAAGAATCACGGGATGCCCGGGGATCATACGGGCAACATATCCAGGCCCTTGTTTAACGAGCCCGCTTAATGTACCCGAACCGGTTGTAGGGAGTATTTCATACATATTGATGTTCACACCAGTATCTGTTACAGCACATGCGGCATTGATGATGGCTGCAGAAGTCCACTTGTCCGCTTGGAGGCTATAGGTACGAAGGGTATTCGGGTAGGTACCGATGTTTGCTTCTGCGTAAACCAGGAATTGCCCTCCGATGCTGTTAGAGAAAATGTATTTTCCACCCGCGGTCAGCGCTACACTGTCGACAATCATTTGTCGTTGATGGACTACACTATAGTCTACCAAGTAAACCCAACCTGAGTTTACAGCCCCTGAAATCTGTGCGGTTACTGTTCCCTTAATGACCGGGGAAACGGGTTGGGAAATATTAGCTGAATCCTGCTGGGCACAACCCTTAGAGTCTGTTACGGTACAAGAGTAAATTCCTCCGCAAAGCGCTGTGAGATTGGGAGTGGTCATGCTCCCCGGAAACCAGGAGTATACGTAAGGAGCGGTACCTCCGGTTGGGGAGGTGGTGACCTGTCCATTGCATATGCCACAGCCTGAACCGAAACTCACGTGGTTAATGGCAAGAATGGCTGGTTGAGAAATATTGAGTGGGGTTGATTTATTACAACCATTCGAATCGATAATCGCAACTGTATAAGAACCTTGACATAATCCAAAAGCCGAATCCACGGGTTGGGATGCATTGGACCAGGAATAATAATAGGGGGTTGTCCCACCTGTCACGAGGAGCTTAATCTTGCCATCGCAGAATCCATTGCAGGACACATTTTGAACCACCGGGTTAGGTACAATCGCAGGGGGCTGGGTGATAGTTTGAGTAAAGGCAACAGTACAGCCTGCATTGTCGGTAACATGGCATGTATAAGTTCCGGCGGTGATGTTACCCAGTGTATCGCTGGTTCTGCCAGGCATCCAGGAATAAGTGTAAGGGGAGGTTCCGTAAATGATGCTCACGCTGGCCATCCCGGTATTAGCCCCATTACACAATACATTTGTTTTGGAGGCCATCGTATCGGTAATCTTAAAGGGTTGTGTGATGGTCACTGTAGAAGAATAAAGGCAGCCATTATAGTCTGTAAGATTGCAGGTGTAGGTTCCGGCTGTGAGGTTAGTTGGAGAAGCAATGGTTGCTCCGGAAGGTACCCAGGAATAAGTATAGCCAGGTGTTCCTCCGGATGCAGTGGCAGTTGCTGTTGCGTTCGCTCCTCCATAACACGTTTCATTTGTGGAAGTAAGGGAAGCAATAAGTGCGGCACTGGGTTGGGAAACGGTCGTTGAGCAGGTAGCAGAACAACCGTGACTGTCGCTCAAAGAACAAACATACCAACTCTGTGTCAGACCGGAGATGGTGGATGTCCCTTGTCCTGATGTGATCGTTCCTCCTCCATACCAGCTATAGGTGTATGGGGCCGTCCCACCAGTAGCATTGATATGTGAAGTTCCGTTATTTCCTCCATAGCAGCTTACATTGACTACGGTTGGTGGACCAGTGAGTGGAACTGGAGAGGTGATGATGACAGTTGCAGTGCCTGCCAGGCCGATTGCATCGTGCACCGTGCAGGTATATGTTCCTGCAGCCATAGAAGTCCCAACAGCTGCACTGCCCCCTGCAGGCGACCAGCTATAAGTATAAGGAGCAGTACCTCCGGAAGCAGTAGCCGTTGCGGTACCATCGGAATATCCACTGCAAGAAGTATTGGTATGGGAGGTGATTGTAACGGTTACTGCCGCCCTTGTAAAGTTTACAACAAGAATCAGGTTGAGGAGAATAAGTGTTCTCGGAATAAGAGTGAAAGGGTATATAGAAGAAGTAGCTTTTGATTTCATGAATGGTTGTTCTTAGTAATTACAGATACAAGTTTACGACAATACTCCAAGATAGGTTTCAAATAGATATTTTGTTCTGATAATCAGATAGTTGAGGCGATTATCAGAGTCCATCAAGCGCTGCCTTTATTTCACCGGGTACCCCTTTCGCGCAATGTACTTTATCACATCCCGAAAATTTTGCTAAAGCTTTTACTTTTTCTGCAAATCCGGTTGCAAAACCAGCATTCATTTTCCAACCTTTTTCAGGGTGCCAGTTCTGGATATAAAAGATTCCCGAGCTTCTATCTGCCTTAGGGTCGAATCGGGCAACGAACTTATCTCCAAATAATACCGGCAGGCAATAGTAACCGAATTTACGCTTTGCCTGGGGTACATAACATTCGATTATAAAATCAAAACCGAACAACGTCTGTAATCTTTTGCGCTGTATAACTACATTGTCAAAAGGGGTAAGGAGGTGGACTCTCTCTTCATGGAAAGGAGCAGAGACGCTCTGAACAATAGATTCTGCTGAACCATAGTAAGTGCCAATACCCTCTACACTTATTTCTTCCAGCATTCCGGACTTAAGTAGTCGTTTAATAGCTTTAGAGACCCCTTCCCTGGCATAACTTTTCAAATAGCTGACTTCAGAAGCAAGTACGAGACCATTCGACTTCACATTTTGAAAAAGTAGATGCTCGCAATACTCCTTTTCGGAGGGGAGCTTCATTCCATCTCCTTCCGGATAAACCCGCTCTGCAAGGTCGTATACTTTCTGAAAATTTCTGCGTTCGGAGACCATGAGCTTCCCTTCCATAAACAATTGTTCAAGAGCTCGCTTGGCTGGCTTCCATTCATACCAAGCGCCGGTTTGCTTCCGTATGTGTTCAAAATCTTTCGACTGAAGCGGGCCTTCACTTCGTATACGATCCAGAACCAATTTCTTCATCTTCGGATTATCTTCCCTGAACCAATGAACTTTACCGCTTGCATACAGTTTTTTTCGTAGAAGTGAATATGGATATTCGCTGATTGGCAAATAGGAAGCGGCATGCCCCCAATACTCAAAAATCTTTTTTTTAGCCAATAATTGGTGCAGCATGGATTCCTCGTAATTTTGCATTCTTGACCAAAGTGTATGATGGTGTGCCCTGGCGATGACAGATAAAGTATCAATCTGAACATATCCGAGGTTTTCTATCACATTCAGGAGTCCCTTTTTATCACGGACAGGATGTCCGGCAGATAAATGCTGGGAATGCAGAATAATACGTCGAGCTTCAGCGGGAGAGAGGTTCATGTCCCGGAAAATTACAAATTATTAACAATGAATCTCAACTTCCTACGTTTTACAGGGGGGCTGGCCCATGTGTCCCTGTGTTTAAATAATTTGGAGAAAGGGATTACGCGTTCGAAAACACAATAATTTAGGAGAATAACATCGATATGATCCGGAAAACACTCTTTGGAATATTGTTTTTTGTCTCTATTTGGGTCTGGAACTCTTGTGGAATGGCTTCCGGAAGTGAACCAAAGAAACATGATCCGGCTAAGGGACTTTCTGTGAAACCGGTAGTTGTGGATACGACCACACTCAATGCTGCTGAACGCCACAAAGCCTGGCAGTTGGATACTTTATTCCTCAGTAAAGTCAAGCACTATCACTTCAATGGAAACGTTCTTATTGCACAGAACGGAAAGGTCATCTACAAAAAATGTTTCGGCTTTGAGGATTATAAAGCTAAAAAGAATCTTACCTGCAATTCCGCCTTCCAGTTGGCTTCTTCATCGAAACCAATGACTGCAGCAGCCATTATGATATTAAAAGAGAGGGGTAAGCTTGATTATTCCGATGAGGTAAGCAAATTCATTCCAGAATTTCCTTACAAGGGCATCACCATCCGGATGCTGCTCAATCACCGTTCCGGTTTGCCGAACTACGAATATTTTATGGAGGATTATGTGAGCGATCATAATACGCCTTTGAACAATTCCCAGGTGCTTAAGATTATGATGGAAAAGCAGCCTGCCGTTTATAGTAAACCTAACAAACATTTCAGTTATAATAATTCTAACTATCTCTTGCTCGCAGTGATCATTGAAAAAGCCTCCGGAACGGATTACCGGACTTTTTTGAAAAAAGAAATCTTCGAGCCTTGTGGTATGACTTGCACCTATATCCCTGACCGAAAAAAGGATACTCTTCGGCCGGGCGAAACACATAACTACAAAGGCACCTCCAAATGGGAGCTGACTCCCTTTAACTTTCTGGATGGAGTGCTTGGAGATAAAGGTGTTTATTCTACCATGGAAGACCTATACCGTTTTGAAAGGGCCATGGCAGAATACAAATTGCTGAAGGCGGAGACTTTGGAAGAAGCATATAAAGGCGGAAGCAATGAAAAATCGGGCAAAAGGAATTATGGTTTTGGCTGGAGACTTACCGACCAGCCGGATGGAAGCAAGATCATTTATCACAACGGATGGTGGCATGGGTATAACAGTGTGTTTATGAGAAGACCCAAAGATCAGACAGCTGTTATTGTGCTTTGTAATAAGTATAACACTAATACCTATCACGTAAGCGGAGTGTGGGAGATCCTCGATGGAAAAGGCGTTAGTGTGGAAGAGAAACCCGAAGAATAGGGTTATATGAAATCACACAAACTTACTGTTCAGAAAACGGCCCGGTACTTTGTGTTGGGCAGTGCAGGTCCAGCTATTCGTCAGGTATGGTTCATCTGTCACGGTTATGGGCACCTTGGAAACTATTTTCTTAAACAATTCGAACCCTTTCAGAATGAGGCCGTCCTTTTCGTGAGCTGTGAGGGGCTTCACCGGTTTTACACGAATGGCTTTTCGGGTAGGGTAGGAGCTTCGTGGATGACGAAAGAAGACCGGGAAGATGATATTGCCGATTACATTGTTTATCTCAATCAGGTTTATGCGAAAGTAATGCAGGGACTTGATCCTGCTGTTCAGGTAACGGCTTTTGGATTCTCACAAGGTACGGCTACAGTAAGCAGATGGGTGGGAGCAGGAGCATTAAAGATAAACCGCCTTGTTTTGTGGGCCGGGGCTTTTCCGAACGATGTGGACCTGAAATTGCACCAGGAGCGGTTCAATCAGATGAGTAATATACTTGTAGCTGGAACTCAGGATGAATATATCAAAGAAGCAGACGTGAATTCTTTGAAAGAAAGACTGGATGCAGAGGGTATTCACTATGAAATGATACGTTTCGAGGGAAAGCATGAACTACATGCTCCTATACTTCAGTCCCTCCTTGCTCTCTGAATTTGTAGAGATGACGGCAGCTGAAAGCACGGCTGTTTAAAATTTTATTTTTTTATGGCGTTGAAAAGCTGAACCTGTTCCTTTAGCCAGAGTAGGGCTTCTGATTCATCACTGAAAGTCTTTGTTGGCCTTCCAGGTTTATTGAAATTGAGATAAAAACGGGCTATGATCTTTTGAGAAAGTGAGGTGATGACATAAGCTTCTGCGATTGCAAACGGACTTGAATCTTTGATAGCAAGGAAACGCATAGCTGGTAAATCAGGACCTGATAAGGGACCAGCCACAATCAGTTGAGGCATCATCTCTCCTTCAACAAGCACTCCAATAGCCGCGATAATTTCTTTTACATCTTCGATGTTCAACTCCTGTCCTTCGAAAACATCTGTCTCCACTATCCTGTCAGGACGAAGTCCAACCCTGGCTTTAGGGGTTTCAATGAATCGAATAAAAAACGAGGTAGGTTTCATTATTCTTGATCATTCAATGGAAATTTAATTCGTTTTGCGATCCAGGTTCAGAATATCTGCAAAGCCTTTGAAATTAATTAGCTGAACCAAGGCATTAGCTGATGGATCCGCACATTTAGCAACAATATGAGTCTTTACTCCGCCAGCCTTCTCCGGATCGGCAACTATGCTGATATCAGTAAACACCGCATCCAGCTTCGAGGTGCCGAGTGAATCTTTATATTCTTTGCGGTACTGTTTTTCAATGCCACTCAGATCAATGAAACATCCGCTATGGTGCCTGGCTGTCATTTCAGTTACCTCTTTCAGGTTAAGAGCCTTATCGTTAAGCTTTGGTGGGGTGTCGGGAGAGCTGCTTAAAAATAGATTTTTGCCAATAACGGTAAGGTAAACCGGCGCATCAGCGGTCAGTTTGAATCCATTTCCGGTTTTATTTGCAGTGATATGCTTGCCGTCCAGCAATTTTGGAAGAAGCTTGAGTGCAGCATTAAATCCTTTAAGTCCCATGGAGACTGTAAACCCGGGCATACGTGCATCCCGGAAACGCTCTGTCTGAATCTGGTTAAAGTCTTCATCGTATTCATAAGCAATGTATTTTTCCTGAAAATGAACTATGCCATGAAGAGCAATGTTGATGTCTCCGTTAAAGGCATCGAAAACTTCAGAAGTGGTAAGTCCCCATCGGTCAAACAAATGATCGATGGAACCTTCTTTTCCTTCTGACTTCGTATTTTTTAACAGGGCATCCAGGTCGAGGTGTGTAAAAAGCATACCCAGAAACTTGTCTTTAGGAATGTAGTTTGTAAATTCTGAATTGCCAGTGTTATCGCTTAATAAAGCTGCTTTACCATTTCCAGGATAATGGATTATATCAAGGGTAGCTGAGCCTTTGTTAAAGTCCACCCATACGTTGAGGGCTCCATTTTTACTTGAATTCTGTTTACCCGATTTCAGGATGTTTTGAAGCATCGGATTGTCTAGGTTATACCACAGTGAAAGGTCTGCGGCCCTTTTTTCTGATTTCCTGAAATTTTCATTTGCAATCATGCTGCTGTCTTTCGGCAGGTTGAAGAGGCGTTTCATCTCTCTGGTAAAGAAAGCGGGGTCTGATACTTTGAATCCTGCCTTCAAAATGATAAGGACTTCCTTATTAAAGCCTATGCAAACAGGGCTTTCGGACTCATCGTTCACGATTACCAGGTTTTTATATCCGGGATTTTCTATAAGGGAAGTCATGTGGGTATGGAGCGTATCCATCAGGCAGGGAAGTTCCTGGGTAATGAAACGGGTCAGTTTTGCTTCGTCATCCAACTTAAGAATGATTCCGTTATACCATTTTTTATGCTCAGGATGGAGGTTGCCAAAAGCCAGGATGTCGGAGCTAAGACTGATTCCGATACCCCCATTCCGTTCTGACGCTTTCTTCCACCGTGAAATTGTTTTGTTAAGCGAAGCCGTGGAATCTTCTTTAATGTTCCCCCCAAAGAGCAGATCGGCTGCGATCCTTTTGGAGTTAATGGTTAATACACCATGAACATCCCCTGGAATATACCGGGCATAATCCGGAATCCTATGTGCGGTTGTCCAGTACCAGGTCAGAAATCCAAGCAGGATAAGAACACAGGCCGGAATCCAGAATTTTTTCGAAGTCAGCATAACCTCTCGTTAAATAATATTAAAATAGGACCCCGGTGAGACTACTTGTCTAGCAGGATGAAACTATTCACAACCTTACAGAGACTGAAAAGGCTGTTAACAGAGCTGTCGGTGAAAGTCATGGACGCTGTGGTGACATAACAATTGCCTTCTTTTTTTACTCCGGTAAGTTCAGCCTCCTTCAGGTTATCTTTAAAGAGATTCAGTCCCTTACTTAGTTTGTCGTTCGATTTCAGTTCAGGTTGTTTGCTCACAAGATCAAAGGTTTTGGTTCCATTCCAGTAGTATGCAACCGGCCAGGTGGTGAAGAGTTTTTTCTGGTCCTTTGTCATCTGTTGATCTTTCGGATATCCGTCTTTCAGTTTTTGGTGAATGAGGTCTTCATTGTTGGTGCAAAAAAGGATATTATTTTCCAGGGCAATGTAGATCTTGTATCCTGCTTGTCCGGGCATCTCCACGAGGTATACTCCGGGTGCTTCTGCTCGGAGTCCACCCATATGTTCCACTGCCTGTAGCAGTTTTGTCATCTCTTCGGGTTTTCCAACGCTTGCCATCGCCACGAATTCTGGAAGGACCTCCGTCTTTTCCTGTTTAGTTTCGCTCCGGTTGAAGTTGTCATCGTAGCTATAACTCAGAAATGAAGTTTTGAATGGGCGGAGGTCAGTGATAGCCAGGGCAAAATCACCTTTGAATAAGTTATAAGCTACATCGTCATTCGTAAAAACAGCCAGGATATCCATCGCTCCGGTAATGTATTTGGATTCTTTCCCCATGGTAGCTTCATAGGTTTTTTTCATGATTTCCCGTGTAGCCTTCAGCGTAGGTTCCACATTAAAAGACATGGAGGCATATCCCATCAGGTGATCACCTTTGATGTATTTGCAAAAATTCTTATTCCCCTTGCTCTTGTAGATGCCGTTCATAAGCTTCTCCATTTCCGGATTGACATAGGCTTTGCTGACCATATTCAGTTTTCCAGCTTCGAAGTTGCAATAGGCAATGGAATAATTGTCTTTGAAGAGGTTCATCAGGGAATTTGTAGTATCTCCATCGGTTGATTTCATTCCTGCATAATGTCTGGATGAGGTCGGGTTGAGGCCAGGGAAGGCGTCTCCGGTATAGTTCATCCAGAGTGCTACATCGAATTTTTCTTTCTGGGCTTCCATATAGCTCCTTACTTTAGTAACGGATCTCGAAGGGTCCATATTTATAAAATCCAGGATCCGGCGTGTCCCGCGCTCTCTGGCCCTGTTCATCATTTTTTCCTGCCTCTCTTTTTCTTTTTGTTCCCAATCCATATTCCCGTAGGTGCCATTATTCGTGCCGGTAATGGATGCTGCAATAGAGTCAGACATTGCCTCGGCAGATGAATCACGCGCTGCTTGAGTTACCTCCACATCATAGGCAACGGTTGGTGCAGCAGCTTTGTTTTTTTTCGAAGGAGGAGTGGCCTTGGTTGGTTTGGCTTTCTTTTTCTGAGCAGCTAACTTTGCCTCCTCAGCGGCTTCTACCGCTTTTATACTGTCTGTAATCATCTGCAACCTGGCCATTTCAACAGCCTGTATGCTATCTTCCCTAGCAGCGTCGTAGGCCGTAGCGGCCGCAGTGGCTGTATAATCCTCATAGTAAGAGTATGAGTTTGACCTGTCAATGATCATCAGCATTGCAAAGTCGGAAGTCCAGGCAGCAGTAATGCGGCCCGACTGGAGCTTGCTGATGCTGCCTGCACGCGTAATTTCAGGGCCCTTTTGCCCTTTTCCTTTTTCCTTCAAGGCACCCTCCAGGAATTTCCCGAATACGCCGGCATCTTTTAATCCGAAAAGATAACACCACCCCGAAATGGAATCGTGGTCGATCCGGAACACATAAGCTTGTGGAAGAACCTTTGCTCCGCAATCGCCTGGTTTTGAAAAAATGGTAGTGATAAGTTTAATTTCAGAGGCAGAAGCGGTATCTTCTGTGCTGATCGGTTTAAAAAAATCCATTTTCCCGATTGCATTCATATCTACTTTGCCGGAATAACTTTCGGCATTGAGAGTGATGACATACTGAGCATAAGCCGGAATATGATTCTGAAGACCCTGAGCATGTGAGAGCACATTGAAGACGAGTGCAAAGAAAGCGGTGTAAATAAATTTTTTCATTCAGTTTTAGAGTTTGATGGTGTTGGAAATGTTCTTAGTGCCGTTCACAAGATCGGGTATGGGAAGTTTAAGAAACAAAGCTTTTCCGCTTTTGGAAAGTTTGGCATCCTTATTAGAAAATTCTTTAATATCTGTATCGAAGCGATAGATGCAAGTCATATTGGCTGATCCCAGCAATGCAATTTCCTTTTTCTGAATCTTCTTTATTTCCTGACGTCCGTTGTAATCGTTTTTGCGGGTGAATGTATGGTTATCGAACTGGTAGGAGTTTTCAGGAGGGCTAACTCCCGGATTGAAGGCTTTAAAGAGAGTCGAAAGTGCTTTGTTGAGACAGGTTACATCACGGAAATCGAAATGAGAACTGAATATAAAATCATCAAAATTCCGGCTCTCGGTGAAGTTGCTGATCCCATCTGATGCAAGGAGAATACCCTTGGCTTTATCCATTTCTTTATTCAGTTCCTTGATAGACGGAATCTTGATACCATCCATGGAGTCGAGAGCCATCATCGTCTTTATCTTGGTCTTACTCTGACTCAGGTTTGCTTCGAAGACAAAGGTTCCTGATCCGTTATTATGAATAGTTATTTCCTCTACCAGGTCAAAGCAGCCGGTGAGGAGCGGGAGGAGAAGAATTATAAAACAGAGGGCTTTGATTCGCATTCCTGAATTCTGGCCCGAAATTTACGCATTTCACCTGATTCGGGACTTATTTTATTGAGTTTTGATTGAAATTGAACGACTTAAGTGCTCTGTCCCTGTTCTTGGAATAATCCTTAATTTTGCCCCGTGAAACTCCTCTGGAAATATCTGAAAAATTACAAAGGGCTGGTATTTCTGGCTCTTTTCCTGGCTACCATCAACCAGGTCTTCTCGCTCGTAGATCCCCGTCTGATCGGTAAACTCATTGATAACTGTATCAAGAAAATCCCCAATTTTCATGGCGATGTGTGGGGGTTCATGAAAACGGTGTTATTCTATATAGGCCTCATGCTTGGAGCAGCGATGGTCTCTAGGATCGCCAAAAATTTTCAGGATTATTTCGTGAATACCGTCACTCAGAAACTGGGAGCTCAGATTTATGCAGATGGATTGAAACACTCTCTGGAGTTGCCCTATTCTGTATTTGAAGATCAACGGAGCGGGGAAACGCTTGGGATCCTTCAGAAAGTAAGGGTGGATTGTGAGAAACTGATTTCAAATTTTATCAATGTCCTTTATACAAGTCTGGTTGGGATTGTATTCGTCTTCGTATATTCATTTCAGGTGAACTGGATGTTGGGCCCGCTTTACTTCATTACGATTCCGATACTCGGATTTGTAAGCTCTGTTCTCAGCAGGAAGATCAAAAAAATTCAGAAGAGTATTGTTTCCGAAACAACCGCATTGGCCGGTTCAACCACCGAATCATTAAGGAATATAGAGCTGGTTAAAAGTTTAGGTCTGGCCACGCAGGAGATCGGCAGGCTGAACAATACCACCCTCAAAATCCTGGGCCTGGAGCTTAAAAAAGTGAAATACATCCGAAGCATCAGTTTTGTTCAGGGCACTATTGTAAACCTGCTCCGAAATACGATTCTGTGCCTGATGATGCTCTTTGTATTCAGGGGATCTCTTACGGAAGGACAGTTTTTTACTTTCTTTATCTATTCGTTCTTCATCTTTGGCCCATTACAGGAGCTGGGCAATATTATCCTTGTATACCGGGAAGCTGAAGTCTCGTTGAAGAACTTCAATGATATCCTCAATATTCCGGTTGAATACAAAGCAGAACACCCTAAAGAAGTGACCAAGCTCAGTAAATTTGAATTTCAGAATGTGGTCTTCAAACACCAGTCGGCCACAGGGAATGCGCTGAATGGTATTTCCTTCTCTGTAAACAAAGGAGAGACGATTGCTTTCGTAGGCCCTTCCGGATCTGGTAAGACCACACTTGTCAAATTATTGGTAGGCTTATACCAACCAATGACCGGACAGGTGATGTACGATGACATCAATGGAAGGGATATTGACCTTGACAAACTTCGTTCTCAGATTGGTTTCGTAACTCAGGATACTCAACTCTTTGCAGGAACGATCCGCGAAAATCTGCTCTTTGTGAATCCGGAGGCTACTGATGCTGACATTACAAGAGCCCTTGAACAGGCTTCCTGTTACAAACTACTTGAACGGGCTGAGAAGGGAATCAATACCGTGATTGGAGAAGGAGGGGTAAAGGTTTCCGGAGGAGAAAAACAACGCCTTTCCATTGCCCGCGCGCTACTCCGAAAACCCAATCTTCTGGTGATGGATGAGGCTACCTCTTCACTTGATTCGATTACAGAAGAGGAAATAACCGGCACCATCCGCAGCATCAATTCTAAAAAAGAAATCATCACAATCCTTATTGCTCACAGGCTTTCAACCATACTTCATGCCGACCGGATTTATGTTCTGGAGCAAGGAGAAATCATCGAATCCGGAAAGCATGAGGATCTGCTTGCATCCAAAGGGCTGTATTATGCCATGTGGAGACAGCAGATTGGAGAAAGGAAATCAGCCCCTGTCAAGGTGAGCTGAGACAGGAATTTTATTCAATCATTTAAAATCAAAAACATGTCTAATCAAAGCGGTCAAAATTTTTCGAATCATCACAGATGGGTACCGATGTATCATTATGTACTCTTTTTCCTGGTCACTGTAACCCTCATCGGGTCGTTTGTGAATCTTTGGGAGAGTTGCTGTCACAAAGAAGGCCTTTATTCAGCATCCCTTATTTGTGCGCTTTCGGTTATTTGTGTTATTGTTTCTTGGGTCGCTCGCAGTTTTGCCATCAAAGCACAGGACAGAGCTATCCGGGCCGAAGAAAATTTCCGTCATTATCTGCTTACCGGAAAGCCTTTTGACTCGAAGCTGAGGATGGGGCAAATCATCGCCCTTCGTTTTGCTTCTGATGAAGAGATGCCTGCACTTGCTTCCAGAGCCTTAGCTGAAAACATGAAAGCTTTAGACATAAAAAAAGCGATTAAGAACTGGAGAGGTGATTACCACCGTGCTTAATAAGCGTCTTTATTTTATGGGGTAATAAATTTTGGTAAGGATTTTACTCCAGTCCTTTTCAATGCCAGGGTCTCCTACATAAACTTCCCAGGGAGCACCAGCAATTTCCTTTCCTTGTGCTTTGATGAAATCATGGAGCTGCTGATGGGCGGCATGCATACCTTCATTGTAAGGACCGTAGTAATCTGCCACCGCTACATCACATTTAGAAAGTTCTTTGGCAGTCACCCCACCCTCACTTTTACCTGCTTTATCCACTGGTACGGCTGCTTCGAAATCAACCTTTTCCATGGTAAAATTGTTGTAGATGGCCATCACAGAACCAGCTTGTTTTAGGCCTTGCTTCTTAGCCACCATTCCTATTTCACCGTAAGCCGAACCAAGCACGAATCCTATGCTATCTGCTTTGCAAACGCGGTGAGCCATAAGAATTTGCATCCCTTCCCAGGATCCCATTTCAATCTTACAGGGAGCAGGGGCTGCATTTGTTTTTTTCGCTTCTGACTGAGAAACGGAATCTAAGTTTCGTAACCCTTTTTCAAAATCAGGGCCTATCATCTTATCCATGAAAAGGCCGAATATTTTTCCGATGGGATTCATTCCCATGTCACTCTGAAGATACCAGGTTACTTTCACCCCACTGTCTTGCTTGGTAAAACGGTAACCTGCCAGAGCTGGACTTTGTCCTCCGAACTCCATCAGATTGAGAATGGAATCGCCACCGCTGGCACTGATGGTGAGTTTGCCAGAACCTACATTTTTCTGATCGCTTTTCCAGGAATATCCAGCCCCTGCTCCCGATTCAGGGCCAAAATAGGTCAGTTGCATTTTAGGATCCAAACGATGCCAGGGCGACCACTTTTCCCAGTTCCTGATCGTATTGATCTGTGCGAAAATTATTTCTTTGGGGGCTTTTATAACTAAGGAGCGTTCAACATAAACCTTTCGGGAAAGGAACAAGCTGAAGATGACAATGAGCAGGACAAATGCCAGAACTCCGATGAGAATTTTCTTTAGTGCTTTCATGAATATTTTTTAAGACAGGTAAATGTATTAAAAAATAGTGATTGCACTAATAACAGAAAAAAGGGTGGATTCTCAAACACAGGCAAGCTCTTCGTTCTCTTTCTCCGCTCTCCGCTCTCCGCTCTATATTTAAGGGGGTGACATCTCGAAAGGCTTCTTAGCCTTCTTGGTATGGGTCTCCGGTTTGTTTTCCCTTACAATGGGATGCTTGGAGTGACTGAACCATACCGGCTTTTTCTCAAAAGTGGCAACTTTGTTGTCATAGGTGATGCAATACATGCCGGGCTGGAATGTCGAGATGTCGAGAGAAGTACCATAACCCCTCTGGGTAATAAATCCGTATGGATTGTAAAGCATATAGTAAGTAGGGCCGGTAAAATTAACAGTCTGGTTATCCTCTGCAATCCGGATGAAAACATCCTCTTTCTTGCAAATGGTGATAAGGATATTGGAGTAAACTCTTGCTTTTTCGGGTCCGGTCCAGCAAATGCGGAACCTGTTTTCGCCTGAATTTTGATGTGGAGAATAGGAAAAGCTGTTCTGATCAGAAACGGCATCGGCAGCAACGACTCCTACCGTTACCCAACGTTCGTTCATGAATTGTTCAACACCGAATTCAATGGGTCCGTTCTGGTTATAGGCAACCCAGTTCAATTTTCCGGCACTATCTAGTTTAATAGCGGAAACGCTGAGCTCTTTGGGGCCTTTTGAACTCGATTGGTTGTCACCCGCAATTGCTGAAATTGCCGTGAAAAAGAACATAATACTGCTGAAAATCAGGACTTTACTGCGTTGTAACATGACTGTATTGGAATATAATGCACAAAATTAGTAAGAAACTCATTTGATCGACATGATTGCCATAATAAATTCGCATCCATTATCACAGTATCTCCCTCATTTTCATTCACCAAGGGGAAATACCCGCCCCAAAAAATTCATTTGTCCTTCATACGCGCCCGACCTGTCATGGTTTCATAATTCATGAAACTCTGAGGTGCTTTTTGGTGAAAATTGGTTTGTTGGTCTGAAATTGAGGCTAAAAGTAATTTTAGAGATAGAAATAAGGTCTAATTAGTATACAAAAAGTGCTTTTCGGTCGACTAAAGCGAGAAATATGTCCTCTGAAGTTAGGCTCTTGGATTTCTATACGATCAATTAACAGGAGGAGTTCATTTTTTGTTTCAGAAAGATTAACTTAGCAATACTTTTTCGAATGGGACCCCAACAAGGTCCCGTTTTTTTCCTAATCAGCTCAGAGTTTTCCATGTTTCATAAATGGACGTTTTTTCTGGTTGCTATTTTATTCCAGACGGTTACGTATGGGGGGAATGGAGACTTGTTGGGTACCGGGCCGGTTACAAAAGACACGGTTCGGCAAGTTGTTGATTATAGTTTCGTGGAAAGACTCAGTGAAAGGCAGTTGATTGTGCTGATCGATTCTCTGAGCGATGAGCAAACGATCCCGTGCGACCTCGTTGCAAAAATAAACAGTCTGATCGCTGAAAGAGAGAGGTTAAATTCGAAGAATGATTTCAGTAGTTTCTCCATCTACCCAGCAGAGGATGTATATGGGAAATGGGATACGCGAAATCTTTTTCCTTACAGCTCAGAGCTGAGCAAACATGACACCTCCTTATTTCTCACACTTGCCGGTGATCATATTGGATCTTATGTACAGCCTGCGGAGGGGATTATCACTTCGGCCTTCGGCTGGAGAGACTCCGCTCAACACCAGGGTGTGGACATTGAACTAAAAAGGGGAGAGGCAGTGAGTTGTGCCTTTGATGGAATGGTACGGGTAGCCATGAGGACCAGCAGCGGATATGGCAATGTGGTCATCGTTCGTCATAACAACGGGTTGGAAACCCTCTATGGACATCTGTATAAAATCAAAGTAAAGCCGGGTGATTTCGTGTATGCAGGTCAGACTATCGGTTTGGGAGGATCTACCGGGCATTCCACAGGCCCACACCTGCATTTTGAAACCCGATACAAAGGGGTGCCGATCAACCCTAAATATTTTATTTCTTTTGATGAACACAAATTGATCAGCACCAACGTTCAACTAAAGAAAACACGATGGGGTTATGCGGCCTTCGCTACAGATACGAATGTGTACACCGTTCAGAAGGGAGACAATCTCTATGAGCTGAGCCGTCAGTTTGTGACAACGGTAGCTCATCTCAAGGAGCTGAATGGTTTTACGCATTATCCGAGACTGAAGGCAGGCGATAAGCTAATTGTCAGGAAACAAGATGGAAAATTCTAGTAATGCCGGAGAGATTCAAAGTATTGCTTGCAGGCTGGTTCCAGGTATTGGAATCAGGCCCCAAGTTCATTCAGGCATCTCAGGTATGCATCTCGCATTCCTTCATAAATAACCAACCGTCCGTAGTTCTGGTTCCTCTGCGCGTCATTAATAGTGACGTTCGCGCTGTTGATCTGCTGATTAAGCCAGCTGATCATTTGCTGTAGTTTTTGCTGGTCCATGGCTGTAGGGATTCGTGAAGGTATTGTTCATATCTTGTTACAGATGTTAATGTTTCTACGTTACTTCGCAACAGGAAGTTTCGATTTTTCTCATAAATGATACATTATACTTTTAAATGAACATTCCGGCACAATTTCTTACATGCTTACGGGAAAGGCTTTCGAGGCCACTCCCTGGGGAAATGGCTCAGAAGAGCATGGCCCGCATCCAGAATTACGCCTTTTCAGACTTAATAATCAAAAACCCGGGTCATAAAAAAAGCGCTGTGATGGTCGTATTATGGGAGGAGAACAGCTCTTTGCGTTGTTTGCTTATTCAAAGGCCCGAATACGAAGGGGTTCATAGCGGACAGGTAGCCCTGCCCGGCGGGAAACAGGAAGACTACGACTCAGACCTTTTGGCAACAGCCCTCCGGGAAACGCAGGAGGAAGTGGGCTTTCTGATCCCCAGTGAATATGTGGCCGGGCCTTTAAGTCCGCTTTATATTCCCGTCAGCAATTTCCTGGTACAACCTTACATAGCGGTCCTTCCATCCAAACCGAAGCTCAACTTAAACCTGGTAGAAGTACATGCCTGTCTGGATTTTGATCTGTCTACTATTTTGAATGAAAACTCCCGCAAAACGAAGGAGATCCAGGCTAACGGTATGAAACACGAAACCCCCTATTTTGAGATAGAGGGTTTGGTAGTATGGGGTGCAACAGCTATGGTACTCAGTGAGTTGTCTGCTGTAATAAAATCAATTATTTCTTCTTGAAATCAACCACCTGGTTGTCAAAACAGAGGTAGTAAAGGCCTTTGTTGAAGCTCGCCACATCAATCTGCTTT
The DNA here is from genome assembly GCA_003153435.1 of Bacteroidota bacterium. Lineage (GTDB taxonomy): Bacteria > Bacteroidota > Bacteroidia > Palsa-965 > Palsa-965 > Palsa-965. The sequence goes on from PLYR01000127.1 coordinate 26,605, forward strand.
CCGTATCCTTTCTTCACAATATTTCCATACGCATCATAAATCTCATACATGGAATCTCCCGAAAGAGCAATTTCTTTATTGTCTTTTGAGGGCGTAAAGGTGAGGGCAGGAGCAGAAGCATTGAGGGTAATTTCCTTGGTATATTTAACCGTAGCTCCGAAACCAATCTGTTTCACCCGGAAACGGTTGAGGCCTGAGTGTGGAGAAACCTGGAATTTGTAATCATGCTTATCGGCAGTTCCTTCTCCCATCACTTCTCCAACATTGATCCATTTGTTCCAACGGTATTGCTCGATGATAAAAGGAAGAGCGCCTTGTTCACCTTTAACCGACCAGGATATGGTACCCGCGTCATTAACAGTGATAGCAATTGGTTCGAAGGTAGCCTTAGGTTTGAGAGCCTCTGGATTAAGTATCTTAGGAGTGCAATCGTCTTTGTGTTTGATCTCTACTTTTACTTCTGTACCTGGCTTGATCTGAAACTGAGAGAAGTCAATCTCAAAAGCACTTGAATTGATCTCATCGGTAGTAACCTGTCCGTTAATCTTCACTTCATAGGTACAAAAACCAACACCGCTCCCTGCAAATCCATTCTGTACATAAAGGTTCTTATTCTGATATTTCCCCTCCAGTATAATGGTACCGGCAACTAAGTTCAGGCTGGAGATAAGCGCCAAAAGACCTGCTATGTAATATTTTTTCATGGAGTTCAAAGATAAAAGAATGTCCGCTAGCGCAAAATTAATGATTTATCGCTCAAATTACGCATTCGGTCGAAAGTTTTTGCTTCTGATTCTGCGAAATTAATGACGATAGTGATGTATGATCTTGATAATTAAGAAGATAAACGAATAAATACCAATAATGACAAGCCCTAATTTCCCAGCTATCCCCTTGAAATGCTGACGGTTGACACTCAAATCCTTCCGATACGCCCAAACGAGCGCAACGATAAAGACGACGATGAAGAAAATAGTGAATTCGATTTGTCCCCGTGTGAAGTTCAACTTGCTCGTTTTCCCGCAAAGATATTGTTCTTGTTATACTAGGGTGCTTTGTTGAAACATTTCCATAAACCTCTTCCTAAAATTCACACGAGAATAGCTTTCATAGTATCTTTGATTTCAGTTAGGCCGCGGAGCGATACTGGAATGCTCCATCACATGCGTAAACAAGCACTTTTCTTTCTGGTATTCGGTTTTCTGTCTGCTCCTTCCTATGCATGGAGGTTTGAACGGGCCATGAAAGCTTTGAAAATCTACAATTATTTTGAGGCCAAAAAGCTTTTTGAAAGTAGTCTCAAACATCATACGGCCGGCGCAGCCTACGGTTTAAGTACCATCTATTCCAGAAGCGACAACCCCTTCCATAATATCGATTCGGCTTACCGTTATGTACTGATTTCTGAAAAATCTTACAGATTACTTCAGACTAAGGAAAAGGAAAGCCTTAAGAAATTTGAGATTTCAGAGAGCTCCATCCACCAACTGAAAAGTGAAATTGATCATCAGGCTTTCGAACGTGCAGAGAAAATACATAAGCCAGAGGCCCTGAATAATTTCCTGAAGATTCATACTGGTGCAGCCGATAGCCTTCCCGCCACCCTCCTTCGTGATCAGCTCTCTTTTGAAAAAGCGGATAGTCTCCATTCCTCCGCTGCTCTACTGGAGTTTATGGAAACTTACCCCAAAGCCAGGGAACGAAAGCAAGCCAGAGAGAGATACGATCTGTTGCTCTTTAAAGAACAGACTGCCGACAGTACCGAGAAGAGCTATGCAGCCTTCATCCGTAAATATCCTGACAGCCCTTATAAACACGATGCAGAAAACATATTGTTTGCGCTTTGTGTTCCACATAATACCGTTGAAGAATACCATGCCTTTATCAAAAATCATCCCGACAACCACAATGTGGAATCGGCCTGGCACAATATTTATACGCTTTATACAGCTGACTTCAGTACCAACAGTATCAAGGCTTTCAAGGAAAAATTTCCTGACTACCCTTATCAGCAAACGGTAAACCGGGATCTGAACCTGGCGTCCATGACGTTCTATCCTGCACGCCAGAACAACC
>PLYR01000032.1:0-69952 GCA_003153435.1 Bacteroidota bacterium
ATCAATAACCAGCCGGTGATTAATGAAGGGGATGCTTTGATTCATATTGGGATGGAGTGATGTGATCACCAGAGCTCATTAAACCACTAAGGCACTTAGGGCACTAAGATACACTAAGGCTTCTCGCGTCCTTTCTTAGTGCTCCTCAGTGTCCTTAGTGCCTTAGTGGTAAATTAAGCAACTCACATCTTATTTAACAATCAGCTTCACCTCCCCCGAAGCCCCATTCTCTCCATACACTTTGAGCAAATAGATTCCGCTTGAAAGCGACTCCTTGTGGATTATCACCATATTCTCATTGCTGGAAAAATGCTTCATCTCTTGCCCCAGCAGATCATACAATACAAACTGTCTTTGCATAGAGGGCCCGCTAAGGACAAGCGTAGTGCTCTCCTCAAAAGGATTCGGATAAGCATAGATGCCTGTATTGTTTAGTGAATAGGTTTCAACCAAAGTCGGACTTAGAAGTGTATTCACCGTAGTATTAGTAAGCACTGCTGCATTAAAATCGAAGAACACATCAGCCCGATTGGTGATCACTGTTCCGGGAAGTAAACCTTTGCGGAGCTTGACCGAGAAGTTTACAAATCCATTGCTTCCGGCATTGTTTACTGTGCTGTCGGGAAGCAGGATGCGATCGAAGCGCCAGGATAGAGTACCATCGTTTGACATGCTGATGGTACATGGACTGCTGGAAGCACCGGGCTGGAAAGAGGCTGGATCCAGATAAGGAGACAGGGTGTCTTTTACCACCACCGTAAAGGCCGTGTCTGTTCCACTGTTTTGGAAATTGATGTTGTAGAACAGAACGGAATCTTTCGGCATAATGCCTCCGTTTGGATTTGCTCCTGCAGGCATGACGCTGAGTAAGTTGGGATCGTGTGAACCGGTGATGGGTTCATCGGCATCCAGTGTATTGTTATAAGGATCATAATCTCCCGCCATTGGGTCAATCTCAAAATGACTTCGTAGATTATAACTTAGCGGAAGTGTAGATGGAATCGTAAAATAGATATGAAGCTGCTGAGAAGTTCCGAACATACAACACTGACTTGGTTGTATGTTTGGCAGATTCCAGGTTAGCGTATGATGTGCCGAATCAAGAACCGGAGATTGAGTAGCACTGTTGAAGACCAGATTGGAATCGTATCGGAACGTGACCACACCGTTCTGAGTTAGCGTACTCTGATTGTAATAGAAGATCCAGTATTCCTTGGTAAAACCTGGATGGGCGGCAGAGTGCCATCCAGGATGTAAAGCAAGATCAAAACCAACAGGGGGACCCAATGCAAAATTGTTGTTCAGAGAGGTATCGCCCATATGTGCTAGAGAGATTGTAGGAATCATATTTTGACATGTGGTTGTGTAATGAGAAGGAAAGTTAACCTGAATCGTGGTTTGAAGCGAATCTGTCAGCAGGGTATAGTCGCCATTTATATCTGTCATGGCAATGGAATAAGGCACAAGTGAATAAACTTCAACATAGGGGAGGCCGGTTTCTCCGGAATCCTGAATGCAATTGTTGTTCACATCATTGAAAATTCGGCCTTTGATAACACTTTTGCAGCCTTGTGAATATACCTGTGTGGAACCTGTGGCCGAGCAGCCATTACTATCGGTAACCAGAAGATGGTAAGAACCTGGACTAAGGGACGAGGCTGTAGCTGTATTCTGAGAAGGTATAGAGCTCCAGGAATACGTGTAAGGTGTACTGCCTCCTTGTAAAGCCGTTACAAAGGCTGTCCCGGTATTGGAGCAGTTGGAAGGAGTGGAGTTCAGAGCAAGAAAGAGGTGACCCACAGGTAGCAAAGAAGCTATAGCACCACTGGTACAACCGTTGACGTCGGTTACGGTAACAGTATAAGTAGCCGATGCCAGGTTGGCAATAGTATCGGAAGTTGCCCCATTGCTCCAGGAGTACAGATAGGGCAGAGTACCTCCAGAGACACGTGCGACCATGGAACCGTTGTTTAAACCATAGCAATGAAGATTGTAAGTGTTAATATCTACATAAGGAGTCGGGGGGGCCGATACACAGGCCGTTCCATAATTGCTGCAACCCAGGGAATCGGTGACTGTTACTGTATAACATCCTTGAGTCAGGTTACCGACATTCCCGGTGCCTTGTCCACTTGCACCTGGTGTAAGATAATCCCAGCTATAGGTATAGCTTCCCTTTCCTCCAGAAAGGGTAACCATGATTGTTCCTGTGTTGGCAGTACAAAGGGTATTGGTGGCTTGAGTGGTCGCTTGGATGGAAACAGGTTGAGTTATGTATACATTCGCAGAACCTGTGCAACCATTGGCATCTGTTACAGAAACAACGTAAGCGCCAGGGCAAAGATTATTCTGTGTGGGAGTAGTACCCCATGTTGGACTCCAGGAATAGGAGTAGGTTCCCGTTCCTCCGCTTGCGATGATGGTTGCGCTTCCATTACATGATCCGGCACAGGTAGGGTTTACTTGAGATACGACGGAAACAACAGGCCCTCCAGAATTGGCGACGGCGACTGATGTACTGGTTATGCAGCCGCTTGAATTTGTAATGTAAACATTATAATTCCCTGCAGCGAGACCAGTAACTGTTGCTGTGCCCTGGCCTGAACCGACCGCTGGTGACCAGGAATAGGTAAAAGGAGCACCAGTCCCGTTAACAACCACAGTAGCTGTTCCGTTTGATTGACCACAAGCGCTTGGTGTGCTAGTGATCGTTGATGTTAAGTCTGATGTTGGGAGAAGCGTAAATGCCTGAGTATTCGTACAACCATTTGCATCAGTTCCATAAAAAGTATAAGTGCCGACACACAAACCAGTGACAGCTGAAGTTCCTTGTCCAGCTCCTGGAGGCGGTGACCATTGAAAACTATAAGGACTCATACCACCACTTATATTTGCCGTAGCGCTTCCATTGCAAATCCCATTACAGGTAGGATCAATCTGAGACCTAGTCACCGTCATCAGCGGAGGTTCAATAATCGTAGCAATTGCACTGACAGTCTGACCTGTAGAATCCATCACGGTTACTGTATAGTTTCCAGCACATAAGCTAGTCATAACAGATGTTGTCGTTCCGGAAGGGGCCCAAGAGTAAACATAAGGTGCTGCTCCTCCGCTTACATTAGCGGTGGCTGTTCCATTACAAAGACCGTTGCAACTAGGTGATGTCACTGTTGTTGAAACAGTAAGCGTCTGTGAAGTTAGGTCGCTCGCACAGAGCATAAGCAGTATGACTCCTGCTGCGACCCAGATTTTAGACAATAGATTTCCCATGACGTTAATTTTTAGTAGACGTTAAACAAAAAAGAAAGATTAAATAGATAGAAAAGAGAGTTTTATGTTTTCAGAAAGCGAATGGTATGCTGTTTATTACCTGAACTGAGTTGAAGGAAATAGATACCCTTGGGCAATTGATCAATGGAAAGCGTTTTGCCAGTTGGGTTTGGTATAAAGTTTTGTTCGGTGTAAACAGCTTCCCCCAATATATTCAGAATGCTCAAACGTACCGATTGTGAATATCCTGAAGGAAAACTGAGATGAAGAATTCCGCTAGCCGGATTCGGATAGATCTGAATACCGAACGATTCGGTTAAAGAGGCTATGCCCGTATGATAAGAAACTGAAACTGTATCGCAGATGCCACATCCGTTTGCATCGGTCACACAGATGGAATAAGTTCCCGAGCAAAGAGCCGAAGCGGTTTGGGTTTGCTGTGAAGGAGAGCAGTTCCAGGAATAAATGTAAGGAAAGGTTCCTCCCGTGGGATTAATGCTTGCTGTTGCATCGCAACAACTGGTACAGCTTTCACTGGTGCTGGTGGTGGTGACAATACCTAGTATCGTTGGTTGGGTAATGGTGACCAATACTGTGACGGAACATCCATGCGCATCGTTGCAAGTAAATGTGTAGGTTCCAGCCGGAAGACCGTTGGCAGTAGTCCCTTGTCCTGTGGCAGGAGGGGGCATCCAGGTATAGGTGTACCCCGGTACTCCACCCTGCACGAGTACGGTTGCGGTCCCATCGTAACTCCCATTACACTTACTATTAGTAGAAGTGCTAATGGAAGTGAGAGCTGTCGGTTGGTTAATGGTAACGGTTGTAGTACTGATACATCCGTTTGCATCAGTTGTCACTACAGTATAAGTGGCAGCTGTCAGCCCTGTAGCAGTAGGTGTTCCCTGTCCTCCTCCTACAACGGGTGTCCAACTATAATTAAGCACACCGGTTCCTCCGGAAGCCGTAATAGTCGCTGCACCGTTATTCATGCCATTACATTGAACATTCGTAGTTGAGCTGATATTTGAAACCAAAAGAGTTGGCTGAGAGATAGCGACGGTCGAAAAGTTACTACATCCGTTAGCATCCGTGACATAAAAGGTGTATGTACCTGCAGCAAGATTTGTGGCTGTTGCGAGGTTTCCTCCTGCAGGTGTCCAGCTATAGGTATAGCCTGCTGTTCCTCCGTTAACTGTAGCTGTTGCTGTTCCGTTACTGCCTCCGTAGCAACTAATATTTGTATTGTTTATGTTGGCCGAAAGTGGAGCAGGCTGACTAATGGCTGCTACTTGTGTTATAGAGCACCCGTTGGCGTCGGTGATAAAGCAAGTATAAGTTCCGGGACAAAGGTTACTGGCAGTTGTAGTGGTTCCACCTGCTGGACTCCAATTATAGGTAAATGTTCCTGTGCCTCCCGTAGCGTTGACAGTAGCAGTTCCGGTACAGGAACCGTTACATTGCACATTCGTAGAATTCGTATTGGCTGAAAGTGGAGCAGGCTCACTTATAGCTGCTACTTGTGTTGTATAGCACCCGTTGGCGTCAGTGATTTCACAAGTATAGTTTCCTGCACAAAGATTACTAACAGTTGCGGTGGTTCCACCTGATGGATTCCAGCTATAGGTATAGGGTCCTGTGCCTCCTGAAGCGTTGACCGTAGCATTTCCGTCACAGGAATTGTAACAAGTTGCATTGGTTATTAAGCCGAGGGGGGCGATGGGACCAGTGGCATTGGTTACAGTAACCGCAGAACTGTTAGTACATCCCTTGCTATCCTTAACGGTAATTGTATAGGTGCCGGCGCTTAATCCGGATACGTTTGCTGTCCCTTGTCCACTACCCGGTGCCGGTGCCCATGTATAGCTGTAACCGGGCGTACCCCCGGAAACGGTAACTGAAGCAGTTCCGTTAGCTCCTCCGCAGAAAGCCTGAGTGGAAGATGGAGTAGAGGTGATAGCAGCAGGCTGCTGAACAATTCCAGTCTGCATAGCAGTGGCCCCAAGCGCATCCGTTACCACTAACGTATAAGTCCCCGCACATAAATTGCTAACCGTTTGTCCAGCTCCTCCTCCAGGAGTCCAGGAATAAGTATAAGGTAGTGTTCCACCGGTTGGTGTAGCTGCTGCTGATCCGTTGCATAACCCGTAACAGGATGCATCCACCATGTTAATTCCCGTCGTAAGCGTTTGCGTATAAGCGGTACTGCTGATAAGAACGAATAAAAGCAGAACAGGCTTGAGTAGTTGTTGTTTCATGAGCGGTAAGGTTGGTAGCTGGTGATCTTCTGTAACAAAAGTCCGTATGTTTTCGGGATTCCTCAAATCTATTATGGATTATTATTTGTAGTCTATTCACCCCCCGGCCCCCTTTCTACTCACCCCCAGCCCCTCTCTATTCTAGAGAGGGGNNTAGAGAGGGGGTCGGGGGGTGAGTAGTGGGGCTGGCCTGAGTTGCATCCTCAATAATTATCCTTACCTTCCCATCATTATTTGTAGTCAAGTGAAACCATCTCCTCACTTATTTCAACTTATCCAGAGCCTCACCCAGGCTGAAAAACGTTATTTCCGCATCTTTTCGGGTAAACATGTCATCGGGGAAAAGAACAATTACATGGTTTTGTTTGATGCCCTCGAAAAGCTGGATGCTTTTGATGAGGACAAGCTGAAAACACTTCTGAAAGATCAGGCCCTCCTACGAAACCTGGCTTATGAGAAGAATTACCTCTATGAGATGATTACCGACAGTCTGCATGTATACCATTTAAACCCGACCCGGGAATCTCAATTGAAGAAGCAATTACACCTGGCCGGAATTTTATTCGAGAAGGGATTGTACATCCAATGCCAGAAACAGGTAAGACAAGTGAAACAGGCAGGGGAGGAGTTGGAGAAATACCAATATGTATACGAGGCCCTGCTCTGGCAAAAGCGTCTCCTTATGCAACGTTCGTATTCGGGTGTGAGTGAAGCTCAGCTTCAGGAGGTGTTCTCGGAGATTACTACTGCCACGGAGAAGATCAGCAATCAGCTGGCCTATTCCAATCTGAGCGAAACCCTGCGGTTTCTGATTGATACCTCCGGACATGTACGCAGCAAGGAACAAAGAAAGAAGTTCGACCGGGTGGTGAGAGATCCACTGATGAAAAGCGAAGCCCGGGCATTAAGCAATTCGGGCAAACGGATTTTCAACAGCATCTGGATGAACTATCATTTTTATACCAACGGACCCATCTCCAAGATCATCCGCCATACCACCCGTGAGCTGGCTCTGCTGGAGGCGAGTCCCGCTTTGATAGAAGAAACCCCCGGTCTCTATACAGGAGTATTGGGAAACATCATCATCACCTTGCTGGAGCAGCACGATTTTGAAGAAGCCCAGCGTTACCTGGACAGGCTCAAAACCTGGCCCGAGACCTTAAAAGTGAAGCTGAAGGAAAATATGCGTATGCGCATCTTTATCCTGTATTATTCCCAACAGCTTACCTTATATATAGAGTCGGGAGCTTTTGAAAAGCTAAAAGAAGTGATTGCAGATGTGGAAATGGGCTTAAAAGAATATGAAGGCAAAATAGGAAAGACTCATGCAGTAACCATCTATTACAATCTGGCTTATCTCTTCATTGGAACAGGGGAATACCGCAAAGCACTCCAGTGGCTGAATAAAATCCTGATTCAAAAAGAAGCAGAGGTTCGGGAAGACATTGTTTGCTTCTCCCGTATCCTCCAGCTCATCGTTTATTATGAGTTGAACGATACTGATACCATACCCTATGTGATAAAATCTACCTACCGATACTTATTGAAACGGAAAAGAGTATACCAGGGAGAAACCGTTATTCTGGAGTTCATCCGCATGGCTTCTCGCATCGGGTCCCGTTCAGAGCTCTTGAAAGGATACGAAGGACTAATCAAAAAATTCCAAAAGCTGGAGAAAGACGGGTTTGAAAAAAACATTTTTGTCTATTTCGATTTTATCAGCTGGCTGGAGAGTAAGACAAAAGGAAAGAAGTTTGCAGAGGTGATGCGGAACAAGATCCGGCCTAAATAGAAAATCAGGAAATTAAATAAACTGTTCCACGATCTCCGAAAGCTTCTCCCACTCAATTAAAAATCCATCATGTCCGTAAGGAGAGTCAATTTCTTTTAAGACAGCATTCGGAATATGTTTTGCCAGATACCGCTGTTCTTCAATAGGGCAGAGGAGGTCGCTGGTGATTCCGGAGATAAGAACAGGGATCTTAATACTTCCAAGCACAGATTCTTTCGATCCCCGTCCACGGCCAATATGATGTGAATCCATAGCCCTGGTAAGCAAGTGGTAACATTGTGCATTGAATCGTTTCACAAGCTTTTCGCCCTGGTATTGAATATAGGATTCGGCTCTGTATTGTCCAAGAACATGTTCTGTGTCACTTTGTGTTTCCACAAATGCATTATAATGCCGGTAGGTAAGCATGCCTATTCCACGGGCAGCTTTCAGTCCTTTGCTTCCTGCTTCCGGACTGTTTTCTTTCCAGCTGTGATCAGCTTCGATAGCAAGCCGTTGAGCAGTATGGATAGCAATACCCCAGGGCGATTCAGAAGCTCCTGTTGCGATGAGAAACAGTTTCTCAAAAACTGTTGGTTCGGTAATTACCCATTCGAGGGCTTGATAGCCACCCATAGATCCTCCGAGGCATAAGCGGATCTTTTCAATTCCCAGGTGTTTACGGAGCAGGATATGCGCCTTGACCATATCCCGGATAGTTATGAAGGGAAAGGTTGAATAATAAGGTTTCCCTGTTTTCGGGTCCACACTCAACGGTCCCGATGATCCGTAGCAGGATGCAAGGATATTGGCACAGACAATAAAATGTTTTTCTGGATTGATCGTTTTGTCGTTCCCTATCAAACCGCTCCACCAACCGGCTACATCCGAATTGGCAGTCAACGCATGACAAGCCCAGATTACATTATCTCTGGCTGCGTTGAGAGTCCCATAAGTATGGTAAGCAATTTCAATGGAGGGTAGAACGACCCCGCATTCTGTTTCAAAAGGCGCTTTGGAGAGAAAGGTTTTCCGGCTCATTTAATTCAGTAAAACTACTAAAAAAACATCCTGTTTTACGTATATTTGAAGCCCTTATGAAGATAGAACTCAAGCGGATAGATGATGCATTTAATATGGAAGCCCGGGATGAGGACGGACATACTGTTCTCATGGATGCCGGATCAGCTTCGGGTGGCAGGAATGCAGGAATCCGTCCGATGCAGATGCTACTCATGGGATTAGGGGGATGCAGTGCCATTGATATACTGTTGATACTGAAAAAACAAAAGCAGGTAGTTACTGATTTCAGGATCAGTATTGAGGGGATGAGGGAAGAAGGGAAAGAACCTTCTTTATGGAAGGAAGTGACCCTTGTTTTTCATTTCACAGGAATGGTAGAAAAAGAAAAGGCACAAAGGGCTGTGGACCTGAGCATGAAGAAATATTGCTCTGTTGCTGCCACTCTGGAGAAAGCAGGAGCCACGCTAACTTATACCATCCGCCTGAACGATCAGATATGAAACCGGAATCAGAATCGATACGCATTCAGGCTGAACAGAGTTCCCATCGGGAACATTCTGTGCCTGTTTACCTAACATCCAGTTTTACATTTGAAGATGCGGAGCAGATGAGAGCTGCATTTGCGGATGAAACGGATGATAATATATACAGTCGCTTTTCCAATCCCAATTGCCAGGAATTCACCGATAAAATGTGTGTGCTTGAAGGAGCTGAAGCAGGGTATGCTACCGCTTCCGGAATGTCGGCTGTATTTGCCAGCTTTATGGCTCTTCTGAAAAGTGGTGATCATTTACTTTCTGCAAGGTCCATTTTCGGATCCACCCATACAATCATCTCCAAGTTTCTTCCGAAATGGGGGATTACCTATTCTTATGCCGATCCAAATAAACCGGAAGAATGGGAGAAGCTGATCCAGCCCAATACCCGGATGATATTTGTGGAAACACCATCGAATCCGGGGCTGGATATTATTGACCTGGATTGGCTCGGTAAGCTTGCTAAGAAACACAAGATCATTCTGAATGTAGATAACTGCTTTGCCACACCCGTAATCCAACAGCCTATTTTTTACGGAGCAGACCTGGTTACGCATTCTGCTACTAAATATATCGACGGTCAGGGACGTGTGCTGGGTGGGGTGGTTGTGGGCAAAAAAGAGCTCATCAAAGAAATTTATACTTTCTGCAGGAGTACAGGCCCGGCTCTTTCTCCGTTTAATGCCTGGGTTCTTTCCAAAAGCCTGGAAACCCTAAGCCTGAGAATGGAGAAGCACTCTGATAATGCACGCTTGCTGGCTGAACGTTTCCAGAATCATAAAGAGCTGGATTGGCTTCGCTACCCATTTCTGCCTTCTCACCCTCAGTATGCTATTGCTAAAGCGCAGATGAAACTTGGAGGAGGAGTGCTCACCTTCCAGCTAAAAGGAGGAATAGAAAGAGGAAGGAAGTTTCTGAATGCTCTTAAGATGGCTTCATTAACCGCGAATCTCGGAGATACCCGAACGATCGCAACACACCCTGCTTCTACCACTCATGCTAAGCTGACTGAGGAAGAAAGGATTCTATCTGGAATAACACCAGGATTGGTACGTATTTCTGTGGGACTTGAAAACATAGAGGATATTGCTCAGGATATAGAACAAGCGATTGATTTTTCAAAATAAATGCATTCCAGGATTTCCCTTTTTCTTTTCTTTCTTTTGTCTCCACTCCTATGCTTCTCACAGCAGAAGATGCTGGATAGCCTCATTCAGGCTGTCCCCTCATCACTCGACACGGCAAGGGTTGAAGGGTTGATTAAAGTTTCACGGGAGATGGTCAGCAATGACCCCAAGGGAGCACTCAAATATATTGATCAAGCCTTTGAACTCTCCAGAAAGCTTAATTACACCAAAGGAGAAGCTACCTGCAATCTCGGTTATGGGCTAGCCGCTTATTTTTCGGATAACTATACTCTGGCTGAAAAGTACTTTCTCGAAGCCATCACTCAGGCAGAGAAAATTCATAATCTGAAAATTCAGTCGCGGGCCTACGTAAATCTGGGACTTGCAAACGACGGACTGGGAAATTACGAGAAAGCAATTGCCTATTATTTTAAGGGAGGGAGCATAGCCGAAAAGCTGAATGATGAGAGCACCTTAGCCAGAGCCAATAACAATATAGGAAATGTATACCGGAGTGAAGGGAAATTCGATCTGGCGGAAGAATACTATAAGCGCGCGATGAAGAGCCATATCCAAATGGGAGATAAGTCCGGCATTGCTTCTGCTCTCAATAACATCGGTTTGATTTTCAAGAAGAAGGGAATGATAGATTCCTGTTTAAAGTACTACCAGAAAGCGCTCAATCTCCGTATGGAGTTGGAGGATAAAAAAGGGACTGCTTTGGTTTTGAATAATATTGCCGGAGTTTTTCTGGAACGCGGTAAATATGAGGAAGCACTTTCCCGGTTTCTAGGGGTTGCAAAACTCTGCAATGAAGTTGGTGACAAATACCTGCAGGGACTGGTCTATAATAACATTGCAGAATCATACCTGAACCTGAAAGACTATAAGAGCAGTCTTATATATCTCGATTCTGTTTCCGACCTGAGCGAAAAAATAGGCGCAAAGGAAATGCTCAAAGAAGCCTATCGACGATATTACCATCTTTATAAAACAACAGGTGATTTTGCGAAAGCACTCAAGTATGACGAAAAGTATTCTGTCCTCAAAGACACCATCTACAATGCAAATAATCAAAAAGCCATTCTGGAGATGCAGTCACGCTATGAGAGTGAACGAAAAGAATCGGCTATTAAGCTAGGTCAGAAGAATTCCGAACTGGAAACGGCCAGACTGAAACATGAAGGCACTTGGGTAACAAGTCTTATTGTTGCTATTCTCCTTTTCCTGGTGCTTACCGGTTTGGTCTATAACCGAAGTATTGTCAAGAAAAAAGCAAACAGAGAACTGGAAAACCAAAATGACCTGATCCAGGCTCAAAAGGAAGAGATTACAAATAGTATTGCCTATGCATTGAATATCCAGCAATCTATGCTTCCATCCGACGCATCCGTTTCCACTATGCTTCCGGAGCATTTCATCCTTCATAAACCGAAAGATATTGTAAGCGGAGATTTTTATTTCATTGAGAAAACCGACAACCATGTCATTTTTTCTGCGGTAGATTGTACCGGGCATGGCGTTCCGGGAGCATTACTTTCATTTCTGGGAATGGACATATTACAGGATGCAGTTCACCGGAAGCACATCACAAAACCGTCGGAAGTACTCCTTCAGCTGGATAAAGAGATTAATCTTCGTTTGAGAAAAAATACGGAAGCCGACAATGTCAGAGACGGGATGGACCTGGCCATTTGTAATCTTAACCTGAAAACACTGGAGCTGCAGGTCGCTGCTGCCTTCAACCCGGTTTATATTATTTCAGATGGGTTACTGGAAGAAATTAAGCCGGATAAGCATGCCATCGGATCAAACCGGGAAAATGCGGATATCCGATTTACGGACCATATCCGCACCCTGAAAAAAGGAGATTGTATCTATGTGCTCAGCGATGGTTACGCCGACCAGTTTGGCGGAATGCTTGGAAAGAAGTTTAAATACAAGCCGTTGAAAGAATTGCTCCTTTCTATTTCAGGTAAAACCATGGAGGAGCAAGGAAGGATTCTGGAAGAGACCCATGTGAAATGGAAAGGGGAGATGTTTCAAGTGGATGATATATTAATATTGGGAATTAGAGTTTAATGATGAAGAGTTTCAAATACATATTCGCATTTGTTTTCATCCTCCTGCTTCAAGGTGGGCCTCTGGCTGCTCAGAAAAAAGAGATAGATCCCCTGGCTGACTCTCTCCGCCTGCTTCTGAAAAAAGCACCCAATGACAGTATCCGGATTAAGCTGCTTCATAAATTGGTTCTTCAGATCAGATACAGCGATACCGAACAGGCTTATAAGGAAGGAAAAGATATGCTTGACCTTGCTTTAAAGAGCAAAAACAAAAATTTTCTGTCCAGTGCTTATACTGATGTCAGCAATGTATGCAGGCAGCTGGGTGATTATGATAAAGCCATCAGTTATGGGTATAATGCCCTTGCCATCAATGAGGAGCTTAAAGACAGCACCAGTATTGCGGGATCCTATCTGAATCTTTCAACCTTTTTCAAAGCTAAACATGATTTTCCCAAAGCATTAGACCTATTGAAAGAGGCGCTCACTGCTTTTCAGCATGTAAAGAATAAAAAGGGTATAGCGTACGTGTATAATAATCTGGGCACAATCTATGAAGAAGAGGAGAAAGATTCACTGGCGCTTTTCTATCTCAAAAAATCACTCCTTCTGAAATCTGAACTTAAGGATATCCAGACCATGGGAACGGTCTATATGAATATTGGGATCGTGCAGCAGCATATGAATCAGCTCGATTCTTCTGAAATTAGTTATTTGAAATCCATGAAGATCTGCAGGAAGCTGAATAACCTTGAAGGGTTGAGCACGGTTTTCATTAATCTGGGAGAGCTTGCAAGAATAAGGAAGAACTATAAAGCTTCCCGGGTTTTTCTGGATTCTGCGCTTTTTCTTTCTGAAAAACTTCATAATGTGGACATCTTGGAGGGCTCTTATAATTCCTTGTATTTGCTCAACAAAGAGACTGGAAATTACGAAGAAGCCTTGTATGATTTTGAACAACATCTTTTGTTCAAGGACTCCACCCTGAATGAAACGAGCTCCAAGCAGGTAGCCGGGATGGGAGCCAGATATGAGTCAGATAAAAAAGACAAGGTCCTGCAACTTTTGGCCAAGCAGGATGAAATTAATGAGATAGAAGACCGGAAACAACGGGTTTTCATTACCGGCTTGGTGGTACTGATTGCCGGGGTCATTTTGTTGGCTTTGCTCCTTTATAACCGATTCAGGCTCAGAGAAAGAGTAAATTCAGAACTCTCCCTGGTTAACACTCAAATTAATGAACAAAAGAAAGAAATTACTGACAGTATAAGGTATGCCAGAAGGATTCAGGAATCTATACTGCTCCGCCCGGATAAAATTCAGGAAATTTTGCCTCAGAGTTTCCTCCTCTATCGCCCCAAACAAATCGTAAGCGGTGATTTCTATTGGGTTCACAAGGTTGATAAAGAAGTAATTGTGGCCGTAGTAGATAATGTCCTGCATGGGGTACCAGGTGCTTTCATCTCTCTGGTAGGGATAAATCTTTTAAACCGTGCAATCCTGGAAAACCCAACCCGGGACCTGGTGGATATGGTAAACTTCATTAACGATGGCATTATCCAGACGTTAAGACAAATGAGAGGAGATGATAGTTATTCGAAGAAACTTAATTACGCGATCTGTCGTATAAATATAGACACCAGAATTATGGAGTGTATCAGCACGGATAATTCCGTCTACCTGATTAATGAGTCAGGAGTGAGGGAATTAAAACGGGGTGAAGGCTTCAATCCCATTCTTCACAAGCTCAAACTTGAAACGAACGATAGTGTTTTTCTTTTTACCGACGGCTATGCCGATCAACTTGGTGGAAAAGACGGAAAGAAATTCATGATGCGGAACCTTGAACAGCTACTCTTTAAAGGAGCCGGACTACCATTGCCTGAACAAAAAGCAAAACTGGAATCAACTCTGGACTTGTGGAAAGAAAAGCACGAGCAGGTTGATGATGTATTGCTTATAGGATTCAGGGTCTGAGCCTTGTTTATATATGATACTCTATATATGGTCATTTTGATTCGTCTTCTCTTTTAGTACCTTCATCTCACCTTCCTCCTTCTTCCTTTCGTTTATTATTACATTGGTCGAATAGTCAGAAATAAAATACAACTATCTTCATCCATCTACGTAGAAATATTAAATACAGCATTTCTCCAATGATCAATTCACAGTTGCTA
The DNA here is from genome assembly GCA_003153435.1 of Bacteroidota bacterium. GTDB lineage: Bacteria > Bacteroidota > Bacteroidia > Palsa-965 > Palsa-965 > Palsa-965. The sequence goes on from PLYR01000032.1 coordinate 14,226, forward strand.
AAACGGATGGACAGACATGATACGGCGCGGGAGAGAAGAGGTTCGGAGCATATTGGCTATCATCTTTTGTATGGTGTGTGGAATAGCCACCTCCGCTACTGATCCAAACAACATCAAAATAACCAGACAGCACGGAAACAATTTTGTCCTGACTGTTAACCTGAGTCAAACAGAAGGCCAAAGTTTACCTGCTGATAATATCACCACCATTTACTGTTACTCCGAGGCCTGCCATATCAGCAGGGAAGTGATCCTCTCTAAAATTCCAGCCCTTTCCGGAAGCTCTTATAGTTCACAGGTGCAGTTTCCAGATACCTGTCTGGATCTTACTCTTAGATACACCTTTCTTCAACAGCCTGAGAATATTTATTATTCCTTTTATTCCAGCCTCACCGAGTTGATGTGGGCCGGGCCCGATGGCTTGAAAATATCGGCCACCCCAGCAACAGCATCCTATGCTGATTTGATCCAGGAAGCAAAAGATCAAAGACTTCCTGAATCGGAGATGGCCGGATACCTTCGGTTCAGAAGCCATATGAACAGTGAGATATTAAAGGGAACCTGGAATAAGCGGATTGCAGATCTTCCTTCTACCTCTGGTACCGCCTGTACCAATGCCGATTTCGAAACAGGAGATATGACGGGATGGACGGGCACCACAGGCCTAAATCCTGGATGTTGTCTTACCCCGGGCTTTATTACCGGACGACAGACCATCACTACCGGACCAGGTTTGGATGCATGTGGAGGGTTTCCGGTGGTTTGCCCCGGAGGTTCTTATTCCCTGCAGCTTGGTGCAAATGTCACAGGAGGACTGGCGGAACAAATTTCTGAGACTTTTACAGTTTCTCCTAGTTCTACCAACTTTACTTATAAATATGCAGTTGTGCTGGAAGATCCCGGTCACCCTGTTTCTCAACAGCCTTTCTTCAAAGTGGAGATGTTGGATCAGAGCGGAAATGAAATACCCTGTGCTCTGTACTTCGTTGCTGCTGGCCAGGGAATCCCTGGTTTCCAGTCCAGCTCCACCTGCTCTTCTGTGATATATAAACCCTGGAGCAGCGTAAGTATTGACCTCACGGCTTATGTAGGGCAAGCTGTTACGATCCGTTTCACTGCAGCTGACTGTACTCTGGGTGGTCACTATGGTTATGCTTATATAGATGGTTCCTGTATGCCTTTGGCTCTTACCTCTTCCGGTGATGTATGTCAGGGTGGAAACATAACCCTTACAGCGCCTGCCGGCAGTGCATCCTATTCCTGGTCACCCGGCGGACAAACAACCTCCACCATTAATGTCACCACCAGCGGAACCTATTCGTGTACATTGACTTCTTTCCAAGGTTGTCAGGTTACACTCTCTATTCCAGTAAATATTTTCCCTGCGCCAGTTGCAGCAATGGGAATCTCGAATGCTCCCTGCTCGCCCGCATTTTTATTCATAGATAGCAGCAGCATCAGTTCCGGCTCGCTCACAGGAGGGAACTGGACTTTTGGAGATGGCACCTCTTCCGCCTTATTGAACCCTTCACACAGTTACGTGGCACCGGGAACCTATACGGTTTCATTACAGGAGACTTCCTCCCTCGGCTGCCCGGCTATCGTTACTCATATAGTCCAGGTTCTTCCCCCTGTTTTGACTACAGTGGTTCCAACTGCAGTAACCTGCCATGGAGGAAGTAACGGAAGCGCCGTTGCAACCACAACAGGCGGGACCGCTCCGTATCTTTATTCCTGGTCGAACAATGTTACCAGTTCAGGTAATCCGAATATCCCTGCAGGAACCTATGTATTGACGGTTACTGATAGCAAAGGCTGTGTTACACTAAGTACAGTGACTATTGTAGAACCTCTGGCATTGAGCGTTACAAGCTCATTTACAAATCCGAATTGTTTTGGACTGACAGGAGCAGCAACCATCATTCCAACAGGAGGAACCGGTACCTATAATTATTCCTGGAACTCTGTTCCCGCTCAGCTGACTCCAATAGCTACAGGTCTGTCAGCCGGCACTTATGTATGTACAGTGAAAGACCAAAACAATTGCACAGCCGGAACCAGTGTGGTCATAACACAACCTGCTTTACTTACATCCACAATCACAGCAACCAACCCCACTTGTTTCGGTGGATCGAATGGAGGCGCCTCTGTGAGTTCTTCCGGAGGAACCGGATCTTATTCTTATTCCTGGAATACTACTCCGGGGCAGACCGTATCCAGCGCCACTGGTTTGGGTATCGGTACTTATACCTGTGTAGTCACAGATCAAAATGGTTGCACGACTTCCTCGAGCATTTCACTTACCCAACCTTCGCCTTTACTCACGAATATCGTTTCCAGTACGAATGTGAAATGTTTTGGAGGTTCGGATGGTTCATTGCTTTCCTTAAGCACCGGAGGTTTAGCACCCTATACTTATTCCTGGAATACTGTTCCTCCTCAACAGACCCCTGGTGCCATTAATCTGCCTGCAGGAACTTATACTGTTTCTATTCAGGATGCAAACCACTGCAACAGTTTGGCTTCCGCCCTCATTACTCAACCAGCACAGCTTGTGACCCAAATACCCTCATCGTCCGACCCGCTCTGCTATGGTAATACAAATGGAAGTGCCAGTTCGGTTTCTTCAGGAGGAACAACACCTTATACATATAGCTGGAATACCATCCCTATGCAATATTCGCCTTCAGCAGTTAATCTTCCTGCCGGCACCTATTCTCTTACTGTTACCGACGGGTTGGGCTGTGTTTCAGTTTCGACGGTGATGCTCAATCAACCAAACATTCTGCAGAGCACGGTAAGAGCCCAGTCCCCAATCTGCTATGGAACGTCAACTGGTTGGATTAATACCACAGTAAGTGGAGGAACTTCTCCATATAGCTATTCTTGGAATGTAAGTGGAGGTAATAGTGCAAATCTTACCGGTCAAGGTGCAGGTACTTATTTCCTGAACATTGTCGACACACATGGTTGCAGGCTTATGGATTCTGTGACCCTTACCCAGCCTCAACCCCTTCTTGCCAACCTGATTTCAAGTGATGAAACCTGTTACGGAGGAAACAATGGTTGGCTGCAGGTGAATGCAAGCGGAGGAACAGGTCCTTATCTTTATTCCTGGAATACTGTTCCGGTTCAGACAGGGCCTTCAGTTATTAGTCTTTATGCCGGAACTTATTCGTTGACGGTTACAGATAAAAATGGTTGTGATGTAATAGCATCTGCCTCCATCCATCAACCGGCTCCTCTGACTATGCATGCATATGGAGGATCAACAATCTGTGCCGGACAGGCGGCCGGTCTCTATGCATTGGCATCTGGAGGAAATGGATCTTATACGTATAGCTGGAATAACGGAATCGGAATAGGTGCTTCACAACTTGTTAATCCTGCAATGAGCACATCTTACCTGGTAGAAGTAACAGACGGGGCCGGTTGTACAGGCCCTGTAGATACGGTTACTGTGCAGGTTCTCACCCTGAATCCTGGAAATGTTCATATAACTCCATCTCTGGGAATCTGCATTGGAGGAAGTACTTCCTTGTCAGCCTGGGTAACTGGCAGTACTGGTACGGTTACTTATAGCTGGCTTAATATTCCGGGAGCAGGAAACAGTCCTGGCCCTTTCACAGTAAATCCATCAACTACTACTACCTATTCTGTGCAGGTGGTCAATAGTTGCAATGCAAGTGAATATGCTTCCGTAACGGTTACTGTTAATCCGCTTCCGGTTGTATCACTTTCGCCTCAGAAGGTGGCTAGCTGTCAAAAGCTTCCTATCACCATGGTGAATAATGTGAACAATGCGGGTGCCTCCTATCAATGGTTGTTTGGAGATGGGTCAGGATCTACGCTTGACTCTCCCTCACATACCTATGATGCAACGGGTTTTTATACAATCACACTTATCCTGACCTCCGCATTTGGTTGTGTGAGTATGGGAATAACAGAAGATTCAGTCACCATTTTCCCTGCAACTATTGCTTCATTTACTTCAGCCGATCAGGCCTCGGAGCTTGCTCCTGTTATTGCATTCACCAACACCTCCATAAACGCGAAGTATTCCTATTGGGAATTTGGAGATAATGTTACTTCCATAGAGCGCAGCCCTGAGCATACTTATCCGGGAAAAGGAGAATATACAATTATACTGCGTACGAAAACAGACAAAGGTTGCAAGGACTCTACACAGAAAAAGATTGAGATCGTTCCTGAATTCAGTTTCTATGTTCCGAATGCATTTACTCCAAATGGGGATGGAGTGAATGATGTCTTCAATGGTAAAGGAGAAGAGATTGCGGATTTTGTAATGATGATCTTCGACCGGTGGGGGCAATTGATCTACACTACGGAGGATAAGAACAAAGGATGGGATGGAAGAGCGAACAGCGGAGTCGACATCGCCCAGATTGATGTATATGTTTACAAAATCTCCCTACACGATACTTTCGGCCTTCGACACGATTATCTCGGATCTGTAAGTCTGATCAAATAGCTCTGAAGTATCCCGCCTTAGCGGGATTACTTCAGGGTTATACCTGATTTATTTTTTTTGCAAGTTCATCCTTATAGGAGCCTCCGATTGGGATAGGCTTCTTTTCATCTTCCAAGATAAGATTCGGTTGTTCGATCGCTACAATCTTGTCAATGCGCACAATGAATGAACGGTGTACGCGGATAAATTCATTTGGAGAAAGCTTTCTTTCGATGTCTTTCATCGTAGAATGGATTGTATACCGGGCATTGGATGTATTGATGACTACATAGTCTTTCAGAGCCTCCACAAAATAGATGTCTTTGGTTCTTACTTTCACAAGCCGAGAATTTGACTTTACGAAAATAATATCCTTTGCATCCTTGTTTTCTACGATAGAATAGAGAAAGTCCCGCTCCTTTTTAACTTCATCTTCACGCTGATGTTTATACAGCGCCATTTCAATAGTGGTCCTTAAATCTATTTCCTTAAATGGCTTGATGATATATCCGTAAGGCTCAGTGATCTTTGCTTTACTGAGTGTGCTTTCATCTGCATATGCGGTGAGAAAAATAATTGGAATATTGAGTCTCTTTCTGATTTGATCTGCAGCCTCTATCCCACTCATTTCCCCTTTAAGCATTATATCCATCAAAATAATATCAGGTCTGTGCTCTTCAGCGGTTCTAATCGCATCATCACCATTATTACATATTGCAACGACATTATAGCCGAGCTTTTTAAGACTCATCTGGATGTCCTTTGCAACAATGCTCTCATCTTCAGTGATAAGGATGTTAATCTTTGACATAATTAAAGGATTTTGATAGGGTTTGTAAATACGATGGTAAATTTAGTTCCTTTTAACCGATCTAGCTTTATTGTACCTCCCAATTGATCAGCCAAAGTCACAACTAATTGTAAACCAAGAGATTCTGTGTTTTTATAATCAATATGGTTTGGCAAACCGATTCCATTATCTTTAATAATCAAGGTAATCTCCTGATTTTTATGTGACAAGCCTATTGAGATCTTCCCTTTCCTGTTGTTAGGGAAAGCATATTTAAGTGCGTTAGATAAGATCTCGTTTATGATTAATCCGCAAGGGATAGCCAGATCCAGATTCAAATAAAGGTCCTGGATTTTAAGATCAAGTTCAACCTGTTCTTCGAAACTCTGATAGGAGTGAACCAGATTGGTGGAAAGGTTAGTAACGTATTCTGTAAAATTGATGCTTGAAAAATCCTTAGTTTGATAAAGGCTTTCATGGATATAGGCCATGGATTTTATCCGGTTTTGACTCTCGCGGAGAATCTCAAGGGTCTTACGATCTTTTACGTAAGACGACTGCAGGTTAAGGATACTCGAAATAACCTGAAGGTTGTTTTTTACACGATGATGTACTTCTTTGAGCAGGACCTCTTTTTCTTTTAAACTCTGCTTCAACCTTTCTTCCGAATGTTTCTTCTCCGTTATGTCGTGACCAATCCCTGATATTTCATTTATTTTATTATCCACACCATAGATGGGGTTCAGGTACACTTCCATCCAACTTGTGATCCCAGTGTCCTGATGATAGAACGATGTTTCAAAATTCTGAGGTACTCCACTGAAGGCAGCAAGGCTCTTGATCATCCAGAAATCATTATGCTCATGAGTTGAAACAAATTTATCCTTGAAGAGGTTTATGCCAACTTCAACTTGGTGCCCATAGCGACGAAACATCATCTTTCCGTAATTCAGATTGAAAGAGGTTAAGCAAAGCGCGCGGTTAAAAGTCCATATATAGTGAGAGGAAGATTCAATGATAGAATTCAGCTTAGCTGCCTGAAGGTTGATTTGTTCCTCCGTCTTTTTTAATTCGGAAATATCTCTGGAAACGGCCATTGTCCCAATAACTTCCGCGAATTCATTTTTCAGAATACTGGCCGACCAAAAAGAGGTAAATAGCTCTCCCGTTTTCTTCTTGCTTATAACCTCTCCTGCGAATATACCTGTTCCGTTTATAAGCTCTTCATTGATGATCGACCATTGCTTTGGAGTATCAAAGAGGAATGTAATCGGTTTCCCGATCACCTCCTCCTGCTTGTATAAGAATATTTTCTGCGCCGCCAGGTTAAACTCGGTGATATAACCTTGCTTATCGGAAGCACAAATCATGTCAAGTGAACTATCAATAAGTCGACGTGTATATTTTTGCGTCGCCCGTAGTTCCCGTTCCGTTCTCAGTCTTTGTTCAATTTCAAGTTGTAGTTCCAGGTTTGTTTCTTCGGCAATCTGAGCACGGACCTGCTCTTTCTCTAATTGGCGCTGGAAGGAAATGTCTCTGCAGAAGACAAGAACGCAGGACATACCCAAATAGTTGAAAAGGATCGGTTTTGATTCAACATCGAGGAAGCGACCATCTTGCCTCCGAATCTTTGTTTCTACGAATGGAAGATCTTTTCCTTCTCCAAGGTACTTTCTCCTTTTTCGATAAACCATCATATCTTCAGAGAGAGAATAAGCACTGATCGACCGGCTCGCCAATTCCTCAAGGGAGTTGACTCCGAGCATTTTCAGGACAGAAGGATTGGCAAAAAGAACTTCACCTTTCTGATCGTGAATGAAAATACCGTCAGGTGATGACTCGATCAGATTTTTATAGCTTTCCTTACTTTTTTCAAGTTCTATTTCATGTTGCTTCTGTTCGGTGATATCTGTTATGAACCCTTCAAGGAACAGCAGTTTTCCTTCTGCGTCAAATACTCCTTCTCCTTTTTCCCAGACCCATTTAATTTTATTATCAGCTGCTTTCAGGCGGTATTGGATTTCAAACTTGGTTTTGTTTTTAATAGCAGAATCGATTTCTTTGAGTCCTTTGGGTCTGTCTCCCCCATAGAGGAGTTCAGAAAATGAAATCTTTTTGTTGTTCAGTAAATCTTCAGGCCGGTATCCGGTGAGTTCGAAGCATCCGTTATTGACAAATTGCATCGTCCATTTTTCATCATAGGAACAACGATAAGCCATTCCCGGTAGGTTGCCAAGCAAGGTGGAGAGCGCTCTTTCACTTTCCTTCAAAGCATCTTCGGATATTTTACGTTGGGTGATGTCATTAATAGAAGTGATCCTGATTTTCTTGCCGTTATAAGGAATGTTTTGCCCATGAGCTTCCAGGAATATTTCACTTCCGTTCTTTCTACGGGAAACAATCTCGAAAGAGGATATTTTTCCGTCATTACTCAGCCGGTTCGAAACGAATTTTTTACTGTCACGGATAATAAAATCCTGAATATGTTTGCCGATTACTTCATCCCTGTCATCAAATCCCATAATATTCAGAAAACGTTCATTTACATCTATAATGATCCCTCGATCGCTCAGGATAATCCCCTCGATTGAAGCGTTGGAGAGGATTCGAAAACGTTCTTCACTGTCACGAAGTGCCTCTCCGTCTTTTTTAGATTTTGTAATGTCCCTTGAAATTCCTTCAATCGCAATCATTTTCCCTGAATCATCATACACGGGGATGTTCCGGGTTTCTGTCCAGATGACTTCTCCATCTTTCTTGATCCATCTCAGGATGACTGTCTGTTTAATTGCTCCTGCATCATTTTCGTTCTGAGTTATCAGCTTTTCCGGAGTCGATGCAAACGGCTGATCGTCTTTATGTATTATTTTAAATTTGAGGAAGGGATCTGTATAAAATTCTTCAGGTGTATACCCTGTAAGATGGAACATGGAGGGACTTAAATACTCATAATGCGGAGGAGAAAGGACAAAACGAAAAATTACATCCTGTGCATTTTCAGCGAGCATTCTGAATTTTTCCTCGTTCAGTTTCAGTATTTTTTCAGATTTTATTTTTTCAATCTCCAGAAGCTTAGCATGGGTGATATCAATAAAAATGGCCTGAATGGCCGGTTGGCCGTTGAATATTATGGCGGTGGATTTGACCTGAAGGTCCAGAAATCTTTCTGCCGGCACTTTGGCCTTTAGTTCAAAAAAGTCGAGGTTTTCACCTTTCAGCATCCGGGAGAATCGGTTGCGCAGAATGTCGTGATATTCAGGAAGGATATAAGTGAATAAATCAACATCATAATTGTCGGGAATCTGTGGCTCAGAAAAATCGAACAGATCACTTACATATTTGTTAATGTAAATGATTTTAAAATTGGTATTATACAGAATGACCCCAACAGGAAGGTTCTTCAGGAGTTCTCCGTAATTATCACTTACGGGCTGTAATTTGGCAATTTCTTCAAGTGCTCTGATCTGCAACTCAAGCTTGCTCACCACTTTACGAAGGTCGTCCTGGCTGGCGGGAGAAGTTTCCATTTATTGATTCGGAGTCTGAGAACCGGATTTTGAAGAGGGAGAATCAACCTTTATCTTTTGCCCATCAAATTTAACCTCTATATCATCTTTATAAGTGATAGTAAGCATAAGCACTCCACTTTCCTCGTCGTAGTATTTCCAATCCCCTTCTCTTCTCCCGAAAATATATTTTCCTTCTTCACGAACATTACCATTCTCGTAATAATAACTGTGTTTACCATCGGGTTGCCCATCTGTATAGTTACCTTCAAAGCGGGTTTTGCCATTGGTAGTATAGATTGCCTTCCACGGACCTTCTCGTTTGTCGCCTTTGTATACACCATCTTCCCTGTAATCAGTCATTTCAAAAAACCAAACTCCTTCTTTGAGTCCATCAACAAGTTCACCTTTCGTAATCAGTTTGGAGGTTGAATCATCGGCATATTCAATCATAGTGCCATTTGCAAGTCCGTCAATATACATTTCTTCGCGTAGCAAACGTCCATCTTCGTAATACCATTTCCACTCTCCCTGTGGCTGACCTTTATTGTCATATTTTCCTTTTTGTTCTATTTTTCCATTCGCATGGTAAAACAGCCATGGTCCTATTTTTTTTCCATTCAGATATTCCCCTTCAGCCTTCAGAGCTCCGTTCGGATGATATTCTTTCCAATGGCCTTGCTCATATCCCCCTGCAGAATATATCCCTTCACCCGTCAATACCCCATCTACATATATTTGCGAATTCACAATATTTCCGGCCGTATCATATTCCCGTGCCACACCTTCTGGAATTCCATTTTTAAAATTGCCTACAAACTTCCTGACCCCGTTGGGATGATAATCAACCTGCACATCCAGTTTCGCCAGTTCAGGAGCATTTTTTACCAGTTTGCCAAATTCGTATTTGGAAGTATTGAGTAAATTCCCCGAAGTGTCATAATCTTTGAAATATCCATTTTTAAGATCATCGGTGTAATGTCCTTCTGATTTCACTTTTCCTTCAGCGTAAAATTCCTTCCAGATTCCCTGTTTCAATCCTGCTGCATCTTTACGGTTGATCTTTTCCTGTGAACGGATAAAGCCCATCCGGAAGTCAATGAGTGTAATCAAGACTCCATCCGGACCATATTCATAACCAGTGCCTTCTTCTTTGTTTTTTGAAAAAGGAATTTTTTTCCAAATAGAACCGTCTTTATAATAATAATTAGTAACACCTTCTTTAATATCCTCCTTGTACATTTCTTCCGAATCAACCTTTCCGTCTTTATTAAAGGTTTTCTTATAACCGTTCTTTTTGCCGTTTTTGTAAGTGAATTCGAGAGAAGGTTTTCCATCTTCCGTATAGAACCTCCAGATACTATCCAGTTGAAAATCTTTCCTGTTTCCTTCTGATTTTATTTTGCCGTTATCATAATAGGTTTTCCAGTATCCATCTGGTTTTCCATCTTTCATATTGCCTTCACTGGAAACTTTCCCGTTAGGATATAGATAGCGGGTATGACCGTTAGGGTCAACTTCACTCTTACCCTGAGCAAGAAGTATAACAGGTAGAAAAAGGAAAAGATTGAACAAGAAATTCTTCATAAGTTCAAAAAGAAAATATTCATAACAAATCTGTCAGTATTGGAAAACCAACAAGAGGCATTACAGGTGCTCGCTTTCCTCTATTTCAAAGGTAAATAAAAATCACGGAAGAACCTGTTTTTCATTGGAGTAATGATAATGTGAGACGAAAATCGGGAATCCCTTAATTGGTAAAAGTATATCCTGCTTTATGTTTGGATTCCCGAAAATAATCCTGGGCCTGGAGATTGAGTGGCCGGGCATGAAAAACACTATTATAGAAATTCCCTATGCCTTTATGCTGGACAAGTAGCGGAATGATCAAAAAGTAGTTATGGTTGTCTCCGGCCAGTTCGTGAATATTTAAATAAACAGCATTTTTAGCATGATGTTTTCCCGGTTTACAGCCAAGCAGCTTTTGCCCGAACAGCAGAGAGGCTTCCCGTAGTGTTTTGTCTTTTCGATTGTAAACAATATAGATCTGATTTTGAAAGTGTAGACTTTCAACCCATTTCCGGTGAGATCTTGACCTGACACAAGCTGCATTCATCACAATATTATCAACCAACGACTGCCCGAGGTCTGTGGTACCATATTTCTCTACCGAATTTTGTAATACCGCATTACCCATGCTATGAAAAAACAAGGTAACATGCGCTGGTTTGTAAGGATGCCGGGCCTTGTAAGCCTTCAGAAGCAACAGAAGATTATGATATTGCTTGCCGAGATTTCTGGTGTTATTTACAGTATTTCTGACATTTTTGATTCCACCATACCCTGGTACTCTGGAGGGCCAGTCAAACATAATGACGTTAGCCTGATAAAGGCGACTTAGGCGGGTGCTTCTGTCTACATTATCCGGGAATGATTTCCCATCTCCTTCCGAATAAATTACAAAATCGGAAGGTCCACCGGAGGCATCCAGGCCCATATCCAAATTTTTCCTTGGAACTGCTTTCCAGTTGTTACCCCGGAAATAAACAGTGAAAAAACGAAGGAGGCTATCCGATGCAATTTCATTGCCCAGGAATGCCTTCCCTTGCCCTGGAATGAAGGAGCGTGTGGTTACAAACAAAATGGAGGAATCGGAACTCGAATAGGTCGAATCCATAAGTGTGATTTCATTCCAGGTGCATTGGGTATAACCGGCAAACACAAAGTTTGCCTGTGCCTCACTTAGGAAAGGGCTTAAAGCGAGAAAAAGAATGAAAGAGAGCCGTATTGACAATATAAGAAAGCATTTGGCAACTGGTTCTAAATTAATAATAATTTTACCTCTGAATGTAACTTTCTGGTTTTGAAGAAGTCCAAAGAGGTAATATGGATAGATTGAAGTGGATTAAGGCTCCTGTTTTAAAGTACTGTCTCCTCCTGTCAGGGGTTCTCCTATTGTGTTACCCGCAAGTTGGAGAAGCACAAAAGGAGGTTCCACTAAATGTGATACCCACAAACACAAAGGATAGTATCATTTGCAAAAAACCTAATGCAGAAGCAAGTTCTCAGAAGGATATCATTGATATATATCGTCATGTGTTCAAGCGAACTAATGCCATTAAGAAAGACTCTATAGCGTGTGCAGATACAACAACGAAAAAGTCGGGTAAACTCCACTCCTCTATCCTTCCGGGGGCAGGTTACACCCTGCAAACACATTTCGCGGTTGCAGTAAATGCAAATGGAGCATTCTATACCGATGATGCTGAAAATGCTAACCTTTCAGTAGTTAACATGATCTTTTCCTATACCCAGCTCAAGCAAATCATCCTTCCGGTTCAATCGAATATCTGGACCAAGGGTAACAAATTAAATCTGCTGGGCGACTGGCGGTATTATAAATATCCTCAATTCACTTATGGTTTAGGAGGTCATACGGACCTCAGTAAAGATGCCGACCAGATGGATTTTTCTTATTTCACATTTCATCAAATTGTTGCGAAACACATTACCAGTGATATATATATCGGTTTGGGCTATAACCTCGATCTTCATTGGGGAATAACGGACTATGGATACTCAGACGGAAGGCTGACTGATTACAAAAAATACACTTTAGCAACGAACTCTACACAGCCTCATTCAATTTCAACAGGACCGTCAGTGAATTTCTTGTTTGACAATCGCAGAAATTCTATATACCCGCTCCGGGGAGCGTACTTTAATATAGTTTATCGTCCGAATTTTATGTTTATGGGAAGCGATCAAAATTGGCAGAGCTTGTTGGTAGATTACAGGAAATACATCAAAATACCAGGATATAAAAATACAGTCCTGGCTTTCTGGAGCTACGCCTGGCTGACTCCCGTAGGAAACCCTCCGTACCTGGATCTTCCAAGTACCGGATGGGATACTTATTCGAATGTTGGAAGAGGGTATATTCAAAGTCGTTTCCGGGGAGATAATTTGTTGTACGCAGAAACCGAATTTCGCTTTGTTTTTACTGAAAATGGTTTGTTGGGAGGTGTATTTTTCCTGAATGCACAGACTGTTTCAGAATGGCCTAATAATAAGTTCGAAACTATTTTACCGGGTGCAGGTACAGGGCTCAGGATAAAAATCAACAAACACTCCAACACTAATTTTGCGATCGACTATGGATGGGGGGTCGGAGGCTCGAATGGTATTTTTGTCAATCTTGGTGAAGTATTCTAATCAATACTCCTTTTCACTTTCAACTCCGAAAAGTTTTCCTTTTTTCCAGAGTTCTTTTTCCTCATCAAGCAACTTCTTGTTTCGGGCCGTGAGGGGTGCAGGATCAAGACTTGTCAGATCTGGTTTGCCTGCATTGACCCATGCTGTATACCAGAAACTGGAAGTTTCCACAATGGCTTTTTGAAGTTGTTTTTCGACCATCCCTTTGAGAGCCTCATGAAAAGCTTTGGAATATTCATCGGAATGTATTGGCTGACCAAATTTATTTTTAACGGGAGATCCGCTTGCATCCATTTTGTAAACATGATCTGCTCCCAATTTAAGCTTGGTGTTTTTATCTGCAAGCAAAAGCGTATCCTTAAGTTTGTGGGAAGAGCGAAGAATCTCCCATAATTCTTTACGAACATCTGGGATGAAATGCGCCTCTGGTGTGTGATAATTATAATCCTTTCCAAACATTTCAGGAAGCTGACTTTCCCAAAATGAATGAATGCCTTTCTGGTCAGTCATTTGGCCATCGTGATTAGCAGAGGTATGCAGGGGCATGTGTGCATCACCGAGATAATGCCCAAGATCACCTGCAATGAACAGGATCTCCGTTTTCCTTTTTTCTTTAAAAGCCTTGGTTAGTTTATCCATCATGTCCATTACATACCATGGCAAGATACCATTCTGCTGAAGATATTTTTCATCATATTTGGCCTTGGCATCTGCCATCGTCAATGGAAGACTATCTATTCCCCCGAAATTTTCCAGATCAATGTAGTGCCTTGGATTTTCTGCTTTATCGTTCAGGGTATATTTACGAAGATCAGGTACCGTACTTTCCTGAGTTATGAAATCGATGTGATTATAGAAAAAAGATTGGACCGGTTCAGGAAGGGCAAGTACAGCAGCACGATTGATATGTTCATGGCCAAACACTCCCCAGGCAAGGAAAAATGGAGTTGCAACGATGATGAACAGGAATAGAGCTGCTACAGAAAGTTTATTCTTATTTTTCATTGATTGGTTTTAAAATAAAATGTAAATCAGGAATTGGAATACAAAGCCATTTTATTGCCTTCAGGGTCGCGAAACAGAGCATAATACCCTACCGCATTATCGATATAAGTTCTGGGAATAACCAGGCTCCCATCGGGGTTTTCATTTTTAATCAATGCCTTCTCCTTGAGAACCTCACCCCCGTAAAATGCAATTCGTTTCAGAGTTTCAGACATATCAACCACTCTGAAAAACAGAACGGGTCCCTGATTAGGGATCAGTTTTTCCTTTACTTTCATGATTGCTCCCGTAATTCCCTGGCCTTTGTCATTCAGAATGCCATATGGAATTGATCCCAGCATTTTGACTTCCACATTGATCCGAAAGACCTTGGAATAAAAATCCACAGACTCTTCAAATGCAAACGCAGGAATTTCAAACCAGGTAATCATGGGGTACGTAAAGATAGACGGAAAAGAACATTATGAACATCTTTGTCTCAATTTTCAGAGCCCTCTGAAAAGGAGATACATATGAACAAGTGATCATTTTTCGAGTGGGCAAATGTACGGAATTCTCTAATCGTCAGGTTAAGAAATGTTTAACGATTAGTCACACGGAATAGACAGTAAAGATCAAAAAAAGATGGCTAATTGTAAGGAATGCTATTATAAGGGCATTAAATTTGAGTTAAATAGTGAGGTTTAGGCCCTTTTACCCAGATCTGCCATGTCGGAGGCACTAAAATTTTATTACATTTGCCGGGTAAAGTGATTATCCTATAAGAATCCTGAGCCCTCAGGAAAGTCCGAAACCACGTTACAATAAGCAAAAAAACATTTATTTAAACAAACTAATCCTTCTTCAGATGAAAAAGAAATTACTTTTATTTTGCGCTATTGCAAGCACAATGTTTTCTGTGGCTCAGACAGCTAACTGCTCTGAACTGTTCTTCTCGATGTACGTTTGTGGATCGGGAGATAACAAAGCAATGGAGATCTACAATCCTACAAATTCTTCTATCACATTGACCGGAATGTACCGTATAGCTCAATACTATGCTGGACACACTACCAACCCGGATGTTATGCTTTTGAATGGAACAATAGGTGCGTATTCAACCTTTGTTGCTGCAAACGGTCAGGTTACAGTTGACTCCGTGCTTACAGCTACCCCGCACTATGCCACTCAACCTTGTGATACGGCATTACTTCGTGTAGCCAATCAGCTGGATACAGCACACTACCCTGGAGCTATTTATTTCGGCGGAACTGCTGCTTTGACCCTCGACAAAAACGTAGGAAGCATGGCATCCCCAGTTTGGATCCCGGTTGATATTTTTGCTTGTATCGGTGAGTACCCAACTTCCCCGGTTGATAATAAGCACTACGGATGGTGGAATGTTTCTCCATATGCTGCTGCTACCAGCGGTCATGCATGGACCAAATATCACACCCTGATCCGTAAAACAAGCGTTCAGGTTGGAACTTCTACGAATCCAACAATCGGAACCTGGGACGTTGCTACACAGTGGGACTCTCTTCCAGACAGCAAAACTGGTATTACTCCTAACTACTACCCACAACCTAACCAGAACTCTACCAACAAAAACACTCACTTCTGTACTTGTAACCCTAGCAGTGTTCAGGAATATGCTGATGTAGTTCACGTCAATATCTTCCCTAACCCAGCAGATGGCGGAATCGTGAATGTAATTGCTGGAAAATCTATTGAGATGATTCAGGTTTACAATCTGGTAGGGCAGATGGTCTACGAAGAAAAAATGACTAACCCACAGTTGTGGATCAGCTTTAACACCAGTAGTCTTGCTAAAGGCACTTACCTGGTAAAGAGCTCCTTCGGAAACAACGAAGCTCACGTTTCTAAAATTATCCTTCAGTAATATTTCTTTATAAAACTTACTGTAAAAGCCGGGACAATGTGTCCCGGCTTCTTACAGTTTAATACACGGTACTATGAAGACAATCAAACTCATTGCCATCTTTTTTCTCCTCGTCCTGACTGCATCTGCTCAGAAGAGCGGGGTTAAAGGAGTAATTAAAGATGCTACCACAGGAGAGCCTGTGATAGGAGCCAATGTGGTGCTTTCCAATGGGAAAGGCGGAGTAACTGATACCGCTGGTCGATTCTATATAGCAGCCGACAGTGGTTCCTATACCGCAAAGATTTCGCTTCTAGGGTTCATTACCCAAACCATAAAGGTTACAGCAGGGGTAAAAGCCCGCAGTGTTAATATTTCACTTGAAGGACAGACGCTCTCCCAGGTTGAAGTTATTGCGGATGTGGCCCGTACCCGGGAAACGCCAATCGCGTTTTCAACTATTGATGCGCAAAGACTTGAAGAAGAATTAGCCTCCCGTGATATTCCAATGCTGCTAACCTCCACACCGGGTGTGTATGCAACAAACGGCGGAGGTGGAATGGGTGATGGAAGGGTAACGATTCGTGGATTTGATCAAACAAATGTCGGAGTACTGATTGATGGCATTCCTACAAATGATATGGAGAATGGTTCTGTTTACTGGTCGGATTGGGCAGGATTAGGTGATATAACACGCAGTGTACAGGTACAACGTGGTTTAGGCGCATCCAAATTGGCGGTCGCATCTATCGGGGGTACTATCAATATTATGACAAAGGGTATAGATGCTAAACCGTCTATCAGCTTTGCTCAGGAATTCGGAAGCGATATGCTTCTAAAAGAAACACTCTGTGCAACTACCGGTCGTATGAAAGGCGATTGGGGTATTACGGTTGCAGGCAGCAGAAAAACAGGTGATGGATGGGTGGATCAAACACCTTATCAGTCATGGTCCTATTTTGTTAAAGCTGAAAAAAGAATCAAGAACCATACTATTGCATTTTCTACAAACTCAGCACCCCAAAGCCATAGCCAGCGTTCTTACAATCAAAATATTGGTGCTTTCGATCTTGCTTATGCAGAGAAGCTGGGAATTAGTCCCAGCGACAAAAATTATATAAAGACAAATGCAATCTCCAATTATGGGATTGGTTATAACCAGTTATGGGGCCCTTTAGACCGTTGGCAAGGCAATGTCTCCAAATTCGGAGTTGTGGCTCCAACAGATACCTTTAGCCATAACAAATCGGATGTGAATACCAAGGTGAATTTTTTTAATAAGCCTGTTTACAACCTGAATGAGTACTGGAATATAAGTGAGAAACTCTATTTATCTACCGCCCTTTACGCATCTACCGGTTCAGGAGGGGGAACCAGCTTGTATGTCAATCCATCTATAAGCTATCTTTCAAACGGACAGGTGGATCCAACCTCTGGATATTTACCTAATGGACAGATGAATATCCAATCTATTTACAATGCAAATAAGACGAGCTTTTTCAATATAACAACACTTGCTCCCGGCCATAGGGCTTCCAACTTCCTTTATGCTTCCATGAACGATCACAAATGGTACGGAGGTCTTTCTACGCTGACTTATAAATTAAACAAAGCAGTCACGCTGACTATCGGACCTGACCTGCGCTGGTATAAGGGTTCACATTATTATCAGGTGTATGACCTCCTTGGTGGAGATTACACAACAGATAATTCAAATCAGAATATCAATTACTTAAAAAACCCAGAATTGCAAGTTATTCATGTAGGAGATAAATTCGGAAAATACTTTGATGACTATGTGAAATATGGTGGCGCGTTTGTCCAGGCCGAATATGTGAAGGACAAAATAAGTTCATTTGTTACCGGTACCTATGTTCAAACCAGCTACCAGCGGATAAACAATTATGATAGCTCACGGGCTCATATAAGTCCATTAATGGAATACTATGGATACACTGCAAAAGCAGGAGCTAATTATAACCTGAATGATCACCACAACGTGTTTTTGAATGCAGGCTATATTGTAAAAGCACCTCCCTTCTCCAATGTATTTGACTATGGTACCGTTCCTGCAGTAGGAGCGGATAACCAAAAAATTGCATCCATTGAAGCCGGATATGGGTTTAAGTCGCGTTACATTGCAGCAAACATTAATGCTTACTATACAAACTGGCAGAACAGACCTCTTACCTATCCTCTTGCTGTACCAGATCCAAAGAATCCAGGTCAAACCATTTATGCCAACCTGAATGGAATGGATGCCCTTCACAGAGGGGTGGAATTGGATTTTAATGCCAAGCCCACATCCAAGATAACCATCGGAGGAATTATGATGTTAGCCAACTGGACCTGGAATTCCGGAGGATATGCTCAGGTATATGATCAGCTTGGTAATCCACTTGAAACCATTCATTATAATGCCAAAGGAGTTCATGTGGCCAATGCACCTCAAACACAATATGGCTTAAATGTTCGTTATGAACCCGTCAAACATTTTTATGTAAAAGTGCAATGGACTTATTTTGCACGAATCTATGCACAGTTTACTCCCGATCAGTTGAACGTCGATCCGACTGTAAACCCATTTTACGCTGCACATCCTGGAATTGATGCATGGAGACTACCGGACTACCAACTGGTTGATCTGCACATTGGTTATCAGGTCAAATTCATGAACCACATCAAACTTGATCTGGCTGCACACGTAATTAACCTTTTCAATAACGAGTACATAGCGGATGCAACGAATGGAAACTCATTCGATGCTAGCTCTGCCCTGGTCTATTTTGGGCAGCCCAGAAGTTTTCTCCTTTCTATGAAAATAACTGGTTTCTAAGCTCTTTTTAGAAGGGAAAATTTGGGAATACCGTAAATTGATCTTATCTTGTATTCTCGTATAAGATTAATCTGTATTTCATTTTTTAATTTCACTAACCAATTTTGGAGCTGATGGGACACGCCACACCTGTAAGCAGCGTTCGGAACAGTTGTATACTGTTCATTGCTGTAAGCATTCTTTCTTTCTTCACCACTTTTTTGCATGCTCAACCTCCATGTGGAGGCACAGAACGGTGGGGTCAAAAGGTACTCGTTGACACCGCAGCCAATTCTATTAATTTTACTCCTGATACTATCACTGTGAATCAATTTGATTCCTTGCCTTCTTATCCTCCGAATTCAAATGCCCCCCGGACTGCTCCTTTGGAATTTAAAACCTATGCAATTCATGGGCGTTTAGAAGCCAAACGGAATGAAACAGATAATGATTATCACATCATCCTTTGGGATGGAGGAAACCTGACCTGTATCTGTGAAATTCCTGATCCTGTTTGCGCCGGAGCCGCTACCTCACATTGGGTCAGCGATTTCATTCAAGCCAGGAACTGGTCGGATACGCATATCGGATTAGCAACTAATAATGGAGTGAGCTTTCAGTCGCGAGTCATTATTACTGGTGTTGGATTTGTGGACCCTCCACACGGACAATCCGGAGTGGCTCCGAACAATATGGAATTACATCCGGTACTCCATTTGGATTGGGAGAATCCGCTCAGTGGAATCAATGATGCAACAGAATATGTCCATGTCACTGTTGGCCCAAATCCTTTCTCTGTGTCAACCGAAATACAACTCAATACTAAACTGAACAACCTTGGTAAAGTCACCATAACGCTTTTTGATATACTCGGAGAAGAACTTCAAACCACCGCAGTTCCTACGATCGGGAATAGCCAGATAGATTATATCCTGGAAAAGAATGACCTGAAAGCGGGAGTATACCTCTATCGGTTAAGGAACAACGGAGATATTCTTTATGAGGGCAGGCTGGTAGTCCAATAACCCCCTTAAATCAATGATTCTGAAAGGTCCTGCGAAAGCGGGACCTTTTTGCATTTCAATCTGATTTGCTTAACTAAACGATAACCCATATATAAGGTGTAAACGGCAGCCATTCCCTATATTCGTACAGAGTTTATCATAAGATTCAAGAGTTTTTACAGTTCAAGAGTGACTACCCTACAAGAGTAACAGACCCCAACGCTGTTACAGTCTGAAACCACTCCCCAAAAATAATCGTTACTAAATATTCTTTATTAAGCATCAGGAAAACGGACTATTGATGAGTTCGTATTCTTTATGAAATAGAGTGAGTATTCATCCAAGCTTAAAGAAGACGACAATGCAAATGGAAAAAAAGACGACGAAGCTGAAACTCAATATCAGAATCTATTTAAAAGCAATTTCATTTTCTGTTTTGACATTCCTGTACAGCAATCATACTAATGCGCAGTGCGTAGGGGCGCCTATCAATACTTTTCCTTATTCTGAAGGGTTTGAATCTTCACCTGCATGGACTATCAAGGCAGATAGTTTGAATTCCGATTGGGCCTGGGGCACCCCGTCACACCCAACAATAAATTCGGCGGGAGGGGGTACTAAATGCTGGTCAACCGGAAGTCTTACCGGCTCTTTCTATAAATACAAACAAATTTCCAGTCTGGAGAGTCCCTGCTTCGACTTTACNNAATTGGTATAACGACACCTATGTAACCTGGCTTGACAGTGCCAAATGGAAATCATCTTTTGGAATGCCACAAAAAGGAATCCCCAATCCAGTAGGCTGGGCTGGTAGAATAGGAGCTACCTCTGGCCCTTGTCAGGGAGGTCATGGTAGCGGAGGTTGGGTAACAGCTACACATTGTCTTGTTGGCCTTGCTAACCAGCCGAGTGTCAGGTTCCGATTTATATTTGGTGCAGGGACCACTTGTAACTCTTATGACGGGATTGCCATTGACGATATTCTAATTCAAAATGCCCCGGTTGAAGTACCCAACTTCTCTGCGGTCTGTTCCGGAGCAAATAGTTTTACGTTTACAAATCTTTCCACACCCTGTACGATTAATAGTTCCTGGTCTTTCGGTGATCCGGGATCAGGAGCCTCGAACAATTCTGTCAGTACAAATCCTTCACATACTTTTTCAGCTCCGGGGACCTACACGGTTACACTCGTCTCGAGCGGCACGTGCAATGCCCCGGCTACAATCTCCATTCCGGTCTCCATCCTTAGCACCTCTATTACACCTGTTGAAGTAACCTGTAACGGCAATAACGATGGATCGGCTACAGCCGTGCCAGCCGGGGGGAGCGGACCATTTACTTATTCCTGGTCTCCGGGTGGACAAACAACATCCATAATCTCCAGCCTTGCGCCCGGAACCTATACGGTAGCAGTATCGGAAGCAAACGCCTGCCCTGTAACAAGCACCATCATCATTACTCAGCCCGGAGTGCTTTCGGCAACTGCTACTCCTACCAGTACAGGATGCGCAAGCAGTACAGGAACAGTTACCATTAGTGGTGTTACAGGGGGTACAGGGCCATACAGCTATAATTTTAATAATCTGGGTTTGTCCGGAACTACCGTATATAATAACCTTGGGGCAGGAACCTACTCGGTAGTCGTTCAGGATGTGAACGGCTGTACCTACTCAACGTCTGTCAGCGTTTCCAGCAGCACCGGTCCTTCAATAACATCTTCTTCCGGCACAGCATCACTTTGTAACGCCGCA
Source organism: Bacteroidota bacterium (assembly GCA_003153435.1). Lineage (GTDB taxonomy): Bacteria > Bacteroidota > Bacteroidia > Palsa-965 > Palsa-965 > Palsa-965. The sequence continues at coordinate 35,644 of PLYR01000032.1, forward strand.
TGTACCGGATCCGCAAATGTTAGTGTTTCAGGTGGCACAGCACCTCTTACCTATTCCTGGTCACCTAATGGGGGGGCGGCTGCCTCCACTCCCAATACTCTTTGTGCAGGAACCTATACCTGTACGATCACTGATGCGAATGGCTGTCTTACTGCTCAAACCGTCACCCTTACCGATCCGCCTCTCCTGGTGGTAAGCACGGCATCAATCACTCCCGCAGCTTGTAATACAAGCAATGGATCGGCTGTGCTAAATGTAACCGGAGGAACTCCTGCATATACCTTTTCCTGGTCAGGAGGAGGTGGAACCAAGGATTCAATAAGCGCTGTCCCGGCAGGTTCTTATACCGTTTCTGTAACGGATGCGAACAATTGCCCCAGTACCTATACTGTTTCCATCAATAACAATAGCGGACCCAGCGCCACGCTGACTTCTTCTGTCAACCCGGCATGTAATGCTGTTTGTTCAGGACAGGCAACCATTAATGCAACCGGTGGGACCGCACCATTAACGTATTCCTGGTCTCCTTCCGGTGGCAATACGACTACCGCAAGCGGATTATGTCAGGGCGGATATACATGCACCATCACGGACGCGAATAACTGTATCACCACACAAGCTGTTACGATCACCCAACCTGGAGCGCTTGCGATTGCACCTTCGAGTACCGCAGTGGCATGTTCAGGAGGGAATACAGGTACTGCATCTGTTGCAGTAACGGGAGGAACCACCGGGTATACCTACTCCTGGTCTCCATCCGGCGGAGCCAATTCATTAGCTAGCGGCTTGACAGCTGGAAACTATACCTGTATAGTTGTGGATGCAAACGGATGTAAAGACAGTACTACCATAAATATTACCCAGCCTCTCCTACCCATTAGTTCATCAGCTGCAATCACAGGGGCTACTTGCGGACATCCTAACGGATTGGCATATACTACAACTTCCGGAGGATCGCCCGGTTATACCTATTCCTGGTCATCTCCGGGTGGAAGTGGTGATACACTTGCAAATATTCCTTCAGGAACATACACGTGTATGATTACAGATGCTCATGGGTGTTCGCAAGCCGATACGGTCACCGTTACAAATACGGGACTTCCGCCGGTAGCGGTACTCACACCTGCAGGTGCAACTACCTTTTGTCATGGAGACAGCCTCCTGCTTATTGCCGGAGGAGGGGGAACCTATAGCTGGAGTACAGGAGCAACAACAGATTCAATAATGGTGAATACGGCCGGAACTTACACGGTGTCGGTGACCAATGTTTGTGGGACCAATCAGGCTTCTACCTCCATCACGGTAACACCTCCGCCAATTGCTGCAGTTGCAGGAAGTAATTGGGTATGCAGTGGAGATTCTGTAATGCTGACCGCTTCCGGAGGGAATACATTTACATGGAGCACAGGTTCCAACGCCGCTTCCATTTATGTTTCCGTTCAGGGAACCTATACCGTACAGGTTAGCAATGGATGTGGTATTTCCACAGCCACCTCTGTTCTGACGGTGAACAGTGTCACAGCAAATTTCTCTGCAGACAGTACTCTGGGGTATGCACCTTTACCCGTTATTTTTACCAATGGAAGTTCGGCTAACACAACGAGTTGGTTTTGGAGTTTTGGAGATGGAGCTACTTCAACAAGTGTTAATCCATCTCATACTTATGGTCCGGGAACCTATACGGCATTACTTACGGTTACAGACTCGAATGGTTGTAAGAATACCTATAAAGAGGTGATCATCGTTCATGAATTACCATCCTGGATTTGGGTTCCAAATATCTTCACACCCAATGGAGATGGTAAGAATGAAATATTTCAATGTGGATCCCAGAACATTACCGCGTTCGAGATGCGAATTTATGACCGTTGGGGATTAGAGATGGCGAATATTAATACGGTAGATCAGGGTTGGGATGGACGTACCAAAGCAGGATTGATGGCCACTGACGGTACATACTACTATATAATTCACGCCAAAGGCGGGGATGGAAAAGTTTTTGATTTCAAGGGTTATTTACAACTTATTCGTTAATCTGCATGGTGATTGGTTAGAATAAGCTAAAAAGAATATCTTTGTTTCAAGCCGTAAGGCAAAAGTCAGGAATACCCATTGGGCGTTCCTGCTTTTTTTCCCAGATCCTCGTACCTGCAACTCTATGTTAAATTGAATCATTAAATATGGATAGATACTTTGGCTTGTTTGGCGTGGCAGCTATTCTTCTGATCGCATTTCTGATGTCTAATAACAGAAAGGCGATTAACTTCAGGCAAATCGGAGTGGGTTTGCTTATACAAGTTGGTCTTGCTGTTTTTATTTTGAAGGTTCCGTTTGGACAAACCCTGTTTAGGCACCTTGGAGATTTCATCACCAAACTTCTTAATTTTTCTGATGCAGGTGCCCGTTTTGTCTTCGGGGTTCTGGTTGATCAATCGAAAATGGAACAGATCTTCGGAAAGGAGAGCAGCTTTATTTTCTATTTCAACATCATTCCTACCATCATTTTTGTTTCTGCTCTGGTCGGGGTTGCTTATCATATCGGACTTATGCAGTTGATTATTTCCTTCCTTGCCAAGATCGTTTATAAGTTGATGAAGGTAAGCGGAAGTGAGGCTCTCTCTAATGTGGCCAGTACGTTCGTAGGGCAGGTGGAAGCTCAGATTATGATTAAGCCATACCTGGCAGGGATGACCAAATCCGAACTGCTTGCTTCAATGAGTGGAAGTATGGCATGTATAGCAGGTGGTATAATGGCGGTTTATATGAAAATGGGAGTGCCTGCAAGCTACCTCATTGCAGCCAGTATAATGGCAGCTCCGGGAGCGCTTGTTATTTCGAAACTGGTTTTTCCTGAAACGGAGAAATCCCAAACGGGGGGTGCAGTAAAACTTGAAATAAAAAAAACGCACGCTAATCTAATGGATGCTATCATGCATGGGGCGGGTGATGGAATGAAAGTAGGAGTGAATGTGGTAGCCATGCTTATTGCCGTGATTGCTATTGTATTTCTCATTGATGCCGGCTTAGGCAAATTTGGGCGAGTGCTTTGCAATCATACCGGTATAGCCCATTCTCTGTTGGGTATTGATATGACTCACCTGAGCCTCAAGACCATATTTGGAGCTGTTTTTGCACCCATCGCTTATCTGATGGGAGTGCCCTGGAAGGAGGCTCATATTGCCGGAAATCTGATGGGAACAAAAATGGCCCTGAATGAGTTTGTTGCTTATCTCGACCTTGTACCTATGATCAAAGGTCAGGTCATTTCTCCTAAAACAATCACCATTTTAAGTTTTGCGCTTTGCGGTTTTGCCAACTTCTCCTCCATAGCCATGCAGGTAGGAGGAATCGGGGAGTTGGCTCCTGAACGTAAAACAGATCTTGCAAAACTGGGTTTGAAAGCCATGATCTGCGGAACAATGGCGTCTTACCTTTCAGCAACGATTGCCGGAATCCTTTTGTAAACATCTATGGAAAAAAAGAAAAGCATATCCGCCCAATTCAAAAACCTTATCAGCCTCTCTGTTTCCGCTGGAAAGAAGGCCTATGCTCCTTATTCCAATCTTCATGTCGGAGCAGCGCTCCTGACTGTTAAAGGCCGGATCTTTTCAGGCTGCAATGTCGAAAATGCATCTTTTGGTCTAACCTGTTGTGCAGAACGCAATGCCATTTTTCAGGCAGTTCGTGAAGAAGGTCCAGGAATGAAAATACGCGCAATAGCCATTTCTGCTGATTCAAAATTTCCTATCCCCCCCTGCGGTGCTTGTAGACAGGTGATTGCAGAGTTCGTTGCGAAAGATAAGGAAGGAACAGTTGTTATTTTCAAATCAGAAAAAGGTCTTATAGGTCCCAGAATAGAGGAGTTACTTCCTGGATTTTTCGAAATGAAGAGTTAACCTCCCTGATCCTGCCTTGCAGGATCGATTTTGAATTCAAAGAATAATATTAATTTTGTGCTACCCAATACCCCTGGATTCTTCCCCAGGCTTCTTTATCTGATGCTGTCTATAGGTATTAACTGGTAACATCATTATTCAATGAAAAAGGGAGTCGTTAAATTCTTTAATCCTTCCCAAAAGTTCGGTTTCATTACTTGTACGGAGGATAATAAGGATTATTACGTTCATGTAAAAGATTTGCTTGTTCCTGTAAAACAAGGAGATAGCGTTATTTTCGAACTCCTTTCCTCCAAAAAAGGGATGAAAGCAATCAAGGTCACCCTGGATGAGACCCCGGCTTGAATTCCCTGAATATCAGTCTTGTTTGATTTAGCAGGGTTTAGCGTATATTTGATAGTTAATGAAAACATCCTGAAGGATGTACATAAAATGCAAAAGAAGATGTATCCGGAAACTCACGATACCAGTAAATCTCGCTTAAGTCCACGATTCCACCGATCTCTTTTTCTGATCATTTGTATCCTTATTTTTTCCATTAATCAGGTAGGTGCACAATGTGTTGGTTTGCCTATCAATACCTTTCCATACAATGAAGGTTTTGAAGCAGGACCAGCATGGACTATTAAGGCAGATAGCCTTCACTCCGATTGGGCCTGGGGAACACCCACCCATCCAACGATTAATACCGCAGGCGGAGGATCGAAATGTTGGATGGTCGGAAGTTTAACCGGATCATTTTATAGATACAAACAAGTTGCAAGTCTCGAAAGCCCCTGTTTTGATTTCACAGCACTTAACTATCCATGGGTTTCCTTTAAAATATTCTGGGAAGATGAATGGAAATATGATGGTATGTCTTTTCAGTCTTCCCTGGATGGGGGCCTTACCTGGTCTAATGTAGGTGCTTCTTCAGATCCAGTAGATTGTGAAAATACGAATTGGTTCAATAATGCAAATGTAACCTGGCTTGACAGTGCAAAATGGGGTGCAACTTTCGGACTACCCAACCTCGGAATCCCAAAGCCTCAGGGCTGGAGTGGTCGTATAGGTGCTACTTCCGGTCCTTGTCAAGGTGGTAACGGGAGTGGGGGATGGATCACCGCTACCCATTGCCTTGCAGGACTTGCAGGTAAGCCCAGTGTTCGTTTCCGGTTTATTTTCGGAGCAGGAACAACCTGTAATTCTTATGACGGAATTGCAATAGACGATATACTGATCAGTAATGCGCCTGTAGAGGTCCCAAACTTTTCCTCTGTTTGCGCGGGCTCTAACCTTGTGAATTTCACCAACCTTTCAACCCCCTGTACTATTAACAGCACTTGGAATTTCGGAGATCCTGCTTCAGGAGCTTCCAATACTTCTAACCTTTTAAATCCATCTCATACATTTTCAGGACCAGGCACGTTTACGGTGATGCTTACTTCGAGCGGCACTTGTAATGCTCCAGCTTCTGTTTCGATTCCCGTAATTGTGTTAGGCTCTTCCATTACCCCGGTACAAATTAATTGCAATGGAAACAATAATGGTTCAGCAACGGCTATTCCTTCGGGAGGTGCCGGGCCTTATACCTACTCATGGACTCCTGGAGGCCTAACAACATCTACCATCTCAAACCTTGCCCCTGGCAATTATACAGTGCAGGTATCTGCTTCCGGGGCTTGTCCAACCAGCGCAACGGTTACGATTTCACAGCCAACGGTATTAACAGTTTCCGGATCAACAACTGCCGCGAGTTGCGGAACGAATACAGGCACTGCTACCGGCACTCCTTCCGGAGGAACGGCAGCCTATACCTATTCCTGGAGCCCTGGTGGCGCAGCAACTGCAACGATAACCAATCGTCCTCCTGGAAATGATACCTGTTTTATAACAGATGCTAATGGATGTAAAACATCGGTGCCTTTGGTCATAAGTTCTTCAGGTTCCTTGAGCTCCACTGCAACTCCGGTGCCTTCGACCTGTAACCTTGCTAATGGAAGTATCAGCACTACGGTGGCCGGTGGCACAGGAGCTTATACCTATTCCTGGGTCCCTTCGGGAGGAACCGGACCCAATGCCATCAATCTTTCTGCCGGTACTTATACCTGCAATATAAACGATGCTCTGGGATGCACTAAAATTGATACCGTTATCCTGACAAATACGGGCACATTACCTCTTGCTTCCATAAGTCCGAGCCCAGATACCATTTGTTCCGGTACCAGCTCCCCGATCACCGCATCGGGCGGAGGTACTTATTCCTGGACTTCCGGTGCAACCACCCCTGCCATAAGTGTCAATGCTGCCGGTACCTATGTGGTCTATGTTTCCAATGCGTGTGGAACGGACAGCGCCAAGACCATCGTTACGCTTAAATCCCAGCCTGCGGTAGTGAATGTCGGACCTACTCAGCTTTGCCCGGGTGCATCCTCAATTTTAACTGCCCCTGTCGGAAACACTTATTCCTGGAGTACAGGTGCCACCACACCTACTATTACGGAAGGCACAACAGGTACTTATTCGGTAACCGTCACCAATTCCTGTGGCTCCAGTATATCTACTTATACTATAAATGTAAATAGCGTGAATGCGTTTTTTACAGCCGACAGTTTATCCGGTAAGTCACCACTGCTGGTTCACTTCACGAACGGAAGTTCTCCTTCAGTGAACAGCTGGAGCTGGAATTTTGGAAATGGAAGCAGTAGCAATCTTCCTAGTCCTTCCAATACTTTTACAGCACCGGGCTATTATACAGTATTCCTCACGGTTCAGAATGCTGCAGGCTGTACCGCAGTAGATAGTGTTGTCATACATGTGCTTGACCTCCCATCCTGGGTATCGATTCCGAATGTGTTTACGCCCAATGGAGATGGATCAAATGACATCTTTTCAATAAGTTCTTACGGCTTGTTGAATTTCGACATGAAGATTTATGACCGTTGGGGAATTCTTATGACCGACTTCTCCAATCCTGTTCAGGGTTGGGATGGACGGAACAAAACAGGTATCCTGGCAACCGACGGAACCTATTATTATATTATGAGTGCCAAAGGAAATGACGGAAAGGACTACGAGAGAACCGGATTCCTTCAGCTCATTCGATAGACTCTTCAGACTCACCTCCATATTTTTTTACCCGGTTAAGCCGAGCGTTGGACTCCTTCATGGATCAGTTCACCGAATTTTAAACTGACCTCCAGATTTCTCCCGTATTTTTAATTGCATAAGAAGTCCGCCTGCTATTATAAATCCGTAAATCTCAAGGCTATGAAAACGCAGAACAATACTCTTTCGGTATTTCTCGTCGATGACGATAACATGTTTCTGACATCCTTGAAACATAAGTTGCATGAAAAATTCAAGGCTACCATCCGGATCAGCACCTTTTCTAACGGAGAGGAATGTCTGAGGAAGATTGAAGACAAGCCGGATATAGTAGTTCTTGATTATTGCCTGGATTCACAACCTGGAAATACACTAAATGGAATTGAAGTATTGCAAAAAATAAAAAATGCTTCAGAAAAAACAGAGGTTGTTATGCTCACTGGTATGGAACAGCAGGAACTAAAGGAGAGCTCCTTCCGGTTGGGGGCTTATGAGTTCCTGAATAAAAATGCCACCTCAGCCTATGAGATACAGAATACGATTAAGAACATTATTCATGAAATAATCGTGAATAGGAATGCGAAGGAGAACAGGCAGGTGAATTTTATTATGGGTGGAGTCTTCCTGATTCTGGCAGGGTTGATCATTTATCTATACCTGAAATATTTTTGACTTACAGAAATTTCCTGGTCAGGTAAACACTTATCCAGGAGAAGAAAGGTGCTGCAATTACATCAATCGTGTAGTGAACATGCTGAAGAAGTATAAGGCCGGCCACCAGTAATGTAGCGCAGATAAGTAAGTTCCTCATGGCAGGTGCTGGATTGATGAGACAAATCATCACCATGGTAGAAACATGGCCGGAGAAGAAGAGATCTTTGGTAATCAGGCCCTGGCTATAAAATGCCCCTCCGATCAGAGGGTCCTGAAGGGGCAGATAATGCAATGCAGGTTCAAGCGGCACTAAATAGAGGCACGCTATACGGATAAGCATTAACAACGCATAGGCCTGAACACCCTTTATGAATAATTCAGGAAGCGGAATGAGGTTAAGAAAAGTAAGCCCAAGAGAGAGATAAAGCAGTGGGAAGATTAGCCAGGATACATTAATGGGCTCAAAAAGATTAAGAAAGGTATCGTTCAGGACAACCCCTGGCCTGTGCTGGATATAATTGAAAAAATGAGGAATGAAAATCCCGATGGAAATCAACAAAAGCAGGGATGAAATTGCTTTGAACGGGAAGAATGGATTGCCAAAAGCTATTTTCCAGTTCGTTCTGGAAAGAGAATAGGGAGACGGAAATACTTTAGTATACAGAGATTTCATTCAATTGTTGTCGTTTGGATGGCCTTATGGCAGGGTAAGATACAATAATAGCCTGATTTAGCTTAAATTGTCCTTTATGGCACCCTTACAGAGAAGCATTTTTGAGCTACCTGGAGGGTTATTTCTGCAAAATTAGTTTAACTTGCAGGAGTGAAATCAGCCCTTTTACTGCGGAAAAAATCCCTTGCAAGCCTTGGAATAGTTTGCTTGCTATTCTCCATAAACACAGGAGCCCAATCCCTCTTATCGGCGAAAGAGATCCCGTTTACCTCTTTTGCAGACACCATAAAGAAGGTGGTTAAAGACACAGCTAAGCCGGCACTCTACCCTCGTTTTATTCTTTATATAAGTCCTGGCCTGGGAGGAAATGTCGGAAAACAAATCGGGCAGATTCAGAAAAGTGATATAACGGATGTTACCAATTCAACCTATCTGCTCCATGGCGTGAAGTATGAAAGACCTGGATTTGATTATGATGTAGGCATTCAGCTGACCGTCTTATCAACCAACAAACTTTTCCTTCGGGCTGGTGTGGGTATTGAAAACATTGTTTACAATGGGGTTTCTCGTGGAACAGTATTTCATACCGATAAAAATGGAGTGCTCTTGGATAGCGCTCAGGAGGAATGGTCTTATACCTTTCAGGATGAGTTTCTTCAGGTTCCCCTTTCTTTTTCATATCGTATTTCGGAAGAAGGAAAAAATTATATGGGGATAAACCTGGGTGTTACCGGATCTGCTCTCTTGCAAGAAACCTGTAGTGGTGTCAGGATAGATGATTTTTCAGTGAAAGGTAAGTTCTCTGCTTTCGGTAGTGGAGGCTTTATCTATGTTTTCCAATCTAAGCATCCTGGAGAAGGATCTCTGAGTGTTGAGCCCGAAATGAAATACATGCTCAATCCTATGGCAGATCGAAGAGTCATGTGGACCATAGGTCTCCGGGTCGGGGTGGCCTTTGGATTCAATCAGGCTTCTAACTAACCGCTTGGTTCCCCTCATTTAGATCTTACCCCTAATGTCCACATCTTCACGTGACCTATATTAACGTTCAAATAATATTTCATATAAGATATGGAATCCCTTGCCTGATCAAATAAATAAAATTAAATTAGCCTAATGATATGAACTGACAAATTCAAGTCATGATCGAAACGACAGAAAGTCTGGCTGAACAATCACTCAAAGAAGTACTTTGGAAAGCAAATAACTATACCCGGATTATCAATGAGCTGGAAACCGGAGTTCATTTTCAGGAATTCTTCAGCCAGTATAGTAGTTCCTCTGTTGTGGATTTCATTAAAAATTATGCATTCAAAAAGGTTTATTGGCATTTTTATGGGGAGAAGAATCTTCAGTCTCTAAAGGAAGAAAAGAATCAATGGAGCCGTGCAAGCCGCTTTTGTCTGGAATCTATCCTTCAAAAAAAACTTTTTGACCTGCAATGTCAGTGGAGAGGGAATAGAATTAAACTTCCTGGAATTGAACTTACCTCTCAATTCAAATGGTGGAGTGATCATATCTTCAGTTGCCCTTTTTTGGAGCCAGTCAACGAAATAGAGGTTGGGTATTTCATGAGATTTTTGCAGGAATCGGATTTGGGTTATCGCTTTCAGGAGAGCATGGAATGGCAAAATTTCAAAGTCATCAAGAATGATTTTTTAGCGATACCATCCGGTCAAAGAAACTGTTATTATAATACCTGGTACGAGTTTCACAATCATCAAACCGGGAATGATATCTATTTTGCATTAAATGACGAACGAGGCACGCTCGAACAATATTATTGTCAGCTTGGGGAGCAGGAAGAGACCGGAGAACGAAACATTAATCCCCCAGATTCTCGCCCCCGGCTTGAATATTCCGATGAAAAGAGGCTCGAGTATTTTTCCTCCCATTTCGATTCAAAAGAATCACATCGTAAATACCTGGAAAAGAAACACTGGCATTCTCCATTTAATAGAATAAAGACAGCTCTTATTGAAGAGGATCTGCTCTTTCTGGAACGTCAGAAAGTGAGAGTTCCTATTGAAAGCAATGAAGACTGGAGAGTCGCTATATACAGAGCTGCAGAGCTGTTCCGAAGGAATAAAACACTTGAAAAACTTCCCATTGTGGCCCGAGATTACTGGGCCCGACTGGATAGTGGAAAACCCTTTTCAGGAGAAAGAAGAATTTTGGACACCAAAGATTTGGAAAGCGACCTTCTCCGGCAAAAAATCATCCTCGGTAGAAAAAGGAAAGGGGAGCAGGAAAACCTCGACTTTTAACACGAGAAGAAATGGAACAGGAAGAAAATAAATCTCAAAGCCCTCCGGAAGTGACCCCTGAAGTAGTTTCATTCGATTACTTTCAGGGAGACCTGGAGCGGGCATTAAAGCGGAAAGAGCTTTATGATCATTTTCAGGAAGAGATAAGCCGAAGTGAGGAAGCAACAAGTTGGTTGGACCAGTTTGAGCCAGAATCTGTAAAACAGTTCATTCGAAAATATGCCGACCAGCGGGCAGAATGGATGACGGAGACCATGGATTTCAAAGAATGGAATGAAAATGATTCCCTTGAATATGTCTCAGAGGCGTTTGAGCGGCTGGTCGAAATCCAGCAGAAAAAATTATTTGATCTTCAATGCCTTTGGAGGGCTGAAAAAATAGAATTGAGGGATGTTGAAATATGTTTTGACTTTAGGTATTGGGAACAGAGAGTGATGAACTGCCCATTTCTGGATCCTATTTCCCCGGAAGACATCGACCTCTATCAACAATATCTCCGCTCCGGTAATTTTGAGGATGAGCAGCCTTTTATGAGCCATTGGCAGGATTACCGGGAAATCAAAGAAGCGTACGAAGAGTCAGAAGACATGGAGAGAAATTTCCCGGCCTGGTATGATTTCTACAACGGCCTCCGGGGTACTACAGTCTATATGAGCCTTCCGGATATCCGAGGGGAGAAGGAGGAGGTTTACCTTCAATTGTCACATGAAGATTTTGTTCGGAACAAAAAAAGTGAGCCTCCGGTGGTTCAGGCAGCTAAGGATAACAGACCTTATCTTTCAACTTATGGAGAAGGCGAAAAATATCTTGTCAGAACATTTGAGGATGCCCTGACGAAGAAGTACTATAAGGCGTATAAAAAACAAATGGGAGATCGGGATGGGGAGGATTGGGAAGAATTCCCGTACGAAATTGATTGGCTGGGAATAGAACTTCAGAAGGCAAGGGAGAAGATTCCTGTGCGCTCTAATTCTGATTATCGATTTTCATTACTTGATGCAAGGAATAATTATAAGTGGAATAAAATTGCAGATGCTATGCCAGCTGCTTATGACCAATACCTCCTGCACAAGGAAGGTGGATTGAAATTCAAAGAGGATACTTCCGTGGAACGACTTGAATTTACAAATGGTTGGAGAAGCAGCATATTCAAAGGCCGGAAGCTTGCAGGAGAACCAGAAACACTGGATTTCTGAATCCTATTAGGAAGAGGAGAAGGCTAGTTATAGATTTTTAGTCCGATAATACCGATGAGGATAAAAATAATAAATACCAACTGAACCATCGAGACGGGCTCTTTCAACATGATTACTTCTACCAGTTTAACTCCTATGAGCGCCGCCGCCATCCAGACCGCAAAGGCTACAGATGGAGGGATAGTCTTCATTGCTTTTGAAAAACAAATGATATTTCCAACACCAAAAAGGATATACCCAAGCCCTGGCACGAGGAGCATAAAATTTGCCTTATCAGTAAAGAGAAGAGAAAACTTGAATTCCAGAAGTTTTTTAAACTGAAAATTCTTAAGGCTATAGATCCAGCATATTTCACAGGTGGATGCAATAAGGAGATAAAACCAGGCTATCATAGGATTGATTCTTTCTTTTCGTTCTGACTGTTAGCAGGAGGGTGAGAAGCACGATTAGAACCCGATTTAAAGGTGTTCAGAAACGTGTGTCGTAATCCTAGGTAACGATTGATGTGTTTGTTTTTGCGCAATTTGGTTTCATCCAGACGAGTAAACAAACTTATAAATTGAAAAAAATAATCACTTGGATAAGGATAGGGAAGGCCATATTTTATGGGTTTGATATTCGGAAGATAAGCGGTTCCGAAAATCCAGTCCCATATAGCGAACTTGGTGGAGTAGTTAGCAAAGAAGACATCTTTCTGATCGGCGTGGTGCCATTGGTGCATTTCCGGGCCGTTTATGAAATACTGCAGCCTTCCTGATTTCACATTTATGTTTGAATGAATATACATTCCCCAAACCCCGTCGATGCAAGCTTTAATAGGAATAACGATTGGGTTAACCCCAAGGATGACCATCGGTGCAAATTCTATGGTCTGGTTGATAATAATTTCAAGGGCGTGAGAGCGCGAACCGGCAATCCAGTCAACAAAAGTAGCCGAATGGTGTGCTTCATGAGTTCGCCAAAGAATTTTGGAATTATGCTGCCAGCGATGAAACCAATAAATGTAGAAATCGTGGATTACCAGAAAGAATAGAACCTGCCAGATAACCGGCCAGGCTTTTACGATCTGAATATCCGGAAAGCTCCAGGCATTATTAATGGGTTGAATAATAAAATCAAAGATGACAATTTTCAGGACGTAGTTTTGCACGATAGAATACCAGAAAAAGTCAATCCAGATTCCCTCCCGCAGAAAAGGAGATCCGGTGCGGTAAGGAAATTTACGCTCCAGAAAAATAAATAGCCCCATGCTGAAAAGCAGAATGGAGGAAGTGATAAATACAATCGTGCTTTCTGACAAACTATTTTCCATTCATATGTGGCAGCGGAAACTTACGTAACCTTTTGAGTGGTCCAAGTTCGCTATCGTAGACTTTCTTTATTCCATCACCCAGTGCAACCTCAGCAGAGCGTATATCTCTTACCATTTTAGCCATTCCTGGCACCTCAACTGAAGCGGCATGATCGGAGCCCCACATGGCCCTATCGAGTGTGAAGTGGCGTTCCACAAAACAAGCTCCGATTGCTACAGCAACTACCGTAGTGGCGAGTCCTGTTTCATGTCCTGAATAACCTATCGGGGTATCGGGGTACATTTCTTGGAGGGTGTTGATCATGCGCAGGTTTAGCTCTTCCGGAGGACAAGGGTATGAAGAGGTGGAGTGGGCGATGAGCAGATTGTCGGTTCCAATAGCTTTCACCGCATCTACAATTTCATTCGTTGTCGACATTCCTGTGGAAAGGATCAAGGGCTTCCCGGTAGCTTTTGTTTTCTTGATCAGAGAGATGTCTGTCAATGATGCAGAAGCCAATTTGTAAAGGACAGGATTAAACTGTTCGATAAAATCAACCGATGGTTCATCCCAGCAGGAGGCAAACCAGGCAATTCCTTTTTCACGACAGTATTTATCAATTGCAGTATATTCTTCAAGCCCGAATTCGGTTTTGCGTTTGTAATCAATATAACTCATTTGCCCCCAGGGAGTGTCACGCATAATGCTCCACTGATCTTTCGGGACACATAGCTCGGGAGTTCTTTTTTGAAATTTCACCGCATCGCAATGACATTCTGCAGCAGCATCAATGAGTTTTTTTGCAATTTCTAGTGAACCATTGTGATTAATACCAATTTCAGCGATCACGTATGATGGTTGTCCATCGCCTATTTTTTTGTTTTTTCCAATGTTAATAAGTCTCATCGCTTCTTTAGTTTAAGTTTTGTTTTTACTATGAATAATAAATTCGGCAACTTCCCGGAAACATCCATTGCCACCTTTGTTTGTGCACTTGTAATGAATGGCATGCTGGATCAGGTCCATTGCATCTGCGGGGCACGCTGCCAGACCAACGGCACGAAGCACTTCAAGGTCGTTTACATCATCTCCAATGTAGGCAATTTCTTCTGGTTTGAGATTCTTTCGGCTCAGTATTTCCGCTAGTCTTTCTGTTTTATTTTTTACACCGAGGTGCAATTCAGTAATATTCAGTTTCTCTGCCCGCTTTGCAACAGATGGTGATATTTCACCGGTTATGATACCGGTCTCCACATTACAGATCTTTAACAGGCGTTCCACACCCATGCCATCCCGAATAGAGAATCGTTTAAGTACTTCACCTTCTGCACCATAATAAACACCAGCATCGGTTAGTACACCATCACAATCGGTGAGGAGAAGTTTAATTCTCCCGGCACGGGCACTTACATCTGTTAAATTCATAATCATGTCAGATTGCTGTCCATCCTCCATCCACAACCAGGTTTGCTCCGGTCATATAAGCGGAGGCATTGGAAGCCAGAAATATCAACGCCCCTTTATAATCCGAAGGAGAAGCCATGCGGCCCAGCAGGGTTTTGTCGGTATAATTTTTTACAAAGTGTTCGTCCTGGTTATTCTCCACGCCACCAGGAGAAAGCGTATTCACTCTTACTCCTTTAGAACCCCAATAAGCCGCGAGGTAACGTGTAAAGTTAATGATAGCACCTTTCGTAGCAGGGTATGAGGGGGATTTATAAAAAGAGTGTTTCCCGTTTTTATCTTTGTAAATACTTTGATCCGGGCCTACCATTCCGTAGGTCGAAGCAATATTGATGATGCTTCCTGAGCCTTGCTCAGCCATCGGTGTTCCGAATATTTGAGAGCACAGGAAGACCCCGGTTACATTCACCTGCCAGGATTTTTCCCACATATCCAGAGGATAGTTTTCAAACATGCTTTGCTTCCCGGCGAGTAGCGGATTTTCAAACATATCATTGATGGCTGCATTATTTACAAGAATATCAATGTGTTTGTATTTAGAAAGAATGAGGTCTCTTGCGGCTTTTAGAGATTCCGGATTGGTGACATCAGCCGAGAGACCCAGGTGATTTCCACCGAGGGAGTCCGCCTTTTCTTTGCATGCTTTTTCCTGAATATCACAGACCACAACATTGGCTCCGGCTGCAGCAAGTGCTTCTACATGCTTTGACCCGAGCAGCCCGCAGGCACCCGTAACAATTGCGGTTTTATTCTTCAGAGAAAAAAGGTCCATCATAACTTATCCTTTAACAGCAGCCTGCTTAGGTTTGATATTATAATTACTCACTTTACGGAAAACCATTTCGAGGGGTTCACCTTTTAAAGCCTCTGCTACCTTATTTGCTTTCACCGCATCTTTAAGCAGGCCGAGTACTTCCCGGTATGCTTTGAGGGTATAAGAAATATCTTCATCGCTATGCGTAAAGCACATGTTATGAAAACCGGCCCATAGTATTCCCCGCTTGATCATTTCCTGTTGTACAAAACTTTTGAGAATGAGCGGGTCCCCGGCGGAGGCATCGAAGGTAACGATGGTCCTGCAGTTATAGCCTGAACACTTGGTATAGGATGCAATTCCCAGTTCTTCCGCTATCTTGTTATATCCATCTTTAAGTAGGGCTCCTTTTTTATCAAGTGCAGCAGCTACATTTTTCTCTTTCATCTCGGTAATGGTGGCTATGGCAGCAGCCATGGAAAGAGCTTCACCTCCAAAGGTGGTGAAGAAGAACACTTCTTTCTCGAAAAGCTGCATAACATCTTTACGTCCGGTGAGGAGGGAAATTGGCATTCCATTTGCAAAGGCTTTTGAATAAACAGCCAGATCCGGTTTTATTCCGAAATACTCTTGAGCACCACCCAGAGCAACCCGGAAGCCAGTCCACATCTCATCAAAAATAAGGAGTGTTCCATTCTTCTTACAGGCAGCCTGAACTTTCTGGAGAAAATCATCTTTAGGGGCTTCAAAGATAAACGGTTCCAGGATCACGCAAGCTGTATCGCTGTCGAGGGAGCTGATCAGAGAATCAATATTGTTATAATCGAAAGTATGGGTGAGATCTTTCACCTCGGAAGGGATTCCTTTATCGCGGCTTGTGATCCCTATATACCAGTCATGCCATCCGTGATATCCGCAACAAAGAACTTTTGTACGTCCGGTAAATGCTCTGGAAATTCGCACAGCAGCGCTGCACACATCTGCACCTGTTTTGCTGATCCGGATGGATTCTGCATTCGGAATAATGCTGTGAACGAGTTCGGCAAGTTCAACTTCCATTTCATGCATCAGGGAAAAGGTGATGCCATCTTTCAGCTGGGTGATGATGGCCTGGTCTACCTTGTCGTAACAATATCCAAGAGAGATAGGACCTATGCCCATGTTGTAATCAATAAATTCGTTTCCATCCACATCCCATACATGCGCATCCTTTCCTCTTTTGAGATATTTAGGAGCGACCCCTTTCATAAACTGACCGGGTCCTTTAGCGAGAGTCTGCGTAACGGGGTGCATAATTTTAGAAGCCCTAGCGTAGAGTTCATCGGAATGAGTGATGTCGGGATAATTTGAATTGAATTCGATTTTGTTTTTCATGTTTTATGCTTTTGTAAGAGTTTTCTTTTCTAATTCTGTGATAATGTTATGCGCTATTTTTTCTCCTGTAAACCCTTCGAATTTCAGTACTTCCTGCAGAAGGGCGGGCTTAAACCATTTTTCATGAAGCGCTATTGGAAGAACATGTGCTGTGGTGTGATGACGTAAGAATGTTTCTGCCACCATGGTATAAAGTCCACCAGTAAGAAAATGATCTTCGATGGTGACCAGCAGGCGGGAGTTTTTGGCCGCATCCAGTATAGCCTTTTCATCCAGTGGTTTTAAGGAACGCATATTGACAAGTCCGACAGAAAGCCCTTCTTTTTCAAGAATTGTTTTTGTCTTCAGAGTTTCTTCGAAAAGCATTCCGTAGACGAGGAGGGTGACATCCGTTCCTGTGGCAACCACTTCGGCCTTGCCAATTTCGAAAACTGGATTATGCTTGAAATCTGTTTTCCGGATATTAATTCTTACATAAGCCGGATTAGGAGAGGACCATATTTTCGGAAGAGCACCCAGCAAATCCTGTTCATCGGCAGGAGCAAAGACTTGCATCCCTGGTATTCCTCTCATGATTGAAATGTCTTCAATAGCCTGGTGAGTGGGTCCGTTTCCATCAGATAGAAAACCGGGGATCCAACTGCTAAGCTTAACAGGAAGATTCGGAATACCAAGGTCGGTTCTGATAAATTCAAAGGCACGCATCGTAAGAAAGGAAGCGAGGGCATGAACCACAGGAATCCTTCCACGAAGTGCTAATCCAGCAGCCGCTCCAATCATGGTTTGTTCGGTGATACCGGTATCAATAAAGCGCTCTTTCAGTGTAGCCGGCATGTTTCTCACCAGGGCTCTGTTCTCTGCAGTCATCACCACAAAGCGTTCATCGGCCAGAGCAGTATCTCTTAATAATTCTTCGTAGCTCATGATTTATCGGACTATAAGTGTTTCGGATTCTATGTTGGTCTGCTCAGCACCGTGCAGTTCTTTCAAAAGACTTTTTATTTCTTCTTTGTTGAAATTACAGAACCAGCGGTCGGCTCGGGCTTCAATACTTGGAAGCCCTTTTCCGCGAATGGTATCGGCAATGATAACACTTGGTTTATCAGCGGAGAGCGGCAGAGCCCTGAATGCTTCCTCAAGTTGAAGAAAATCATGTCCGTTTATTCTTTTCACCTTGCAACCAAAAGCTTCAAACTTATCGGCAAGCGGCTCCAGGGGGATGAGGTCTTCTGTGGCTACATTCGCTTGGAACTGATTACGGTCTATCACAAATGTAAGGTTGTTCAGCTTGTGAGCGCAGGCAACAAGAACCGCTTCCCAGACTGACCCTTCATTGAGCTCACCGTCACCGGTCACCACTATGACCTTATTGTTCTGCTTTCTCATTCTGCAATCAAATGCCACACCCATTGCTACAGATGGGAGGTGCCCAAGCGACCCGGAATGAAACTCTACACCGGGAACATTCCGGTTGGGGTGCCAGTATACAGAGTCGTTGGTCTGTAAATGATTTTTCAGGCGATCTTTATCCATCAGTCCAAGCTCCGCAAAGGTTCCATAAAGTGCCGGGACATCATGTCCTTTAGAGAGGAACAGATAATCTCGTTCGGGGGAGGTAAGGTTGCCTTTGTGGACGTTCAGGAAGTCGGAATAGAGATAGACCAGGAGATCTGCACAAGAGAGTGATGCACCTGTAAAGCAACCTCCATCGGTACTCAGGTTGATGATATGTTCTCTTACCTTAAGGGCTGTTTGTTCCAGTTGTTTTCTTTTTTCCTCTTTCATTTTAAGCTTCTTTGGTTTGTTCAGGCCTGATTGTTTTCAATTCGTCCAGATGGTTGCGGTACCAATTAACGCCAGCATACCGGCTATTGATCTGGAATATATCAGAGCGCTTATCTACGAGGGCCAGGATATCGTTGATGCCGAATTTTGGATTTATCGGGTAAAGTTCGGTGTAAATACGTTCAATGAAACGGTAATCTTCCATATAATCAATTGTCCATCGGTGAGACATGGAATAGTCCTTTCCTGATTCCCAGGAAAAGTTGCCTATCCTGAATTTGTCGGGATTTTCCCAGAGATAAGGGGTGGTATGTTCCCTCTCCAGTTCCCGTTTGGCTTCTTTCCAGGCTTTTTCCAGTGCAGGAAAGGTCATTATTTCCACATCATTACCATCAGGATAAGAAGCAGGGTGGAGGTTACTTACGTAATCAAATTCGTTGCGGTGATCTAGAAAGAATTGGATTCCCTTATCAATGATAGCAGGGTCTATGAGTGGGCAGTCTGAAGGAATTTTTAATATGATATCGGCCTGGAAAACTTTGGCAGCCTGATAATGACGATCTAGCAAATCGGTCGGGTGACCCCGGAAACAAATCAGGTTATTTGCTTTACACAGTTCTTCAACTGGATTATCGGTGCTGTCGGTGGTTGTTGCAATAACAACGGTTCCGCAAAGCCGGGAAAGCTGGACTCTTTCTGCCATCCGAACCAGCAATGGTTTTGAAACGAGGGGAAGAAGGATCTTGCCAGGCAGACGGCTGGAGCCTGTACGAGCCTGAATAAGAGTAAGGATCTTAACTGGCTGTTGCAAGCGAGAAAGTGTTAAGAGAAGAATGCTGCTTTAAAAAAGCACTGCCGTCGCCGTTGAACTCCACATATCCTTTGCAAACATCGGCAATCATCCGGGCAGAATTTCCTTCGGTCTGAATCGGCACGAGCCGGTTCAGTTCAGCCAGATCAAAATAAGAGTGAACTTTCTTACCCAGGATAATGCCTACATACACTACCGTGGAGAATTGGGTGATGAGCTCACTGCAATTGGCGATCATATGATTTATATTTCCTTCTGTAAGAATCAGGGTATCGGCAGGTGCATTATCACGGATCTCCTGAACGGCCCTGTCCATCTTCTCATTGGGATGAAGCTTGAAGATCAGTTTTCTGCCGTTGGCAATCTGAACAGCTTCCCGGATAAAGGCAGGGCGGTTATCATAGCGGAAACATTCCCGGATGTCGGAAGTTGCCACGAGGACAAAATCTTTATGCGGGAAATCATTATTGCGGTTCTCCGCAAGGTTATCGAAATTAGGAATCCCGGTCACGACAATCTTGGAGGCTTCAGTGCCCATGCGGCTGATATGCCTTTTATATCCTTCCGAAGCGGCGCAATATATATCACAGAGATTGGAAGAGCCGTTTAAAGAGGTTCCAAGGGCAAGATAACGGGGAAGCTTAAAAAATTTGGTGATCTTTGCTACAATCGTCAGCTCATCTATCATGCCTTCCTGCACCCAGATGGTTTTAACACCTCTGAAAACTTTGGGCACAATCATATCGGTACAGGCAACAACCAAATCATACCGGTTATTATAGACTGCGGCACAGTAATCGTTTTTTAAATTATTTTTTTTCAGATAATGGTCAGCTTTTACTTTAAATTCACCCGCCATAACCGTATGATCTAACAGGCCAAGTTTAACAGTCGTCCGGATCATAAAATGATTGGCAAAAATCTGACTGAAATAGCAATCATATTCATCCGACAGGAAGGATGAAATCTGATGCATTTGTGAAGTCTGGTTGGGAGAGCCGACCAGGAAAATGATTTTTTTTTTCGACATCCGGTACGCAGAGAAATTATGCCTCAAAGGTAGGTAAATTCTCAAAAGAAGGGTAATAATCCACCTTTCCAACTCTGTATAAGTAATTAACAATATCAAAACAAATTACGTACTTTTACTGCATTCTAAATGACATGAAGAATTTATCGGGATTTCTCATCATATTCTTCCTGTTTTCCTTTAATAATGGCTTTTCACAAAACTCCGACAGCTTACATATTTCACCTTCCCAGGTAGGTGCTGATTCGGCTAAACCAACACTTTATTCCCGGTTTACGAACATTTTTAAGGATAAAAGCTATGTCATCGCTCCTGAACTTGGCCGAAAGCCGGAAACAGGTGTATTAGGAGGAGTTTTCTGGCTTCAGGTCTTCCAGCTTTCCAAGCATGCCGATTCAACTACACGCAAATCGAATACAGAAAGCTATATTGATTATACCGAAAAGAAGCAGATCCTTGCTCAGGTCAAGAACAACCTCATTTTCAAAAACGAACGCTTTTTTCTGAAAGGAGAAAACTACTACAACAAATTCCCCGACCTCTATTGGGGAATAGGGCCTACAACCACCACGGCCATGCAACAGCCTGTTTCTTATGAACTTCTCAATATTACCCAGCGCTTACTAACCCGCATCAGTACCCGATATTTTGCTGGAATTGTTTATCAATATGTCAGTGTTTCGAATGTTCAGTATTCGCATGGGGGAGTGCTTGATTCGGTAAATATATCAGGCACCAAAGGGAGTACAACCTCCGGTGTTGGGTTTGATTTTTTATATGACTCGAGAGACAATATTCTGAATAGTTATAAAGGTCTTTATCTGGAAGTGTCGGCCATATATAATCAGAAAGAGTTTGGAGGGAACCATTATTTCAATAATTACACAATCGATCTCCGGGACTTTATAAATTTTGGAGGCAGAAAAGTACTGGCTCTGCAGGGTTTGATCAATTATAATACCGGCGATGTTCCTTTTCGTCAGATGGCTTGCCTGGGAGGAGATATGATTATGCGAGGTTACTATTTCGGCCGTTTCAGGGACAAGCTGATGGTTGCGGCACAAGCGGAGTTTCGGTTTCCTGTTTGGAGATTTATCGGATTGACCGCCTTCGTTTCCGGAGGAGAGGTGGCCCCTAATTTTGGTGGGCTCAATTGGCCGGACCTTCAATATACTGTTGGATTATGTCTGAGGATTATGATCAACAAATCAGAACGCCTGAACATGGGAATCGATTCAGGAATTGGCAAGAATACATCCGGATTGTATTTCAATTCCGGAGAAGCCTTTTGATGGTCATTACCTCCAAAAAAATAGCAGTGTCCCGCTCACCGCTCCCAGTAAAAAGCCTATCACCACCTGCATAGGAGTATGCACTTTCAGATATAAACGGGAAGCACAAACTCCCAGCGTAAGCAGAGAAATGGCCAGATATATTGCTCCAAATCCTTCCGGAGGGTATCTCCAATAAAGCACCGTGATGATGGCAAACACCCCCGAAACTCCGGAAGCATGAGTGCTGATTTTCCAGTACCGGTTAATGAGTGTGATACCAGCAATTGTAATCGTACTGGCCAGCATAGACAAGGTAAGGCCGTCTTTCATCCCTAGTCTCCGAACCAGATAAATCGTGATAGCCACATAAACCAGGAGCAGAAAGATTTGTGGAATCGTTCGGTCCTTCTGGTTTTCAAGGGTTACCCTGGCAATCAGCTTCATTTTATAAAGCATGAAAATAAGAAGGAAGGAGAATAGAAAGGTGGAAAGGAAGATCAGGCCAATGGCATGTAGTTTCTCTTCTTGGCTTGTCAGTGTTTCGAGGCCTGGAAAATAAAACAAAAGCAGGATGAAAAGAAAAGTCGGAGCCATGAGTGGGTTGATCACCACCGAAAGAAGGTTTGCCAGAAATCTTACCATGCTTTGCTCGTTTTATTAATTCCCTGCACCAGAATACCGGCTTTTGAATTTTAAGCAAAAATAGACAGGCCGGGTGAATAAAGGAAATTTGAATGGAAATATACCCAAGTGCCTCAAAAAGAGAGTATAAGACGGAAAATGAAGGCTCCGTTTTCGGTTTGAGTGAATGCGGAACGATTTACCGGCCTAAAAAAATAAGAATGGATGAAAAGTCGCAAAAATGCATGTAAATACAATAAAAAAGGCCAATAATTGCATTAATTCTTTCAATTATTCGATTATTTTCACAAAACCTTATTTTCCGGGAACCCTCATTTGTTCATTTTGCTTATTTCAAGTAACTTTGGGTTAAGGTTAAAGTAACATGGTAAGAATAAAATAAAGCATCTTTAGCAACTTCTTCCTAACCCACCTCCGGTTCTCTGATAAGGACGAATCCAGAGGTTAGATTCTAAGGATTTCATAACAGAGAATTTCTAAAAAAGACCGGAGACGTACTTTCATTCCGGTTATGTTGAACGAATAGCATTATTTATGGCAAAAGCATCGCGTAAAAAAGCAAAGAAGAAAGCAAAAAAAGCAAAGAAGTCCCTTCAACCGATTATTGATATCCTGAATGGAGTACCTCCCCGGGAACCTAAACCCGTAAGGTCATTTATGGAGATTTACTGGGCAGAAGAATCAGAGGAGCCCGGACGCAGATCCAGAACTGGTTCCTGAATCAATTACCTAAACCGGTGAAACGGCTTTCCAGAATATTCAACCGATTCTGATGGCAGGCAAGGATGTTAATCTGTTCATCGAGGAAACAACGCTCTTCCATTTTAAATTCAAACAATCCAAGCACGGCATCCGGTGCTGAGGATGGGACGGAGTCTTGTTTACCAGCATGGACTGGAGCTCCCTGATGATCTGAAACAAAGAGTGGTAGGAAAAAGACATATCCAAGATCTTTCAAAACTCGCATAGGTGCAAGCATCGACTCCGGCGACTCCATGTTTCTGAAATTTTCAAAGAGGATAAAAGGTTTATTGCTTTCGATAGTTTTGTGAGCCCCAGAAAAAATGGTGGCTTCATGTCCTTCCGCATCTACCTTCATTAACGCTGGAGGAGGAAGAGGGAGCTCATCCAGTCGGGCTCTTTTTATTTTCACTCCGCTATCCTTCTCCGAAAGCATTGCATTTCCGCTATGAATTCCATCAGGGATGGTGATGAAGGTATCTGAACTGGAATCAGACAATGCCAGACAATGCAACTGAACCTGAGGAATCAACAAGGCCTGTTTGACAGTACTTTCCAGATCCATAAATGTGGAAGGCATCGGTTCGAAAGCATGAATCTCCCCTTGAAAAGCGGGATTGCTCGCCGCATGCAAAGTGAAATGCCCCCAGTTGCTTCCTACATCATAAAAGACATCCTTACGAGTGAGGAGTATATCTATCAGCGCAAGCGTTTCGGGTTCATAATAGCTGTATTCGGGAAGGTATAAACTATGGAACTGGGTATTTCCGGCCCGGAAAGAAATAGTTGCATTTTTATCCCGGTTGAGGTAAGTAAAAAGCCCATTGTGTTTCCCCAAGGAGCTCTTCAATAGTCTGAACAAGAATCTGGTTAAAGGCCTCCGTACAAATTTATGAAAGCGCCCCGGTCTTTGTGAGTAAGCTTGAATATAGATTTTAGCAAGCAAAGGCAGCCTTTCCATCTGGAAGGGCTGCCTGAGAATAACTTTCGAAGAAAAAGACAGTTTCATTTATTTGACAATCCTGAAATTCAAGAGTAAGTATCAGAATGAGTGATGCTCTGAAATATTCAGGGAGCCAAGATATTGTTTATTAACCTCTTTTTGGGTGTGTTTGGTTGTCTTATTTGGAAATAACGATTCTCTTGTTTACTACATGATCTCCATTTGAAAGTTTGACGTTATAGATTCCAGCCGGTAAAGTGCCAGCATCTATACTTGTGGTTCCCAAAATATTGGTGCTTAATACCAACTTACCTGTTAAGTCATACACTTCAACCAATTGAGTGCTTGCGAATGGAGTTTCGATCGTGAAGCTGCCACTGCTTGGGTTCGGGTAAAGAGTAGCCCGGAACGAATCATTCTCCTGATCAGCAACATTTACTTTTTCAATGGATTGTTGGCCGGGCAAATGACTGTAATCCGGAGCCGTTGCTGTTCTCAATATGCTTGGAGAGGCCAATCTGCCACCGGTCAGAGGCAAAGTAATGGTTTGAGAAGATTGTGCCCAGGGACATGCGTTATTCCAGGAACCCAAAGTTATTCTGTAGGTATTTCCGTAAGCGAATTCTCCTGCCGGGTACTGCGTGCATTGATTCCCTGGACTAAGACCAGTTGGACATGCAACAGGGAAATAAAGGTTTGATGTATAATCCTGCTGAGGCGGCGCGTTATTGATCAGATTAAACGTGGTCGGAAAAGGGTAATTCCACCAATAGCATGGGTTGTCGTTATCAATCCAATTGGTGCTTCCGGTAGAAGAAAGCTCTTCCAGAATATATTCATAACCGTAGCCTGCTGTTTGTGTAGTAGGAATATCACTTGCTATAGCGCTGATAGTTGCATATCCTGATAAACTGGTATTATCCGACAGGTTAAAGGAGGGTATATTGTTTACCGGTGTGATGGTAACACTTGTTGAAACAGGGCATCCGGAAGGTACAAAGGTTGCGGTTAAGGTATAGGTTGCACTTGTAGAGGGTACGGTGATGGATGTCCCTGAGCCCAAAGAGGTGCCACCGCTGGTCCAAACGATTGCATTGTGTGATGAATTTGTATAATTACTGGTTAAGATAGTCGTGCTACCCGAGCAAACAGAGGTATTGCCAGCAATGATCGGGTGATCAACACAACCCACCAACACCATTGCAGAAGCAGTTGCCATGCTTGTGCAGGAAGTTGTATTTTGAATTGAATAAGTGATTTTATAGTAAGTCCCACAAGCCAGAGTATTGCTGCCTGGGATAGTGAATGGGTTGCCGGGTGAACTCGTATAAGTTCCGCTCCATACCGGTGTTGGGTTGTTGCCATATTGATCTGTACACTGATCGATTTCCCAGGAATAAGAGTTTGGAGTAATGTTTCCAACAGAAGTATAAGTCCCGTTCACCACAATCGGGTTTCCGGCACAAATCTGCGAAGTAACTACATTCACTGAAGGAGTTAAGCTGGCGTAATTGATCACGTCCCCGTCGATCTGATCAGGCAAACAAAAAATACCGAGCACCCCGTTGAAAGTTGTCTTTACCTGTCCGCTCATGTAATTGGGATTAAATCCGAAGGTATTTGGGTTGACGCTAAAAAATTTCCCCGTTCCATTGGTAGCAGTAGGGGTTACTCCTACAATTAAATTAGAGGAAGGCACATATTCAAGTTGAGAACCGTAATAGGAAGACATCGAGTTCACGGTCAGGACATGAGATCCGGGGACTTGTGCCACGTTCTGATTCCCTGGGGTGACTACATAAATGCTGCTTTGAGTAGAGGCCCATAAGCGGTCGGATGCATCGTAAACAGCGCCGCTAACTCCATAATCTGAAAAACTACCATTAAGGGCATAGTATGCGTAAGATCCGGGAACGAGCATATAATTATTCAACTGAAGATCAAAAGCAGTTTGCATGGCAGCAATACCGTTTGTAGCTCCTCCCCATCCCAGGTGGGTCTGATCGGCTGAGAGTGATAACTGATAGCATTGTGCATTGTTAAGAGAAAACTGGAAGTAACATTTGTTGGGGTCCATATATGGATAAGAGAGCTGGCGGTCTGTTGCTGCCAGAACATAGGTCTTACTGATATTTGTGGAGCCGATGGTAAACCGGTACAGCCCACCTCGTGTATCATCGTGAGGATCATCGGTCGCCAGGGTAAACAAATACCTGACACCGGAAGAAGTCAGTTTGGAAACCGCAAGCCCCTGGATCACAATATCACTGAACAGGTAGTTGGGTGAACTGGTGTTTGGAAGGATTGTCCCCGGAGCAGGGATCATGGTTGGGTTGCCGGTGGTGTTGCAATCCACTTCTGCATAAAGGATGCCCCCGCACATATAAATAACATAGAATTTATTGCAGTCCTCTTTCCCAGGGATGGGAACGATCTCCACTTCCGGACCAAAGGAAGTTCCTCCTCCTACCGGAGTCGGGAGCTTACCCACGAGTGTGGAATTGGCGCTGTAAAGATTCATGTCCCTGACATAAAATAACAGGTGCCCACTTGCATCATACGCCCCGTTGGTTGGGGAAGTACTGGTGGTGGACCCTCCAGGAATAGCTGCCGAAGTGGGTGTTGGAGCGTTCATATTGTAATTCATGGGGGGAACAACCCATTGCTCATTTTGAGACTTGACTTGGTAATAGCTTGCTGTCAGTGCGAGACAGACTAATGCTTTCTTTAAGTTCATAAGGTGTGTTTTTTTTGTGGCGAAAGTATAGGCACAAAAGAACATCACACCAGAGTTTTAGCGAACTGTATGTTTTAGGCTGTGAACTGTATGGTCTGTTGATTGAATCGGGAATAGAAGATTCACTTTCCCGTATTCCATGTAAGATACTTGAGCTTTTTGTTTAAAACGACAAAAGCATCTGATATTTATTGATTATCCGGAAGAAGGAAAGTATTACTGTCTGCGTTCAGTTTGCTGATTTCTGTTCTCTTCTCTTCGATAAGAGCCTTCATTGTTTTTAAGTCATCGACATACAGGAGGATCACCCGTGCTGTTTTTACAAATCCAAATGCTCCGATCACTTGCACCGGTTCATTCAAATAGATAACCAGATTGTGGTTGTCCAGATTTTTAAGGAAGGAAAGTTTGATGGACTCCTGGTTTTTTACTCGTTGAGCGGAGCATTCCACTTTTTGAATATTACTAATATCTATGATCGTTTCCCCACCCCATAATCCGTTCTTTAGCAGGAGTAAGTTTCCTGAAACCGTTGAAGGCCTCCGTTTAATCGCTTTAATATGTGCGTAGAGCTGGAGACAAGTGTAAAGACTTAAGGTTGTTAATACGACCGCGATGGTTTTGTTCCAAAGCAGGAATAATAAGTGCATGCTGGTTGCTTCAATAAGCAGCAGCCCTAGAATGATCCAAAGAATAAACAGAATGCCGCTTTCTTTATAAGAAGTGAATCTGATTTCTGAATCTTCCTTTCCGGGTTTTCTACAAAAAAAGGCATAATAGAAAACAGATATTTCAGAAGCAAGGACATTGGCAAATAATTCATTCCCTAAAAGGTTTTTCAGAAAAATGCGGAAATGACACAAAAAATCAGAAGAGGGAAGAATTGTGGATTTTTGCAGTTTATTAGCAACATAAAACTTCCTGATCAGAACGCCAATCAGCAGGGCTTCAAATGCGGGTCCGATCCAGGTCTTAAGAGCATGGAGTAAAGGGTTGTTGCCCTTGGTAAGGATCATGCCGGCCAATGCAATACCAAGAACAAAAATCCGGATGGTGGACCATTTCGAAATGCCGGTCTTCCTGGTTAGCAGCAACCAGAGAAGAGGTGCCGTTATTGCCAAATCGATGATAAGCGCGGTGGATAATGTTTCAGGATGTCTTTTATATACGGAACTGAAGGTGATAAGAATGCAAATGCTGAAAATGAGTCCTACTGCTATGATGCCAAGCTTAGGAGATAATTTTGCAGGGTAATTCATGATTTGGCAATAAGATATCGTGACACCTCAAATTTACACAATAGGAGTCTTATTACCTTGAAAATGATTGAATAAACGGAGTCTCTCCTCTGTTGAAAAAGCTTCAACGGATAACTTTATTGCTCTTTATAAGCAAGAAAATTATTTACTGATACAAATCTTTATCGTCTTTGTCTGACCGTTTGCCAGGAAGGAGGCGAAATAAATTCCTGGACTCAGGCTCAGGTCTTTTACATTAAAGTGATTGCTGTATGCTCCCGGAAGCAGAGATGTGTTCAGAAGGATGCTCTCCTGTCCAAGCAGGTTTGTCAGTCGCAGTGAAACAACTCCTTCTTCCTGCACCTGATACTGCATGGTCAGGTTGTCGCTGGTTGGAGAAGGGTATACCTGAAACAGATTCTCATCCGCTTCTTCGTCTGCGAAAGCAGTACGGCCTGTGGCTGGACCAGTTATTATCTTTCGTTTACGGGCTAGAATGGTTCCGCAGGAGAATGTGTTTTTATTGGTAGTGGTTCCGTCTCCCAATTCCCCGTAAGTATTATCACCTGTTGCGCAGAACGGATTACGAGTAGGTTGTAACCCGAAAGCGATGACGCCTCCACTGAATACTCCTGACCAGAGGGTAGCTCCGATCTGAACGGGACTTTGAATCGTCCACACGGTCCCGTCTCCGGCCGCACCATAGAAATTACTGCCCCAGGACCAAAGTGTTCCATTCGATTTCAAAGCATAGGAATACTGCAAACGATCACCCCCTGTGGATGTTTGAAGGATCCAGTCGTTGTCGGTTCCAACCTGAACGAGGGTTGGTTGATCGATCAGGGTGCCAATGCCCAACTCACCGTCTCCATTATATCCGCAAGCCCAGAGTGTACCATCACTTTTTTCAGCTACTGTAAAAGCAGCACCTGACCGAAAGGCAATCCATTTGTTATCTGTGCCTATCTGCACCGGAGCGTTTTCATTGTTGGTTGTTCCATCCCCGAGATCTCCATTGTAATTGGCTCCCCAGGCCCAGAGTGTACCGTCGCTCTTCAGTCCAACCGTATGGTCTTCACTTATACCTACAGCTACCCATTTATTGTCGGTACCGATTTGTACCGGGCTGTGTTTATCAATCAATGTTCCATCACCCAATTGTCCTAAATTATTTTGCCCCCAGGCCCAGAGGGTCCCATTGGCTTTGATAGCCGCAGAGGAGGAGCCTCCTGCAAAAACGGCGGCCCAATCGTTGTCTGTTCCAACCTGGATCGGGCTGGTTTGCGTAACGGTTGTTCCATTACCGAGCTGACCGTATTGGTCAGAACCCCAGGCCCAGAGTGTGCCGTTGGATTGGAGAGCAATGGTATGAGAATCCCCACAGTTCATGCCATGCCAATTGGTAGCTGTTCCGACTTGCACAGGAGATATGGTGCCGGTAGTTGTTCCGTTGCCTAGCTGCCCCCAGTCGTTATGGCCCCACGCCCACATAGTTCCGTCGGTATTGACACCGGTTGCAAAACTAGATCCTGCACTGATGCTGGAAACAACTTGATCAGTAGTGTGTACCAGGGTCGGAACCCATTTGTTGACCGTTGTTCCGTCACCCATCTGACCACTGGTATTCAGTCCCCAGGTCCAGAGACTTCCATCCGCCCGGGTAGCATAAGTTGTTGCAGTATAATATCCACCGGCAGAAGCACCGAAGCTTACCCAATCGGTTCCGGTTCCAATCTGAACAGGGTTTATTCTGGTAGTGGTTGTTCCATCACCTACTTGGCCAACATTGTTGTACCCCCACATCCAGAGGGTGCCATCCGATTTGATACCACCGAAGTGCATGTAACTTCCAAAATAGCTTACCCAGGTAGAACCTGTTCCTACCTGAGTAGGGTGGGTGCCGCTCCAGCCCCAATTCCAGAGTGTTCCATCCGATTTCAAAGCAGCGGTATAATAAGTGCCGGCTGAAACACTGACCCATTTATTGTCTGTACCTGCCTGGACCGGGCTGTTTCGTTGAGCTGTTGTTCCATCGCCGGTTTCTCCGTCGGCGTTGAAACCCCATCCCCAAAGGGTGCCATCGGCTTTGATGGCGTTTGAATGTCCACCTCCGGCAGAGATATAGACCCATTTGTTATCCGTGCCTAACTGGAAAGGAGTGTTTTTACAAGCTGTAGACCCTATGCCCAGTTCCCCTTCTCCATTATATCCCCAGACCCAAAGTGTGCCGTCAGATTTGAGAGCAAGAGTATGGTAATCGCCAGCAGCAACACTGATCCAGTGATTATCGGTTCCTACCTGAACAGGTACACACACATTGCCGGGTGCAGTACCATTACCGAGCATGCCGGCCACATTACCTCCCTGAACACCTATGTTGGTACCCCAGGACCATAAGGTTCCATCGGCTTTGATAGCCATTGAGAAATATCCTCCGGCCGAAACAGTGACCCAGGTGTTGTCTGATCCTACTTGTACCGGACTGCTTTTATTGACGTGGGTTCCGTCGCCCAGCTCTCCATAATAGTTATCGCCCCAGGCCCAGAGGGTACCGCCTCTTATTTCCAGGGTGTGTGTGCTTCCAGCAGAGACCCGTTGAAAATTTCCTTTATAAGTCAGGTTTCTCTTGGTATCGCGCCGGTTCACTTGTGCAAAAGATGAATGGAAAGTAAAGACAACAAGAATGAGTAATACGAAGGCTTTTGAAAAGTAGGATTTCATCGGAAATAATTTTGTTGATTTAGATCTAGGAACAAAGTTGGGAAGAAAGCCCTACTGGCAATGCTAAGATGAGTAACTCCCAGACCCGGTTGAGTAATTAACAGGATTTACTGAGTAAATGGAGGAAGACAGGATGTTTTTAATAGGATGCAGGCAAATAGACAGGAAAGGGAAAAATAACCACTAAGCCTTACCCACAACAATCTTAGTGAACCTTAGTGTTAGTGCCTTAGTGGTAAAATAAGTATAGCTAAAACTGTTCCATAGGAGGAAACCGCTATTTTTGTTCAAATTCCGAATATGAACTTCCTTCAGCAGCCCTTTCCTTTTGAATTTCATTTCAAGAAAGACCTGTTCGGGCATTTTTCTGTTGGACTGCTCATTGCCTTGTTCTTAATTATCTTCCAGCCTTTCGGAGCCTGGCAGTGGCATGATCCGTATAAGATGTTTCACTTCTCCATGTTCGGGGTCATCTCTTTCCTGGTTTCCTTTTCATCCTCCTGGGCCTTTCATACCTTCTTCAAATCACTGGAAGACAATTGGACCGTAGGAAAACAAATCGCTTTTATCATGAGTTTCGTGTTGCTTATTTTGTGTTGCAGCTTCCTCTATACTCTGGTCATCGGCACAAATGAATTCAGGCTTTCTTCCTTCCTGCTCTTCTGTCTTTCGGGCTTCTTCATCGCCTTAGTTCCGGTAACGGTAAATATCTTCTTTATGTATAAGAATTACCAGGCAGCGCATAATAAAGAAGCCGACCGCATCAATCAGCAACTGGATGAGGGGCTCGCCTCTGAGATCAACCCAGCAACTCTTCCCTCCGACACCCACCTGATCTTTACTGCCGAAAACGGAAAAGACACGCTGCGTCTTCCCGGAGAATCTATTTTGTATATCCAATCGTCTGATAATTATTCGGAAATCAAGCACATAGGCGATTCCCGCCTGCAAAACACTTTGCTCCGGAGTAGTCTGAAACGATTGGAAGGACAGATTACCGTTCCCTATCTCCAGCGCTGCCACCGAAGTTCCATCGTTAACCTTAACAAGGTGAAGCACATACAGGGAAATGCCCAGGGCTATAAGCTCCATTTTGCCGAAACCACGGAAACCGTTCCGGTGTCCCGGAATTACTCGGAAGCCATCTTATCCGGCCTCGAAGGCTTGAAAAAAGCTTGATGCCTGTCCCAGAAAGTTGTCATTCATCCCAAACCTTGCTGATTATCCCAAAGTGTTGACTCTCAGCCCTTTTATTTGACATCCCTTTTTTCACGACCTAGTTTTGTTTCGGAATACAGACCTCGTTTTTGTCTAAACCTTAACAAAACCAGCCATGAAAAAACACTTCCTCCTCCATGTCCTTTGCCTGCTTAGCGCAGCGGCTTCCTTTGGGCAGACCCCAGAATTTCAACCCCGACGGAACGGTTCCAACACCTTCTTTTATTCGAAATGGAGGTTTTACGGGTTCAATGACATCGTCCGCCAGATGGGTGCAGGGGTTATCTATTCACCTCACCCGAACATCGAACTGAATGCAGGATTGGGGTACATCAACTCCTTCCTCTGGCAGAACTATTCTTTTATTTCGAGCGACGAATACTTCTTCTATCGCGGCGGAGCGCTCAACTTCAGCGCCACCTTTTACTCCAAACGCAACCAGGGCTTTTATTCGGGAGTACACGGTTCCTACCGTGCCTACGGTTATAAAAACCAATGGGCTTCACCGGATAACTCTTCTGCATACTATCAGGAATTCCGAAACAAGCAGATGACT
This sequence comes from Bacteroidota bacterium, assembly GCA_003153435.1. Taxonomy (GTDB): domain Bacteria; phylum Bacteroidota; class Bacteroidia; order Palsa-965; family Palsa-965; genus Palsa-965. The sequence goes on from PLYR01000032.1 coordinate 67,997, forward strand.
TCCTTGTCGGCAGGCCCTACTATAGGCTATTCTTTCCGCATCCCCAAGGTCTCCATCAACCTCTTCTTAAAAGGAGGACTTGAACTGGCTACCGGAACGGTAACAGTGAATGATGTAAAAGGATATTACTCCAACCTTCCTCAGGCTCCATACGCTTATGCCACACATTCGGTCGGTGGGTTTCTGATGGGAGGAATAAGCGTAGGCTATGGACAGGTTTCCAAACCGGGCAATATGTACCGTTACTATAAGCAGATGTACGAACAACGCATGAAGCCCTTGTTCCTGCAAGCTTCACGGATGCACCGCAAAGGACTGATCACCTTCGGAGATGTACTCGATGTCCGCAACATGGGCCACGATACTTATGTGGAACTGAGCAAGAATTACATGCAGGCCATTTTCGATGATGCAGAGATGCAAAAAATTCTGGAACGCGGAGTACAACAGATTCAAAAATTTCTGGAGGAAGCTGTTTCACACAAAGATTAATCTGAACCCGATTTTATAAAAACCAAGATTCCTAACCAATTAACTTAACCATAACCTAAAACCAAACACCATGAAACAAGCAATTACTCTACTCGGACTTTTCCTGATTACCTGTTCCCTCCATGCGCAAACGGTGGAACACAAATCCTGCTTTTCATTCGGAGGAGGCAACGAAAGCTACAACGGCCATTTGGGCAACTCCTGGTTCGACCCCGGTGAAGAATGGTATGGCTTTGTGCATATGGCTTACAGCCGTTACCTCTGTAAATCATTCGATGTGCAAGCCGGCATCACCTATGGCGACATTGGCCGCTGCAGGCCCGACGGCGCTGATCCCAGCATACTGAACCTCTATACCCGGATGACTTCAACCTCGCTCACATTCAAATACAAATTCGCCAACGGTTACCTCCTGAACGAAAAGGCGCGGGTAGCACCTTATGTATTTCTGGGCGGAGCGGTCAACAACATGGAAGATGTGTGGACGCATTACCGTGTAAACGCAGGCTACTTCACCTCCCTCAATGGAGGAGCCGGCCTCACCGTCAACCTAACCTCCCGCATCAGCATGGGATATTCCATGGGCTTTGCCTATATGACTACTCCCGGAGCGTTCGACTTCATCACCACCGGCAAACACGATTGCTATATGCAGCACAATTTTACAATGGGATATAATTTCTGAGGAAAGAGAGAATACCCTAAAGGATAAACAGAAAGAGTGAATTTCTTTCTCCGTGCCGGTGACGCCCTTTGTGTTCAATTGAATTTTTTTGTATTACTTTTTGCTTGGCCAAAAAGTAATCAAAAAGGCCACCACGCGTACCAACTTCAGGATGGATTTGTCGCACAAGCAACGCTGCCAGCCATCCATCCTGAAGTTCGCACTACGCGTGGACTCCCCAGCGCGCACGGCGAGTACTCAAAACAAAGTACTTCGCTCTCTTTCTCCATTCTTCGTATTCCGTTTTATTTTAGGCGATACTCACAGAGTCACAATCTCTAAACAAACTTGTTTATGACTAAACAAAAAATTGCCTTCATTGGCCTGGCATTGCTATTGTTTCTTGGCAGAACTTTGTACGGATTAACATCGGAATTCTGGTTCGAGGATGAACTTCAAATCTACCTCATTGGATTAAAATCGTTCACTACTGCTGCCTGGCCATATTGGGGACCTGATGTAGTTTATACGCACACACAAATCCCCGGAGCTCTGCAAGGGCTTTTGATCTCCTGTGGCTTTTACATTTGGGCAATCCCTGAAATGCCTACTATTGTTTTAAACATCCTATCGTTTGTCAGCTTATTCTTTTTTGCCCTTTATATTTCTAAACGAATCCCATCACTTCCCTTCTGGGTGATTTTATGCTGGCTCATGACACTCACCTGGACCATGGATTATGGTACAAGGGTCGTAAATCCATCTTATGTTTTAGTGTTTTCAATACCCTTTTTTATCAG
>PLYR01000032.1:69972-98597 GCA_003153435.1 Bacteroidota bacterium
GGACTTGCGCTGGGGCTCGCCACTTTAATCCCCACCTGGCAATTACAATCCACTCACAAAAGTGTTATTTCCAATATTGTTTTCAGTCTGGATAATTTCAAGAACATTATAAGTATTTTGACAAGATATCTGTCTTTTGCTTCTTTTGAAATACCCTATATACTTGGAGGCACTACAGCGGAACGCCTGGACCTGATCAAGACTTACCCCTGGTCTTTGCCTGCTGTGCTTTATTTGCTCGTTTTGGGGTGGGTACTGGTGGCCATATATCTCTTTGTGTTTTTTAAAAATAAAGAGCAGGGTCCATGGAAACACATCAAACGTCTTGCAATAATGGGTTATGTGCTGGTGTTTCTAAGTTTTTTCTTTTCAGTTAAAGGACCCTCCTCACATACCTTTTATATTCTTTTTCCACTGGTGGCATTCTTTTCATTTTATTGTCATGGATGGTTATGGGTAACCTATAAGAAATGGAAAAGTGTCATGTATATTGCCCTTATCTCTTGTGTGATTTTTTACACAGCATTCGGATTATATAATTTCAAACATAAATCCATGTATATGAATCGCTCAAAAGTTTCCCAAGCCCTGATTGCCAAAAATTATAAATTGCTCAGTACAGAGAGGTCTGCTGGTTGGAGGAATGAATAAGATTTTGGATGGAAGCAATAGTGTTCGCTCTAAACAGGGAAGCCCTTTGCATGATAGAACCCCTCTTCAGCGGGGTTCCATCACACAATGCCGTCAAGTGTCTATCTACGTTGTCATATTATTTCCTAATCTTTAGAATCAGCGCCATCAGAGAAGGTTATCCGCCAATATTGCAAAAACCAAATATTACTCCTAGCTTTCCGTCCTAGAGAATTTATTTGGAGGTGAATATATGGAGAAGAAGAAGATGATGATCCTGCCGGCGAGTGAAGCTTACCAAACAAAATCAGCCACCATACGTATTGATGAAGAAGGTTTTCTTTGTGTCCATGTGCATGAAGACGCTGAACTGAATCTGGAAGAGATGGAAAACTGTTTCAATATCTATCGCCAGCTTGGATGTGCAGACCACAAAGTATTAGAGATTATTGACGGAAGTAATGATTTTAAGATAACGAAGGAAGGCAGGGAATATGCCGCCGAGCATGCAAAAGAATTTTTTATAGCCTCCGCATTGGTGACCACTAATCTCGCAGTCAGGCTGGTTTTTAATTTTTTCAGCAAATTCCATAACGCCGAAGTTCCGTTCAGACTCTTTAAAACAGATGCCGAAGCAAGAGCCTGGTTGTATGAATTCAGAAGCCCAGACCCCCCCAAAAAATTGCGTAAAGAAGGCTTCTTGTTTTAACTACTGATTGAGCCGGCCGATCTTCTATTACGAACAGACCTGTAGGTCAGACATCCGATTGCGCGGATTTGCAATCCGTGCTTTCTCTACTGCAATCTGGGTATTAATTTTTTCTTTCTGTTAGTCAATTCCTTTAGCTTTAATCCAGCTTTTTCGTGCCCCCCTGCTTTCGCCTTCGTCATCCAGAATATACTCCATCGGAGTGATTTAGTAACTCCATGCCCATTCCAGAAGCAAAGCCCAAGGTTGTATTGGGCTTTTGATTCTCCTTTCTGTGCGGCTTTCTTATACCAATAAATAGCCATTTTCCAGTCTCTCCTTATTCCCTCCCCATAGAAATAGCTATAACCTAAATTCAGTTGTGCCTCTATGTCGCCATCTTTTGCTAACTTCTTGTACCAAGCGACCGCTTTCTTCCCATTTTTAATAACTCCCAATCCATCCCTGTAGCAGTTCGCAACGTTATACTGTGCATCCGTATGTCCATTCTCTGCTGCCAGGGAATACCAATGAAATGCTTTCTTGAGATTTTTACGTCTGCCCAACCCGAAGTCAAAACAGGTGCCCAGGTAAAATTGAGCCTGATCGTGTCCTTGCTTTGCAGATTTCGTCCAATAATCAAATGCTTCTTTCCAGCGTGCTGGTTTCTTGTTGAAAGCCATGCGATAGCCTAGTCTGAATTGAGCGTCTATATCTCCGGAATCTGCTAGTTTCTTCAGATGTTTGATTGTTTCCAAGGTTGGTGTGAGAGTGAGTGTGAAGAAAGAAATAGAAACAGAGCGAAAAAAGAAAACAGAGCACAAAGTGTTCGCTCTCCGCTCTCACTCTCGCTCTGTTTTTGTGGCTCCGGCGGGAATCGAACCCACATCAAAAGTTTAGGAAACTTCTATTCTATCCATTGAACTACGGTGCCAAAACAACAAATAACCCGAAAAAGGGTTATTTGTTGAATTCCTGCAAAATTAGAGCTTTTTTGCTTACAAATAATGCCTGAGAAGGGTTAATGTAAGATCCCTATATGAGTCTGTCCTACTGGTAAAAGAATAAGCCCAAAGAAAAAAATTCTCCAGGCTTAATCAGATATAGGCTACATTCCTTTTAATCTTCAACAAAGCATTACCGCACCATATGGAATTCCATCCGGTCATTACCATCCATATAGTAATACCAGAATGCATTCTGTTCCAGTTTTAAGATAATAAGGGTGTGGTTGGCTTGATTGCTTATTCCGCTTAGTTCGATATCGCTGTCTTTGTTCGTAAAGCCCCAGGTGCCGGAACCGTTGAATATACCCCAGGAATAGGAATAGGATCCTTGCTTGGTATAGGTTTCCGAATAATTCGAGTAGGCGGAGGTATTGTCGTTTCCATTTTTCGAGAAATTATCCACTCTCCAGGTTTGTGCCACACGCTCGGTGCGGGTATGAAAGCTTATAAAAGGACCGTCCGGATATTTCTGACAGCCTTGCAGGCATGGAAGAATGGTTACGGCTAAAAGAAGGACTAAAAGAGATGTTCTGATTTTTGTTTTCATGATATTGGGTTATTATTACACGGTAAAGGTCTGGTGTAAAAGGCCAGAACGTATTACATGAATAGGCGGAATATTTACATATTTATTTGAATTTGTGAAAGCTATAAAAAAGAATAAGCCCGGAGAAAAAACATTCTCCAGGCTTACTCAAACATAGATCACATTCCTGTTAATCAGACTAAGGAACGAATACACTCAGCACCGGACTCCAGGGCGCTTCCACCGATTTTGTGACTACCGCCACCCGGAAGTAGTATTTCGTATTGGAGGTCAGTCCGGTTTTGAGATACTTCACTACCTGGCTGGTTGAAATTGTTACCCAACTGGTGAGAGTAGTAGGATCGGTGGTCATCTGATAGATATAAACCGATCTGGGTTGAGCCTTTGTATTCAACAGTACCGAACCCGGAGTAGGTCCGGTCACAGCGGTGAATACTTTAGGCTTGCGTGTAGCCGGCTTCCGGACACTCATTCCTGCACTTTCGATGATGGCGATCCCGTTGGGTTCATCTGAATTAGCGATGGCTTCTACATAAGCCAGCAGTTGTTTCAGAAGACCTACCAGGGTTTTCACCGCGGCATGCATCGGACTAGACGTTCCCTTGGCCTTGGTTTGTGCCAAGGCAAGCGCATTCGACGCAAGCGTAATCGCAGCACTGATGGAGGCAAGAGTTGGCACAGGAGTAGGGAAATGAGCGTTTCCGGTCATCTTTTCCACAATGCTCGTGGCTTTGAGAAGAATCTGAGGAACGGTAAGTCTCGACAGATCCAACACGGCCACATGTTTTGGCACTTTTTTAATTGCAGTCATATTATTTGTTTTGTGTCCCACTTAATTCCTGTTAAACAGGGGTTTTGTAAAGCAGAACGTGTTTAATCCGGTTCAGGTCTATCCTGAACGCTTTTAAGGTTCTCACTCCTCTGGAGGTGATCACTTCCACTTGCTGTTATTAAGGCCTTAACTTCAGCAGGCAGGCTCCATTTTCATGAGAACCTTTACGGTTAAACAAACGAGATGGCATTTCCGAGACAAGCGTTCGTCGAAATTGAATGAAATATGGTTTAGGAGACTGAGAATCAAGCAGAAAAAATTCGAAGGGAAAATCAGTTTATTTAGGTGTGAAGCTTGTTTATATATCGTCTTTTAAAAAAGCCTTGATTTTAAAGGGGTCACTTATTTAAGCCCGCTGAAGAAGAGGGGTCCAGGGCCATAAGAACAATACGATCCTTATGAAAAGGACCTCTCAGAGGAAGGGGAGTTTTATTTTTTCAAGGGGCCTTTCGGTGAACGTGGAAAATTTAAAGGTGGGAGGTTTTATTTTTCGGTTTGGAACCGATAATTTATACCATCGGAGTACAAATTTTCACTTTTTGAGTTGAAGTTTTCAAAATCGGAGCACAAATATTCACTATTTGAGTTCAAGTTTACGAAATCGGAGTAGAAGTTTTCTCTGTTTGAGTTAATGTTTGCAGAATCGAAGTCGAAGTTGTTACTATGTGAGTCGAAGATTGCACAATCGGAGCACATATTTTCACTATTAGAGTTGAAGTTTGCAAAAACAGAGTAGAGGTTTTCACTATTTGGGTTGTAGTTTGCAAAATTGTAACTGATATTGTCACGAATTGAGTTGAAGTTTGCAAAATCTGATTTGAAATTTGCAAAACCGGAGTAGAAGTTTTCACTATTTGGGTTGAAGTTCTCCCAAAAGCTTTTGGAAAAATTACAACTGCACCCCCATCACCAACACATCATCTGTCTGTTCGAGGTTTCTTCGGTAAACCGTAAGGAAATGATCCAATGCTTGTTCCTGCAAGTTCATCGGGAGGTCTTGCATGGAGAGAATCAGTTCGCGGAATCGCTTTCGGGTGAGCTTTTTTAATTTGTCGCCTCCAAACTGATCGGCAAAGCCATCGGAGAAAATAAAAATCTTATCTCCCGGATGAATCGGAATCTCATGATTGGTAAACGACTGTTTATGATCACTCCAGGCAATCGGTTGCTTATCGGCTTTAATTTCGGTAAGCTCCTTGCCTCTTAAGATCCAAATGGGGTTGTTAGCGCCTGCCCATGTAAGTTGCCTGGTCTTCTTGTTAAAAGCACATAAAGAAATATCCATCCCATCCTTGATCTCTACCTCACTCTTGGAAAAACTCTCAATGACAATCTCCGTAGTCTTGTCTAAGATCTTATTAGGCTCCCGGATGCCGAACTCTCTTACCGCTCTGTTGAGTGCATTGTGGCAAACCACACTCACCATGGCTCCAGGTACTCCGTGACCGGTACAGTCACAAACAGCAAAGAGTACCAGGTCATCTACGGCTTCCAGCCAGTAAAAATCTCCGGCCACAATATCCTTAGGCTTATAGAGCAGGAAAGAATGATCGAAATACTCGCGAATGATTTTCTGGGAAGGTAAAATGGCGGTCTGGATCCGCTTGGCATAGTTGATACTGTCGGTAATATTCTTGTTGCTCTCGGAAAGCTCTTTGGTACGCTCACTCACGGTTTCTTCCAGCACTCTTTTCTCTTTGGCAAGCTTTTCGGTACGGTAAGCGATGAATGAATAAATAGCAACAAGCAGAAGCACAACGGAGGTAATATAGAACCACCAGGTCTGCCACCAGGGAGAGCGTACAGTAAATGTGAATTCAATATTCCGGTCACTCGCCACTCCGCTGCTGCTGAGTGCCCTTACTTTAAAAGTATAGGTATGGCCGGGAGGGATGTTGGTGAAGTTAGCTTCGGTGCTGGTGGAGTAGGGCGACCAGGTGGCATCTTGTCCGTCGAGGATATAAGAGTAGGTGACGAGGTCTGTGGTCAGCGCCTGGAAATGAAAGGTAAGACGGTTCAGATTATACTTCAGAGAAAGATTTACGGGGATATTGTTTCTCTGATCAACAGAATCGGCATACTTCCTCCAGTCAACAGGCTGTAACGAGAGCAGAATTTCATTCAGATTCAATACAGGAGGGTGCATGTTCAGGAAGTCAGATTTCCGATTGTAACAGCAGAGCCCATCAATGGTTCCGAACCAGACCAGTCCTGCCTTATCTGTAAAAAGGGCATTGTTATTCACCTCTATCCCTTTGAATCCTTCCTTGTCGCCGAAATAACGAAGTGATAGAATGCTGAAATCTCTTTTTAGCCGGAGTTTATTTATTCCCTTGTCGGTTCCGGCCCAAAGGCATTTGTCGAGATCATCCCAGACCAACGCTTCTATATAGTTGGAACATAAATGATCTTTTACGGAAACCGTAGTAAATGCTTTTCCATCGAAGCAGGAGATCCCTCCTTCCTGAGTTCCGAAATACATATTATGCTTATCATCTTCGGCAATGGACCAGACCGATTTGCTGGCCAGTCCGTTCTTGGGTGTATAGGTAATGAAAATGTTTCCGTCATATTTCGTGACTCCATCTTCTGAACCGATCCAGATGCTTTGCTGGGAGTCTTCAAAGAGAGTGATGATATTATCGGAGGCAAAACCTTTCTTAGCGGTGAAATTTTTCAGAGCCCCGTCTTTCCGGATGCAGAACAGGCTGGACCCATAATCGCCCAGCCAGGTATTTCCTGATTTGTCAAACAAAATTTTAACAATGGTCTGAAGCTGTTGCTTATTGATTTCCCGGATCTGATCTTTGACTGTAAACGTGTTTCCGTTTTGCTCTAAGATATATACCCCTTTATTTTCTACCCCAACCCATATTTCACCGGAGGCATTTCGTGCAACAGACAAGATCTTGGAACCGAGCAACTCTTTCAGGGCAGGGTCTGTTTTGAAAGCATGTCCGTCAAAATAATTTAATCCAAGATCAGTTCCTACCAGGAGCTGAGCGTTATTGTCGCTACAGACCGCATTGATTCGGTTGGTGGCCAGGCCTTCTTTTTTGGTGAAGGTGGAGAAAGCGGCACTGTTCAGGAGATCGAGGCCTCCGGAGAGGGTTCCGATCCAAAGGTTATTTTCGAAATCGGTATAAAGTGCTTGTACCTGGTTGGAGGTGAGACCCTGATCTTCATTAAAGAGCCGGAATGTTTTTCCATCATACTCCAGCACCCCATGATCGGTAGCGAACCAGAGATGGTGATTCTGATCTTCTGTAATACTTCCGATAAAGTCATTCTCTAACCCGGCAGGAAGCCGGATGCGATCAAAATCTTTTCCGTTATATTTTACAACCCCTGATCCGTTGGTGCCTCCAAACCAGATCTGGTCTTTGGAATCGAGGCAGGAAGAGAAAAATGTTTTGTTGCTGATCTCTGTCTGGGAATTAAAACTGCGGCAGGTCTTGTCATGAAGGCTTGCCAGTCCTTTGTCAAGCCCAAACCAGTAGGTGCCTTTTTTATCCTGAGCAATGGTATACACTCTTCTGCCTTTCAGCTCTTCCGGGCAAGCCCATTTTTCGAAACGATTATTCCGGAATTGGGTAATACCTCCCGAATCGGCAGAGGCCCAGAGCTTATTGTCGGCATCGACAAACAGGAAGCGGATGGTATTAGAGCCCAGCCCTTCTTTGACCGTAAAGTTTTTGAATTTGAATCCATCAAAACGGGACACGCCTTCGGTGGTGCCAATCCATATATTCCCTTGTTTATCTTCCGTGATGGATACTACATTATTCCCGACCAGCCCGTCATTCTTTGAAAAATTTCGGAACGACTTGCCATCAAAGCGGCTCACCCCGTTCTGAACCCCGAACCACATAAACCCTTTGCTATCCTGGAAAATAGAATTGACAATAGATCCTACCAGTCCATTTTTTGTTCCGTAATTTTTGAAATTGTATTGCTGGGCGAAGCCCGGGTGAAGCAGGAAAGAAAAGAGCAGAATGGAAAGGATCTTATGCTTCATGGATGAGATAAAAATGCCTGACTATGCGGGCTGCACGGTCAGGCAAATTTAGGATATTAAATGTTTAATAATCTCTAATTGATTATCAATTTCTTGAATGCACTGGCTCCTTTATTTCCGATCACGAGCATATACAATCCTTTAGGGTAAGTAGAGATATCGAGGTTCAGAGCAGATGAATGCATCGGTGTTTGGAAAACCAGCTCTCCTACAATATTGTAAATGCTCACGTTTGCATCAGTCAGCACCGCACCTGAAACCGCAACAGTGACTCGGTCGTTAGCCGGATTCGGATAAACATTCACCGACTGGTTGAGTTCATACTGGCTGATGCCGGAAGCAACCGCTTTGGAACCCTGACGGATATTAGAACGGGAGGTGTTGATACTGGCATGAGAAGGTGTACAACCAATGGTCCAGTTAGTCAGAATCCTCCAGCTTGCTGTGGAGTCAAGAACAGTGTTCCAACTTACATCGGTCTGAGTGAGCTGAGAACCGGTTACACTGTTTACCAGATGCCAGTTTCCATTACTCTGATCGTCTCTCCATAAATCATAAGTGATCAAAAGAGAGGAAGGAAGTGGCACCGGCTGTCCTTCAATCTGATAAGCATTCCACGTAAAGGTACCGCTGGTCTTGTTGTTGAAAATGGTATTGTGATACGGGCTCAGCGGACTGTAATGACCGGAAGAATCCCGGATCTGTAATTTGTAACGATAGGTACCGGCATTCGGGTTTCCGGTGTTCGGGAAATATTTGGTCCTCACGGTATCGGTGAAAGTGCTGAGTGCATTTCCGGGCTGTGATCCTACAATCTGGTATCCTGTGCCTGTTTCGCGGTAGATAAGGAAGGAGTCGACTTTAGAATAAGCCTGATTGTCCCAGTAAACTTCATTGTTTACTCCGTTCACATCTACGGTTACTTCACAGATAGACGGTGCAGCAGGAACACCCAGTACGGTGGTTGAATGAGCTGCCGTATTGGAACAACCGTTTACATCGGTATAGGAATAGGTAACGGTGTAGGTCCCAGCTCCGGCGAGGGTTGGATTAAACGTGCTGCCAAGGACCGCCGTTCCTGTATAGGATCCACCTGTCGGAGTTCCTGTTAATGTTACTGCAGGGTCATTATAATAATAATTGGCTGCAAGACCTGTAAAGCTCACTGCAGGCAAAGGATTGATAGTGATGAATGAAGTAGCATTGGTACTGGCACAACCTCCGGAGGCCGCTATGTTATTGGTTACGGTGTAAGTTCCGGCAGTGCTGGTGCTCAGGTTGACTTGTCCCGTTCCCACATTGATAAAGGAAAGTCCGCTGGGGTTGGCAGTGAATGATCCGGCTACCGAGCTTCCGGTAAAAGAAGGAAGCGGGTTAGCGGCGCTGCTGCAATAAGGAGTACCCGTGTAACTGAATGTTGCAGTAGGAGCCTGATTGATGGTGACGTTGAATGTAGATGAGTTAGGACAGGTTCCATTCGTGGTATATCGGATCGTATAGGTTCCAGGCGCTGAAGCAGCTAAATCGATCAGTCCGTTACTTGAGTTCTGGAACTGAAGTCCGGCACCCACAGTAAACGAACCTCCTGAAACACCACTGATGATTGCACTGGGGTCGTTACCCGACTGGCAATAGGTGGAAGAGCTATAGGTGAAGCTGGCATTATCAACCGGATTAACGAGTACGGAGATATTCTGTGCACTGCCTGTACATCCAAGAGTAGAAGTAGGTGTTACGGTGTATACGACATCCTGAACCACAGCGGAAAGGTTGGTCAGGGTGTTATTCAGAGTAGCTCCTGCCTGAGCGGTTATACTCTCACCGGTTACATTCGGGTTGCTGGTGGCCATCCAGCTAAAGGTAGAGCCTACATTACTGACCAGGGCCATGTTCAGGGTCGATCCGCTACAGATACTGGTGCTTGCACTGCTGATCATAAGTGGCTCGGGGTTGACAGTTACTGAAACGGTTTGAGGAGTTCCTGCGCAACCACCGGAGGCAGAGGTAGGGATTACCGTGTAAGTCACCACCTGAGGAACACCAGAAGTATTGGAAATCGTATTGATGAGCGTGGAGCTGGTCTGGATATTGGTACTCTCTCCGCTGGTATTTACATTGTTCGCAGCGCTCCACATATAAGTGGCTGGTGAGCTGCTGCTCAAATGAATATTCACTGTGCTACCACTGCAGATCGTTGCACTGGTTGCGCTGGTCATAACGGGAATCGGATCAACCATTACGTTAATGGTCTGTGACATCCCCGCACAACCTCCGAGCGTAGCGGTTGGTGTAACGGTATAGACTACGGTCTGAACACTGTTTGAAGTGTTGGTCAGTACATTACCGATGGTGCCTGCTGATTGAAGAGTCAGACTTTCTCCTGTTACATTGGTATTATTTGCGGCATCCCATGAAAATGATGAAGCAATATCCGCCGCAAGCGGAATGTTCACAGCGCTTCCGCTACAAACCGATTGAGAAGAAGAGCTGGTCATCACAGGAACAGGGTTCACAGTAATGGCAACCGACTGAGGTGCTCCAGAACATCCTCCAACAGTGGAGGTAGGGGTTACGGTATAGTACACCACCTGAGCGCTGGTAGAATTATCAGTGATCATATCATTGAGTGTGTTCGATGCCTGTGGGCTCAAACTTTCTCCTGTAGTATTCGGATTCGTGCTTGCATTCCATTGATAAGTAGCAGAAATATCACTTGTTAAACCGATGCTCACCGCTGATCCGCTACAGATAGTTGCAGAACTAGCACTAGTCATATTCGGAGCGGGGTTTACCGTTAGCGAAAATGTTTGTGACCCGGAACAACCACCGACAATAGCGGTCGGGGTTATGGTGTAGGTAATGATTTGAGGTGTAGTCGTGTTGTTCTGAATCGTATTGCTCAAAGTAGAAGTAGACTGAAAGCTGGTGCTTTCCCCAGAAGTGCTTGGGTTGGCCGTGGCAATCCAGGTATAATCAGAGTGTACATCACTGGTGAGGTTCATGTTGACCGTTCCTCCGCTGCAAATGGTTGCGCTAGAGGCACTGGTCATATTGGGTGTTGGATTTACATTCACCGTTAAGGTCTGCGCTGTTCCGGCACAACCTCCCAGCGTAGCGCTAGGCGCAATGGTATACGTGACCGTCTGCTGAGTCAAAGAGAGATTGGTAATAACATCATTGATGGTTCCTCCGCTTTGTGAGCTAAGGCTTTGTCCGCTGGTGTTGATATTGGAAGACGCACTCCATACATAAGAGGAAGGGGTGCTGCTGGTGAGTGCCAATCCCACAGCCTGACCGCTACAAATAGTAAGGGTTGAATTGCTGGTCATCACCGGACTTGGATTTACAGTCACCATCACCGTCTGAGGGTTGCCTACACACCCACCGGAAATGCCGGTTGGGGTAACGGTGTAATTAACCGTGGCTGGATTCGCATTCGAAAGATTCGTGATTGTGTTATTGAGAGTGGAAGTGCTTTGTGGGGTCGTGCTGATTCCGGTGACTCCTGAATTGGCATTCGCAACCCAGCTGTAGGTAGCTGCCACACCGGTGTTGGTTAAAGGAATGCTTACCGCTGTCCCGCTGCAGATAGCAATTGAAGGAGGACTGGACATGACCGGAGGGTTTACACTGCAAAGGATTTCATTGAGCTGCCTTTTCCAGACTCCAAGTCCGGTAGTGCCTACAAATACCGTGTTCCCGCTCGCAGCGAATCCATACATATTGATATTCGGTAAGCCGGAAGTAATATTATTCCACGTCATCCCATTGTCGGTGGATACATTCATAAATCCTCCAAAGGCAAAGACATTAGCACCGGAAGTGTATACGGAATAAACACTTCCAAACATACCCGTGTTTCGTTGTGTCCAGCTTGCTCCGTTATCAGTCGATAACCAAACCCCGGAACCGCTTCCGAGCACGGCATAAATATTCGATCCGCTGGAAGCCATGGAATAGACATAGTATAAAGGAAAGCCGTTATTTACTGTTGACCAGGAGCCTCCGTTATTGGTAGATAAAAAGATTCCTGAATTGTCGGTACCCGCAAAAAGGTTAGAACCGCTGGCGGTAAGTGTCAGGACATTCAACCGGGTCAGACCGGTATTCACTGCGGTCCAGCTTGTTCCATTATTGGTTGAATAATAAACTCCTCCACCGTTAGTACCTGCAAAAAGGCTGGTACCGATTACTTGAAGAGAGGTTACATTCGTATTGCCCAGTCCGGTATTCACTGCTGTCCAGCTGGCTCCGTTGTTGGTGGATAAAAACACACCTCCACCTGTACCTGCAAAAGTATTTACCCCGATGGCGGCAAAAGCAGTGACAGTCAGATTCGTGACTCCTGAATTGATGACATTCCAGTTGGCTCCGCTGCTGCTGGTTAGAAAAACACCTGCACCATTGCTTCCTCCGAAAAGATCACTTCCATTAAAACCAAGAGCACGCACATCGGAGGTAATCATTCCATTGTTAGATTGAGCCCAGGACGTTCCAAAATTACTGGAGAGATAGACCCCGGTGTTCGGAGTTCCTGCATAGATATTGGCTCCCATAATTGCAAGTGCATTCACCCAGGTAGTGGAGATGCCGGTATTTTCAGCAACCCAGTTGGTTCCTGAATTGGATGTTTTAAAAACTCCGGCTCCGGTGGTGCCGCAATAAAGGTCCGTTCCATTCATTATAAATGAGGTGACATTCAGACTGGTCAGCCCTGTGTTTTTAGCGGTCCAGGTACTTCCGTTATCGGTTGATAAAAGAACCCCGGCATTGCTGGAGGATCCTGCAAAAATATTGGAACCGTTGACGATGAAGGTTTGGAAAGAGGTCTGAGCGCCGTTTGCCAGGCTCCAGGTGAGGCCATCATCGGTCGATCTCCATATTCCCCCGGCATTCGCAGCGAGAAATACTCCCCCGCAAACAGTAAGCGTTGCGTTGGTCTCTGCACTAACCGAAGCCCAGGTTGTACCATTGTCGGTAGACCGGAAGATTCCTCCGTTGTTGGAAGCAATAAGGGTGGTGCCATTCATAACCATGGCACAGGTGGAGTAAAAGGATCCTCCCAGAAGAAGACTCCAGGTGGACCCATTATTGGAGGATACATACATTCCATTATCCCCGGAAGCGAATAAGTTGGACCCATTCAAAAGCAAGCAGTGAAAGGGATAAATACCCATATTACCGCTGGCAAAAGTCCAGTTCGCTCCGAAGTTGGAAGAATAGTAAATTCCACTGGAGGTGGTCCCGGCAAACAGATTGGTCCCGTCAGTGGCCAGACAGGTGACTGTGGCGTTGGAAAAGGGACCGTTGGTTTGGGTCCACTGCGCATTTACACTTAATCCGCAAAAGGTGAAAAGTGTGAGGGCGAGAAAGTAGATTTTTTTCATGAGGGTATATTAAATAGGTAAGTTTAAAAGGAATGAAAAATAGGAGATGAGGCTTCTCTTGTCTTTTTGATTTCGTGCTGTAAAGTTAGTCCATTATATCATTTAAAACGCATACAAACTCCCCTTTTCCTTCGACAAATGACTAAAATCAGGGTTAAATGATTCATCCCAAAGCAAATAAGTTCCCCACTTTTAGCTCACTGCTGTGGCGAAAAGCCGGGTAACTTAATAATAAGATGCAATAATGATGAAAAGGGTTGCGCCGGTCTAGCTTTAATTATTAGAAAGAAGGTCCAAAGGGTTGAATATTAGGTAGAAAGTCAGGGATTTCGTAAATTCGTCTGCATTTTAAAAAGGGAGGATTACTCATTTCCCCGTATTTGCAGTTCAGGCAAAGAACAAATGAAGACATTTTATTCTACTCTTATAGCAGTCCTTTTTTTCTTCTCTCTCCCTATTAAAGGAAGCAATAAAAATTATACGGGTTTTACAGCACCCACCCCGGTCATCACAGGCCCTGATACGGTTTGTTCAGGGAGTAGTGTTACTTTGAATGCAGGAGCGGGATACACTTCCTATTCCTGGTCTCCGGGAGGGATGACCACACAAATAATTACCGTTTCACCGGGCACCACCACTACCTATACCGTTACCGTAACCGATGCTTCCGGAACAGGAAGTACCACCTATACAGTAAAGGTTTTTCCAGGGCCCGCAATTGCAATCACTACTTACCCGGCCATCTGTACCAGCAACAACGGAACCGCCATCGCCCAGCCTGCTGCCGGATCTCACTTTGCTTCTGTAACCTGGAGTAATGGACAACATACCACTACTATCACAGGTCTCCCTCCGGGATCTTATACCGTTACAGTTACCGATATTCATGGATGCACCAACCATGTTTCTGATTCTGTTCAGCATGCACAGATTTCGTTAACGGGACATGTGATTGTGAGCCCTCCGAACTGCAAGAGTCCCACCGGATCAGCCCTCATCGATTCCATCAACGGCACTTCTCCTTATACCTATCACTGGTCGCCTTCCGGTGGCTCCGATTCCTTAGCTACCGGTCTTGCCCCCGGTGCTTATACCGTTTCTCTGAAAGATGCGAATGGTTGTGTGGGTACTCAAACCGCAACCATCAGTGCCGCCGTTCCGGCTGTGGTGCATGTTTCTCCGGATACCACCATCTCTAAAGGTGGAACCGCTTCTCTCTGGGCTGTCGGATGTGCTACCTATTCCTGGACTCCCTCCACCGGCTTAAGCTGTGCTGCTTGTCCCAACCCCAAAGCTACTCCTTTGGAAAGCACTCATTATTGTGTGACCGGTGTAGATTCAAACGGATGTAAAGCGACGGCCTGCACCGAAGTAAATCTGGAGAAGAGCTGTGATGTATTTATTCCAAATGCATTTTCTCCCGGCAGAGGAGGGGTGAATGAAATGGAATGTGTGATGAGTAACTGTATTGAAAGCATGAGCTTTATGATTTATGACCGCTGGGGAGAGCTCGTCTTTCAAAGCAATGAACCTACCGCCTGTTGGGATGGCAAATACAAAGGGGAGTTGTTGAATGCAGCGGTGTTTGTCTATTTTGCCGACGTTACTCTTAAAGACGGCACCCATATTAAGAAAAAAGGAAACCTGAGTCTGATCCGTTAGTTTCAGAAAAATAGTTCATGAGAAAAAAATTGAGGAATATTCTAAGTCTGGTTTTGCTGCTCTCCTTTGCGGATGGAACAGTGATGTTTGCCCAGGATCCTCATTTTTCCCAGTTCTGGATGTCTCCTCTTAAACTGAATCCTGCTAATGCAGGAATTGAATATGGACTGGATGCATTTATCAATTATAAAAACCAGTGGAAAAGTGTTACGTCGCCCTACAAGACTTATGATGTTGCGGTAGACATGCGACTGAACAGAGATAAGATCATCAAGAGAGGTTTTTGGGCAGCGGGTCTGGACATCACGAGCGACAAAGCGGGGGAT
The DNA here is from genome assembly GCA_003153435.1 of Bacteroidota bacterium. Lineage (GTDB taxonomy): Bacteria > Bacteroidota > Bacteroidia > Palsa-965 > Palsa-965 > Palsa-965. Next base: position 85,070 of record PLYR01000032.1, read on the forward strand.
GGATTATTGGGAACCCTTCAGGCTGATCTCTCCCTGGCCTATCATCTGGTACTCGATCCTCACAACACTTTAGGAGCAGGGTTGATGGGCGGATTCGGAAAGAGAAGCATTTCGTATTCAGATCTGCAGTGGGCCAGTCAATATGACGGGAGTACCTATAACGCAGCTCTTCCTCCCGGCGAAACATCCACAGCAGGAGGTTATACATTCGTCGATCTGGGTGCTGGGCTTGCATGGGCCTACCGTAAATCGAGCACGAACCCGGTGGGTTATGATTCTCCAAATACCGATGTGGGTATTTCCTTCCTCCATCCTCAGCAACCTGCCAATGCCTTTGATGCAGGCTCGGGCGCAAAGCTGTATATGAAAATCGTGGCAGATGCCAATACCCGGATTCAGCTTCGTGACAAAGACCATTCTCTTGTTCTCAACGGTCTTTATACCAAGCAAGGAACACAGCAGGAATTGGTATTGGGCGGAATGTTCCGGTCCGTTCTTCAGGAAGAAAGTGTGAGGACCGGTTATGTACGAGGTACCGCTTTCTCCATCGGTGCCTATTACAGAAATAAAGATGCGCTCATTGCGTCTCTGATGCTGGAGATCGGTCAGACATCGGTAGGATTTACTTATGACTTTAATGTCTCCCGACTAACCGCAGCCACTACTGGTCTGGGAGGAGCAGAAATAAGTATTCGCTTCAGGGTAGACAAATCTTTGTTGATCAAACCCAAATCTACCTTATTGGACAGAAAGGTAAAGGATGTCAGATAAGTCATTACATTTACTCCATAGCTACCCTAAAATTTAATCCTTTATGAAGCAGGTTATTTGCTCCTTAACATTTGTTTTGGCTATTCTCTGTGGAGGGTTAAAGGCTCAGACTCCTTCGGCCTTATTTAAAGAAGCTCAGGAAAAACACAAAGCGAAAGCATATAAAGACGCCGATAAACTGTACACCCGGGCAATCGCTTTGGCTCCCGATAGTTTTGAATTTTATCTGGGAAGGGAACGGAACTATATCGCCCTGAATATGGCTGAAGAATGTTTTAAGGATATTAATACGGCCATTCACCTTCAGCCTAAAAATTCGGAAGGCTATTTCGAAAGAGGTATGTTTTATTATTCCATTCATAATATGGATAAAGCCATCATAGACCTGAACCAGGCTATGGAATACACCACCACCGATTCGATGAGGGTAAAAACCTATGTAAATCTTGCCAGCTGCAAAATAGAAAAACGCGATTTCAAATCAGCCATTGATGATTGTCATAAAGGCCTTGCCATCGACAGCCTGAATATTGGGATCATGAATAACCTGGCCATGAGCCTGGATGAAGCGGGTCAGGGAGCGGAAACACTCAAATACCTGAAGAAGGTTGTTAAAATTGATAGTACCGCCGAATATGCAGTCATGAATATTGGATTCTATCTTTCAAAAGAAGGAAAATATGCGGAGTCACTTCCTTACTTTGATAAAGCCGTTAAGATGGTCCCCACCGATCCTTATGCCTATAACAACCGCGGAAATTCGAAGATGAACATTAAAGATTATGATGGAGCGATGGATGACATCAATTATTCCATCAAATTAAATCCAGGCAATTCATATGCATACCGAAACCGAGCGCTGGTTTACAAAGCTCTTGGAAAAAAGAAAAAAGAATGCGAAGATCTGGAGAAGGCTCTCCAGCTTAATTTCACAAGCCAGTATGGGAAGGAAGTGGATGAGCTCGTTAAAACGGATTGCTATTAAATAAATCATCTGCTTTTGTATGAAAAAAATCTTTTGTCTCTTCTGCCTGATCTGCACAGGCTCTGCCTTCTCTCAAAAGCTCGCTCCGATCAATTCCGTCGAAATATATAACAATGCCAGAGACCTTGCCGGCAAGGAAAAATACGACGAGGCATTTGAGGAAATCATTAAAATCGACCGCAACGATACAAACTATGTGGCGGCCCTTCTCGAAAAGTCGGTTATTCTGATTGACCTGAAAAAATATGACGAGGCTATCCTCACCTGTAAAGAAGGGATCGCACTGAATGATGCTTATGTGCATGACTTCTATCTTAACTTCGGATCCTCTCTCTCCAACCTGAAAAAATATGACGAGGCCCTGTCTACTTACGATGAGGCTATCAAAGTATTTCCAAGAAGCTATGCGTTCGAATTCAACAAAGGAATTACCTATCAGCTCATGGGTAAATACCCGGAAGCGGTGGTTCAATTTAAAAAAGCCCTGCGCCTGAATCCTTTTCATCCGGGGAGTCACCTGAGTCTGGGTATTCTCGCTTCGGAAGAGGGCCTGATCAGCCAGGCTGTTTGCTGTTTCGATATGTTTCTGATTCTGGAACCGAACACCAGCCGTTCCTTTGCGGTGCTGAAAAGACTGAATGAAATAGTCTCTTCCAAATACGATCATACTCCTAAGAATATAAAACTTTCGCCTGAAGGCGGTGATGACTTCTCAGATGTGGATCTCATCCTTACAAATTATGCGGCCCTCGATAAGAAGTTCAAAACACCATCCAAATTTGAGCTGCCACTCATCAAACAAAGCTATGCCCTGTTCACCAAAGTAGAATATGATAAAAACGACAAAGGGTTTTGGATGCAGACCTATATCCCCTTATTCAAAGCCATCATTGCACAGGATAAATTCCAGGATTTTTCGGGAATGGTGCTTCAGTCGAGCCAGAACGAAGAACATATGGCATTCGTTAAAAAGCATGCCTCCGAAATAACGGCCTTCGACGAGTGGCAGTACAACTTCATTGCCAAGGCTGCCTTGCCAATACCTGTTAAGTACCAGGACAAGACCCTGAACCTTCAGCCTCATTTTGATTCGGACATCCGGCGGATTGAATGCCTCGGAAACAGGAATGAGAAAAATTTGTATACAGGCTACTGTGAATTCTATTTCAATACCGGCAAATTATCATCCAACGGGGTGTTCGACGAGCAAGGAAAAAAAGATGGCTTATGGCAGGCCTATTACCGGACCGGAGCCGTAAACCGAAAAGTCAATTATTTAAAAGACAGTCTGGATGGTGATTTAATATCTTATTATCAGGATGGAACACTCAAACACGAAAGACATTTTGTAAACGGGAAACTGCAAGGTCCCGAAAAATTTTATAACCAGGCCGGGTTCATCACCAAAAATCAAAAGGTAACCAATGACATGCTCGATGGTCCCTTTTTCTATTACTACGACCAAGGAGAAAAATACAAACAATACTCAGGGATATATAATAAAGGGGAATTGAATGATACCGTGTTCGAGTATTTCGATGGTGGGGGTATTAAAGTTGCGAAGAACCTTCGTCATGATATGCTGGAAGGAAATTTTACAACCTATTACCGAAGCGGTAAGATCTATTCTCAGATTAACTACAGCAAAGGAATGAGGGAAGGAGAATTTAAAAGCTATTTTGAAAACGGGAAGGTGGAGTCCACTGCAACTTTTAAAGGAGATTACCAGGTTGGCCATTGTCAGACTTTCAATAGCGATGGTGTTCTTACAGAGGAATACGATACCGATGATAGAGGAAGACGTAATGGCCTTTTTAAAGATTATGACAATGGAAAGCCCTGGCTCGAACTGGAATATTCTAAAGGTGAAATTGTAGGTTATAAGTTCTTTCAAAAAAACGGAGAAATCCTCAAAGCCGATCATAAAAGAAAAGGCACTTTTGATTTTATAGGCTATTATCCGGAAGGCTCCAAACACCAGGAAGGCACCTATACGGTTGATGGGAAAACAGGCATCTGGAAGTATTATGATCTGCTGGGTAACCTCAGCGATGAAGAATCCTACAACGACAAAGGTGAATTGGACGGAAAACAAAAAAGCTATTTTGTCGGAGGACAGCTTAGAGAGGAATCTGTCTATAAGGCAGGCCGGAGAGAAGGATACGCAGCCACTTATTATGTAAACAACCAGGTGGAAAAGGAAGGATGGTATATCAATGGCCAGGAAGAAGGTTATTGGAATACGTATTATAACAACGGAACCCCAAGTGAACGGAAATATTATTCCAGAGGTGAGCAAAGAGGATATCAGCTTGTTTATGCGCCTAATGGGAAAATGACCAGGGAAGAGTTTTATAAAGACGGCCTTTTCTCTCGACTGACCTGCTTCGATTCTACTGGAGTAGAGAATGAAGTGGTTGACTTTAAGAATGGAACCGGACCTTATCAGCTTCATTTTAATAATAAAACGATGGCTGTTTCAGGATACAGTTCTTATGGAGTGCTGCATGGTGATTTTAAATGGTTCAATTATGCCGGTAAGCTGGCTAAGGCCGGAACCTACCTGCGTGGAAATAAAAACGGTACCTGGACCTCTTATGATGAAGATGGAAAGGTGGCCTCTGTTGGAAATTATTATTTCGGTCAGATAGATGGCAAATGGTCTTATTATAAGAAAGGTAAACTTACCCAAACGGAAGTATATGAAAAGGGAAAGCTGGAAGGAGAGGTCATCTGGTATTATGAAAACGGAACGATCAGCGTGAAGAAAAAATATCACCTCGGAGAAGAAGAAGGGGAAGCTATCAGCTATGATCCTTCCGGAGAGCTGCAGATTCAACGTAATTACAAAAACGGAAAATTGCTTTCCTATACCTACTATGATAAGACCGGAAAGCTGGTCCCTCCCATAGATGTTACAAGTGGTACGTTTAAAGCGATCGCTTTTTTTAAGAATGGGAACAAGTCAAGAGAGTTTGAGTTTGTGAAAGGAAATTATACCGGGAAAAGCATGGTGTACTTCGCTAACGGAAAGCCTCAGGAATCCAGAACATATAAAGATGATGAAATGGATGGATCGTTAATTACCTATTATGCCGACGGAAAAGTAAAGGAAGATGAACCCTATGTGAACGGTGTACTGAATGGGGTGACCAAAGAATATGCTCCGGATGGCAAGCTCGTCAAAGAAATGACCTATGTTATGGGACAGTTGCATGGTCCGGCACATTATTACAATGCAACGGGCAAACTGATCAAGACCCGCCTGTATTACGATGATGAGATTCTTCATGAAACCAGTTTCTGATATGACAAAGTTATTGAGTGTTGCTTTGGTGTTTTTTCTCTGCATATCGGTCACCCATGCCCAGTATGACAAAGAGTACCGGAAACTTCGTCTTCAGTTTCCCGCCGAGAATATGGTGGTTCTTAAAAACAAAGAAACAGTAACCGTAAAGGCAGGGGCCAAAGGATTATACGTTCATTCGGATAGCTACAACGAACGAATGTATCTGAACAACAGAGCCGGCAACTCATCTGAATTTTCACTTAACTATACACCGTTAGACAGCATCTCCCATATAGAAGCATCTATCCTTGTACCTGGAAAAAAGAAGTACAAGAAAATAAAGGTTAAACAATTTAAAACAGCCAATGAATTAAGTAGATCTGTATTCTATGACGGAGCTAAAAGCATTTCTTTCTTTTACCCCTCGATGACTGATGGGGCTAAAACAGAATTGTCTTACTCTACAGAATACCCTGAACCAAGGCTTCTCCCATCATTCTATTTTCAGGAATATGTAAATGTCCTGGAAGCTGAATACAGCATTATTACAGACAACACCGTAAACGTAGCCTGGAAACTGTACAATATGAACGACACCTCTGTTCAGTTTACACAGAAGAATGACGGAGATGAAGTAACCTATTCCTGGAAGATGACTAATCTTGCAGCTTTCAGCCAGGAGCCAAATGCTCCAGGTCCTCGTTGCACAATGCCTCATATTATAGTCTGGATTAAGACAGCCAAAATAGGGGAGGTGATTCAGCCGATTTTAAGTAGCCCCATCGATCTGTATGAGTGGTATTCTAAAAATCTAACGACAGTGGATTATACCCCGAGTGAAGAAATTAAATCAATTGTGGACTCCCTTCTCCAAGGTAAAACAGATGAGATAGACAAGGTAAAGAGTATTTACAGCTGGGTTCAGTCGAATATCAAATATCTGGCCTTTGAAGATGGAATGGGTGGCTTTGTTCCCCGGAATGGGAAAAAGGTTTGTGACCGGAGATTTGGCGATTGCAAGGATATGGCCAATATGATTCATACCATGATGGAATATGCAAAGATCCCTTCCCAGCTAACCTGGGTTGGAACACGTGGACTTCCTTATAACTATGAAGAAACACCCACTCCGGTAGTCGATAATCACATGATCACTACCTACATCAATAAAGGGAATTATTATTATCTGGATGCCACCGGACCTTTTACACCCTATGATATGCCTTCCGCTTTTATTCAAGGAAAAGAAGTGATGATCGGATTCGACAAAGATCATTATGAAATAAGACATGTGCCGGTGATGGAAGCATCGAAAAATACAGTGAACGACTCCATAGAACTAAGTCTTAACGGAACACGGATTGATGGAAAAGGCAAGACCACTTTCACCGGCTACCGGCATATTGATATTGCAGAGCATCTGGTGGCTTCTTCTCAGAAGCAAAAACAAACTCTCCGGGAATACTATATGCGGGGCTGTAATAAATTGCTGCTGGATTCTTTTAAACTGGAGAATATCTCCGATCCATATAAGGATGCCAGGATTAAATACTTCTTTAACCTGGAGGATTATGCCAAGACCAATCAGGATGAGGTCTATGTGAATATGAATCTGAATAAATCGCTCCTCACCGAATTCATACCGAAAGACCGGAAGCTGGAAATGGAGAAGGAATATGAAGAAACAAATATAGAGGTGATCACTTTGAAGATCCCTCCTGGTTATGCGCTGGAGCATCTGCCTCAGAATGCATCCTTCAAAAATGAACTGTTTGGTTTTGATCTGACCTATGCAGCTCAGCCTGATAAAATCGTTATGACCAATAAAATGTACTGTAATACCATCCTTCTGGAACCAGACTCTTTTAAACTCTGGAACCAGCAGATGAAGGATCTGCAAAAGGCTTTTGCAGAAGTTGTCATTCTTAAAAAGACAAAATAGATATGATTAAGCGCATCCTATTCCTCCTTACTTTCACGATCTGTTCCCAATTGGTGATACTGGCAAATGAATTGAGATATAAGGACTATGACTGGGCTCCTGAACCGAAACTGCATGTGCTCAATGAGAAAGATAAGGCCCTTCCTGAAATAATTCTTTTGGAAAAACAGGCAGTGGAGTTTTTATACAACAAAGCCGGAGACCTGGAGGAGTTTAAATTATATCACGTGATCATCAGAGTGAATTCTGACGAGGCCATCGAGCGAAACAACCGTTTGTACATACCATCCAACACCGGCCTTGAATTCCTGAAGCAGAAAGCAAGAATTATCAGTCCCAATGGAAAGGTAAAAGAACTTTCTGACCAAAATATCAAAGAAGGAGAGGATGAAAAGACAAAAAATAAATATAAATATTTTGCGATTGAGGGAATACAACTGGGCTGCGAAATAGAATACTTCTACCTCATTCGCGTTTCAAACAATTTATATGGCTCCAGAGAAAGGATACAAGGCACCGAGCCCAAGCACAATGAAATGTTCGAACTGATTTCTCCCCTCAACCTGCATTTCGTAACGAAATCTTTTAATGACCTGCCCGAGATGAGCCGCGATACCACTGTGGATGACCGGATTGTTCTTTTTCTGAAAATGGATGTGGTTCCTGCCTTACCCGAAGAGGATTTGTCTACTCATAGCGCGGATGTTATGCAGGTGGTCTATAAACTTAACAGCAATTCAGCGAACAACTCTAAGGATATCACTTCCTACGGCGGAGTTTCGTCTAATATTTATAAATCATTTATGGCTCCGGCGGAAAAATCAGTGCAGTCGAAAGTCAAAAAGTTTGTAGGCACACTTCCTATTAAGTTTGCAAAGGATGACGAGGACAAAATCAGGATCATCGAAGATTACATTAAAAACAATTTCAATGTTATTGAGAATGAAACCCCATCATTATCAGAACTCCCGGAAATAATACAAAAGAAAAATGCGAACTCGGAAGGGATCATTAAACTTTTTGCAGCAGTCTTCAATGAACTGAATATTGATTACCAGATTGTACTGACTTCCGACCGCAGTTATATTCGCTTTGATCAGAACTTCGAAGCCTATAATTTCCTGACCGATTATCTGATCTATATCCCTTCTGTAGGGAGCTATCTCTCGCCAACACTCATATTATCCAGGCTGGGCTTCCCGCCTCCGCATCTGACCATGAACTATGGCTTGTTTATCAAGAAGGTCACCCTAAATGATTTTGAAACAGGGGTAGGAAAGATCAAGTTTATTGAACCGACTTCATTTGACAAGAATTATGATGATGTGGATGTGACTATAAAGTTTGCCACGGATATGTCTAACCCTGTGGTTTCCCTGAAAAGACAGTTCGGCGGGTATTATGCGGAAAACATCCAACCGTATTATTCTTATTTTACAGAAGAAGACAAAAAGAAAACAACCAACGACTTACTCAAGGATTTTATTCCCAATACAGAGATCAAGGAAATAGCGGTGGAGAATGCAGGGAAAGATTACTTCCCAAGTAAGCCACTCATTCTGAATGCTTCCTTTACCTGCGAAAACCTGGTAGAAAATTCAGGAGGCAAATACCTGTTTAAAATAGGGGAGCTGATCGGGCCTCAGGTTGAGATGTACCAGAAGGAGGAAAGGAAAGCTCCTATTGAAAGCTCTTTTGCCCGATGCTATCGCCGTCACCTGTTCTTTGAGGTACCGGCAGGATACAAGGTCTCCAACCTGGAAGCTTTAAATATTAATGTTTTTTGTGAAGAAGATGGAAAGAAAACAATTGCCTTTACTTCCGATTACAAACTGGAAGGAAATCTGCTTACGATCAATGTGGATGAATACTATAAGAAAATCAGATTCCCCGTCAACGAATATGAGAACTACAGGAAAGTAGTCAACGCTTCTGCGAATTTTAATAAGATAAACCTCTTCCTGGAGAAAACGAAGTAAAGCAGCTTCGCGTTTTCAATTTTATTCCTTTTTGGCTTTGCCGAATATCCTCCGGAATCAACCAGGTGCCGGACTAAACCGGCCATCTGATCAATTCCTCTTTTATTTTACCGGCTTAACGGTATCTTAGATTCGAAAGCTCGGAACTCCCATCCCCATCCAAGCCGATTCCAACAATTCTCACACATCCTAGTATCTCAAACTATGAAGAAATTCATTCCGTGGTTCCTGTTGCTTGCCACGCAAGCCCTGGGAAAAGAGGTAGATCTTAAAACAACAATCCGGGAAGTAACTGTTTTTCAAACAGGGGCTCAGGTTACACGATACGGAACAGTGACGATTCCTGCCGGAGAAAGCGATATCGTGATCAAAGATGCAACCGCTCTTCTGAAAAAGGAAAGCATTCAGGTAAAGGGAGAAGGAGGGTTTACCATACTCTCTGTTTACCATGTAGCCAACCTGAATGAGCAGAACGGAGATAGAACGAAATGGACCGGCCTGGAAAAACGAGAAAAGGATCTCCGGCGGCAAATGGAAGATCTCTCGCTTAAAATTGAAGTGCTGAGGACGGAAGAAGCCGTGATCCTGAATCTGCAATCAGTCTCCCCCCAATCAGAAGGAGTGACCGTTGAGCAAGTATCTAAAGCACAGGAAATGCTCCTGCTCAAACTAACCCTGATTAAAAATGAAAAACTAGCAGTGAGCCGCCGTATGAAAGAGCTGAATGAGGCGCACCAGGCGGTAACACAGGAGCTGAATACCCTTAAAATTCCCAAACAGAATGTGACCTATGAAATCGTGATTCACGTAAAAGCAAAAATGGAGACGAAGGGCGATTTCGTTGTAACGTATATTGTCCCTAATGCACACTGGTATCCAACATATGACCTCCGGGTCAAAAACATTTCGGAGCCCATGCAAATTGATTACAAAGCCAATGTAGCGCAGCAAACAGGCGAGGACTGGAATAACATCAAGCTTAAACTCAGCACCGGTGATCCATCCCGATCCTCCAATAAGCCCGTGCTCGATACCTGGTTTCTCCACCTCAATGAAGCCTATGAGCAGCCAAAACAGCAAAGCAACTATTATAAGTATACAGATAAGCGTTTTACCAAAGTGAGTGGTGTGGTGTATGACCAGGAAAACGGAGCCGTACTTCCTTTCTGTTCGGTAGTGGTGGATGGAACCAATATCGGTGTCAGTACTGACATCAATGGAAAATTCAATTTGGTTCTGCCGGAGAATGCCAGTAGGCTCAGTATCGTGTATGTGGGTTATCAGAATCAGACCCAAGCCATTACTTCAGAAGATATGAAGATATTCATGGTTCCAGATAAAGTTAATTTGCAGGAAGTGCAGGTGCTTCAGTACTCAAAACCTTTAGTGGATGCGGATGAGCAGCGCTTGAGCATTAGAGGAAACAGAGGTGCAAACTCAAATTATTATGTAGACGGGCAAAAAGTGGTAGAAGATCCTACGACCCTAAAGTCACTGAACATCGTCAACACCGAGTTTGCAATCGAAGAAAAGTATTCGATCACCTCCGACCCGAAGGATATTACGGTGGCCATACAATCGATTACTGCAAAAGTGAAGTATCAGTACTATTGCGCTCCCCGTCTGGATAAGGATGTTTTTCTGATGGCCTTGATGGTGGATTGGGAGCAATACAACTTTCTGGAGGGCCAGGCGAATGTGTTTTTCGAAGGAACATACATAGGGAACACCCTACTCAATACCCAATATATTACAGATACCCTGGGAATCTCGCTTGGAAGAGATAAGTCAGTGAAAGTAGAAAGGAAGAAATCAAGAGAATACAACAAAAAACAATTACTGGGAGGAGAAAATATAGCGTATCGGCAATGGGATCTGACTGTTAAAAATGCAAAACCTCAGAGCATCGATATAATCATTGAAGATCAATATCCTTTACCGGTTGACGGAGGAATAGAAGTGAAGCAAGGAGAGTTAAAGGATGCCCGCCTGGATGAGAAAACGGGAGTGATAAGCTGGCAATACTCCGTGGAGCCGGGAGGAATGAAGAATATGCAGTTTAAGTACAGCGCTAAATATCCGAAAGGAGATTTTGTAGGACTGGATTAATATCAATGAACTTAAAATAGAACAGCTATGAAAACGCTCACTACAATACTCTTATCGATTGCACTCACTATGAAAATAGATGCCCGGGAAGTGCAAATGAAGACGACCATTTCGGATGTGACTGTATTTCAGAATGGAGCTCAGATTAAACGAACAGGCTCTGTTTCCATACCAGCCGGTGAGAGCGAAATTAAAATTACCGATGTCACCTCGCTGTTGATGAAGGAAAGCATTCAGGTAAAGGGAGAAGGAAACTTCACCATTCTTTCTGTGAACCACCAGGTGATATTGACGGAGATGAACAACGAGAAGAGTTTATGGGAGAATCTGGAAGCGAGAAAGAAAGAATTGATGAGGAAAATGGAGGAGCTGAGTGTAAAGATACAGGTGCTCAATTCTGAAGAAGCCACAATCATGAATCTTCAGAGCATCAGTACGACCACGAAAGGGGTAACCGTGGAGCAGATTGGAAAGGCACAGGAAGTAGTGCGGATAAGGCTGGCAGCAATCAAGCAGGAGAAGCTGGATGCGTCCAGAATGGTTCTTGAACTCTTCGAAGAACATAAAATAGTTTCTCAGCATCTTTTGGCCTTGAAGACACCAAAGCAAAAGGTTAGCTACGAAATTATTGTAAAAGTAGCTGCAAAGGCCGACACCAAAGGAAGCTTTGTAATTACGTATATCGTTCCCAATGCGAAATGGTTTCCAAGTTATGACCTGCGTGTTAAATCAATTGCCGACCCTTTGCTCATCGAATACAAAGCAAACGTAACTCAGGAAACCGGAGAGAACTGGAGCAATGTCAAGCTCAGACTTTCTACCGGGGACCCTTCCCAGTCGTCCGAAAAACCCAAAATAGAGCCTTGGTGGATTTATCTGAATCAAAACTATCAAGCTCCCAAGGTCAAAACAAATCTTTATAATTATACTGATAAGCGATTTATTGCTGTTCAGGGGAAAATTATTGACCGGGAATCGGGAGTGCCCATACCCTGGTGTAATATAACAATACGGGGAACTCATATTGGGGCAATGGCCGATAGTAGTGGAGCTTTCTCCCTTGCTCTCCCCGAAGATGCGAATGAATTAATTGTTCATGCCATCGGTTATGAGGGAAAGAGAATAATGCTCAATCAGAAAAATCTGCTGATTAAGCTTCAAAAGAAAGAACAGAACTTCGGGAATACCGTAAAAACGGATTACGATAAAAAATTAATGGGAGTCGACTCTCCCATATTTACGACCGACTATGAAGGGAAGCTAACCACTCTGGATCTTATTACTGATGGGCGGAACGAAACCGGCATGGCTGAATTGGATGTACTGGTGGATCCTGATGTCAAATCCGGCGGCACAATTTCCACGGAAGAATATCAATCCATGTCTGCGCAGAGTATAAATTCTGTAGTTTCAAATATGGCCGGAGTGTATATAAGTGGAAGGGCACGATACGCCAACGGAGGGGAGGTGGAGAAAAAACTGAATATAGTGAATGCGGAATACACCATAGAAGAGAAGTACACCATTCCATCTGACCCCAAAAGCATCAGTGTATTGATTCAAAGCATTCAGGCGGATGTACGGTATCAGTATTTCTGCGCTCCACGAATTGATCAGGATGTGTTTCTTACGGCTCAGCTAGTCAATTGGGAACAGTATAACCTCCTCGAAGGTCAGGCCAATGTGTTTTATGAAGGCACCTTTACCGGCAATACGTTTTTCGATACCCGGTTCCTGGTCGACACCCTGGAGATTTCACTGGGAAGGGATAAGGGCATTAAAGTGGAAAGAAAGAAGGTAAAAAACTTTTCTAAACGTCAGTCGCTTGGAAATGATATAGTGACTTACCGAGATTGGGATATCTCCATCCACAATGCCAAGGCTAAAGCGGTCGATATTATCGTGGAAGACCAGTATCCCGTTTCAGCGGATAGCCGGATTACCGTTACCCGTGAAGAGTCGGGTGATGGAAAGCTGAATGAAAACACGGGAGTCATTACCTGGGCTTTAAAACTGGACCCTTTGGCAGTAAAAAATCTGGAGTTGAAATATAAAGTCAAATTTCCAAACGGGAGCTACGTAGGGCTCGAATGATGGAGTGGATTTATAGTTTGAGAGAAGGGGTGGATACCCTTCCTCAATAAAGAATCTCAAAGAACCCTTTCAGATCATACTTCTTATTATCTGCACCCTTTGCTTGCACATGATAGAAATAGGTGCCATTCACTGCCTGGTCGCCGCTTAGGGTTCTTCCATCCCAGCCTTGTGTGACAGCTGTTAAATCAAACATCTGAACTCCCCAACGATCAAAAATGACCATATCAAATTGATTTATGTTTTTGGCAATGACCTGCATCAGATCATTGATTCCATCTCCGTTTGGAGTAATTATATTTGGGATGATCAACCACGATGCTGCATCACTTGCATTGATGACCACATTATAAGTACTC
>PLYR01000016.1 GCA_003153435.1 Bacteroidota bacterium
TAAATGGGATAAGCACTTTCTTCCAGCATCTGTTCATCATAATTCGCCTCGAGAAAAGCAGCATGGCATTGTTTGAAATTACGAATCACATGCTCACAGGGATGACCGATATCCGTAAACACCCCCACTTTGATTCCCTTATATTCTACCAGAAAGCTGAAAGGATCAGCAGCATCGTGATGCTTGGTAAAAGGGATGACGTTAAGTTCTCCAATGGAAACCGCTACATCCGCACGGAAGGAAGAGACCAGTGAATGATCCAGCTGAAGGCGGCTGTTTTGTAAAGTAGGAGGGGTGATGAAGACGGGAATCTGATGCTTCCTGGAGGTGACTGCCAATCCACTGATGTGATCGGTGTGTTCATGGGAGATGAAAATACCTTTCACTTTGCCCATATCCAGTTCCAGGCGTTTCATCCGCTTTTCCAGCTCACGACAAGAAATACCCACATCCACCAGCACAGCTTCACGCGGATTGCCAATATAATAGCAATTGCCATTACTTCCTGAATTTAAAGAGGCTATGAAAAGTGACATAAACGAATTCTAAAATCAAATCTATGGTTTGTCCACTATATAGTTCAGTTCTGTCACCCCGTTTGTAAATTGCCGGGTAGTCAATAATTTTAGTTTTGTTTGTTTTTTGATGTCTGTAAATAATGGAATGCCTTGTCCTAGAATAATGGGGTTAACAAAGAGCCAATAACCGTCAATTAAGTCCAGTTGAATAAGTGAATGTGTAGCCCGAGGGCTACCGAAAAGTAGGATTTCCGAACCGGACTCCTTTTTTATTTCACTGATTCTGTTCGAGAGGTTATCATTAATAATGGTTGTGTTCGTCAGACCCTTTTCCTTCATTGTTTTGGACAGCACCAATTTGCGAGCCTTTTCATACCACTGTGAATGTTCAATATCGTGTTTGCTCGCTCCTGGCTTGTCGCCAGCAGTAGGCCAGTAACTTTCCATCATCTGATAAGTGACTCGTCCATATAAGGCAGTGTCGGTTTCGCTGATTCGCTTACCCACATGATCAAAAATTTCCTGATCCACTTTAATCCAATTCATTTCTCCCTTGGGACCTGCTACAAAACCGTCTAGTGAGATGTGCATAAATGAAATTATTTTTCTCATGGTATATGGTTTGTTAATTTATTTTTGCAAAATAGACTTAATAGGGCTGAACAAGAGACGCCAAGGGAATGTTTAATTTGTCATGAAGCTTACGGACCATGCCTAAAGTCAATTTGCGTTTGCGGTTCAGGATCTCGCTGACATGTCCTTTATAGCCAATCATCTCCTCCAGATCCTTCTGCTTGTATCCCATCTGTTCCATCCGGAATTTGATGGCCTCAATAGGATCCGGAGNNTTTCCAGGCGTTTTAATGCTTTCTGGTAATCTTTTTCCGTTTTGATTGGTTTTATATTCATGGCTTTAAGTATTATATGGAGTTTGCATCAATTCTATCATAAGCCGTATGAGTTCCGATAAATCGAATCCATACCATTTGATATTTATAATTGATTCTCACAATCAATCGGTATGAATTGCCTTTTATATTAAAGACTACCCGGTTATCCTGCAGAAAACTTGCAGAAGGATACATTCTTTTAATGTATCGGGGAGAAATCCATCGCGCCGTAGCCGCCTCATCATACCATGTTTTCAACTGCTGCTCAACTCTCTGTCAAAACACTGACCACATCAGTTATAGAAAAAAACCAGGTTTCCCTTTCCGCATCCCAATGACTGCGTATGGTTTTGCTTTCAAAAAGTTTAATGTTACTCATTTGACCAAAATTATTGAATCAAATTTACTCTTTTTGATTAGGAAGCCATAAAGGAATTTTGAACGCATAAACATTTGGTAACCAAATAAGAGAAGAGTCAGGACAGATGAGAAATAAAAAAACGCCTGATTAACAAGCGTTTAATTTATCAGTACCCAAAGGTTTTGAATTATAGAGCGTTACAAGTATGAGAGTGAGGTTATCCGCCAATGCATTTTAAGAACATGCGACTTATGAATAGTCTTACTTGGTCCTTTTCCCTTGTATAACTCCAAGTAAAATTGAAATTAGCGCAATTACGAGCAATACGTGAATAATTCCCCCGGCACTGTAACCAATAAATCCGATTGCCCAGGCTACGATGACTATGACTGCTAAGAGATATAATAAATTTCCCATGAGTTTATTTTGAAATTAGTTTTCATTTATTGTATTATCCGCTTTGGTATCAGATTCATTGTTACCCTGCAAAGGTGTGAAGCGCGGATGGAATAAATGTTGTTGATTTCCGGAAATAAGTTACATGAATCACGGCTGATGCGTGTGCTCAGACTCGAACTCTCTCTGATTTTTCTCTTAGGTCAATGTTCACTGTCCATGAAAATCAAACTTCCAGTGGCTGAAAGTTTATCCCCTCTGATCACGCGATACATATACACCCCATTTGGCATGCCGGTGTGATCAATAACCGTTTGAAGACTGGTAAGTTCAACCGAGCGGATAACTTGTCCAAGTGCATTGTACAGATAGAAGACCGTATGTTCTGACAGGTCGCTGATTTTTATGGTTACAACGCCTTGCGATGGGTTCGGAAAGATCGAAAATTCAAGAGTTGGTTTGTTCTCAGCGATGCCGGTACAAATATCCACATCGATGTTTTCAGTGGCGGTGGCCACACAACCGTCTCCATCTGTATAGGTATAAGTAATCAGATGGGTGCCTCCGCCCGCTGAATCAGCGGTAAACATATTGTTTTTAACTCCTGCGCCGCTATAAGTCCCTCCTGCCGGAAGTCCACCGGTAAGTGTATAAGAGCCAAAATGCATACAGACTGTATCCGGATGAAGGGTCAGACTTGCAACCGGGGCGGGATTAACGGTAACGTTAAAACTATAGGACCTCATATTACCTGATGCATCTGTAGCCGTATAAGACACCGTAGTAGTTCCGACAGGAAAAATGGATCCGCTCACATAGCTCGATTGAATCGCCACCGTTACCGTGCAATTATCAGTGGCTGTTGGTGTTTGGTACGTCACTGTATTATTGCATTCACCTACCATTATATTCGACGGGAAGGATACAAACACTGGCTTGGAAGTATCGCGCACCGTTATATGAAAGGATGCCACGGTATTGTTTCCGGACAGATCGCTGGCCGTATAAATGACCTTCGAAATACCCACGGGGAATGATTGTCCGCTAGTCCAGTTGCTCGTCAGCGAAGCCAGTGTACAATTATCCGTAGCAGTCGGGCTGACCCAATTTGCCGGGGCATCACAGGAAGAAGTTGTGAAAACGGTAAAGTCAGTAGGCATTCCGGAAATAACCGGATTGATATTGTCAGTGGTCACGGTCACACTACCTGAAACGGCACTTGTTACTGCTGGCGAAGCCGTTCCGCTTGCAATGCAATAATAATACAAAGTACCTGCTGCAGCTGTTGAAGGTACATAGTTGGAATTTGTTGCTCCGCCGATAAGAGTACCACCGCTATTGTCGTTTGTCGAATTACTATACCACTGATAGGTAACACCCCCACAGGGAGCCGTAACAGCCAGTGTAAGAGTAGGGGCTGTTCCATGTTGACAGGCACTTTGCGGAGTTGTTGATGGTTGTGTAGTAATTGTAAGATTACATTGGGTAAGTTCCCGAACCCTTTGGTTAACATAGTCGGCGAGGTATACGTTTCCGGAAGCGGTTACAGCCAGGCCCATAGGTCCGTTTAAGTCAGCTGAAGTGGCAGGGCCTCCATCACCCCCAAAACTGTTTGCTCCTGTGCCGGCTATGCTTGAAATGATTCCAGTGGTGCTGTTGATCGCCCTGACTCTTGCATTACTTTCATCCGGAATGTAAACATTCCCGGCACTGTCTACAGATA
>PLYR01000049.1 GCA_003153435.1 Bacteroidota bacterium
ATCCCCATCTGCATCTGATTATCTCTCCATTTCTTAGCCTCTTCCCGCCATTTCATCGCTTTATCGAAGTCCTTGTAATTGGCAACTAAGGTAAACCCGTCCTTGTATAATCTTTCACAAATTGCGCTCCCGATTCCTCCTGTGCCTCCAGTTATTAGCGCAACTTTATTATTTTTTACAATGCTATTCTGTTCTTTCATAAAATTGAATCTGAATAAAATATAGAATTCGTTAAGCAGGAGATCTGAGTTCAGATTCCTTTCTGGTTTAACCTTTTTCAGTTACATATCTGCCAGGGGCAGGTTCGATCACAGGAAACTCTTTGCTCCCTTCTGCAACAGGTGCTGGAATTTGTTTTCCTGATTTATCGCTCATCCATTGCTCCCAACTAAGCCACCAGCTTCCTTCGCCTTGTTTGGCTGTTTTCTGCCAGGTTTCAAACCCTTCTCCCAGTTTTCCGCCAAACTTAAAGTTGTATTTGTGTTTCACAGAAGGTGCATTAATTGCACCCATGATGTGACCAGAATCTCCTAAGATGTATTCAACGGGACCGCTAATCAGTTCCGTAGTGGTGAAGGCTGTTCTGCAAGGAGCAATATGGTCTTCAATGGTACCGACAACATAGGCTGGAACATCAATTCTTCCTAAATCAAGCGGAACATTAAACATTCGAAGTGCATTTTTTATCCGGAGTTTATTTTCAAACAACATATTCCGGAGGTAATAGGTATACATTTTTCCAGGCAGGTTTGTGTTGTCGGCAGTCCAGAATAAAACATTGAAAGCAGAAGGGTTCTTTCCTTTGAGGTAGTTATTGGAAACATAATTCCATACCAGTTCATTTGCACGAATGGTATTGAACGCCTGGGCCATGTCAGACCCTTTTAACACTCCTCCTGTAGAAAGTTCTTTTTCAAGTTTAGTGACCAGAGCTTCATCAATAATGGCTCCCATAGGTCCGATGTCTGTAAAGTCGAGCATGGTAGCCAGGAAGGTAACTGCATTCACAGTATTCTTCTCTGCATCAGCAGCAGGGAATGTTTTTTCTTTTGTCTTCAGTATGGAAAGTGTCATTCCAAGCAAGGTGCCGCCCAGGCAATATCCAAGAGCATTGACCTGTTTGGAGCCACAAATTTTACGTGCCACTTCAAACGCCTTAATGGCTCCCTTTTCTATGTACTCTTCGAAACCGAGGTACCCCATTGCGGAGGTTGGGTTTTTCCAGGAGATCATAAATACAGTCTGACCTTTTTTAACTGCAAATTCCACCAGAGATTTATCAGGGTGAAGGTCGAGTATATAATATTTATTTATCCAGGGTGGAAGTATGACTAAAGGTAATTCAGCAACCTTCTTGGTCAGAGGCGTGTACTGAATCAACTGCATGATTTCATTTTCAAAAACAACAGACCCTTTTGTAATAGCAAGGTTTTTTCCTACTTCGAAAGCCTGATCATCAGTCTGAGTGATACGTCCTTTCTGCATATCAGAAAGCAAATTCTGAAACCCATCAATAATGCTCTGCCCTTTCGTATCAGCAGCAAGCTTGAGAGCTTCAGGATTAGTTATGAGAAAGTTGGATGGAGCCAGTGCATCAATCCATTGTTTGGTATAAAAATTAAGCTTTTCCTTTGATTTTGGATCAAGATCAACAGAGTTGAATATTTCCGTAATCAGTTGGGATATGAGTAGGTAATTCTGTTTGATAAAATCAAAATAGTAAGGAGATTCATCCCATTCCGGAGCTGAAAACCTGCGGTCTCCTGCAGGCGGGCTGATCACCGGAGTGTAGCTTTTTTCTTTGTCCAATTGCCTCTCAGCAATTCGTTTAGAAAGCTCAATCTGACTCTGCAAGAAATTAAGGTAGCTGGTCTGGGTTTTTTGGATTGCGTCTTTATCAGAAACCAATTTACTGGATACCTGAAGATAAGAGGAAGCGAATTCCTGGTATGTCTTCATATATTCAGGGAAATTAGCAATATAATTCTGGGCAAGCTCCTGTCCGGCCTTAGCCATCTCGCTCGTCAATTCCTGTAACTTAGCTGCTTCCATCTTGTCCATGTTGATGTTTGTTCTTTAAGTATTGTCGGTTATTATTTGGGTGAGCAAAGGAACGATTTTTTTCGCTAAAGAAACAGAAGGCCTAATAGCAAACACCTCATTCCGGGATGATTCCGGAACGAGGTGCAGCATCTTCAGGCCTTTAGCCATATAAAATTAACGGAAGTTTAATAAGCCAGTAGCCTAAAACATGCTCCTACTGTAATATCAAGCCTTTTCCTTGTGGCTTTGTTTCCACCAATCAGAAGCCCATTCGGTGAATTTGTTCAGTCCTTTGGTCTGGATTGAAAACAAAGATTCAAGCTGGGAATTGATTGTTTCTCCGAACTTCTCGTTGAAATTCAAAGCAAGGTTAGTATGTCTGTTATAGAAATCAAGGATTTCCTTGGTATTCTTAATAGTCAGTTGACGGGATGCTTCAAAGTTATCCTGGATAAGTTGAAGGACCTTGTCATAATTTTTGCCATCAGATTCTTTGATTGCATCTACCAAACGCGTGTTGAAATCTACGTTCAGCTCCATCTGACGCGTGTAAGAGTTAATGATGCTGTCAAGTGTATCCTCAGCAAGCTCAATGGATTTCCCAAAAGTCTTTTTCATGCTGGTGGTCACAGAATCATCGATAGCCTGCTCATCGAGTTGTTTCTTAATAGAATCAACCAGTTTCTTATTAGAATCAAGAGCAGATCCAAGATATTTTGAGTTTGTGTCAATCAGTTCGCGGATAGTTTCTTTTGATTTTTCCGCAGTGCCGTTAATGATCCCTTTGATCTTCTCGGCTTTTTCATTCAATGTGGTTTTCATGTTCCCGTTTTTTTAAATAATTAAATTGTTGTTTTTTCTTTCTTAGCTGTTCCATTGGTTGCTTTAATGACCGTAGGGGTCTTTTCAGCGGCCTGATTCATAAAATCTGACCATAGTTTCATGTTCTGATTTACCATGCTGGTTAATTCCTTATTCAGCCCTGTAAATACCTCCAGTGCACTTTTGCCCTGAGTTTCTGAATGCTTTGTTAAGGTCTCACGGAATGTGTTGAATGACTCCTGAGTTGAATGGAAGCTTTTTTCAAAGTCCTTTTTCAGTTTAGCGGTCATCTCTTGTCCGTCTTTGGTTGTTTCTGTAAACTGACTCTGAAGGGTATCAGCAAATTTTTTGTTGAATTCTTCAATCGTCTTTGCTTCCTTTACATAGGATTCAAAGAGTTCGTTTATATTTTCTTTTGAAAATGCCTCAGGCCCTTTCAATTTGCTGAATTTTGTAAAATTTTCGAGCGTGGTCTTGGAGATAGATGCAACACTGTCTAGATTCTTTCGGGTGATCTCTTTCATTTCAGACATGAGTTTATTCGTTTTCTCAGTCATTTCCTTACCAAGGGTTCCAAATCCTGTATTCAGGCTACTATTCACAATTGCAGAAGCAGACTCAACTTGTTTCATATAAACATCAGCAGCCATTTTAGTAGTTTCCTGAAACCACTTCATTGAATCGTTCATTGTTTTCTGAAATGATTCCGCACCTTCCTGAAATTTGTCCATGCTCATGTTGCTGTCTTTTATTTAGATTAAATTGAATTTTAGTGGGATAAAACTTATTTTTTGTGCTACAAAGATATGTTTATTTAGTTTCCAACAGAATTTTGTTGAAAACTTTAGGATCAATCTCAATATTTAATTATCATTTCCATTAAACTACGCCAGGCGCTTTTGAATTTCAATAAATATATTCGCCAAAAGTAATTCTAACTGTTAAGTAATAAAATGACAATGGTCAGGAGTTTGAGAATTTAACGATGAAGCAGAAGATTTGAATTTAAGTTTTGGTTTAACATATTCATCTTTACAATATTAAGAGCTTTCTCAATGCCTATCCGGAATCTATTTACCTTCGCCCAGATTGAATAATACTCATTAATCTTGCTATGAACTGGAAGGTAACTTTGGAAGATTTCAAGAAATCGAGTTATTTCCCCCGATTTTCCGGTTGGGCCTTTCTCTCTCTCTTTATAGTTTTATGCCTGGTATATAATTACCCCCATATTCTTTCTTTATCCCCACAAAGCGTGCACCAATGGAGGCAGTGCGATTGTCTTTCAATTACTCTTAACTATTATCAGGATCATACCAGTTTTTTTCAGCCTTCGGTGCATTATTTAGGGAGAGATGGAACTGGAAAAACAGTAAGTGATTTTCCATTGATCTATTTTTTTGTTGCCCAGTTATGGAAAATATTCGGGCAACATGAATTCATCTTCAGATTATTGAATCTTATTCTGTTTTTCTTTGGTATGTTCGCTTTGTTCCGACTTTTTGAGCTATGGTTGAAAGACTCTGTCCTGGCTTTGATCTTCCCGTTTTTTTTATTTACCTCACCGGTTATTACCTATTATGCAAATAACTTTCTGATGAATGTGCCCGCATTGTCATTGGGCATGATCGGTTTATATTTCTTTTTCAGGTTTCTGGGTACCTCAGAAAGCAGGCATTTCATTCTTTTCTGCCTGTTTTATTCGTTGGCAGGATTGTTAAAAATCTCCTCCCTTTTAAGCTTTTGTGGAATATGCGCTTTGTTTCTGCTGGAAGTGATCTCTATTCAAATCAGACCTGACCGAAAAATATTCTCCCGACCGTTTACTCAGGGAGTATTGCTTGCTGCAGTCTTCATCATTCAATTGATCTGGTATTCCTTTGCTGCCTATTACAATAACCGATATAACAGCGGAATTTTCCTGGTTGGCACCCTCCCGTTATGGGAATTGAACTCCGGGCAGGTTAGAGAAGTTATCCAAGCAGTGAGGCATCATATTGATTGGGATTATTTTCGGAGAGAGACTCAGATCCTGCTTGTTTGCATGTTTGTGCTGGTGCTTTGCTATTACAAACAAATGAGCCGAACTCTATTTGTGATTCTGGTGGTCATGACATTTGGGATGGCTTCTTATCTGATTCTGTTTTTTCAGGCATTGAAGGATCATGATTACTACACAACAGACCTGTTTATTTTAGTACCGGTCATCCTACTTGCTTTCCTTAGTGTTCTCCAAACAAAATTTCCAGGAGTTTACAATTCGCTTCTGTTTCGTTTTGTTGCAATAATATTCCTAATCCATAATATAGATTTCGACAGAATGCGGATGGAGGGGCGATACGGATCCGAAGGCTGGGAAAATAGAATATATTTAGACCACCTTCAACATTTCGAAACAATAGGGCCTTACCTGCGTGGACTTGGAATCAAAAAAGAAGACCCTGTACTTAGTTTATCAGATAATAGCATCAATATATCCTTGTATTTGATGAATCAGAAAGGCTGGACGAATTATGGAATAGGGATGGACAGTTCACTAATTCGTGAAAAAATAAGGATGGGAGCCCGGTATCTTTTTCTCTATGATGAAGAAAGCAAAATGAACAAATCATTGCAACCATTCCTTCATAGGCCAATCGGAACGTATAAGACCATCGAGATTTATAAGCTGTAAGGGCTACCTGGACAGGAAGAGGGGAGAGCGGGACTTTAACTTTTCCCGTACTTCATACCGAGGTTAAAAAAAACGAAACTCCACATATCTGTAAATTCATCAATCTGCTTGGAGGTGGGTTTCCCTCCCGCATGTCCGGCATTTATGTCGATCCGGATAAGGATGGGCTGGTCACTCCGGTTTTTATCCTGAAGAGTGGCTGCAAATTTAAAGGAGTGAGCGGGCACCACTCTATCATCATGATCTCCGGTTAGGACCAGGGTTGCCGGATATGGAGCTTCCTTCACATTATGTAAAGGTGAATATTTAAAAAGGCATTTAAACTCCTCTTCATTACTACTAAGTCCATAATCACCGGCCCATGCTTTTCCGATTGTAAAAAGGTGATAACGTAGCATATCAAGAACACCAACAGTTGGCAAAGCCACTTTCGCCAGGTCTGGCTTTTGAGTCATGACAGCTCCGATCAGCAGACCTCCATTGGAGCGACCATGAATAGCAAGTTTCTCATGCGAGGTGTATTTTTCATTGATCAGGTATTCAGCGGCAGCGATGAAGTCATCAAAAACATTCTGTTTCTTACATTTTATCCCTGCTTTATGCCAGTCTTCTCCATATTCACCTCCTCCTCGCAAGTTTGCCACTGCATATACACCACCGTTCTCCAGGAAAATTGCGCGATCGATCCTGAACTCAGGGGTATAGCTCACATTAAACCCTCCGTATCCGAATAGAAAGGTAGGATTATTTCCGTCCAGCTTGGTTCCTTTTTTGCAGGTAATAAACATGGGAATCTTAGTACCATCCTTGCTGGAGTAAAATACTTGCTTGGTTTCCAACTCATCGGAATTGAAATCAATTACCGGTTTGCTATAAACGGTCAGAGCATAGGTACTAATATTGTATTGATAAACTATAGGAGGAGCAATATAAGTGGTAAAAGAAAAAAAGAAAAGAGAATCTTCCCGATCCGAATTGAGGTTGCCTATAGTTCCCAGACCTCCAGGCTCAATTTGCCGTTCTTCTTTCCCTTCTTTAGAATATAAGTACAGTTTGTTTGTTACATCTTTCAGATAATTTACAACCAGTTTGTTTTCTGTAACCTTGACAGTCTCCAGCAGGTCGTTTTTTTCTGGAATCAGAGTTTTCCATGCAGCTTCTCCCGGGTTGTTCAGATCGACTGTAATAAGCCGGTATTTGGGTGCCTTTCGGTTTGTTTTGATGTACAAGGTTGATTTTATCTGATCGATCACTTTATATTCGCTCTCAAACGTTTCACTGATCGTTATAAAAGGGGAGTCCTTTCTGGTAAGGTCTTTCACTCTCAATGATCCTCCACTGGTTGATTCACTCGAATAAAGGTAAAGATGAGTTTCATCCTCTGAAACCTCTGCAAAATGACCTTGTTTAGGATGCTCCTTGTCTTCAAAGAACAAAATATCCTGACTCTGATCTGTTCCTGTGTGATGATACCAGATTTTCTGGTTTTCGTTTTTTGCAGTCATTTCTTTTCCGGCGCCAGGAGCATCAAAACGCCCGTAATAAAAGCCATCTCCCTTCCAGGCAATTTCTGAGAATTTCACCCATTCGAGCCGGTCTCCAAGCACTTTACCGGTTTCAATTTCCATGATCTGTATGGTTTCCCAGTCAGATCCCGCCTTACTGGTAGCATAAGCAAGGTATTTGCCATCTTTAGACAGGCTGATTACCGATAAGGATACTGTTCCATCGGCTGACAAGGTGTTTGGATCCAGTAATATTCTGGATACTCCCTGGCTTCCTTCCCGAATCATTAAGACACTCTGATTTTGCGTTCCTGAATTATAATAATAGAGATAATACTTTCCTTTGTGGAAAGGAGTTCCAACTTTCTCAAAGGACCATATTTTAGTGAGTCTGTCCCTGATCTTTTCACGATATGGAATTTTGGAGAGGTAATCGTATGTAACCTCATTTTCTTTTTTGACCCATGCCTCCGTTTCTTCCGAATGGTCATTTTCAAGCCAGCGGTAAGGGTCGAATACTGTATTTCCGAAGTAGATATCTTTCTGATCAGATTTTTGAGTTGCCGGATAAATCAATTTTCCATAGGATTGAGATTGGATACTTGAACAGTTGAGCAGGAGGCCTGCGAGAAACAAGGTTAAGGAGAGTCTTTTCATGAAAAGAAGGTAAAACTCAAAAATAGCAAATTCCCATCTACTTTTGGTATAGAGAACTTGTAGTTAGGTCGGGAACTGTCTGATGTTCGTCTATTTAGCTTTGATTCTTGGTTGAATTAAGCTATATTCGAAGCTCCTAAAATTTAAGATGAAGAAATTTCAAGCACTCATTCTGATTATTCTTACGTTTTCTTTCCAGGGCTTTGCTCAGCAGGGCAAGGATGGAGTGAAAACAGTAGCAGCCGCAAACACTATTGTGAATGAGTATACCCACCTTACTGCTGACGCTCCGGCAGGCTCAACAGTGATTACCGTAAATGCGAGTGGACTAAATGTCAATGCCAGATTTGCTGGGCCCCTTGCAGCTGGCGACCTGATTCTGATTTATCAGGCCCAGGGTGCGAAGCTCAACGGAGTGATAAACAATACCGCTGGGGTTCCAAATGACAGCAGTTGGGGTGCGGTAGTGAATTATGAGAACTGTGGTTTATATGAGTTTCAGGAGGTTTCGTCTGTTCCCAATTCGACCACCATTACACTGGATTGTGCACTACTAAACAGCTATTCTGATACTGGGATGGTGCAAGTTGTAAGGATTCCCAGATATCAATCCCTTACGATAAACGCAGCTGGTGTTATGACCGCACAGGCTTGGAATGGAGTGGCCGGTGAAGGTGGAATCCTGGTTGTAGAAGTACAGGGGAATACCGTGGTAAATGGGAAAATGGATGTCACGGGTCTTGGATTCAGAGGTGGGGTTGAATTGGATAATAACTCAAATTACGGGGGAGGTTTTTTCTCTTCGATCTCTTCCGGTGAAGGAGAGGATAAGGGTGAAAGTATCGCCGGGTATGAAACAAAATACGATCCGCTTGGTGGACACCGTTGTAGCGGTGCTCCGGCCAATGGAGGCGGAGGAGGAAGATGCCATAATGCCGGTGGAGGTGGTGGATCCAATGCCGGAATCATTCTGAATTGGAATGGAAAAGGGAATGCTGATAATTCGGTTCCAAGCTACATAACAGCCTGGAATCTGGAAGCAGCAGGATTCGCGACTCATACTTCTTCCGGAGGAGGAAGAGGAGGATATACCTTTGCTGCAAACGTAAAAGATCCGACAGTGGTTGGCCCGATCAATGCAGCCTGGGGTGGGGATGCGAGAAGACCGAGTGGTGGATTGGGTGGTCGTCCATTGGATTATACGACTGGAAGAATTTTTTTCGGAGGAGGGGGTGGTGCAGGTGATCAGGATAATAGCTTAGGAGGTCCAGGAGGAAAAGGAGGAGGAATAATATATGTTTTGAATTACGGAACGATTTCAGGAACCGGAGGCCAGATCAATGCAAATGGTGCTGCTGGAGGGAATTCGGTGAACAGCTTTTTTAATAATGCTTCTGATGGGTGTGGAGGAGCCGGTGGCGGAGGGGCCATTATCATTAATTCGGTAGGGGCTGTTTCCGGTTTTACCGCATCAGCAAATGGTGGTGTTGGTGGTAATCAGACAGTGGTCGCTTCTACAAATGAGTCGGAAGGACCTGGTGGAGGAGGTGGAGGAGGGTATATTGCTATATCTAACGGAGCCATTGTTCAGAGTGCTTCCGGAGGGGCTAATGGAATCAGCAATTCGCCTGCAGTGAAGACTAAATTTCCATCCAACGGAGCTACGATCGGAGGAGCAGGAACAACCGGTCAAACGATTAGCAATTTTACGATCTCCACACGTACAGATACAATTTGTGCCGGATCAACAGCCAGCCTTTCTGCCACACTTAATGGAACAGTCCCCGCTGGAACTACCATTATGTGGTACACAACACCGGCAGGTGGAGTCTCCATAGGAAGTGGAAATCCGTTCATTACTCCGGTGATCAATTCAACGACCGTCTATTATGCCGGAACTTGCCCAGGTACCTACCGTGTTGCTGATACCGTGAAGGTGCTTCCACCTCCAACAGCCAATGCCGGCTCAAATGTTACGGTTTGCAGTGGAGGTTCGACGACACTTACTGCTACCGGAGGAGGAACTTATTCCTGGTCCCCTTCTACAGGATTAAGCAGTACTACCACTGCGAGTACCGTTGCATCACCAGCATCAACCACCACCTATACCGTAACAGTTTCTTTCGGAGCCGGTTGTTCGAATAGCGCAACGGTAACTGTAACTGTGGGTGGAAGCATGACTTTAAGTACAAGCCCTAATACCTCAATGTGTTTGGGTGGTGCCGGAGTGAACTTATCCGCAACAGGGGCGACCACCTATTCCTGGTCACCTTCAACCGGACTGAGTTCTACTAATATCTCCAACCCGGTTGCGACACCAGCTTCTACAACAACCTATACGGTGACCGGCTCGACAGGCTCCTGCAGCGGATCAAGTACCGTTATAGTTACGGTTAATCCTCTTCCAACTGCCAATGCCGGAAGCAATACCTCATACTGTACCGGAGGATCCACAACACTGAACGGAAGTGGCGGAACAACTTATTCGTGGTCGCCCGCAGCCGGACTGAGTAATTCCGGTATTTCTAATCCAGTTGCCAATCCTACTTCCACTACTACTTATACCCTTACAGTCACAGATGCGAATGGCTGTTCAAACACAGCATCTGTTCAAGTAACTGTAAATCCCTTGCCCGTCATAACGGTATCGGGAGCGCTCTCTATCTGTTCAGGTAGTTCAACTTCATTAACCGCAGGTGGGGCGACGAGCTATTCCTGGACCCCTGCCGCTGGCTTAAGCAGTACAACCACTCAGAATACTATAGCTGCCCCATCAAACAGTATGACCTATACGATAACAGGAACCGATGCGAATAACTGTACAAATTCCACAACCGCTACTGTAGTGGTTCATTCGCTTCCGGCCGTTGGTGTTTCCTCTCCTATAACGAGTACTTGTGCTCCAGGGTGCATTTCATTCAATGGAATAGATTCTTCAGGAAACTGTAGCACCGTATTATACAACTACGGTGATGGCAATACAGGAAGCAGCACAGGCCACTGTTATTCCACCCCTGGTAGCTACTCGGTCGTATTTTCCTGCACAGATGCCAATGGGTGTGTAGGTTCGGTTACAAGAGCGAATTATATTCAGATACTCCCTACTCCCGAAGCAGCCTTTACTACTTCATCACTTGTTATATCTTACAGTGGAAACAAGCCTGATAGTGTATGCTTTAATAATACTTCAACCGGGGCTGTTAATTGGCTTTGGAATTTTGGGAATGGAACTTCTTCCAGTTCGCAACTCCCATGTGTTTCTTATGCCGATAGTGGTACCTACTGCGTGACCCTAGTTGTGGGCGGAGCTTCAGGATGTCAGGATACAGCTCTCTCTTGCATCAGATTAGAGAAAAGGGCAGAGGTAACCTACAACATTCCGAACGTGTTCAGCCCCAATGATGATGGCTTTAATGATTATTTTTTCATAAAAAATTCAGGCTTAAAAGCATTGGATTGTAAGATATATGACCGATGGGGGAGGCAATTATATGAAATCAATTCCCTCGCAGGGTCGTGGGATGGAACGGATAAAGGTCAAAAGGTCGTTGACGGGGTCTATTACTTCCTGCTTAACATGACCGCTCTGGATGGAACACAGAAAGAAGAAACAGGTTTCATTCAACTTATCCGGAACAATTAATGAATCCCTGGGACTGCCTACTCCTTCAAAATCCGACCAGACTGGAAGTAATATTTTAGATAATAGGCTTCATTCAGGTCGTCAATCATCACTCCTTTTTTGACTGTAGCATGGACGAATTTATTGTTTACCAGGTAAACTCCTACATGTGAAACTTTATCGGATTCGATTTTAAAAAAGATAAGGTCTCCTTCTTTTAGTTCTCCTTTTGAAACAACCGTACATTGTTTGAATAAGCTGGCAGAGGATCCTGCAATGGTCCTGTCGAACGCAGTCTTGTATAAGACTGTTGCAAACCCTGAGCAGTCAATCCCTGATTTATTCTTTCCTCCATAAAGATAGGGGGTTCCGGTCCACTCTTCTATAAAAGAGTAGAGCGTGATATTGCTAATCTCTTCAGGCTTTATTCCAAGAATAGGTGCATATTTCTTCCGTAAAAGATCCGCTTTTGAATTTATTTCGGTCTGCTTATTATCTGTCCTCGTCGCTTTTCGTGTTGAATGACAGGAACTGACAAGTATGATGAGGAGAATAATCCGAAGCAGGCTGTGAAGGGAAGACTTCATACAGACAAAATTACGTTGCCTGCCATAAGTGGGTGACAATTAACCTATGGGAGTTTCCACCGCCCTCCTGTTCATAACCAATAGAGAGGAACGAAAAAATTTACAAAAAAGTCCCGAGTTTAGCATCTCGGGACCTTATTTTGACATGGCAAAAAATGAGCAATAGAAAAGCCCTTTTCCAGCTTCATTTTTTATAGCTCAAAGATGAGGTTTCAACACGTTTGGAGAATTACAGAATTGTTGCTTTAATATTAATTTGTTCGGGAGATAACCGGTATTCCTTATGTTGTTTATCAGTATAAATCCATATTTTTTAGTTTAAGCTAAATTTTCTACTTTTGGTTGTTCAGAAACAGCTTTTCCTCCTAATCAAATCAAACTTCGGTACGGCTGAAGGAAATGAGAGAGCCGGGTTCTGTTTTGCAGACTATGAGAAAATTGCTGTTCATCATTATGGGCTTTCTTATTCTTTCTGCATTCCAGCAGAGAGAAGATGCGGCCATTATGAACGCACATGTCAAGGCTATTTTCCTTTACAATTTCACTAAACAAATTGAGTGGCCCTCTGATTATAAGAGCGGAAATTTTGTAATTGGTGTTTACGGAACTTATGTGCCTCTTCTCAATGAACTAAATAAGATGGCCAGTACGAAAACCGCTGGTACTCAGAAATTCGAGATTAAGGAGATTACCTCCATCGAGAGCGCTGCTAAGTATCACATTTTGTTTGTTTCTACAGATAAGATGGCGCAGTTCGGTGAAATAACCTCAAAGCTTAAAGGACATGGTACATTGCTTGTTACGGAAAAGGAAGGAATGACGAAGAAAGGCTCAGCCATTAACTTTGTAGTGGTTGACAGTAAGATAAAATTTCAGCTAAGTAAGACAAATGCTGAAAAGCAACAATTAAAGGTTAGTCGTGATTTGGAAGCTTTTGCAGTAAAAGAGAATGATTAAACGATCAAAATATCTCCTGCTGATTGCACTATTCTGTGTTTGCGGAAGCATGCGCATTACTGCACAAAAGAATGCAGATTTTGTGGCTGCACTAAATTATGTGAACCTTAAACAGGCCGACAGTGCACGCGCTCGCGTTGATAAAGCCATGCGCGATTCTGTCGTTGCAAAAGATGCTCAATCATGGTATGTGAGAGGATTTATTTACAAATTTTATTATGTAAATAAAGAGGCTGATAACCAAACCTCTCCAGCTCGTGCGGAGGCGCTCCGTTCTCTGAGGAAGGGTCTTTCCATGTTGCCAGACACCGCTAAAACATTAAGAGAGTCTATTAATCTTCAAATGAAATCACTCGCAGCGAAATATCATAACGATGCGGCAAGATCATTGGATACATCCAATTACAAAATACCTGTTCAGAATTTTGCCATATATATGGACATCATGAAGCAGATTGAACCTGGCATGAACCTAAAACCTGCGGAGATAGAGATTAATCTGGCTCTTTCAGCTATTTATTCAAGTTTGTATACTGCAAGTCCTAAAACCAGAGCGAATATTCTCGAAATGAACAAAGCAGCGCTTCTAAAGGTGTTGAGCCTCGATCCAAACAATGTTAGCGCGAACTACAATATGGGGATATTGTATTATAATCAGGCGGTTTTTCTGATTAATAATTCGGATTATGAGACCCCGCTTACCTCTTTGAATGGTATTCAGGATGACCAGGTACAGCTTTTTAAACAATCCCTTCCATTCACCGAAAAGGCGTATCAACTCAACCCCAAAAAGGAAGAGACCTTACAGGCTCTTTCTGGCATTTATTTTGGGTTGAATGACTATGACAAGTCAAAACTGTTTCAGGAAAAGCTCGATGAGCTGAGAAAAGAACAGAAAAAACATTAATTGATCGCTAGTATCAATTGACAGACCTTAGAAACCACTATGAAGTTTAGATTTTCTATTGGGCGTAAGATCAGTTTAGGCTTCGCAATTCTCATCATCCTTACGCTGATAGGTTTTGGTGCTACTTTGCTCACTCTGAAAACGAGCAGTAATATCAACAGGGAAATCACCCAATTGTACACCCCCTCTGTAGGTGCTTTACGTGAACTGAGTCTGATGGTAGTCAGATCTAAAATGCTTATAGAGAACTGGCTTCATACTCCGAAAGATAGTGAAGACAAAGGCAAGCTCAAAAAACTCCTCCAGGGTGAATATCCGGAACTGAAAGATAAAATACTCAACCTTGCTTACAATAAGACCAAGGAAGTTAATTTACCCGAGTGGAATGACTCCGCAAAGGCTGAGATTATGGCAATCTTAAGCCTTTCAGAGAAACTTTGGGATGCTCAGAGGGATGTCATGTCACAACTTAATTCCTTCGACAGTTATCAGGATGCGATGCTGACTATGACGAATCAGAACGAAGTGGAAGATGTTGATGGAAGTATCAATGTTGAAACTCGACTGATCCTGACCAAACTGGATGCGTTGATTGCCCGTCAGCAGAAGAGTGCTACAGACAAGAGTGAAGAAATGCGGTTTTCATTTCAGAATTTGCAGACGGTAGTAATTACCCTAGGTATTGCCCTTCCTCTCGGAGGAATTTTGATTGCATTGTTCACCGTGCAAACCATAGTCAGGCCAATCAAAGAAATCCGCAAGATAATTCTTGATATGGGGATTGGTTATATGCCTAAGCAAAAGATCAAGAACAGGAATGATGAAATAGGGGAAATGTCTGTTGCTCTGAACGGATTAATTGATGGTCTTAAGTCAACTATAGAATTTGCTGATGAAGTCGGGGCTGGAAACTTTGACTCCTATTATAAACCGCTAAGTAGTGAGGATGCCTTGGGACATGCACTCCTGAAGATGCGTACTGATCTTGCTGAAAATGAACGTATCCTTGAAGCCAAGGTGATTGAACGCACAGAAGAGGTGGTCCGGCAAAAAGAAGAAATTGAAATTCAGAGTGGAAAGCTTCAGATTCTCTATAAACATGTTACAGACAGTATACGATATGCTAAGAGGCTTCAAGACGCAATACTTCCTCCGGTTACTGTAGTCAAACAACTCCTCCCGGATTCATTTATTCTCTTTAAACCCAAGGATATTGTAAGTGGAGATTTTTATTGGTTAAATAAAAAAGGAAACCGAATACTTGTAGCTGCTGTCGATTGTACCGGTCACGGCGTACCGGGGGCGTTCATGTCACTCGTTGGGAATAATATGCTGAATCAAGTTGTTAAGGATAATGAGGTCATTGATGCAGGCGATGTGCTTAATAAATTAAATACGCTTGCTGCCGCAACCATAAGCCAGAAGTCGGAAGATGGAGCGATTCGGGATGGAATGGATCTTACGCTCTGTATCATTGATCAGGAGAACATGACTCTGGATTACGCCGGTGCCAATAACCCGCTCTATTTTTTCAGAAATGGGGAATATCAGGAAGTAAAAGCTGATAAATTTCCAATTGGATATTACTCAGAGGTTGCAAAGAGTTTTACCAATAAGAAATTGAAAATTCAGAAAGGTGATACCTATTACATATTCTCCGATGGATATGCTGATCAATTCGGCGGCCCGAAAGGGAAGAAATTTATGGTTAATCAGTTCAGAAGTCTCCTGAACCGTATTCATAAACTCCCGATGGATAAGCAAAAGGAGATTTTGAATCAGACTATTGAAACTTGGAGAGGTGGCCTGGAACAGGTTGATGATATACTCCTTATTGGTTTCCGCTTCAGTTAATCAACCCCTCGATCAGGGCATAAGCAGCTTAGCCTCTCCAACAATTACAACTTCCCCTTTAGCGTTGGTGCAACGAGTACTAAAAGTTCCAATCCGTTTCTCTTCAACCAATGCCGTCAATTCTACCTCTGCGACAATTACTTCATCCAGGAATACAGGTTTCACAAACTTCAGGGTTTGACCAAGATAGATTGTGCCTTTCCCAGGATAAATTGTTCCGAAAATTGTAGAAAACAGGGCGGAGGTAAGCATTCCATGAACCACTACCTGTTTAAAGATAGATTCTGCTGCTGCTTCCCGATTGATGTGAATGGGATTTACATCACCAGTCAATTTAGCAAAGGCATTTACATCCTCAAAACTGAATGATTTGGAATATTGTTGCTTGGTTCCAATGACGTATTTTTTAGTGTCTGAAAGTTGATCGCTCATGAAGTCTGTTTGATTAATTACGAGTGCTTAAAAGTAGGTCATTTTTCGGGAGGACCGAAATTGGTTTTTATTTATCTTTGCGCCGTCTTAATAATAGCCTTAACAATCGATGAAAAAAATACTCCTTGCTTTTTTATGCATACTCTGTATCCATTCTGCCTGGTCGCAGGATAGCCTTGTTAAGAAAAGAAAAATTGTGAGGAATGGCAGTTTCTATTTTTCGTGGGGTTATAATGCAGAGTGGTATACCCATAGCAATATCCATATTTCACAACCGGGTCTCAATACCAATTTTACGTATATGAATGTCCTTGCCACCGACCATAGAGGCTGGGACGATCATCTTCTTCAAAAACAGCTCACCATCCCTCAATACAATTACCGTCTTGGCTATTTCTTCAATGAGAAGCAGGACTGGGGATTTGAAATAAACTTTGACCACACAAAGTATGTGGTTACTCCTGATCAATCTGTTCGCGTCAAAGGAACTATAAATGGAAGAGCTGTGGATACAACGATTGTGACTGGTGAACATACCCTCCTCTGGATGCTAAATAATGGTGCTAACTTCCTTCAGTTTAACATCGTCAGGAAACTCAGGATTGTCGACAAAATGAATCACAATGTTCAATTCGATTGCTTGCTTAAAGCCGGGATCGGTCCTGTGATTCCTCATGTGCAGAATACCATTTTCGGAAATGCGAATAACCCGAATTTTCAGTTTGGGGGATATAACATTGATGCAGATCTTTCCTGGAGGGCGACCATGCTGAAGCATATATTCCTTGAATTTCAGAGCAAGGCAGTCTATGGTCAGTATTTCGGACTGAAGGTGTACGACGGACTTGCCGATCAACACTTTGGTTGCTTTGAAGTTGCGCTCGTGCTCGGAGCCTGCTTCAATCTCTAATCCTCAAATCTCAGGTGTTTTACCGTGAGGCCGTTGTTAATGAGCTCATGCAGTGAATCTATACCAATCTGCAGGTGGGGAGTGACATAGTCGTTCGTCACCTTGGCATCACTGGCGGCTGTTTTAACACCTTCAGGGTTCATGGGCTGATCAGAAACCAACAGGAGAGCACCAGATGGAATCTTATTATAGAAACCCACGGTAAAAATGGTCGCTGTTTCCATATCAATACCCATCACTCTCAGTTTGCGTAAATAATCTTTAAATTCTTCATCATGCTCCCACACCCTGCGGTTGGTAGTATAGATTGTTCCTGTCCAGTAATCCAGATTATGGTTACGAATGGTGGTAGATATAGCTTTCTGAAGGTTAAAGGCCGGAAGTGCAGGCACTTCAGGGGGGAAATAGTCGTTCGAGGTTCCTTCCCCACGAATCGCTGCAATCGGCAGGATCAGGTCACCTAACTGGTTCTTCTTCTTCAGTCCTCCGCATTTTCCGAGAAACAGACAGGCTTTTGGCTCAATTGCACTCAAGAGATCCATAATGGTTGCGGCACCTGCACTCCCCATTCCAAAATTGATGATTGTTATTCCATTGGCAGTAGCGGTTTGCATAGGTTTGTCAAGACCAATAATCTCGACATTGTGCCACTCTGCAAAAAGTTTTATGTAATGGCTGAAATTGGTCAGTAAGATGTATTTTCCAAAGGCTTTAAGCGGAGTTCCGGTATAACGAGGGAGCCAGTTATTGACGATTTCTGCTTTTGTCTTCATAGAAGGAGGGGTTTTTTTCATAAGAGGAAATATTTTCAAATATAGGTAGAATAAACACATTGGTAACAGTTCGGTATCTTTGATGAAAATCGCTTGTGGAGCAATTGAATTTCCCCTTGTATAAATTCAGGCTGAGGAAAGATCAAATCTTTGATCCGGCCAGAAAGAAGTTTGTTGCTTTAACCCCGGAAGAGTGGGTCAGGCAGCATGTAATCAGATTCCTTTTGGAGACAGGAGGTTATCCACTTTCTTTAATGGGAGTAGAGGTGCCTATAGAGCTCAATACTCTTAAGAAAAGGGTAGATATACTGGTGCATGGGCGAGATGGAAGACCCCTTCTGATTGTTGAATGCAAAGCACCTTCCGTTCAAATTTCTCAGACGACCTTCGATCAGGCTGCACGTTATAACCTTAAAGCCGGAGCATCCTATTTTTTATTATCAAACGGTCATAAGCATTATTGCTGTAAGGTCGGTGGAGTAGGAGAAACTTATGTTTTCCTGAAGAGCCTGCCCTCGTTTTCGGAGATCGGATTCATCTGATATCCACAGAATAACAGGATGTTTGAATATCCGGACGATTTTGTTAATTTTAGTAAAATTTCATCTCAAATCCATCTGACCTTCTAATGAAAAAAATTACTGCTCTCTGTTTCAGCGCAATCTTGGGTGCCTCTACCATGCTTGCTCAGGTTCCAAAATCTTCGACGCTTAAGCACATTAAGCACTTCAGCATTCCTGCCGGAGTCACCATGGATGAGTTTATTCCACAAACCATCGTTCTGAAAGTGAAGCCACAGTACAGAAACCAATGTTCTGCAAATGCCATCAACAATGCAGTCTTCAATTCTGTGTTGAGCTCCATCGGTGGTACCGGACTTGGTCAGGTGTTTCCACATACTCCTGCTCCTGAAATGGAGTTCAATAAGTATGGACAACGAATGATCGATTTATCTCTTACTTATTCCTTCAAATATACTTCAACTCTTGGCCTGGTTAAGCTTATCAATATGCTTGAGGATTTGAATCTCTTCGAGTATGTGGAGCCCATGCCACTTCCTAAAATTGTGGGAACCACAAACGACCCCTATGCGGTTAATGGAGTCACAAACAATCACCAGTACAATATCTTTACTATCAAAGCCGCAGGAGCAGGTACCAGCGGATGGGATATTTCAAAAGGAGATACCAATGTGGTTATTGGAATTACAGATACAGGTACAGAACTGACCCATCCCGACCTTAATCCAAACATCAAACGGAACATGGGAGAAATACCTAATAACGGAATAGATGATGATCATGATGGGTACATTGACAATTACCTTGGCTGGGATCTGGGTATGAATGATAATGACCCGACCTGGCAAGGGAATGCACATGGGGTGCATGTTTGTGGTATTGCAGATGCCGCAACCAATAACTCTGTCGGGATAGGCGGTGTAGCTTATAAATGCAAATTTCTTCCGGTTAAAATTGCCGACGCAACAGGTGCTCTTACTCAGTCGTATCAAGGTATTACTTATGCAGCCGATCACGGTGTTAAGATAATTAACTGCTCCTGGGGTGGAACTTTCGGTGGAAGTTACGGTCAAAGTGTGATTGACTATGCTACGGTAAACAAAGACGTGCTTGTGGTTTGTGCTTGCGGTAACAACGGTATACAACAGGATTTCTTTCCCGCCTCATTTGATAAGGTTATGAGTGTTGCCTCAACAGATAATAATGACTACTTATCAGGCTTCTCCAATTACAGCTTTAATGTAGGTGTGTGTGCCCCCGGAAGCAATATTTTTTCGACCTGGAACGGAGGAACCTATTCTCAACTCAGCGGAACTTCCATGGCCTCTCCTTGTGCTGCCGGAGTATGTGCTATGATTCGGGCTTATTATCCTGCCTATAATGCATATCAGACGGCCTCCCGTTTAAAACAGACGGCTTACAACATATACCCTGTTGGCGGAAATGCATCTTATGCAGGTATGCTAGGAACTGGACGAGTGGATATGTATGCCGCACTTACCGCGGCCTCGGGTCCATGGATCATTGACACAGCCTTGCAGATTGTTGACCATAATGATGGGATCTGGAATATTGGAGATACACTCCGGATTGGCGATACTTACCTGAACACCCTTTCTCCGACCACAAACCTCACGGCGACATTGTCTTGTGCATCGCCCTATGTCCAGATTCAGATGCCGACTGTAACACTCGGAGTAATAGGTACGATGGCTACTAAGAACAATTACGGTAATCCCTTCATGGCTAAATTAATCGGCAGTCCCCCTGTTAATACTCCCGTGAACTTTAAAATTACCTATTCCGACGGTACGTTTACGGCAAGTCACACCTTTACACTCACCATCAATGATGATTATATCAATATAGCCATCAATGATGTAGGAACAAGTATCACCAGTAAGAGCCTTACCGGATTCAATGATAACCCGAACCAGACTCAAGGCCTTGGATTTCAATATCTCACTTATGGGAACGTATTATATGAAGGAGGCTTAATGGTTGGAACTTCACAAAATCAGGTTTCCAGCAATGTGCGGGGTAATCCTAATCCGAGTGTTTCGTTTATAGATATGGAAAGGGTTGCACAAAGAATCCCTTCTGTTGTCTCCGATTTTGATGCTGCTGGTGAATACACGGATGCAGGAGCAACGCTCCCTATGAAAATAAAGGTACTTCAGAAAGATTATGCATGGCAATCGCTTGGAAATCGCAAGTTTGTAATGCTTCAGTACTACATCAAAAACATGAATACCGATACAACAACGTTGCGTAACCTCTATGCCGGATTGTTTATGGATTATGATATTACCGCTGCAACAGCCAGTACCAACAAAGATTCAGTCGACAACACTAACCGTATGGGTTATGGATATAGTACTGTTGCTCCAAAGATTTATGCAGGCACCAAACTCCTTTCTCACACAGCACCCTTTGTCCACTATGGAATTGATAATATGACAGGTGGAGGAGGAGGAATAGATATTTCAGCTGGATATTCAGACGGGAACAAATATCTGACTCTTTCAACAAACCGTTCCAGTGCAGGAAATGGCACCTCGGCTGGGAATGATATCTGTGACGTCACGAGTTCCGGTCCGTTTACAATCCTCCCTGGAGACTCCATACAGGTGGCATTTGCTGTAATTGCAGGAGATAACCTTGCTGATATTCAGCTGAGTGCTCTGAATGCACAGAATCTCTATGACAATCCGTTATTTGCTGTAAACGAACAGCCAATTGCTTTTGCATCTATGCGTACTTATCCAAACCCTTCTTCCGGAACAAGTTATATAGATCTTAGCTCTTCTTTAGAACTTCAGAATGCTGATCTTAGTATCTACGACCTTCAAGGAAGGGTAGTGGCCACCCTCTATAATGGAACACTCAAATCCGGAGATCATCGGTTCGTCTTCAATTCAGCTAACCTTGCACCTGGTATCTATGCTTGCAGATTTACGACGGAAAAGGGCGTGGTAAGCAAAAAGCTGGTGGTTACGAAGTAATTCGACCTATAAAATAAGTAAACGGGCAGATTTTTCTGCCCGCTTTTTTTTTCTTACCGGTTGTAATGTGTAGATTTGCGATACAAAAAAAAGAACATGGACTTAAGCGGAGTAATATCAATATCTGGAATGAGCGGACTTCATAAAGTAATCGCTCAAACAAAGAATGGCGTGATTGTAGAATCTCTTGCCGACAAAAAACGGTTTCCTGCTTATTCTAGCAGCCGTATCAGTGCACTGGAGGATATTAGTATCTATACCAAAGGTGAAGATATGCCCCTTCGGGATGCACTCGGTAAAATATTTGAAAAGGAAAAAGGAAACCCTGCACCAGACCACAAAGTGAGTGATAAAGAATTGCTCACTTATATGGAAACAGTGATTCCTGAATACGATAAAGACCGGGTTCATACTTCGGATGTCCGCAAATTGATCAATTGGTATAACCTTCTTCAGAAAACGGATCTTCTAACCAAAGAGCCTAAGAAAGATGATGGGGAGCATACCGAAATCCCTAAAGTTGGAAGTGATGCAGAGAAACCCAAACCCTCAGCGAAGAAATCAGCCCCAGCCGGTGGAAAGAAACTGATGAAGACAGACGCTCCTAAAGTGAAAGTAGTGACTGCCCGGAAATCTGGTGCAGCTTAAAGCCAGAATCAACTTCCTCATCCGAATCTTTCAGGGACCAATCTTTATTTGATACATGAACGAAGTTCCAGATGATATTGTAGTCGTTCCCGAAAAAAAGATAAGAAAATTCCTTCCGGAGGATTTCAGTATTACAACCTGGACTAATCTTGAACCGTATTTCATTCAACTAGATAAACGGGTGATTGGTAGCCTGGAAGAACTGGAAAAGTGGCTTCTGGATGTGAGTGAATTAGAGTCTGTTTTCCAGGAAGATCAGGCATGGAGGTATATACGTATGACCGGCGATACTGAAAACCGTGAATATGAAGAGGCCTTTAATTATTTTGCTTCTAAGCTCGAACTTCCATCCGCACCCTACTTCAATTCCTTCCATAAACACCTCCTATCCTCCCGTTTTTGTTCCCTGTTACCTGCTGATAAGTACTCCATCTTTCTTCGGTCAATAAAGCGAGAGATTGAAATCTACCGCCCTTTGAATGTCCCCCTTCTCACCAGGATTGATGTGATGAGCCAGGAGTATGCCAGGATCATTGGATCAATTACCGTGGTTATCAGGGATAAAGAGATGACGCTGCAGCAGGCCTCGAATTTATTCAAAAGCGTTGATAGAAACCTTAGAGAACAAACCTACCGCCAGGTTCGTGAGCTCCGGCTGGCGCGCCGGGAGTCACTTGATTTACTCTTTGATAAACTTCTGGAGCTTAGGAACCAGGTTGCGTTGAATGCCGGATTTGTCAATTTCAGGGACTATTGTTTTGCAGCCCTTGGCCGATTTGATTATACGGCAGAAGATTGTTTTCTGCTTCATCATTCCGTTTCAGAAGAGCTCACCCCATTAATTGGAGAGTTTGATCTGCGGAGAAAGGAAATGTTAGGGCTGGATAAACTCAGACCATGGGACAGCGAAGTGGATCTTCTTGGCAGACCACCCCTTGCACCTTTTAATAACGCAGAAGAACTGATTGAAAAAACAATACAATGTTTTAATCGTATTGACCCTGAGTTTGGAAGATATATACGTATCATGAACAAAATGGGGCATTTCGACCTGGACTCACACAAAGGAAAAGCTCCTGGCGGTTATAACTATCATCTGCCGGAAACGGGAGTCCCTTTTATTTTTATGAATTCTGTCGGTTCGCTGCGCGATCTGGTGACAATGGTACATGAAGGTGGTCATGCAATCCATTCATTCCTTTGCAGGGGCCTACCTTTAAAAGAGGATAAAGATGTTCCTTCCGAAATCGCTGAACTGGCTTCCATGAGTATGGAACTGTTGAGTATGGAACACTGGGATGTTTTCTTTTCCAATAAAGAAGATCTCAAAAGGGCCAAAATGGAACAAATGGAAAAAGTCCTTCGGTCTCTCCCCTGGATTTGTTTAGTGGATAAATTCCAGCATTGGATTTATGAGCATCCTATTCATACACATCAGGAACGGGGTGAAAAATGGAGGGAATTAGCTTCCGGCTTTGAAAGTAAGGTCATTGACTGGAGTGGATTCGAAGATGGAAGAGAAAGTGATTGGCATAAACAACTCCACATATTTGAAGTTCCCTTCTATTATATTGAATATGCTTTTGCGCAATTGGGAGCCATTGCTGTTTGGAGAAATTACAAACGTAACCCTGACGAATCAATCCTCAAATACAAAAAGGCGCTCAGCCTTGGTTATACACGCTCTATCGGAGAGCTATACGAAGTGGCTGGTGTAAACTTTGAATTCTCCAGATCCTATGTAAGGGAACTGGTTAATTTTGTGAGGGAAGAAATCCGGAAACTTTAATTAAA
Source organism: Bacteroidota bacterium (assembly GCA_003153435.1). GTDB lineage: Bacteria > Bacteroidota > Bacteroidia > Palsa-965 > Palsa-965 > Palsa-965. Next base: position 23,712 of record PLYR01000049.1, read on the forward strand.
TTGTATATTTGAAAAGTTGGTTCCAATCTCATATATATCAGATCTATGAAGCACCCAGATAAAAGTGAATATCATGAATATTTTGAACAATATATCAGACTTATTCCCGGTGAGAATGTGATCCGGGCACTGGAAGGCCAGATGTTGGAATTGCAGGCACTTGTTTCAGATCTTCCTTCAGAAAAGGAAGATTATGCATATGCTCCTGGAAAATGGACTATAAAGGAGGTTATCGGTCATCTCATTGATTGTGAAAGGATCTTTGGGTATAGAGTGTTAAGATTTGCCAGAGGGGATAGTAAAGAATTGCCTGGCTTTGATGATGAAATGTATGTGCCTGCAGGGAAATTCAACAAACGAAGCTTTTATGATCTGGCTCATGAATTCTCGGTATTGAGAGAGGCAAATATTATTCTCTTTAAAACGCTTGATGAAGAAGCTCTATCCCGAAACGGTATTTCTGATGGAAAGTCGATGAGTGTGCGAGCTCTTATTTATTCTATTGCAGGCCATTCTGCTCATCACGTCAGAACTATTAAATCGAGGTATCTGGATTAACCCTTGTAATTTTTTCAAATCTCCATAAAAGGCCAAGCGCGGAAAAACTGAGTCCTATGATGAACCCGTACCAGACCCCAGTAACACCCAATCCAAAATAGAGGCCAAGGAAATAACTGGAAGGAAGCCCAATAACCCAATAAGCAACCAGGGTTAGAATAGTCGGAAATTTGGTATCATTCATGCCTCTCAAGGCCCCAAGACCCACCACCTGAATTCCATCTGAGAGCTGAAAAAACGCTGCAATTATTAATAAGCCTGAAGCAATTTTGAGTACTTGGGGGTCTTCACTCAGAACAGCCGCAAGGCTATCGCGGCATAAGATAAAAAGGACTGCACAGAAAAGCATTAATGCCGCCACGAGCATCAACCCTGAAAATCCTGCTTTTCTCACTTCCTGTAAATTCTTTCTTCCGGATTCATTGCCCACCCTGACCGCTACAGCGGCGCTTAGGCCGCTTGCAAACATATATGTACAAGCTGCTATAGTCAATGCAACCTGGTGGGCTGCTTGTTTGACGGTGCCCAGGGTTCCCACCATTAACCCTGCAAAGCTAAAAGCCCCTACTTCAAATATAAACTGAAGGCCAATAGGAATACCGGTAAGGAGAATTTCACCGATAACCTTCCAGGAAACCCCTTTCATCTTAAAGCCTTCCCGGTATATTTGGAATGAAGGTTTGAAATAAATATAAAGAAGCATTCCCAGTCCCATTGCTACCCTGGCAAAAAAACTACCCCAGCAGGCTCCCATCACACCCATTGGACGAAATCCGAAATGCCCGAAAATGAGGGCATAATTAAAGAGGACATTCAAAAGGTTTCCTCCAAGGCTCACGACCATAGCCATTCGAGTATCACTCAGACCTTCCGCAAACTGTTTACAGGCAGAAAAAAGGCTTAATGGTACGAGAGAAAAGATCATCACATTCATGAATGGGATAGCAATTTCAACCACATCTGGATCCTGATTGAGGTGGCGAAGCAGAGGGGAGACAAATAATAAGAAAAGGAATAAAACAACTCCGGTTAATACACTTACGAGAATCCCATTCCGGAGGAGTTCGGTAATCCTTCCAGGTTTCTTTGCCCCATCTGCTGCGGCTACCAGCGGTGTAATGCCAAACCCTACTCCAAGAGCAAAACAAAGGACGAGCATATACAGACTGTTCGTGATATTCATAGCAGCCTGGGCACGTGATCCAATACCCTCGATATGCCCAACCATGGCCGTATCGACAAATCCGACCATCATGTGACCAAGCTGCCCGAAACAAACAGGCAATGCAAGATTTATTGTTTTACGGATATGATAAGAATAGGAATGAACCTGCATAAGGGGGGTAAAGGTAAGGGATATCTAACCCTTCCCGTGGAAATAATTTCTGTACCAGTCAGTCTCATGAAAGTCCAAGGCTTGTTGCTGGACAATGTGCGTTGGGTCAAGCTTTTTGAAAAAATGTTCAAGAGTCTGGTAATCGCGCTGCGAGATAACCTGAAATCCGTTTCGGATTAATAATGCAGCACAAACACCAGGGCCTTCCCTGTAATGAGTCAGTTCAGACTTTCGATGTCCATTATAGATCACCTGAGTGCCACAGGCTGCGCTGGTGTCTGTTAGTATTGCCAGGTGGACCTGATGTTGGGTCGCAAGAGCAAGCATCCTTTCGGCAGCATGAATCATTGCGGCAGTCCAATCCTTCCCTGACTCTGTTATAACTTTGGCTTTGCCGGATAGTACATCGAACCCATCTCCCCCATGAATATTACAAAGTTCCCTGGGTGTTCCGAAAGAAAAATCTTCTGGACAGAAGCTATGGGCATGAAGATTTTTGTTAGCAAGTAATTTGAGCATGATCGGGTATTCGCCATAGGAAGTACCATCAAATCCGCACAGTGTACCGCTTAGACAGGAGCTTACCATCACATGAATCGGATTTTCCTGGCTTGGATCCGGAAGGTTGTCTATATAATTACGGATTCTCTGATGTTTGTCCATGCTTCTGGGAGAAACGTCTTTTATTTCATTTCAAGAATGCGTATTATTTCAGTAACGCCGTCAATCATTCCTTTGCCTGGATTTCCGGCTTTGAATGAAGGAATCATTAACTCATTGACAATCTTATGACAGAGAGCATTATTCAGTTTCTTCTCAATTCCCAGACCAGTGGCAATCCTCACTTCACGGAGTGCTTTGCTATAGATAATGGTTACACCGTTGTTTTTATCTTTGTCGCCCACCCCCCATGCATTTGAAAGGTCTCTGGTGAAATCTGCCATATAGGCATAAGGAGCTATACTCGAAATGGTTACAATGGATATCTGATTTGTAGTTTTGTTATTGTGATCTACGATTAGCTTCGTGAGCCTGGCTTCGGTGGCACTGTCGAGTACTTCCTCGAAATCATTGACCCAACCTATGGCATCCGGAAATTTTGACGTGTCAGCAGCAGCCTTTGTATTTTGATGTGTTTTGGCCGGACTGCCGGTTTGTGCTTCAGTGATAGAAGCGAATGCTCCAAAAATAAGAAAGAGAAAAATGTATTTCAGGAAAAATGAGTTGTGAATATTTGTGTTCATTTTGAAGAATCGAATAAAGTTTAGCTTGTACGAATTTACGTATTTATACCAGATGATTGTAGCTTTCCTGGATTGTTAAATCAAAATTTCATTCTCAGGTTACACTGTACTTCAGATTTGTGCCGTCCGTTAATTTGATTAAGAGTACCAATACCTATTACCTGGCGGTCGTCATAAAAGGTACGTGTAAAACTCAGGGATATCTGAATTTTCCGAAAAGTTTTGGTCTGTATCAAACCGGTGAACCGGCTTCCTCTGCCTGAATAAGATGGGGTGGAATAGGTTCCTGGAACTCCTTGTTCATAAGCATAGATCCTTGTGTTACCTGAGGGAGTATCAAAAATAGTATAAGATCCGGTAAGGGAAAAAGGGCGTTTCTTTGGCTTAATGCTAAAAGAAGCAGAAAGCAAGAAGCCCTGTTCGAGTGATTGAACACTGTCTGTCTTCCAGATTAACTCCACCCGGGTTTTTAAACGAATGACAGTACTTGGTTGGGTTATTATGTTTAGACGATAATTGGTCTGGATTCCGGGAAGTGGGAAATTGATTTCATCGGGATCATTCGCAGCTGGAGGATCAAGAGCGGAAAGCTTCCTTCTGAAAAACAAATAAATTTCAGTTCGCTTATCCGGGTTCCAGGAAATTTTTGCAAAGAAATCATTCCCGGTAACAGGTGCATCAACCCTGTATTTCAACCAGGGGTAGGAGACGTAGTCACAAAAAACGGAGATGCTTAACTGGCTTCGGGGTTTTAGCGTCAATCCCCAATAAATACCCTGTTCATTACTCGTTTTACCACCTTCAGAGAATGCATTTGAAAAGAAACTATGATATGCAGGTGAGTAGTTCCTGTAAAGAATCGTAAAGCTCATCCGGGGATCGGCTGCTACTAATACTCCCTGAAGAAATGCGGTATTTGGATGTTCTCTCTGGTCTTTGCTCAGGGCTCCTTCCCCAAAAAAAATCAAGTTTCGGATCACCAGATTATAATCGGCCCCAGCATTCATTAATTCCTTTCCTCTGAATTCAAAAAGGTTGTAGGGTACAGGTTTCGGTTCCACATCGGCACCAAATCGTGTTTGCATTGCGGTAACACCCATCACTAATTTATGAAGAGAGAGAGCAAGATGACCTCCGGCAGTTTCCTCTGGAAGTGTATTCGCACTTTGAAGCTCAGAAGGGGTAGCATGAATTCCTGTAGTTTGAATAGTGCGTACGGTCATTACCTTGCCTCCTATGCTGGTATCACTCACCGTAGCATCGAGCAGTTTATAAGAATAGAAAGCAGTTGCTTCCAGTAATCCGAACCGCAGGCTCACACCACCACCCCTAAGGTTTCTGGTTTTTGATGAAGAAGTATATGGCTTTAATCCTGCTCCGGTTCGCTCCACTATACAGGCTTCCGCTGTTTTGGAAAGCGCCAGTCCCGACCAGGCTACGAGGCCTTGCCCGAAACTCATTGCAAAATCACCGAAAGCAAGGGCCTTGATTATGCCTTTTGTTTGAATAAAAAGATGCATTGAATAAAAATCAAACCCTTTACCAGACTGGCCAACCGAAAAACGTTCTCCAGGGTCTTTTCGTCCGCTAAATCCTAGACTGGTAAGATTGGGAATACTTGATTGATATGATGCTAATACCTGATCGGGACTGCCGACAAAGCGGGAACCAGAATTAGCGGATCGGGAGTTAGGAAGAGTGTATCCCTTTTGTGTTTCCAGTACTCTTGCATACCTCAAATCGAATTGTTGAGAGGTGTTTTTGAGAAGGTCCTTCAAGCTCTGGTATGTATCGGATTCCCGTGTGATGACACGAACATAAGGAAGAATCGTCCGAATGCTAGGAATATCAAAATACTCAATAGACTGTAATTCATAAATGCTGAGCAGTGGGCCATTGATATGTATATGTTCCAGTAAGGCATTTATTTGAATCGGATTAAGTAATCCAAGTTCCTGTAAACCTTCCTTCCCAGCAGTATTAATGTTGAGCTGATGATTCCTAAAATAGACCAGGTTCTCAAACAGCTCGCTGTAATCTTCATCTTCTGCGCCGCTAGCCTCACTTTGCATCTCCAAGTTCTCCTGCATCACTTCGGTGAGCATGTATTCTGGCTCCTTCAGAATAAGGGAATCTACCTGGGCATGCACCGATTGAAAGGAAAACTCAATTATCAAACAAACAACAAACCGGAATGTTCTCATGCCTTTGGATTGAAAACATAACCGATGCTAATCCCAGTATTAAATCCCAGAATTGGGTGTAAGGAGACAACAGTATCAATAATTAAATTCTTCATCCGGAATCCGGCTCCGAAGCAGAACATGGTTGGGTTGCCGTTGAGGCCTGCTCTGACAATCAGACTTTGAACAAGGGAATATTCAAATCCTCCGCGGAAAATGGGTAGATTAGCGTTGTCTTTTTCTGTTTCTGCCGCGAGATTAATTTTTTGGGAAAGGCAGTACAGCAACCCTGCACGCAGGACAGTTGGATAACGTTCATCATTATATTCCGCAAGAGACGTCCGGGTTGGGTTATTGAGATGCAGACCCAGTTTGAGATTTTTGGATAGGAGGACTTCCAATCCCAGTTCTCCCGCAACTGCATTTCTTGTTCCATAGCCTTCTGCAATACCCGTGCGCAGGTAATCAAGCTGCATTCCGGCAGAACAATGTGAGCCTATCTTCAGTGCATAAGCAAGTCCGATTTTATTTTCCTGATAATCTTGAGACCCAAAGGAGGAAAGATTGAGTCCGATGGTTCCCTTGTATAAAGGAATCGCATATGCTACTCCTCCGGTCTGTAAATCGGTTAACCCGAAAGGGACTTCAAAGGAAGAGGAGAGCTCGGTTTTTTTGATAAAGGCTAATCCGGCCTGATTATGTCTGGTACACCAGACATCTTCAAGGCAGAGGCCGGCATCACCCATTCCTGCCGCACGGGCTCCACCTGCCAGGTTGTCGTTGCCAGCGGTTAAGCTATTCAAGCCAAAAACAAGAAGGAGCAGTAAGGGGCAGATTGCTCTTGATTGCATGCTTATTCGTTTTTGGACGAATTAAAGTGCAATCAACAGGAGTAGCAAATGGAGTTGGTGACTAATTTAAGTATTCGGTCATGAATTTCAGAGTTCGACTGAACTTCAAAATGTAAGTTGCTTATTCAACCCTATACTCGAATTTATGGCTTTTCAATTCCTCATTAGCCTTCAGAATCTTATTCTTCAATCCTTCTTTGAATTTGATGACCTTATTCAGCAGCTTATCATCTCCAGTTGCGAGAATCTGTACACTCAGGATTCCTGCATTCTGGCCTCCGTCTAAGCCTACGGTTGCAACCGGAATACCGGGAGGCATCTGGACAATAGAGAGGAGAGAATCCCATCCATCAATTGAAATGCTGGATCGACAGGGAACCCCAATCACAGGAACAGGCGTGAGAGCAGCCACAACACCAGGCAGATGGGCGGCACCTCCGGCTCCGGCAATGATTACACGAATGCCTCGCACGTGAGCTTTGCTTGCAAAATCCATCACCGCCTCGGGAACCCTGTGTGCGGAGAGGGCATTGATTTCGAAAGGAATCTGAAATTGGTCAAGGATTTTAGCTGCTTCCTGCATGACAGGCATGTCGGATGTGCTTCCCATGATGATACTGACAAGTGGTTTCATATATGTGGAATTAGGGGTTTGTCGTGATTTAGGTCTGATTCGGGCATGAAATTACGAAATACTTAAGATTCTCATCCATTTTAACTAGATTTGCCACCCTAAGCCTATGAAAAGCATCCTGATACACAATAAAGCCTTCAAGCTTTATATCCGTGCCGAAGAAATCAAAGTAGCCATCTCTAAGATTGCCTCTCGTATGAATGCCGAGTTGAGGGATAAAAAACCGCTCTTTATCGCAGTTCTGAATGGCTCTTTTGTGTTCGCCGGGGACTTGCTCAGGCAACTGAATTTGGAATGTGAGATATCTTTCGTCAAACTATCTTCCTATGAAGGGGTATCTAGCACCGGAAAAGTTAAAGAATTGATTGGATTAGACCGCGATATTAAGGGACGGACCATCGTCGTCATTGAGGATATTGTAGACACCGGAGTAACGCTCGATATGCTCTACAATCAGCTTCAAGCCTGCGGCCCGGCTGAGATCCGGACAGCTACTTTACTTTTTAAACCAGCCGCTTATACAAAAAGCATCAAGGTAGATTACCCCGCCATGGAAGTGCCAAATGACTTTCTGGTTGGGTATGGACTGGATTACGATGGATTAGGCCGGAATTTGGGTGATATTTACAAAGCAGAGTGACTTTTTCGAAAGGAAATTACTAATATTGTACGACCAATTTTAAAGTAAAACCACACAAATTAATCTCTCATTCACATGTTAAACATTGTTTTATTCGGTCCCCCAGGTGCTGGCAAAGGCACACAGTCGAAAAAACTGATTGACAAGTATCATCTCATTCACCTTTCAACAGGTGATATTCTTCGGGCTGAAATTGAACAAGGTACCTATCTGGGTCTTGAAGCTAAACAACTCATGGATCAGGGTATCCTGGTTCCTGACCATATCGTAATAGGCATGATCCGGAGTAAACTGGACTATAATAAACATGCCAACGGTTTTATCTTTGATGGTTTTCCGCGTACTATCGCCCAGGCTGAAGCACTTGATAAACTCCTTGCTGAGAGAAATACAACAATACACATGATGCTCGCGCTGGAGGTGGAGAAAGAAGAACTCCTGAAGCGGATGCTTGGACGTGCCATGGAATCAGACCGGGCAGATGATAAAGACACTGTGGTTCACCAAAGGAGAATCGATATTTACAATAAGGAAACTGCGCCTTTGAAAGATTTCTACTCTGCCCAGGGCAAATTCTATTCTGTCTACGGAGTAGGAAGCGTAGATGAAATATTTGATGAACTCTGTAGTGTCATAGACATGAGTCAGGGCAATGCACATGGGTCTCATTCTATTGTGGATGATTATCCCCGTCACTATAACCCTGTGGTGATTCATCCTGATTCACCAGAAGAAGCCAAGCAACGCAAAGTGGCAGCAGAAAAAGAAATCAAAGCTGGATTCAATTCCAGGAAAGAAGAAACAGCCCCAGTACGGAACACCTTTGTTCCTAAGCCTGCAGCGAAAGCTCCGGCTAAACCGGAAGTCAAAAAGGCTTCACCAGCAAAGGCTGTTAAGAAAACCGCTCCTAAAAAAGTAGCACAGAAAAAGGTGGCAAAAAAGGTTGTTAAGAAAACTGCACCTAAGAAAGTAGCAAAAAAGGCAGCACCTAAGAAAACAGCACCCAAAAAGAAGGTTGTCGTCAAAGCAAAAAAAGCAAACCCTAAGAAAGCTTCCAAACCGGCCCCGAAAAAAGCAAGCAAGTCTGTGACCAAGAAGAAGGTTGCTAAACCTGCAAAGAAAAAGGGTAAACGTTAAGCCGGGAATTTTTCTGATAATATTCAATCACTTTAACCCCGGCCGTTAAGTCGGGGTTAATCATTTAAGAGGGACAAAGCTGTGGACTCGAATTTTGTAGATTATGTCAAAATATGCTGCCGTTCCGGAAATGGAGGTGCCGGTTCTGTGCACCTTCATCGCAGCAAACTAACAGCTTTCGGTGGACCTGACGGTGGCAACGGTGGCAGGGGAGGACATATCATTCTCAGGGGCAATAAACAAATCTGGACACTTATACACCTCAAATATCGCAAACATGTGCTTGGAACCGATGGCGAGAAAGGTGGCAGCGCCCAGCGAACAGGTGCAGAAGGAAAAGATGAAATACTGGAAGTGCCACTGGGAACAGTTGCAAGAGATGCAGAAACCGGGGAGGTAATGTTTGAAATTACGGAGGATGGCGAAGAGCGCATCCTTGTACACGGTGGACGAGGAGGAAAGGGTAACGAACATTTCAAGAATTCGGTTGTTCAAACCCCACGTTTTGCCCAGACGGGAGAACCCGGAAAGGAAGAGTGGAAAATACTCGAGCTTAAATTGCTTGCGGATATTGGTCTTGTGGGCTTCCCGAATGCAGGTAAGTCAACCCTCCTCTCTGTTGTGTCGGCAGCCAAACCGGAAATTGCCAATTATCCATTTACAACACTCGTTCCTAATCTGGGAATCGTAAAATATAGGGATTACCGCTCGTTTGTAATGGCAGATATTCCTGGAATAATTGAAGGAGCTCATGAAGGCAAGGGGCTGGGACTTCGTTTTCTGCGTCATATAGAACGGAACTCCATGTTATTGTTTCTAGTGCCTGCAGATAGTAATGATATTATAAAGGATTATAAAATTCTGTTGAAAGAACTTCAGTTGTTCAATCCGGAGCTTTTAGATAAGAAGCGTATTCTGGGCATCTCCAAATCGGATCTCCTGGATGAAGAACTAACTATTGCTATTAAAAAAGACCTGAATAAGCGTTTCAAAGAAAAGAAAACAGTTCCTTTTATGTTTTTCTCTTCGGCATCTATGCAAGGGATTATGGAGCTGAAGGACCTGATCTGGAACCGCCTGAATGAAGAGATTGTCTAACCTGATAACAAGAGCTCTGTGTCGTTTTTCGAAACTATTGGAAATATAGATAAGAAAATTTTTCTCAGGCTAAATGGCATGCATAATGTCCAGCTTGATAACCTCATGTACTGGATGAGCAATGAAGTAATCTGGGTACCCTTCTATCTATGTCTTATCGGACTTGTCATCTATTTTTTCCGTCAGAAAAGCTGGGTTATAATTATTTTCCTGATTTTGCTTATTACTTCTACAGATCAGACAAGCGGGCTGATCAAACGTTCAGTACAAAGACCCAGGCCCTGTCATAATACAGAGATCGGACCCTTGGTGCATATTGTAAAAGATTGTGGAGGGAAATACGGATTCATCTCTTCGCATGCTGCTAACACCTTTGCGCTCGCTATTTTTATGACCCTTTTGTTGGTTCATAAATACGAATATGTGGGTTGGCTCTTTTTTCCATGGGCAGCGCTTATCTCTTTCAGTAGGATTTACCTTGGAGTTCATTATCCGGCAGATATATTAGGAGGAGCTTTGCTGGGTTTATTCCTGGGTTATTTGTTTTTCAGAGTTTGTAAAAAAATCTCACATTTAGCGATATGAATAAACTGCTCGTCGTCTTTATCGGAGGAGGAATCGGTTGCTTGGCCAGATACGGAATTGCTCAGTTAAACCGTCAGATGCCTGTAGTCACATTTCCTGTAGCTACACTCATTTCAAATACTCTCAGTTGTCTCATTGTTGCTATTGCTCTTGGCCTTTTTGCTGAAAAAATGCAAGCACAACCGGCTCTCTACTTGCTGGTCATTACAGGCTTTTGCGGAGGCTTTTCTACATTTTCTGCGTTTAGCCTGGAAACGGTGCAGTTGATCAGGGATGGTCACTCCTTGATTGCTTTAGTGAATGTTGTTGTCAGCCTTTCTCTTTGTCTCGGGGTCATCTTTTTTCTCTCCAAAAACAACTAAATCAGAAGAAGGCCTTTGCTGAATTGTAACGTTTCCGATATCTCCCGTTTTATGTACTTTTATCCCTGAAAACCGATATTAATGAAAATACTTACCCTCAAATCTTTGTTCCTGGTCTGCCTTGCTTATAGCTCTGTATTGACCGCTCAAACGAAAACGATTGCCAAACCTCTGCCTGAAGCACCCAAACTCATTGTGGGGATTGTAGTGGATCAGATGCGATACGATTATCTCTATCGCTTCATGGATAAGTTTGGTGAAGATGGTTTCAAACGACTGATGAAAGAAGGCTTCAATTGCAGGAATACCAACTATAACTATACTCCTACAGAAACCGGTCCCGGACATGCTTCCATCTTTACCGGTACCACTCCCTGCATTCACGGAATTGTAGGTAATAACTGGTATGACAGAGTGAGCGAGAAAGGTGTTTATTGCTCGGATGATAAATCAGTAAAAACAGTAGGAGCTGTCAGTGATGCTGGGCAAATGTCGCCTAAAAACATGATTGCAAGCACCATCACCGATGAAGTGCATATTGCGTCGAATATGTATTCTAAAGTCATTGGTATTGCTCTGAAAGATCGTGGAGCCATATTACCTGCAGGACATACGGCTAATGCGGCATACTGGTACGATTCTTCCGGAGCCTGGATCTCCAGTACCTGGTATATGAAGGAGCTGCCTACCTGGGTGCAGGACTTTAATAAGAAAGAACTCCCGAAGAAATATCTTAGTAAGAGCTGGAATACATTGATTCCCTTGGATAAATACATGGACTGTTATCCGGATAATAATAAATATGAAAGCAAATTCAAGGGTGAATCTGCCCCTACATTTCCTCATGATCTTCCTGGCCTGATGGCAGCCAATAAGAACCTGGACATGATCCGCTATACCCCCTTCGGCAACTCCCTGACAAAAGATTTTGCAATGGCTGCCATTGAAGAAGAACATATGGGCATGGGTTTTGCTACCGATTTCGTCACGATAAGTTTTTCTTCAACAGATTATATTGGTCATTTCTATGGACCACGCTCCATAGAATTGGAAGATACATACTTGCGCCTGGATAAAGACATTGCCGAGCTTCTACATTTTCTGGATAAATACATTGGGAAAGAAAATGTTTTGATGTTTCTCACCGCCGATCATGCAGTGGTAGATGTTCCTCAATTGCTTGTCGATAAAAAAATGCCTGCAGGATATTTCAATTATAAGATTGCTATCGATTCGTTGAAGAAGCATCTTAATGCCACGTATGGGGATACGCTCATACAAGCATATTATAATAAACAGATTTATCTGAATCACTCCGCCATTGAAAAGAAGAAATTGAATGAACAATCAATAGAGGGTGATGTGGCGGATTTCATGCTCCGCTTCGACGGCGTGCTTCAGACTCTCACTGCTAATACCTTGGAACGAACAGGATTTAATACGGATGATGCAAGAAGCTTTGTACAAAATGGGTTTCAGCCCAAACGCTGCGGAGATGTGATGCTTATCTTCCAAACCGCTTGGATCGAGTCAGACCGAAGAGTAGGCACCACCCATGGAAGCAGCTATTCGTATGATACACATGTGCCCTTGCTTTGGTATGGATGGGCCGTTCACCCTGGAAGTAGTGTGGATGTGACACGGACTATTGATATTGCTCCTACTGTTTCTTTACTGCTGAATATTCCATTCCCTGACGGTTGCACTGGAAAACCAATCCCTGCTGTTCTGAACAGTGCTAAATGAACCGAAAAAGAGTCTTTACAAGAACAGTTCTGTTATTGGGTTTTGTCAGCCTTTTCAACGACATATCCAGTGAGATGCTTTACCCGGTTATGCCGATTTACCTCAAATCCATTGGTTACAGTGCATTGTGGATAGGAATCTTGGAAGGGATTGCAGAGGGAACGGCTGGTCTGTCCAAGGGCTATTTCGGAAGGCTTTCGGATGCTAAAGGCAGAAGGATGCCCTTTGTTCAACTGGGTTATTTTCTTAGCTCCTTCGCCAAATCAGCGGTCATTCTTTTTCTCAATCCTGTTTGGATTCTTGGCTGCAAGGTAACCGACAAGCTTGGTAAAGGGATCCGGACCGGTGCAAGAGATGCCGTTTTATCGGATGAATCTTCCAAAGAAAACCGTGGCCGCGTATTTGGTTTTCACCGGGCAATGGATACTCTGGGTGCGGCGATTGGTCCTCTGCTGGCATTGATCTGGCTAGGATTTCATCCCGGCAGTTATAAGGTTCTCTTTTATGCCGCTTTCATTCCTGCCATAATAGGGGTTTTCTGTACCTTTCTGGTGAAAGAAACAGGAGTTCAGCCTGTTATGTCAGTTGAAAAAAAACCTTTTTTTTCTTTTTTTCCATACTGGAAACAGAGTAACTCCGCATTCCGCAAAATTGTTGGGGGATTATTCATCTTCGCACTCTTCAACAGCTCCGATGTATTTCTCCTCCTTATGGCCAAGCAACATGGGTTGAGTGATATGCAGGTGATTGGCGTGTATGTATTCTATAACCTGGTTTATGCTTTATTCTCTGTGCCATTCGGGATCCTCGCAGATAAATGGGGTAAGAAACAAAGTATGTGCATTGGCCTGGTCTTTTTTGTGGTTACCTATTTAGGTATGTCCCAACAGGGAGGAATTGTATCAGTCATTGTTTTATTCTTTTGCTACGGTCTGTATGCGGCTGCTACCGATGGGGTATCCAAGGCCTGGATTAGTAACCTGGTGCCCAAGGAAGAAACAGGTTCCGCTTTGGGGTTGTTAGCCGGCGGTGTAAGCCTTGCGGCGATATTTGCCAGTACAACTACCGGTTTGATTTGGAAATTTGGGCAGGGGCAGATGGCTTTAATGGTTACGGCTGGGGTTGCCGGACTGGTATTGGTTTATTTTATGGTATCTGTAAAGGAAAATCACTGAAATGTATATCTTCGGTCTAAATTCACCTGCTATGAAAAAATTCATCTTGTTATTCCTAACAGGAATTGTCTGTATTTCCTGTTCCCAAAAGCCTTCCCGGGAAACCGGAAAGCTAGATGATTCAACCGCTATTCGCAAGCAAACATTGAGTGAAGAGCTTCCTCCCGCTTCTGATATCCGACAGTTTCGGTGGTTCTATAGTGGATTTGTGAAGTTTGTTTCCCTGCATGCCGATACGTTGATGAACAAGCTCATTCATCCTGAATTCGGACTGCATATAATCGAATCTCAGGGTGCGTTGCCGCATGTGACACATGTAAAAGATTTCGCTGAGTTCAAAACAATGAATAAGAAATCATTCTATGATTTTGATCCTCGCCTCTTAGTCTGCGATCCAAAAGAAGAAGAACTGCCAAAGCCCGATTGCAATGCAAAAGACCTCTACTCCAAAACAGGATGTTTTACCAGGGAAATTAATCCTTTGAAAGACACAAAGTTGTGGGAGTTCTGTAACCTTTCTACAGACCAGAAAGAGCTTGTGTTGCGCGCTGCTGAAACCATTACCCGAACGGTCGTGGTAACAGCGAATTATACCTACTATTTCTCTCTTATCAAAGGCGGCTGGTGGCTGACCTTTATCGACATGCGAAAGCCATGTGAAGCGTAAACTACTTCAATGATTTTAATTCTATAATCGTTTTTTCGAGCATTTCATCGGTAAAATCGAGATGGGTGACAAAACGGATCGTTTGTTTTCCAAATCCGGTACTGATAATATCTTTTGATTTGAGCCTGGCAACCAGATCTTCACTTTTCATTTTATCTGAAAGTGTGAAGATAATGATATTGGTATCTACTGGAAGGATGCTCTCTATGAAAGGAAGTGATTTTAATACTTCTCCCAGTTCTTTAGCTCGTGCGTGATCTTCTGTTAAGCGCTTTACATGATTATCAAGGGCATAAATGCCTGCTGCAGCCAGATAACCGGCTTGGCGCATTCCTCCTCCGAATACTTTGCGTACCCTCCTGGCTTTTACTATAAACTCTTTTGACCCAAGTAATACCGACCCTACAGGGGCTCCTAATCCCTTAGAAAGGCAAACAGAAACGGAATCAAATAATTTTCCTGCATCCTGAGCTGAATATTTTGATTCAACAAGTGCATTGAATATCCGAGCCCCGTCCAGATGGTATTTAAGAGAATATTTTTTGCAGGTTTCCGCTATTTCTTTCATGCCTGAAAGTGAATAATAACTTCCGCCGCTTCGGTTACATGTATTTTCAATTGAAACAAGGCTTGTACGGGTGAGCCAGTCGAACGAGGCATTGATATTTTCTTCCACCTGCTTTGCGCTCATCCTTCCACGGTCGCCGACTTGTAGTTTAGCCTGAGCGCCAGAGTTGAATGCAATACCTCCGCCTTCATAATTATATATATGGCAGGTGCTCTCGCAGATCACTTCATCACCAGGCTGAGTATGTACTTTGATAGCGATCTGATTAGTCATCGTACCTGAAGGGCAAAAGATTCCGGCTTCTTTTCCGAAAAGAGCAGCCGTTTTTTCTTCGAGAGCAATAACAGTAGGGTCTTCATTAAATACATCATCTCCGACTTTAGCGGAGAACATCGCATCCTTCATCTCTTTTGTAGGACGTGTAACAGTATCAGATCTTAAATCAATAGTCATATCCATTCTTTTTATTGCAAACTGGAAAGCCAGCTGCCGGTGATTTACAATTCATCTTCAGCAAATGTCAGAACATACCCATTAGGATCCTGAATGCTGAACTCTGTGGCGCCATAAAAAGTCTTCGCAAGGGGAGTGAGGTATTTAGCTTTTCCCTGCAGATCATTAAACATCTTCCGGATTTGTTTTACACGGATGTAAAAGAGCAATGACCCGCCCGGTGCACGGTTTATTTCAGGCAATTCTTTACCGAGACTGGAATACGTTTGAAACATAAAGGTGACCTCACCATTAGTCATCATTACCCAATCCGGAGCACCCTTTTCAGGTACACTCATAGTAATAGCGAAACCAAGTTGCTTGTAGAAGTCAATGGTTTTTGCGATATCCGAGGTAAAGATATTCGGGCTTATACTTTCCATTTGTCACAAATTATTTGTTTTAATCAAGTGCACTCAAATATAATCAAATTGAAAAGACAGCTTGGTCGCTAATGCTTGATTTGCCAGAATATAACCTTTTATCAAAGGCAAATTGCTGGTTTTCAGCATAACAGAGTCTGTTCAATAAACTGTGTCACAAAATACAGACTCTGCTTCTCCATAAACACACTCTACTTCTTCATAAATACACTCTGCTTCTTCATAAACACACTCTATCTCTTTATAGATACACTCTGCTTCTCTATAAACACACTCTGCTTCTCTATAAATACACTCTACTTCTTCATAAACACACTCTATCTCTTTATAGATACACTCTGCTTCTCTATAAACACACTCTGCTTGTTCATAGATACACTCTGCTTCTCTATAAATACACTCTACTTCTTCATAGATACACTCTGCTTCTCTATAAACACACTCTACTTCTTCATAGATACACTCTGCTTCTCTATAAATACACTCTGCTTCTCTATAAATACACTCTACTTCTTCATA
>PLYR01000001.1 GCA_003153435.1 Bacteroidota bacterium
TAGTGATGCTAATTATTAGTCTTACTGTAGGCATTACCGGATTATTGCTTTATGTAAAACCGCTGACAGACTTCTTTGAATTTGAACACTTGAATGTTTTTCAATTACTCATCTGTATGGGAATAGGTTTCTTCTCGGTAATTTGGTTCGAGCTAGTAAAATGGAGAAAACGGAAGTGAAAAGTATTAATAATCCAGGCTTTGAGGTAATCTGGACCAATTAACAGAAATAGCCCCCCTCTTGCTTCCTTTGTATATCCAACCCTAAAAAAACTTCATACCTATGGTAGGCCTTACATATTCCTCACTCTACTTCCATCCTGATCTTTATCTATGTCCGGTAGAAAGTATTTCCGCTTCTATTTCCAGAAAATTATAGTGGTAATTTTGCTGATATCCCCCTTGAATTAAAAAATAATTCGCGAGCATGGCTTCATAATTCAGATCCAGGTATATCCATTTGCTCCATTCATTAAAGGAATTCGATTGGAGCTTCTTTCTATCCCTTTGCTGTTTAAAATAATAGTTGATACCCGAAAATTCCTGAAATTGAAACGTATGTATAATTTCGTGTCCGTAGGTCCAATAATAAGTGGAACCAGTAAGACTGCTTTTATGAATAATTCCGTTGGTGGGAGTAGAAGCGGTTAATGTTGGAGCGTAGCGTATGGAAGGAGTAGTAAATGTGAGAGTACCGGAATGTATACTTTCAGACACATTCAGTTTTCCGTTAACAGCCAGAAACACTACTCCTCCGAAAGCGGAAGGCATAAATCGGGGAGTGACAGAAAAGGGGCCGGTATTGAATTCCAAACGAATAAAGCCTATGTCAAAATGCCAGCGAGACCAAATAGTTATGTTTGCAGAAGCATTTTCAACAATTGAATTTCCAGCGCTGAAAATAATTCTAGAGAGCCAGGCATATTCAGTATTCTGTTCCCTTCCAATAAGATAATTAGCTTTTTTCCCCGCGTATTCAATCATCCCACCACCCATCCCTAGCAGAAAACCCTTTCCAAAAGCCCTGATCCACTTTTGCCCTTCCTTTTTATTAATCACTGCACCTATTCCAGCAGATAATCCACCTAATACGGTGTTGTAACCAATGGATCGGACTTCAAAATTCTGGGACTGCGCCTGTTGTGTGGGAACCAGGTTAAACAAAATGATAATTGTAAGAATTCTCCTCAGAGCACTTCGTATAAAACAAAATGAATGCATGGTATAAAGATAGCTGCATTAGACGTTCTTCATAATTACAGATTCCTTGTTAGGAGTTATATGAATCACAGATTAGCGGAAGAACTGACTTGGATCATACCAGGTCTTTTTAGTGAATTCGAATTCATCAATTGTATGTAACAGAAGCGCTAAATTATCTAATACACGAAACCGTTAATAGCTTCAATTTTGTTGGTGTTATACTAGAGTCGTGTGCGGACTGCATGCTTTCTTGATACAATTCAATCTATACAAAGTTTATAACAAAGTACAAATTGAAATACTTTTTTTAGTGAATGAACAAGGAGTGCAAACTGAAAAAGTGCTTCTTTTAGTCAATGATGTAAAAATATAAGCGGAGAACGTGCTTCTTTAAGCCTATGAAGTGAAGAGGGAAACGGAGTAAGCGCACTTTTGAGTTAAATAAAGAGGTGAATAAGCTCAGGGAGAATCTCCAGTAATTAAGAATGTCACTTCATTTGCTTCTTTTTCCCTCTTCAAGGTTATGCATCGCTTTCTTAAGCTGTTAGAGTGCCTATCTAAGCTACGAAAGTAACTCCTTAAGCTTCTGTACCGTTTTCTTAAGCTTCCATTGGTCTTGCATAAGCTTAAGAAAACGGTACAGAAGCTTACGAAAGTAGTTTGGAAGCTTACGCAGGTAATTTGGAAGTTTCCATTTTCACTTCATTAGCTTAAGAAAATGGTATAGAAGTTTACCAAAGTAGTTTGGAAGCTTCCGTTTGCAATACGTAAGCTTAAGAAAACGGTACAGAAGCTTACGAAAATAGTTTCGAAGCTTCCATTTGTTATACGGTAGCTTAAGAAAATGGTATAGAAGCTTACGAAGGTTGCGTTGAAGCTTCTGGTCGGTGCGGATATAAAGATTGGCTAGGTAAATTGAATAAAAGCCCTACATTAGCTACTAAATCCAAAAAAACATGAAGCTAACAATCCGTCCCCTTCAATTGGGAGCAACCCTATTTTTGGCATGCTCTATCCTTGGCATTGGTGCCTGTAAAAAAACGACCTCTGCTGCAGCAACCTGCACAGACGGGATCAAAAATCAACACGAAACCGGTATTGACTGTGGAGGTGAATGTTTCTCATTTAACGCCACTGTCAACGGCTCGTCGGGAAATGGATGGAGTGCTATCTCTGCAGGTAACCCCAGTACAGGCTTTGTTCTGATTTCAGCTGCCACCAATGCCGGAGATCCTGGTGTTCTTTTACAAGTAAACAATGTAACCGGTCCCGGAACCTATACGATTAACACGTGTGCAACTGCAGGGAATTTTTTGCAGTGTACAATCGGCCCTTCTGCAACACAGGTCCAGTACCGGACGGATGCCACTCATACCGGGACGATCACCTTTACCAAGGCTGACAGAACGCTGAAAGGGCTTTCCGGAACATTTAGCTTTACTGCAAATCAATACGATGCTGTTTCCAATACCACCGTTGGACCTGGAACGGCAACCATCATCAATGGTTCTTTTAATGATGTGTGCTGGTAATAGCACGTCTAACCGGGGCGGCATATCAGAGCCATAGGGTAATACACCATGAAAAAGGGCACATTCCTCATTTCAATTATTTTAGGAGTCGTATGTGTTGTTTCATGCAAAAAAAATCAGACTTCTTACCCAGATTATAAAGTTGTCGTTCCCCAGCTTTTAATGGATTATGGTTATTTTAAAAATGGCACTTATTGGGTCTTTCAGGATAGTGCAAGCCTTGTTAGAGATAGCGTTTATATAACTTCTTCAAATCAAGGTGTCTTGAATACTACTCCCGATAATAGCCATCCATATCATGGTTATTTTGGGTACTTCAACATTTATTTTCTTAGTAGTTTTGAAGGAAGACAATATCACAACTTTGTTAACACCCAATTTACATTCAACGGTCACACTGAATTGTTTGAGGACAAATTAATAGGTGCAGACTCCCTCAAAGAAACAGATTTGATGTCAGATTTTTTAGTAACCGGCCAACCAGACCCAGATGGAAGTTATCCAGTCTCTTTTAGAATCAGATTTGATAGTCTGAAGATTGCCAACATCTATTTTAGAAGCGTATTGGTTTTTCATGACGAGAAAAACGCTACTCAGAACAATAGCATTACCAATTTTTTTATCTCGAGGAACATCGGGATTGTAAGAAAGGAAACCTCAACCCCTTTCAAGGTTTGGAATTTAGTGAAGTATAACATTGTTCAGTAATGATAAAATATCTCAAAGAACGTTCTTATTAAAAACCATAATTATTCTATTAACTGGTTGGCGCTGATTGTCTCTTAACCCTCTTATTAAATTTGCTTAGATTTGAAGATGACTTCAAGAGTAATCCGGCTTATACTTTCCACAATTTTATTAGTCTTCAGCCAACTCGGTCTGGCTCAAAATCCGACTCAAGATTCTATCCATCGCGTCCTCACCAGCATCAAAGAAGATAGCATTAAGGTCAATATACTGAACCGGATGTCCGAAAATTTTCTCGGCTCTGGAGATACAGCAAATGCCTTGAAGACTGCTAACGATGCGCTTTTACTCGCCCAAAGAGTCCATTTTAAAAATGGGATCTCCAAATCCTATGCTAACATTGGATATATATATGCTAACCAAGGTCGGTTTACAGAAGCTTTGAAGATCTTTGAAATCGTAAATGATAAAGAAAGCATGGGGGGGTGTTATATTGGAATTGGAGGAAATTTGGTTTCTGAAAAGAAATATGAGGAAGGCCTTAAATACTACCAGAAAGCACTGAAACTGTTTGAGACCTTAAAATATTCTACAGGACTGGCACTCTGTTATAGCAACATAGGCGATGTCTATTTCATTCAGCTGAATTACAACGAAGCCTTAAGCAATTATTCAAAAGCACTCCGGATCAACAATGAGATTCAGGACCAGCCGGAAATTGCTGATGTGAGTGAAAAAATAGCCATCACTTATGAACGGCAAGGAAATATTACAGAAGGGATTAGCAATCATCTGGCTGCCTTGAAGATTTTTGAAGCACTGAAAGATGAAATGAACGCTGCTACCTCTTACCATGAACTAGGAAATGATGATGCCATGCTCGGAAATTTTGCCGAAGCCTTACTGAACCAGAACAATGCGCTGTTGCTTTCTAAAGACATTCGGGATTCCGTCGGGCAGATCAAATCAATCAGTGGAATTGCTTTTATCTATGAGCGCCAGGGCAATACAACGGAAGCATTAAAGTATTATTCGCAGGCTCTAAGTCTTCACCCCGAGCTAACAGCTGTAAAGGAAGCCGCCTTCATCTATCAGCGGTTAGGACTCCTCCATGAATCTGAGAAAAACTATCAGGCTGCGTTGCAGGAGCAGGAAACAGCGTTGAAACTTTACAGAACCGTTGAAGATGAAAAAGGAATCGGGGATGTGTATAACAACAAAGGCTGTATTTTTCTGGACGAACAAAAATATTCCGAAGCCATCAGCTCCTTTGATGTTGCTATCAAAACTTTTACAGCAATTAAATTTAAACAGGGCATGGGCAGCGCACAATCGAATATGGGCAGAGCCTATATGCATCAGGGATTCTTCCAACAAGCCCTCGACAATTACCTGCCTGCCCTCAAACTCTTCGAAGAAATAGGCGACAAATGGAATATGGCTACAGCTTACGGTAATATAGGTTTTGCGTATAAGCGTCTGAAGAATTTGGAGCTGGCCAATGCTTATTTCACGAAAGGGTTGGGGCTCGCTAATGAAATCAAGGCAAGCGGTGTTTCAGATCTGATTAAAAGGCAGATGGATGCTCCGTAACAGCCGGTATGTTCTTCGGACTTATTCTCCCTAATGAAATTTCTCTCCCTTTTTCAGCATTTCGAGGATGATCTTCATTCTGCGCTCCCGGGTCTCGGGCTTCTTAGCCGTTTGTAACCTCCAGAGCATTGCGTATCGGTTCGTCTTGTTAAGGCTTTCAAAAAAGGCAAGCGCCTTTTTGTTCTTTGATAATGCTAACAGGAAATCCTCCGGCACCGTTATATTACGGGGAGAGTCATAGGCCCGCTCCCATCTTCCATCCGCTTTTGCAGTTTCTGCGGCTTTTTTACCGGCTTCATGCAGCTTTCCGCTTGCCTCCAGCCGGGCGATATATTCTATATTTCTTTTGGACCACATACTCTGGGGTCTTCTCGGTGTAAACCGCTGTATATAGGAATGCTCATCAAAGCTATCTGCCTGGCCGTCGATCCACCCGTAACAAAGTGCTTCGTCTAATGCTTCCGCATAAACAATGGATACGGTTTCCGATGCCTTTTTGTAAAATCGCAACCAGATTCCGGGACACTTAGAATGATTTTTATGAAGCCATTTTCTCCACTCGGCTTGTGTGGAGAATGATATAACCTCCAGGTCGGCTTTAACTGCCGGAGCTTTTACTTTGGTCTTATTGCCTTTTTTGAGAACCACTTCTTTATTTTAGAACGAAGGTAATTCAAATATTTTTGTTCTGTTCCCTTTCTAGTTGTATGAATCTGAGACTTCAATCAACTCTTATTTCAATAACATAGGATTGAGGGGAATGATTCCTTAGGCCTAGGCATACAATTAATTTTATACTATCTTTATATGTATTAGCTTCGAAACAGGTATTTTTTACGAACTTAGCCACATCGCTTAAAGATTTAAGGTTTTTATCGATTAATGTCTCAAACCTGCAATTCGCTGAATCTCCATTTACGGCGTTATATCTTAATCTAATCTGAATAACATGAAAAAGAAGAAATTATATCAAAATGCATTGATGTGTATTCTGATATCCTTTATTTTTTCCTGCAGAAAAGACAATCATACACACGTTTCAGGAACAGTATTGGATGCGACAACAAATCATCCCATCTCCGGAGCGACTGTTTATTTGCAGCAAAGGGATCCTAATTGTATATCTTGTTTTAGCCCAGGTTCATCGGGAAAGGCAACTTCTGACGCAAACGGGAAATTTGTTTTTGATTTTACTGCAGATCCTAATTATTCTTACAGTGTTGCCGCAGAGGCAAATAAATATTTTAATGATTACTCTACAGGTGGGATCAGTATTAGTAGCGGACAAACTAACAACTCTGTAGTCACATTAAGACCAATTGCGTATTTGAAAGTTCATGCTAAAAACACCACACCTTACGATGCAAATGATTGGATATCTGTAAATGTCATTCTCGGCGGTGGTGTTGCATTTTACGGAATGATTGTAGATACAACGTTCACTCAATGGGCATACGGAAATTCAGCCAATAATCTTGTGTGGTTTGTTAAGAAGAATGGAGTACAACACAATTTTTCAGCTAACGTTGCTTGCACCTCATTTGATACCACTACCTATAATATTAATTACTAGTTTAATCCTACCCATTCGTAATCAAATTAGTTAGTCTTTTGTCAGGCATAATCCCCTATATCCACGCCATCAGGAAAGACTGTGATTTAGTGACCGCTTTATAAAGCTATACTTTTTCCATTGTAAATCTCATGGGTCGTGTCCATACCGGAGGAAATATCGGGCTCGTTTTTCATCCGCTAAAATTTTTCCTCCCTAAATCCTTACGGGCGTTAGCTAATACCCAATAGGTCTATATGTACAATATGATGGAATTTGTGCCAGAAACTTAATTTAATACATTTCATTTAAGCAACTTACGAAAACCTTACATCATTTGATGTTAGAAATTCGCGGTTTTGGTAAAATAAGCAATTCGAACATTTTTACTGAAACGCTTGCTACTTCAATGTTACAGGAAAAGTTTCGATATCAGGATCATTTAAATTGAAATAATAATGTATCAGAAACATATATATTCAAAAAAAGCGTTTCCTTTGGTGCATTCCAATTGTTTCAATACTTACTCATATTTAAAAATCCATTTATTTTCATTCATGTAAAAGGGAGCTATTAAGCCTGACACCTCCTCTTCTCAACAAATTAGATTAAAGAGTTCAATCCATTTCTAAAATATTTCCTCATGAAGAAGATCCTACTTATACTTTCAAGCTTTCTAGGTTTTTGTCTGTTTTCAAATGGGCAGACTGCTCCGACACCTACCTGGGTAAAGATGTACACTGGTCCAGATTCACTTTATAACTTTCCAACGGCAGTGGATGGGAACGGAAACGTTGTGGTTGCAGGAACGGCCTATTTTCGTGCAACAGGTTATGATTATGTGGTTATCAAATACGACAAAAATGGAAACCAATTATGGACAAGGACCTATGATGATCCTAATATGCACTCTATACTAAACGTCACATGTAA
>PLYR01000100.1 GCA_003153435.1 Bacteroidota bacterium
AAAGAACCTAAATATTTTCACTCCATCCGGGGAGTGGGATATAAGTTCTCAAACCCGCAATCTTAGTTATGGATTATTTTTACCTCCGTCCGGCGGTTCTTTTGTCGTCCTTCGGGAGTATCATTCGAAGTTACGGGCATCGTATCTCCATAACCTTTTGAATCCACCCGATCGGCTGAAATCCCTTTACTTATGAGATAATTCTTGACGGCTTTGGCCCTGTCGGCAGAAAGCTTTTCATTTGCCGCTTTGTCGCCTACATTATCGGAGTGTCCTCCTATTTCAATCTTCATGGTCTTTTTGTGTGACATAAAAGCAGCCAATTCATCCAAGGCTTTGTTTGATTCANNTCGGTGAAGTTTTTATACTTCACCTTATAGTCATCTCCCTTAGGGACGAGAAGCTGAAAAACTCCATCTGCAGCGGTTAAGCCTTTATACATTTTACCGCTCTTTGCCCCTGTAAACATTACTTCTTCTCCTTCAAGAGGGTTCTTTTCCCCATCTACCACCGTTACTTTCAGAAGGGCACTTTCCAGCGTTGCTTTAAGCTCCTGAGCATTCAACAGAGCAGAGGAAAAAATTAGAAGGAAGGAGATCAGGTGTTTGTTTTTCATAAGTGATATTTAGTCAGGTAAATTTAGAAATTCATTAGCAATCTATGACTTTAATTGGGCATCACTGTTACATCATTCACAGGTATATTGAGTTTAGTGAGATATAAGAGTATGGAATTAGCGGTTGCAGAAGGTTTTAAAAGGGCAGTAGTCACAGGTTTTTAGCTCAGAGGTTTTCGTGAAGAGGCTATTGGGATTGAAAATTTCTGATACTAACAACTGGAGTGTTTCTTCAAAACGGTTGAGGACCTCCGAATTCAATTCTTCGATTTTTCCCGGAGTTCTAACAGGTTTGAACCCTGCACTGAGCTGACGGAATGTGATTACTCCCGATTGAAGGTTTTGACTCTTTTCCGGTGACTGTTTATCATATAACCACGCATAGCTCAATAGCTGGAAGGCTTTGTCAAGGCGCGGTTCAGTTAATAATGCGTCCCAGTCATTAAAACGCAGTTCCGTATCATCAGCTTTCCCCGTTTTATAATCAATGATTCGAATGCTTTTGCCATATCGGTCAATCCTGTCGGCCTTACCTTTAATATTTACCGGCCCAGAGCCTGTGTTCAGAACCGCACTCATTTCTTTTTCCAGCTCTTCCAGAATCAAAGGAGTTGTATTTAGAAGGAGCTGCTCTTCTGATGCAAGAAATTTGCTTAGAAATTTACCTGACATACGGTAGGTGAGCAGGTTTTTGCCGGTCTTTAGTAATTCTTCAGGGAAGTAGTTCTGAAATACTTCTTTGAGTTTCTCGTCCAATGCCAGACACATACTCTTGATATCCTCTGACCTGATGACTTTCCCAATAAATGGAGCATAAAGATTTTCAAGGACCTCGTGGATGACGGTACCCATTGTATCCGCACCAATTTCTTCTTCCACCTTCTCGGTCTCCCTGATCTCGGCTACATAATGCAGATAAAAACGAAGGGTGCATTTGCGGAATGTATTGAGCAGGGTGGGAGAGAAGCCTTTTTTGGCGAGTTCATGGAGCCGTTTCAGGACAACCTCCTCTTTTTTAATTTTTATTTCTGACTCGGGCTCTTTGGTATAGTTCAGCTCAAGCAAGGACTCACTGATGGTGATTGCTTTGTTTTGTTTTGAAAGTTCGTGAACGAGCTGAGTGATGTATCTGCTTTTTTCTCCATCACCGAATTTGTCAGATTCCGTGTTGTAAAGAAGAAATATATTCTTTGCTCTCTGAATGAGGCGATAAAAGTGGTACGCAAATACAGCATCCTTATCGGAATACATGGGCAATCCAAAAAGCTTTTTCAGGTCATGTGGTATAAAACTGTTCTGGATTTTCCCACTGGGCAGAACATTCTCATTGGCCGAGAGCAGTATGATGTTTTCGAAATCAAGTGTGCGGGTCTCCAGCATTCCCATAATCTGTAAACCCAATAAAGGCTCTCCGTAAAATGGGATTGTTGAACTGTTAGCCAGTTGATCGAAGATCGATTGAAATGTTTTTAGTTCTGAGACAAATGGAAAAGCGGAGCAGAGCGAACGGATACGCTTTAAGAAGGTGCTGAACTGAAAGAGTAACTCTGTTTCCACATTAACATGTGGGGTAACGGAAGGGGTTGAATAAAAAGTGGCCCGGAGCAGATCTATGAGGTTTTCTAATGCGGGAAAGCCGTCTTCAACCTTTTTCCAATGCAATAAGAGGGGGCTCAGTTTCTCCCATTCAACCGGATGTTTTTCCAAACAGAATTTTTCAATTTGCCTGAAACCAATAAAGATGATGTTAAACTGAAGGATATATTTGTTGAGATCCTCAAGAATACCCGAGTCTCTAAAAGCCTGACGGAGGTATGGATGGCGCAGAAGGTTGCTTAAGTCCTGATGATAAAACCGGGGTTCTCCTTTTCTTCCCCGGGTGAACTTTTCTGCATTGATATGAATACGGAAAACGGCTTGAAAAAGAGTAGTCATGGCCGTGCTTTTGAGCGGATACCCCATGGTCACGTTAATATCCCTGATCTCCTCAGGAATACTATTCAACACCGGAAAGAGTAAATTTTCATCTGCTAAAACAAGGGCGGTAGAATGCAGGCTGGTATTTTTCTTCTGAAGTTCCTGTAAAAGGGTCCCTGCCAGCTTGGCCTGAGTAACGTTTCGTGCAGCGCCAATGATATTGATATTTTTTGTTTCGGTAAGGAGATTGTTTTCGGTCCAATTAAATGGAAGTCCATCCGATAGGAACTCACTTTTGTATTTACGCAAAAACTTACCGGCTTCCTGCCCGGAATCAATTAGGTAATAATTATCAGCATCCCAGTAGGCCTTGGCTTTTCCGTTACGGATTAAATGGTTGATGATCTTTTCTTCTGCAGCATTCAGTGCATTAAATCCAGCAAAACAGATCATTTTCCAGGGCTGGTTCTCAGAAAGCTTGTCGGTATGTTCAGCAACATACCTGTAGGCCAACCCTTGCCAGGCCTTGCCTTCTGCCTCCATTTTCGAACGTAAGGAGTGGTAGTATTTTCCAAGCGATTCCCAGAAACGGATATAGTTTTGCTGAAAGGGACTTAACTCCGTACTATTTAGACTCCAGTTCTCAATTTCCCGAATGCTACTGAGGTTAATAAACAGCTGACGTGCATCGACCAGGTAACGGTCAATCTCATTAAAGTCAGCTATTAGTGAAGGGGCCCATTTGGTGAATAGTTCAAAGCTGTCAGCTTCTCCCTGCATGGTCTCTGAGTAGACCGCATAAAGTTCAAAGAGCATCTCCGTATTGTCGATAATCTGAAGACCGCTCAGTTTGGAAATGAAATCTTCTGTGGAGTATATCTCCGGGGCGAAAATAGTTTTTTGTGCTTCTTCAGCCAGGTATTCCTTTAGAAATAAGGAGCCTCTGCGATTTGGCAAGACCACACAAATCCCGCTCAAATCTGGCTGATAGTGCTTCCAGAGATCTTTGGCGAATGATTTTAGGAAGGGAATCACACAGGGAAGTTTAAAAGATGCCTTTGCATTGCTGTCGTAGTGATTTTACGACAGCAATGCAATAGCCAATTACCAGATCTCAGCCCTATCCTCAGGCTTCCGGTACATCTTATCACCTTCTTTCACTCCGAAGGCTTCGTAGAATTCCTTCATATTGCTCAGAGGACCATCAACACGTGTCATTGCCGGAGCATGATTATTTGTTTTCACCATTTGCTTCAGGTACTCGGGACGCATGTTCATTCTCCATCCTTGAGCCCAGCTGATGAAGAAGCGCTGTTCCGGTGTGAATCCATCAATTTTGGCTACGGCTGGTTTACCCATCATAGAACGTTTCAATGCATAATAGGAAATGGTAAGGCCACCAAGATCAGCAATATTTTCACCAAGTGTGAGTTCTCCATTTACATGAACAGAATCAAGAACAAAGCATTTGTCAAACTGTCCAACCAGAATTTTTGTCTTTTCTTCAAACTTTTTCTTGTCCTCATCTGTCCACCAGTTTTTTAGGTTGCCCTCTGCATCAAACTGTGATCCTTCATCATCGAACCCGTGGGTTATCTCATGGCCTATAACGGATCCCATGGCACCATAGTTGACTGCATCATCGGCGTCTGGATTGAAGAATGGAACCTGCATGATACCGGCTGGGAAAACAATTTCGTTCATAGTCGGGTTGTAGTAAGCGTTAATGGTTGAAGGAGTCATTCCCCATTCTGTACGGTCAACGGGTTTGCCATATTTGTTAATGTTCCTTCTGGCTTCATACATATTGGCGCGCAGATAATTAGCTACATAGGAATCGCGTTTGATTTCGAGTGTGGAATAGTCTTTCCATTTCTCTGTATAACCAAGCTTACGGGTGATCTTATCCAGCTTAACCAGAGCCATCTGTTTGGTTTCAGGGCTCATCCATTCGCGGCTACTGATTCTTTCTTTGTATGCAGCGGTGAGGTTGGTAACCATTTCATTCACCCTCTTTTTCGATTCAGGAGTAAAATATTTAGCAACATAAAGCTGACCAAGGGCATCACCTACGCTTGCATCTGTAAGCTCCAGACAACGTTTCCAGCGCAATTTTTGCGCCTTTGCTCCAGTCAGTACTGTTCCATAAAAGTCGAAGTGCTCCCGGCTGAATGCATCAGAAAGCTTACTGGAAGTGATACGGAGCAAATGCCAACGGAAATATGCTTTCCAGTTGTCCATCGGTACCGAGGTAAGCATGGTGTTCACTTGCTTCATGAAATCAGGCTGGCCGACAATAATTTCACCTGGAGCCGTAATTCCCATTCCCTTTAAGTAGATGCTCCAGTCAATCATAGGGGTCATCGCTTCCACTTCTTTCATGGTCATTTTATTGTACTGAGCGTTGATGTTACGAAGCTCGACAGCAGCCATAGAATGTTTAGCCAACTCGGTTTCAATACCCATTACGACTTCGGCATGTTTTATAGATTCCTCTTTAGTTTCACCAGTTAAGGCAAACGTTTTCCCGATATGAGCTACATATTTTTCCCGAATATTTTTAAGCATCGGTTCATCACCCAGATAATAATCTTTTTCAGGAAGTCCTGTTCCACCTTGAAAAAGATAGACGGCTTCTGTTTTGCTGTCTTTCATGTCGGGGCTTACTCCAAAGCTGAAAAGGTCTTCAGAACTGATCAAATGCTCATGCGCAAGAACACGAATCAGGTCTTTGGTGTCTTTCATGTCTGCAATGAGTTTCAATTCATCTTTCAGAGGACTGAATCCTTCGCGTTCCAGTTTGTTTGAATCCATTCCCATGGCATAGAAATCGCGTACTAGTTGCGCAGGACTGCCTTTGGGTGCGTTTTTATTAGCAATAGCATCGTCCAGCAAATGATGCAGATTAGCCTGGTTTTTATCGTTCAGTTCATTAAAACTTCCCCAGCCTACTTCTGCCGGTGGAATTGGGTTGTTCTTAGCCCAGGTGCCGTTCACGTATGAGTAGAAGTCGGTTCGCGGGCTTACCGTATTATCGAAATTGGCGAGCTCAATACCTTTAACTCCAGTGTAAGTGGAAGGTATTCGGGTAAAGGCAAATGCCAGTCCGGCTAAAACCGCTATTGCGGCAACTTTGGTGATTTTCTTTTTCATAGGGTTGTTTGAAAATGATGAGCAAGGTACCTAATATCTCTTGAATTTGGAGACAGGAAAGGGTGAACGGCTTTAAAAGGGCTTCGGACGGAGCTAAAGTTAGTACCAGAGGCTGGGTTGAAGTGTTCAAAAAAAAACACGACTGGAAAGGCGTGTTTTTCATAATTGAGTACTTTAGTTCGATAAAATCACCTATGAAGAAGATATTGGTTGCGAACAGGGGAGAAATTGCATTGCGTGTGATGCGCTCTTGTAAAGAACTCGGAATTTCTACGGTAGCTGTTTTCTCGGAAGCCGACCGGAATGCGCCGTTTGTCAGGTATGCCGACGAGGCCGTTTGCATCGGTCCCCCTCCCTCAGCACAAAGTTACCTTCAGATGGATGTGATTATTGATGTCTGTAAAAAACTTCATGTGGATGGAATTCATCCTGGTTATGGTTTTCTTTCTGAGAACTCGGATTTCGCACTGAAAGTTAAGCAAGCCGGCATAACCTTTATCGGACCTTCTCCCGAAGCCATGGATATGATGGGCGACAAGCTCTCTGCCAAAGCGGCTGCCAAGAAATACAAGATACCAATGGTTCCTGGTTCTGAAGGAGCCATTTCAAGTGTTGAGGAAGGGAAAAAAATAGCTTTGGAAACCGGTTTTCCGCTGCTTATAAAAGCAAGTGCAGGAGGAGGAGGAAAAGGGATGCGAATTGTAGAAAGAATCGGTGATTTTGAAGAGCAGATGAACCTGGCGGTCAGCGAAGCAACATCTGCATTCGGCGATGGCTCCGTGTTTATTGAACGTTATGTCACCGGTCCAAGGCACATAGAAATACAAGTGCTTGCTGATAATCATGGTAATGTTGTTTACCTCTTTGAAAGGGAGTGTTCTATTCAACGCCGCCATCAGAAAGTGATTGAAGAGGCGCCTTCATCGGTTCTGACTCCGGAGCTTCGAAAACAGATGGGTGAATGCGCAGTAAATGTTGCAAAAGCCTGTAATTATTCTGGGGCGGGCACTGTTGAGTTTCTTTTGGATGATAAACGAAATTTCTATTTTCTGGAGATGAATACCAGGCTTCAGGTGGAACACCCCGTAACAGAAATGATTACGGGTATTGATCTTGTCAAACAGCAGATTAAAGTTGCAAGAGGAGAAAAGCTGGATTTCAAACAGGAGGATCTGCAGATACACGGTCACTCTCTGGAAGTCAGGGTTTATGCAGAAGATCCTTCCAACAATTTCCTGCCGGATATCGGTAAGCTCTCTACTTATCAACGCCCTCAGGGACTCGGAGTAAGGGTTGATGATGGGTTTGAAGAAGGTATGGATATACCTATTTATTACGATCCCATGATTGCTAAGCTGGTTACCTTTGGGAAGGATAGATCTGAAGCCATAAGCCGTATGATTCGTGCCATAGACGACTATCGGATAACGGGGGTTGAAACCACTTTGTCATTCTGCCGATTTGTCCTGAATCACAAAGCTTTTGTTTCCGGTAATTTTGATACTGGGTTTATAAAAGATCATTTCAAGCCTGAAATGCTTATTCATGAAAGAGCCGATGAGGCAGAGGTAGCTTCTGTTTTCGCAGCCGCTCTACTTCGGGAATTAGGTGATAAAAAACACCGGGCAGGAGATACGCAGAGTAAGGAAGGTTCAGCCTGGAGGTTGAATCGCCTGAGCTAAACTCAAAGAAACCGGTATTGACCTCTTCCGGAGGTCCCTTGGAAGGGTCTTTAAGTCAATGATTCTAGGAATATTGCGTAGAATATTCTAATTTTATAGGCAACTTTCCGTTCAAGAATACGTTATACTATTGAAGGTGATAACGCTTTTGACTGAAATCCGGTATCAATGAGACTCAAGCTGTTGGTTTTTCTCTGGTTAGTGATTTCTCTTCCTCTTTTTGCACAGGATGTTCCAGCCCCCATCACCCAGCTCGAAGTGGGAGATATAGAAAAATTCCCTGCTGCGATGGTGAATCTCAACGTTGTAGATGGAGATACCACAGTAAAAATCAATTATTATACAGTACACATCTTTACAAACATGCGCTTCCCGACGGCACAACAATATGCGCAGTGGGACAGGCTTAAAGGCAGGGTAAAAAAGGAATATCCCTATGCGATCCTGATTGGAGCCAAGGTAAAAGAGTGTGATAAACAGATAGCCGGAATGAACGAACGGGAGAAGAAGGCTTATATGGAGAAAATGGAGACCGAGTTGAAAGATGAATTTGAGGCTGCTTTCCGGGGTAACTCCGTGGAGGAGGCCAAGATTTTAATTAAACTCGTTGACCGGGAAACAGGACATACCTCACATGAATTAATCAAGAGATTTAAAGGTGGTTTCAGTGCTTTTATGTGGCAAAGTGTAGCCGTTGTGTGCGGTACAAACCTGAAATCAAAGTATGATACGGATGGTGAAGATAAGCTTATTGAACAGGCTATCTACCTCGTCGAATCCGGTCAGATTTAGTTCTTTCCGTTCGTTTCAATAATATCCTTTCTGAACCTTTCTGCCACCACAGCTTCTTTACTGCCTGGAGTATATTCATAAAAGCCCTTACCTGATTTTATGCCCAGATGTCCGGCCGTAACCATATTGGTCAACAATGGGCAGGGTGCATATTTAGGATTCCCAAATCCATCGTGAATGACATTAAGGATAGAATAACAAACATCCAGTCCAATGAAGTCAGCCAGTTGCAAGGGGCCCATTGGGTGAGCCATTCCAAGTTTCATGACATCATCAATTTCCTTAACACCAGCCACACCCTCAAAAAGACTATAAATAGCCTCATTGATCATGGGCATCAGAATCCGGTTTGCAATAAATCCGGGATAATCATTTACTTCAGTCGGACATTTATTCAGCTTCGCTGTGGTATCCATGATAATGTTACAAACTTCATCGGAAGTAGAGTAACCTCTGATCACCTCCACCAACTTCATTACGGGTACAGGATTCATAAAATGCATTCCGATAACCCTTTCCGGACGTTTCGTTACAGAGGCAATCTTTGTGATGGAAATGGAGGAAGTATTGGAAGCCAGGATTGCAGAAGCGGGGCAGACTTTATCAAGCTCTCTGAAAATATTCAACTTGATTTCAATATTCTCACTGGCCGCTTCGACAACCAGATCGGCCTTCTGTGCGCCTTCAGAAATTTTTGTGTACGTAGTAATGTTTTTGAGGCAATCAGCCTTCTGTGCTTCGGTTAAAAAGCCTTTAACGACCTGCCGGTCGAGATTCTTGCTGATGGTGGCAAGTGCCTTTTTCAGAGCTTCCTCTGAAATATCAACAAGAGAAACGGAGTATCCGAACTGAGCGAAGGTATGAGCAATTCCGTTACCCATGGTTCCGGAGCCAATGACAGTTATATTTTTCATGGGCACAAAAGTAAAAAAAACTGCCGACTAAACTCCCTTATTTTCCCCTTCCCTGAAGAACAATAAGAACCGTGTAAATCAATATTTTGAGATCCACATACAGCGACATGTTTTCAATATACAGAAGATCATACTTCAAACGTTCAATCATCTGATCCACATTTTCCGCATATCCATATTTAACCTGGCCCCATGAAGTAATTCCCGGTCTTACTTTGTGAAGGTGGCGGTAGTGGGGAGCCTTTTGAGTAATCAGATTGATGAAGTAGAGCCGCTCAGGTCTTGGCCCAACGATAGACATTTCACCGATAAGTACATTGTAAAACTGAGGCAATTCATCCAGCCTCACTTTTCGCATGAATTTTCCAAACTTGGTAATTCGCGGATCGTCTTTGCTCGAAAGGGCAGGCCCCATTTTTTCTGAGTTAAGGTACATAGACCTGAACTTATGAATATAGAATGGTTTTCCATGTAATCCTACCCTTTCATGGCTGTAGAATATCGATCCTTTCGATGAAAGCTTTACTCCGATAGCCAGGAACAAGTAAACCGGTGATCCAATAAGCATAGCCAGGACGGAGACGACGATGTCAAACATACGCTTCACAGAACTTTCCCACGCCGGCATAATGGCATTGGACACTTCTATAAGAGGAGCGCCGAATATGGAGGTCATCTTTACCTGTCCGGACAGAATATCATACATATCCGGAATGATTTTGATGATAACCGGTGTATCGCTTAATTCATTGACGATCTTCTGGATGTTTTTATGTTCAGAGGATTCGATTGCAATAATTGCTTCTTCTATGTTATATTGATGAATAATCTTTCTCACTTCTTCTATTTCACCCAGGTGATTCAGCTTTTTCCGGAGTTGTTCCGAATATCCATTCGTCTCATCTACATGCACGAATCCAATAAATTTGTTACCCCAGGCTTTTTTCTGTTCTTCCATCTCCGTGAACAGTTTGAGTGCGTTTTCATTGCTTCCAATAAGTATGGTGTTGAAACCAAGTTTGCGGGAATGGATTCTGCTGTTTGTGATACTTGACAGGATAAGCCGAAAGATGGCCGTAAGAAAGAAATGAAGGCTGAATAATACGAGCACACTTTCGTAATAGGTACGGTAGGAAAGAATAATATCGTTCAGGAGGAGGGTAAAGAAGATCATCAGCACACCGATTACTGTAATGACCAGTGTTTGCCCTAGTTCTTTTAACCTGGATTTCCTGTAGATATTACGGTAAGTGCCGGTGATCGTATAAAGCAGGATCCAGAAGAGAGTGATGGAAAACAACCCTAAGAAAAACTTTTGGTTGAAATGTACAGGTACCCGTACCCCGAATTTTTCGGTTTCGATATAAACCTTACGGAAGCCGTAAAATGAAGTCCATGCTACCATAGCGGCGAGCACGTCGAAAAAGAGATACTTACAAACCTGTAAAGTTTTATTCATTCAACTCAATGTATGAGTTTGAGATTGTCGATATGCATTTCCGGCCGAGGCACAGATGGATCTGCATCCATCCCGAAATAAACATGAAAACTGCCGCCAACCGGAATACCCGCCAGTACATCGGTGAGTCTTACATACATTTTCTTCCAGACATCCGTGGGATTAAAGGTTACGTAAATAATGTTGGTACTGTTGGCTACATTGATGAGACCGACATAAAACTTGTTGTTGCATCGGTAGTTGATTTCAAGATAACAATCAAGCCCGAGTGGAGGCTTTGCAAAAGCAGTAGCCGATTGGCATTGGAAGTGAGGAAGAGGTATTGCAACGGTAGGTACCAGATAGGCAGATCCGCAGTAATGTCCTTCAAAGGGGTTTACAGAATCTTTGATCAAAGGAGCATCGCTTCCGAGTGAATCGATAATAGATTTTCCGATCCCTTCAAAATTCTCCAACCAGTCAAAAGGATGAGAACTAGCGAGGTATTGAACAATAGGATGATAAACAGTTCGTGATCCGGGAACAAGATTCACCGGAGTGGACCAGGTCGTGAAGAAAGGATAGGCCTGACGCTCAGCGGAGGTCCCGTTTTCTTTGATTCCACCAGCTATCTGTAAAGTATGGCTGCCTGATTCTGGTATAGGAATGGTTGCAGGAAGTTCAAAGGCTCCGACCAGTTGATTGTCCACATAAACCCAGGCGTCCGGAATGATATGGGAATTGGTGCCATCAATGCTTGGAAAAGTATGAAGACCTACAGAATCAATGTGAATATAAGTAGGTATAGGTGCTGGCCCTCCACAGGAATTGAACAGGAGAAGCGCCGGAATAAAGATCAGTGCAAGTAGATATTTAAGCATAAAATGGTTTAGAAGATGGCATACTCATAGGGCCGACAAAGATACGAACGATTCTTTCTGTGTTTTATTGTCAGTTAGTGATTCATCCGGATTATTTTTTCCGGGGGAGGGGAGTTGGAGGGGTAGGTGTTTTGGCTGGGAAACCGGCATTCAGGTTCATCTTTTCAATGATCTGGAAGGCTACTTCGAGGGCTTTGTACCCATCTTCTATATTGACTGGAGGCTCTGTATCCTGGAGGATGGCCTTTGCAAAATCTTCTAATTCAGATTTGATAGCATTGGCCTGAATGACCCCCGGATTGTGAAAATAAATCTGTTTGCGCTGCCGTCCTTCCCCAGGGTCAATGGTAATTCCATGTGGATCTTCTACTCCTTCGAGGTTTTTTAGACGGGTAACACTTACCTGTTTNNACACATCCATTATCAAACTCGATTCTGGCATTGGCAATATCCGGTGTGTCGCTAATTACAGCCACCCCGCTTGCACTAATACGCTTTATAGAAGACCGGACGAGGCTCAAAACAATATCTATATCATGGATCATCAGATCGAGGACAACAGAAACATCAGTCCCCCTGGGATTGAATTGAGCAAGCCGGTGTGACTCGATAAACATCGGTTGATTACAAAAGGGCCGGGCAGCGATGAAAGCAGGATTATAGCGTTCTACATGACCCACCTGTACTTTTACATCTGCTTCTCTGGAAAGGGCAAGTAAAGATTTCGCTTCTTCCAGTGTATTAGTGAGAGGCTTTTCTATAAATACATGCTTGGAACGCTTGATGGCCCTCGAAGCCGATTCATAATGATGGATAGTAGGAGTTACCACATCAACAGCATCTGAATGTTCCATGAGCTCATCGTAAGAAGAGAAGGAACGTATCTTAAACTCCTGCTCCACAGCATGGCTTACCTCTGGAGAAACGTCATAAAAGCCCGACAACTCAAAATCAGGTATCTCCTTGAGAAGCTTTATATGAATCTTACCAAGGTGACCTGCACCCAGAACTCCTATTCTTAACATTGCCTTGTTAATGTTTGTGCAAAGTTATTTCAAAATGAAGGGGCCATTCTTCTTACTTTGGCAATATATTAACACTGAATTGTTAAGCTGATCGAATTATGGAGGATTTACTCAAGCATAAAGGGCTCCGGAAAAAGCTCGTTGACCGGATGAAAGAGAAGGGTATCATTGATGAAAACGTGCTTGGAGCCATTGGGAAAGTACCCCGGCATCTGTTCTATTTTGACTCCACATTTGCTGATAAAGCATATGATGACATCGCTTTCCAGATTGGCGATGGACAAACCATTTCACACCCTTATACGGTGGCATTGCAGTCTCAGCTCCTGGATGTTAAAAAAGGGGATAAAATTCTGGAGATAGGTACGGGTTCGGGATACCAGACCGCAGTGTTGATGGAACTGGGTGCTAAAGTTTTTTCTGTGGAAAGGCAGAAAAATCTCTACGATAAAACCAAACAGCTCCTTCCAGGTATGGGATATGATGCCAAGCTGTTCTATGGAGATGGCTATAAAGGCCTTCCTCATTATGCACCATTCGACAAGATCATTGTTACTTGTGGAGCACCGGAAATTCCTTCATCCTTATTGGGCCAATTGAAGCTTTCAGGAGTGCTGGTTATCCCCTTGGGAAATAAAGAGCAAATCATGACTACGCTTGTTAAAACTGGAGAAAACGAATATCATAAAGAAGAGTTCGGAGAATTTCGCTTCGTACCTATGTTGCAGGACAAGGCGAAGGGTTTGTGAGCAGGGGAATACGGGTAGGCTCTTTGCTGGCATTGGGAAAGCATTATCTTTGCAGCCGGTATACTAAACTATCGAATCAACCGTTTATATCCGAGTATTCCATAATTACTTTAGAAGCATGAAAAAAATATTCATTTTAGCTGCTTTTGCAGTGGTCATCTCACAGGCTAGCGCTCAGGATCTTACTTCCCGCAAAGGAGAACCCATCTTGCCGGAGGCAGGCGATTGGGCGATCGGCTTCGATGCGACTCCATTTTTGAAATATTTCGGGAATATGTTTGGAAGTCATGATAGCTCCAAAAATGCAGCTCCATTTGCCAGTTGGACCAATTCAAACTACATGGTCATCAATGGAAAGTATTTTAAGGATGCAAAGACAGCCTACCGGATTTCAGCCAGACTTGGTTTCGGGTCTGCCAAACAGGTGGGTGAAATCGCAGATGCTACAGCCACTATCCCTCAATATCCCAATATTCCGAATATGAAAGAGGATGTTGTAAAATTCAAGCATCATAACATTGGGCTCGGGTTAGGAATTGAAAAACGCAGAGGAAAGACCAGGCTTCAGGGATATTATGGTGCTGAACTTTGGATCTGGGAGTCGGGTGAAAGTGTGGATTATACCTATGGAAATGCGCTTGCAGCAACCGGAAATACTCCTGTTTCTGTGCTGCCTTCAAATACCACCAACTTCGGTAAAAATGAAGTGCTTACCTCACTTGGTGCGGGCCTTACCGGCAACCTGGTAAACGATACCTATGGAAATCCGGCTCGGATTACTCAGGCTACATTGGGGCAGACTTTTGGAATGGGGCTTCGTGCGTTTATAGGAGCAGAATATTTCATCTTTCCTAAAATATCCATCGGGGCTGAATACGGTTATGGATTAGGGTTTTCACTCACCGGAAATTCTTCTTACAGCACCGAGAGTGTGGGCGGAACACCTGCACAGGTAGGCCCTCAGACCATCACCATCAAAAGATCTAATACGATTGCACTCGATAATGATATCAATGGTGGAGGTAGTGGTACAGGATCGGGATCGATCAAACTGACCTTGCATTTTTAAACCTTTAGCTATTGTTACGCATGATTTCCCGGTGAATGTCGCGTTTCTTGATATCTTCCCGCTTATCATAGATTTTTTTACCCTTTGCAAGTGCGATCTCCATCTTCGCGAGGCCTTTATCATTCAGGAAAAGCCTTAAAGGGATAATCGCAAGTCCCTGATCCTTCAGGTTATTCTCCAGCTTACGGATTTCATGCTTATTCAGCAGAAGCTTGCGATCTTGTTTAGGCAGGTGGTTATAATGAGTAGCCTTTTCATATTCCTGAATCTGCATATTCCTTACCCACACTTCTCCCTTTTCAATCACGCAGAAGGCATCTGTAATATTAGCCTTGCCCTGACGGATGGATTTGATCTCTGTCCCTGCAAGCTTAAGTCCGGCTACGAATTTATCAAGAAAGGCATATTCAAAGCTGGCCTTCTTGTTCCGGATATTGATAATCGGTTGATCCACTTTGCGAAATTAAACAAATTCTAAGCTTCATCGGAACGCTTTAACGGTTAAATAAGCAGCCTCTTTCACCCATAAATGGTAAAGACACTCCGGAAATTATGCGATATTTGTAACCTAAATTTAAAACATAAGGCCCCACATGTCGGAAGGAAGACAAATCATATTTTCAATGGTGAACGTGAGCAAAACGTTTCCACCCAGCAAACAGGTTTTAAAGGATATTTACCTTTCCTTTTATTACGGTGCTAAAATAGGAATCATTGGTCTGAACGGATCAGGTAAGTCAACACTCCTGAAGATCATTGCCGGAGTAGAAAAGTCTTACCAGGGAGAAGTTCACTTTTCCCCCGGCTATAAAGTAGGCTACCTGGAGCAGGAACCTAAGCTGGATGACAGCAAAACATGCATAGACATCGTAAGGGAAGGAGCAAAGGAGTTTGTGGATATCCTCAAAGAATATGAAGAAGTGAATAATAAATTCGCCGAACCCATGAGCGATGAGGAGATGGAAAAGCTTGTCAATAAACAAGCCCGCCTCACCGAGCTGATTGATCAGCATGACCTCTGGAACCTGGATAATCGTTTGGAGGTGGCTATGGATGCGCTCCGTTGCCCAGAAAGTGATACCCCTGTGAAGAACTTATCCGGAGGAGAAAGAAGGAGGGTCGCATTGTGCCGTCTGCTGATCCAGGAGCCTGAAATTCTGCTGCTGGATGAGCCAACCAACCACCTGGATGCGGAATCGATCGACTGGCTTGAGTTGCATTTGCAGAATTATAAAGGAACTGTCATCGCGATTACTCACGATCGTTATTTTCTGGATAATGTAGCGGGATGGATACTGGAGTTGGACAGGGGGGAAGGGATTCCATGGAAAGGGAACTATTCTTCCTGGCTTGAACAGAAAGGAAAACGACTTGCACAAGAAGAGAAAACAGAAAGTAAACGTCAGAAAAACCTTGCACGGGAGCTTGAATGGGTACGCAAAGGAGCAAAGGGAAGACAGGCAAAACAGAAAGCGCGACTTCAGGCTTATGATAAAATGGTCGGTGCCGATGTGAAAGAAAAAGAGGAACAACTGGAGATCTTTATCCCCAATGGACCCCGTTTAGGAAATGAAGTGATTGAAGCAATTGGAGTGTCTAAAGCATATGGCGACAGGCTCTTGTACGAACAGCTGAATTTTAAACTTCCTCCGAATGGTATTGTCGGAATTATTGGTCCGAACGGAGCCGGTAAAACAACGCTCTTCCGGATGATTATGGGACAGGAAACGGTCAGCGGCGGAGAATTCAAGGTGGGACCCACAGTAAAGATAGGTTATGTGGATCAGGCTCATACCGATATTGATCCCAATAAAACAGTGTATGAAGTCCTCTCCGGAGGAAACGAAGTCATTGAAATGGAAGGGAAGTCGATCAATTCACGGGCTTATGTAGGCCGGTTCAACTTTAATGGTCAGGATCAGGGTAAGAAAACAGGGGTGCTTTCGGGAGGAGAAAGAGGCAGACTTCATTTGGCAATGACTCTCAAATCTGAAGCCAACGTGTTGCTGCTGGATGAACCTACCAACGATATTGATGTAAACACACTTCGTGCATTGGAAGAGGGTCTTGATAATTTTGCAGGATGTGCAGTAATTATCTCGCACGATCGTTGGTTCCTGGATCGTGTTTGTACGCATATTCTTGCCTTTGAAGGCGATTCCCAGGTTTATTATTTTGAAGGAGGTTACTCTGAATACGAGGAAAACCGGAAAAAGCGATTGGGGAATGCGGAGCCTAGAAGGGTGAGATACAAGAAACTAACGGTATAAAGCGCTGTTAATTCTTGTTTTTCAGTTTCTCTATCCATTCTAAAGCATCATTCCGGGTTTCGAATATGCTGAAAGGAATTTCAATCCGATGCCTAACCTTTAAAAAGTTTATACTTATTTTATTCGCCAGGCAAGGATTGAAGTATGCCGCCGCTGCACGCTTTTCCAGTGCCTCTTTTGTTGCGGCATATCTCATTGCCTCATCGCTGATGCTGTAATAATTACTCACATCGATGACAGCATAATAATGTTCGCCTTTTGTCAACTCCCTGATGTCAGAGTAATGTTTTACAAGGTTTTCTTTCGTCATTTCGCAACCGAGCCTGATATTGATGTAAAGGATTGATTCCTTTGCATCGTATTTCATGCT
Organism: Bacteroidota bacterium; assembly: GCA_003153435.1. Lineage (GTDB taxonomy): Bacteria > Bacteroidota > Bacteroidia > Palsa-965 > Palsa-965 > Palsa-965. The sequence continues at coordinate 16,877 of PLYR01000100.1, forward strand.
TGATAATTCGTTCTCCGCTTCAATCATAACGCATTCCCCTTAAATAATCCTGCAAAAATAAAACCGTTGGAGTGTTGGATGGGGGCAAATATAAATAAAAGAATATGAACTCCACACTAAGTTTGGCTTCCGGAATTATCGGCCTGATCTTTTGGAAATTAATTACACTTAAAAGATAGATAATTTGATATCGATACTTGTATGGAAGGAAGAGTCCCTGTGATCACTTACAACTAAGAGTTATTCATAAATAATTAATCCGTCAAAGGTTTTCTGAATAAGTAGATTTAGCTCCGTATAAATTTTCAGCTTTCCTTCCGGAATCACAACATC
>PLYR01000099.1 GCA_003153435.1 Bacteroidota bacterium
TCAAACGCTTTGATCCGGATGTTTTGCGACGTTAATGAATAGAGCATCACCTTTATACTTCCTCCACCTGTCGATACAATATCCAGGTGCTCTTCAATAATCTGACAGGGTTTAACGACAATCGGATTGAAAGAGGTTGCTTCCCCATTCTGATCTACTTCCTTGAGTTTGAAGTAGGCTGGTTTACTCAAAACTGAATCGGAAAGAAAAGTATAGTTGAGGGTACTTGAACTGTTCCCAGCAGCCTGTACATTTCCAATTTTGAAATAGGAAACACCATCAAAAGATTCTTCGACTGAAAAGTAAGCAGAATTGGATTCTGATGCCGTTGACCATTGGAGTGAAACCCTGCCATTGGAACAACCTCCGTTAAAACCACTGAGTGTGATTGGAAGGGGGGTGTTTGGATCAACGAGGGTCCATACCCTGTTAAAATAATTCGAACCAAGCTCAAAGGTAGCAACCGCATTCACTGCACCGGTTCCAGAATTTGTACCTTCCTGAGGCATCGCATTCCAGCTATTCCCGACATCATCATAGTTCTGGGCAAGGAGGGTGCTGGTGTTTAAGGTGTTCCCTCCATTTACAGCACCTTCTGCGACGACGAAGTTGAAGTCCAAAGTAACCTGAGGATTCGTTCCATAACCAACTGGATTGATGATCCAAAACCTATCCAGAACAAAGGCCGAATTATCAGTACCTAAAGGCCCGTTCATGTTGGCAACCCCTGTTGGCTTGTAAGCAAGATCATCCCAGCCTGTTGCACGGGTTGGGGCTTTCACGGTGGAGAATTGAATACTTCCCGCTCCAGCGGCACTGCTTATTGCATAAAGGTTTAAAGGAAACGATTCCAGAGCATAACTCATGTAAGGCACGGTAATATTGGTTGTCAGGATCCCAAGATTATACTTGAGAATATTAAACTCTGCTTCCATAATCAATCCATTGTTGGCACCAATAGTCTTGATTGGTGTAGCGGTAGGATTATTGATTACAAAATAAATCGGCGAACCCACAGTGCCTCCAGTCAGAACTCCTTTGACCCCGTTATTCATGACGAGCTGTGCTTGGCAAATTCCGGTGAAAACTAAAAAAAGGTAAATCAGTAAATTTTTATTCATATCGTCTCCTATTCTCCAACCTAATCAGAAACATTAGGCCTGTATTTTATACCAAAAAACAATAATTTTTCCCAATGTTATACCCAGATTAACTCAAGATTACTCTTTTATACCTAAAACTAAGAGTATAAGTTGCAAGAAAATGGAAGGAATTGTAAATTTATTGGAAGTCGATCTATCAGAAACTAAGCTCACTCATCCTCTGCTAAGACGCATTGAATGCTTAAAATCAGTCGATTCGTCGATAAATTACCCTTGTGGTTCAGGCATATTTTATCTTTATTTGGCCTCAAAGCCTTTATTTTAAAAAGAATTCGTATCTAAAGTTTTGTAGATCGGCTTACAGACTTTAACAATTTCAAAATACAAGAATGTGAGCTTTGATTAAGCGCGGGAACCTTAAAGTAACTGGAAGTAGAACCGGGCAATTGTTAATAATTATTTTTTTACCCCTACTCGACTTCATCTTTCGAGTGTAACATTTCCTTTTTTCGTGATGGTGGACCCATCCAGAAGATCTGCCCGAAGGAAGTAAACAAATACAGCGGAATTCATCAGCTCTCCTCTGAAAACCCCATTCCAGCATTGGGTGGGGTCAGCTGTTTCAAATACTTTCTCCCCCCATCGGTCATATACAATGAAGGAAAGGCTCTTGATACAATTCCCATAAACGCAAAGGACATCATTCTTTCCATCCCCATTAGGAGAAAAAAAGTTGGGTACGAATACCTCTCCGCAAATTCTATCCACTGTAACCTCTACACAGGAGCTATCTGCGCACCCACCAGTTCCTGTCACGCGGAGACAATAACTTGTGCTTACAGAAGGGGTGGCTAAAGGCTTCGGACAATTTGTACAACTTAAGCCGGAAGCGGGAGTCCATAAATAAATACCCGTTCCCGACCCATCGAGAACTGTTGATTCACCAGCCTGAATAGTGATGTTTGATCCAGCCGAAACAAGTGGAATGCTGTCTACCACGACCGCAATCGATGTGGATGCGGTGCAGCCATTAGCATCTGTAACGATACAGGTATAATTGCCTGCTGATAATCCGGATGCCACAAAAGCGTTTCCTCCGGATGGAGACCAGCTATAGGTATAAGGTCCTTGTCCGCCTGAAGCAGCCACACCTGCCGATCCATTATTCAGGCCACAGACCACTTCAGAAGAAGAAGAAGCCAGGAGCGTGGTAGGTTGAGTGATGACTATGCTTTGTGTCTGCGAACAGCCACCTGCATCTATGACTGTGCAAGTATAGCTCCCCGCTTGGAGTCCGGAAGCAGAAGCAGAATTTCCGCCTGAAGGTGACCAGCTATACGTATAGGGCCCTGTACCTCCGCTCGCAGCAACCGATGCCTGGCCTGTGTTGCCCCCGTTACAAAGCACATTTGTCTGTGAGGAAACTGCGACTGCAGGGCCTCCTGAACTGCTTAACAAAATGGTATCTGCGATTGTACAACCGTTGGCATCAATAACGGTACACGTATAAATACCTGCTCCAAGTCCCGTAGCCATGGAAGCAGACCCTCCTGCGGGTGTCCAGCTGTAAGTATAAGCTCCAGTTCCGCCAGAACTGGTTGCCGTTGCTGAACCATTCTGTAACCCACATGCCGGATGGGTTCCTGTGATTGCAACGGTGACTGCCGCGGGTTGTGTAATCACTACCGTTTGTGTTTGGAAGCAACCGGTTGCGTCTGTTACGGAACAGGTATATGTTCCGGCTCCAAGCCCGGAAGCTGTTGCTGAGTTTCCTCCGGAAGGCGACCAGCTATAGGTATATGGGGTGGTCCCGCCTGTGGCTGTAAAGGTTGCACTTCCATTGTTATTTCCATGGCAGAGTACTCCTGTTTGAGCCGAAAGAGTAATCACCGGTCCTCCTGTATTATTCAAAGCCACACTAAAGGGAACGGAACAACCATTCGCATCATTTACGGTACAGGTATAGGTCCCTGCAGGAATACCTGAAAGAGTGGATGCATTTCCCGGAGCAGGCGACCAGCTATAGGTGTATGCCCCCGTCCCACCAGATGGAGAAACAGTGGCTGAACCGTTACTGAGTCCACAACCTGCAGGAACGGTGGATTGTGATACGGAAATAATAGATGGCTGTGTAATAAGAACTGTCTCTGTCTGAATGCAGCCTGCACCATCGTTAACTGTGCAGGAATAGGTGCCGGCACTTAGGGCAGTGCCCGTTGATGTATTTCCTCCGGAAGGTGACCAGCTGTAGGTATAGGGTGCTGTTCCGGCACTGACAGAAACTGTAGCTGTGCCCGTATGTGCACCGAAGCAGGATTCATTAACCTGGGAGGACAAAGTCACAGTAGGCCCAGCAGCAGTATTTACGGTGGTCGTAACCGAACTCCCGCATCCGTTGGCGTCTGTAACGGTGCAAGTGTAGGTGCCTGGTGAAAGACCTGTTGCTATGGCTGTATTGCCTCCGGAAGGTGACCAGCTATAGGTTAATGGTGGGGTTGCTCCAACAACATTTACGCTTGCAGTTCCTGAATTCGGCGAGCAGGAAGAAGTGTTGGAGGCCGTAAGTGAAAATGAGGCCGCACCCACGGTGAAGCTATGCTTGATGGAATCCATGGGGCAGCCGACCGTCAACGTTACGGTGTAAGTACCTGCAGAGGAGTATGAATGAGTTATCTGCACACCGTCACCGAAAGTTCCATCTCCAAAATTCCAGTGATGGGTGGTCAGTGTATCTCCCCATAAACCACAATCCGTGGTGGTATCATGGAATGTGATGAGTACACCGACTCCACTGCATCCGGGAGGTGGATTGAGTGTAAACCCTGGATTGATGACCGGTGCCAGTTTGTAAACTGTTGGTTGATCATCCACTCCATTCAATTTATTAGGCTCGAATGAACCGGATGTGGTAGGGAAATTCGGGGAATGGGAAGTCCCGCTGCATATGGCCATCTGGTTGCACGTCGTGCCTACAAGCTTAATCTTTGGTTCCCAGTAATCCTGACCGTTCCCACCTACATAGGTTCCATACATCATGGTGTTTAAACCGGGATTAAATTTTACGATAAAATAATCAGCATCATTTGATCCGTTGTAGGTCCTGTCGTAAGCACATGGGGTTGTAGGAAATGCGGTATTATCAGTATAGCCGGCTACAAAAATATTATTGTTCGCATCCACATCTATTCCCCATCCAATATCCAGAGTGGGTGATCCAAGATAAGTGGAACCCAGGAGCGTGGTACCTGTTGCATTCAGGTGAGAGACAATGCAATCTCCGTAGGTGCCTCCATTGTATGTTGGATCATAAGCACCTGCAGTACACGGATAGTTTGTTGAAGAAGTGTTTCCTGTGATAAAAGCTTCATCAGCCGCATTGATAACAATGGAATTTCCTACCTCACTATTGGCCCCTCCAATAAATGTGGAGTAGATAAATCCGCTACCCGCTGCATTGATTCTGGAAACAAACACATCTCCATTTCCAGCAGTGACTGGTTGAAACGAACCTGGAGTGGTTGGAAAATTGGTCTGCGCTTTTCCGGTCAGAAAAACTTCATCGGCTGCATTGATGCGGATTGAATAGGCCCAATCCCATCCTGTACCACCGAGGTATGTTGAATAAACCAACCCGTTACCGGCAGCATTTAGTTTGGTAAGGTAAGCATCGGCCTGGTAGCTCCCTCCTCCATATACCGGCTGAATGGAGCCGGGAGTCGTTGGAAAGCCAGGGCTGGCGTTATTATCTAATGTGCTTCCACATAAGAAAGCCTCCCCTGCTGCGTTGACAGCGATCTTTTCAGGCCAGTCATTATAGTTCCCTCCCAGGTATGTACAATACAAAAGATTGGTTCCGGTGGGATCAAACTTTGCCGCAAAGGCATCAATAAAACCGGCAACGGCAGGCTGAAAAGGATTGACCGTAGGAAAATCGGTAGACTCGGTCCATCCCGTTAAATACACATTTCCGGATGGATCCAATGCAAGCCCCCGGGCTCTATCCCTGCAGCTCCCTCCTATATAGGTAGCCCAGATAAGCGCAGTGCCTCCCGAATTCATTTTCCATACATAAGCATCTTCATCACCTCCCGCAAAGCCACAGGAACCTGGCGTATGGTAGGCTGGATGGTAAGAACCGGGAGTGGTTGGAAAGCCCGCGTTATACCAACCACAGCCATAAATGTTCCCTGCCGGATCCAGTGCAATGTCGAATATATACCCTCCTCCGGGTGAAGGCCCGCCTACAAAGGTGGACCACTGAAGTATTACCGGATCTATAACCAGATCAACACCCGGAATCATTTTACCATTCAGATGAAAACCACAGGTAGAATCATTCAGCAGCTCATAAGCAATAGTTACTTCTTTCTTTTCTCCGTTAACGATCTGATAAGAAAATGGGTGAGCTTCCTGCATATCTCCCCAGGCAGTGGTGATAATCAGATCACCGGCCTCATTGATGCGGATCCTTTCCACACCTTTGTATTTCATTTTTATCTCAGAGAGATCTGCATGATCACGCAACAGAAAATCATACTTAAGTGTGTTCCCGGAAACATAATATTGAAGGTCCACACCGTGATAGATGTTGACATAAGTAAGCCTGGAATAATCTGTTGCATGGACAACCCTGCTTGCACCTTTCATATAACTGACACTCGAACTTAAAGGGTTTTCAGCATGAATGGAATCGGACCTATTTGAACCTTCCAGTTCCACATTCCAAACTAAACTCTCATAACGATCTTCGTCAGGGCCTCTTAAGCCAGCCATCTCAGGCCTCTGTTCCCTGACAGGTCTTTGAAAAGCATAGCTGAGTTCGTTTTTTAAAAATGAAATGCAGGACCCGTTAGAGTATCCCTGATACAACACCTTCGAATTCCATTGTCCTTCATTCTTTCGGAAGATGGATGGAAGTTGAGGGGAAGGGGTGTCCTTGCCATTACCAGCAAAGGCCATAGAACTGCTAACTCCCGAAACAAACAATATCCAGGCAAAAAATCGAAAGGAAGTCCATACTATTCTCATCATAAATACAAAAGCTCTGCTCAGACCCCGTCGTCGAATCGAAGCAGGGTCATGTTTATTTGTTATGCTAAAATTACCTTTTTGTCTGAATCATCCGTATTCGTAATAGAGATTCAATTGGAAGTAGAACGAACAGTTATTATTCCAATGATTTGTTGCAAAAGGCTGCCAGACATGAGTCCCTATCGCGCAAAAGACAAATTTATTGGAATTTGACAAGGCAGATTATCATTCGACTTCAAATAGTTGAGCAATTAAGGATTGAAGAGGATGAACGTGAGGAGTACTTTTATAGCATTAAAAAATCTGTTACCAATACTATTATTCTATGAACAAGCTCGTTATGAAAAGAAGGCGAAAGCCCAAAAAACATACGGAGAGTGAAATCCACAATCGCACCTTGCAAGATGCCGACTTAAGTACAGCCCTTCGAAGGATAGCCATAGTGACCCCCCGAAAAAAAGATCAGTAAAGATTTGCTCAATCCATATCTTTGGACGAAAGGAGAAATCCTCGAATTTTTCTTCCATTCATTTATCTCTGAAATTTAAATGAAAAATTCAGCATCCTCCTTATTCCTGAATGCCGCAATTTCTTTCTGTACATTTATTCTGATATCTCCGTCTTTTGCTCAATCTGTTAAAACAGATCTGGGCGTTTATCCAGAGCCTCCTCCTTCGACCATCCCTGCTTCCGGGGGTACGTTTACGGATCCTGTTTTTGGCACTACCCTATTAAGAGTCACTGATTCTTTAGACGGGGCAGATAATCATCAGTCGTATTCCTACTGGCCCAGTTTCAATAAGACTTCTTCCATACTTTATATCTCCAGTGTCGGTGGCTTTCCTATGCTCTACGATTTTAATCCAAATACCCTTTCCATCTCCAATAAAAGGGCTCTCTTTCCGGCAAATCCGGCCGGTGATGGAACACCCAATGCGGAAGATGCGATCTGGAGCGGCATACAACCCAATCATATGCTCTGTCACACCTCACAAAAGATTTATGATTATAATGTTTCAAACAACCAATATTCCCTGATCCATGATTTTTCCTCTACTTATCCTAATATTTTTCTCTGGCAAATGAGCCGATCCATGAACGACAGTACTTTCGGCTTTACCTATAAAGATAACGGGAGCTATGCAGTGGTTGGATACCTGGCCTATCAGCTTGTAAACAATACAACCGACACGGCTCATCTACCAACGCTGGATGAGGTGCAGGTGGATAAGACCGGAACATTCCTGGTGATCAAGACAGGGAATTCAGGTTCCGGAATTGTGAAGGTCCAGGTTCTCAATTTACTGAATCATCAGCTTACCAATCTCATTGACAATGCACCTGATTTTGCACCCGGGCACTCCGATAACGGATCAGGAACTATCCTTGGTTATGACAACTGGAACAACCGTTACACCTATCGTACGGCAGCAAACCCACATGTTTTTTACAGTGTCATCGACTACAATAATGACTGGACCTTAGGAACCCACGTTTCCATGCTTGCTGACGACGAATCCACAGTGCTTATCAGCTCCTTTGTTGCCGATACCAACCTGCATCCAAGCGGAGTTTTTGTAGATGAAGTTTATGAAGTTTCTACGGATGGCGCACAATCCGTTAGACGTTTCTGTCACACCCATTCCGATTTCTTGCATCAGAGCAGCAACAACAGTTACTGGAGCATGCCCAGAGCCAATATCAGCAGAGACGGAAAGTTTGCTACATTCACGAGCAACTGGGGCAGCATCACCAGACGGGATGTGTTTGTGTTGAAGATTCCTCCAGCAGGGCCTACTTCCGTAAATGAAAATACACCCGGAAGAATCAAAATTTATCCAAACCCTGCGACTAATTTCCTTATCCTGGAGTCGCTTTCCGAGGAAGAGAATCTTACGGTGATCTTTAGGGATGCATATGGGAGGATATTCCGGGAGCAAAAATTAGCCTCTTCCAAAACAATCGTTGAAACCGGATCATGGAAACCCGGATTTTATTCTTATGTGGTGTTTCAAAAGGATGTGCAGCTATTTTCAGGAAAGCTGAGCATTGTCAAGTAGATGTGGATTCCTTACCTGAATTTCAAATACCCATGAGCCCCCCTGAATAATCCACAAAATTATTGTTCCCCTTGATCTGCCTTGGAAACTGATCTTCGTAGCAGGAGACCTCTTTTTCCTGTTCCGCCAATACCGGGCTGGATTTTATTCCTTCTGCAGGTGAATATTCCTGATCCTCATATCCGTATTCGCTGATCTCGAATTTGATTTCTTCATCGGTTTTCATAAGACTGCTTTTTAAAAGTTTGGATAACTATAAAACGCAGTACTTATTCATAAAGTATAATGAGGATGTTAAGAGATGTTAAGCTCCCTGAATATAAGGGTTTCAGGTGATCGGGATTAGAAGAATCTTAGAATCATCTTATAGCGTTCTAATGGGCGGTCCATCCTCCATCTATAGAAAGGGCGGCTCCGCTGATGGTTCGGCTTTGTTCCCCGCAGAGATAATAAGCTAAATCGGCTATCGCTTCAATAGCAGTAAATTCTTTGACCGCCTGCTCCGAAAGCATAATTTTATTCACCACTTCATCAGGAGAAATACCATGTGCCTTTGCCTGGTCAGCGATTTGTTTCTCTACCAGAGGAGTTTTCACATAGCCCGGGCAAATAGAATTGACCGTAATTCCCAGGCTTCCTCCTTCCAGAGCCAAAACCTTGGTCAAGCCCACCAAGCCATGCTTTGCAGCCACATAAGCACTCTTGAATTCAGAAGCGACAAGACCGTGAGCGGAAGCAATATTGATAATCCTTCCGAATTTCCGTTCCTTCATCCCCTTCCAAACTCCTTTACAGGTGTAAAAAGAAGAAGTTAAGATAATTCCCAGAATGGCGTTCCATTTCTCAGCCGGAAAATCTTCTATAGGAGAAACAAACTGAATGCCGGCATTATTAACCAGAATATCAATCTTTCCCAACTCTTTTTCCCCGCCAGTTATCATATCCGAAATCTCTTCGGGCTTAAGCATATCAGCAGGAGAATACCAGGTCTTTACTTTATATTTTTGACCCATCTCTATTGCTATTTCGGGGCCTTCCTTTTCGAGACCGTTAAAGATGATATTGAT
>PLYR01000105.1 GCA_003153435.1 Bacteroidota bacterium
GATGGTCAGATGGGTAATAGCGAAGTTGGGCATATGAATATCGGAGCAGGACGAGTGGTATATCAAGACCTTGTAAGAATCAACAAGGAAGTAAAAGAGAACAAAATCAGCAAAAATCCGGTTCTTCTTGCCGCGATGGATTATGCGAAGAAGAATGATAAAGCACTCCATCTAATGGGACTTGTTTCCAATGGAGGGGTTCATTCTTCTCAGGATCATCTTCACAAACTTTGTGATATGGCACAGGAGCAAGGTTTAACGAAAGTATTTATTCATGCCTTTACTGATGGTCGTGATACCGATCCAAAGAGCGGGCTGGGATTCCTCACGCAGTTGGAGGAACACATTCAGCATCAGCCGGCAAAGATTGCATCGGTGATCGGGCGGTATTATGCGATGGATAGAGATAAGCGTTGGGAAAGGATCAAGCTGGCTTATGACCTTCTTTTGAAAGGGGAAGGAAGAATAACCACAGACCCTCTGGAAGGAATCAGGCACTCTTATGCGGAGCAGGTGACAGACGAATTTATTAAACCTGTTGTAATCACCGATAATGACGGCCATCCACTGGGCAGGATTGCGGAGGGAGATGTGGTTATTTGTTTCAATTTCCGAACCGATCGTTGCAGGGAAATAACCAAGGTCTTAACGCAGACCGATATGCCTGACCAGGGAATGAAGACCCTTCCCCTCTATTATGTGACCTTAACTAATTATGATGAGTCTTTCCGGAACCTTCATATTGTTTATGACAAAGACAATCTGAATAATACGTTGGGAGAGGTGATTTCAAGGAATGGAATGAAGCAGATCCGGATTGCGGAAACTGAAAAATATCCGCATGTTACGTTTTTCTTTAATGGAGGACGTGAAGAAATCTATCCGGGAGAGGAGCGGATCCTGATTCCTTCACCCAAGGTTGCCACCTACGATCTTCAACCGGAGATGAGTGCAGAAGCTATTACGGCTGCTATACTTCCCGAACTCAGCAAAGGAGATGCCAGCTTCATCGCTCTGAATTTTGCAAATGCAGATATGGTTGGCCACACCGGCATTTATGAGGCAGTGGTGAAAGGGGTGGAATGTGTAGACCGATGCCTTCAAAAAATTGTGGAGACGGGTTTAAAGCACGGCTACTCGTTTATCATCATTGCGGATCATGGGAATGCCGATTATATGGTTAATCCAGATGGTTCCCCCAACACGGCACATAGCATGAACCCGGTACCTTGTATTTTGATCGACTCCGATTTTCATCACGTAAAGAATGGTAAGCTGGGAGACCTGGCACCTTCTATTCTTCATCTTCTGGATATTCCGGTGCCTTCAGAAATGGATGGAGCGATTCTGATTTCCTGAAAAAAAAAACTCAACCGATCTCCACCGGTTGAGTTAAGTTAATCCAACTACAGACATTTGTGCTTACTCGGTGATCAACGGAGATAAAGGTTGATACAGGTGGGTTAGGCCTTTCAGCGGAGTGAACTATTTATTCATACGCAAATTTGCTTCATATATTGCCCTGGGGCAAACTATTTTATACTTGATTCTTTTAAATCGGAAGTCTCTATTTTGTTCCTTCTTTTGTGTCAAACACCTGATAATGCTGACGTTGATCCCATTTCAATCTTATCATTCCCCCTCTTTAAAAAAGAATTAAGGTGTTTTTATATTAACCTTCTGCATACATAGTCGTAATCGGAGGTTGGCTTATCCTGATGTTATGTATGTGAATACCAGAGGTTTATATCATCACCTTCCACACAAGGGGCGATGACTACTACTTCGATCTGTCTTTTTACAAAAGAACAGAACCTGTCGGTTATTATAGATTCTAGTCGAACAGACATACTCAGATACTTTTTTTAGGTAAAAAAGGTCTGATTTTACAGTTTTTAACCATTTCTCTGAAATACTACATCTCTTATATGATATTCTTTTAATTTTTATTTATTGCCCCTTTGGTCTCAACTTTCTGACCTCTGTACCAGCCATCCACAATTCGGATTTCCGAAGGGTGTCCAATTCCTTTTCCAGGCTCTTTCTGTAATCCGGCTTACTTCCTTCCGCAATGACCCTAGCTGCTTCTTTGCCGGAAGCAACACTTTCATAGAGTTCTTCAAAAAGCGGAGTGGTGGCATCCCTAAAACGGCCTTTCCAGTCTAACGCTCCTCTTTGAGCAGTAACAGAAGTATTGGCATACATCCAGTCCATTCCGTTTTCTGCAACCAGGGGCATCAGGCTTTGGGTCAGTTCTTCCACTGTTTCATTGAATGCTTCAGAAGGGGAATGTCCCATCTTTCGCAATACCTGGTATTGTGCTTCAAATAAGCCGGCAAGAGCGCCCATCAGGATACCTCGTTCCCCGGTGAGGTCGGAATAAACTTCCTTTCGGAAATCTGTTTCGAAAAGATACCCCGATCCTACCCCTATTCCAAGAGCCAGTACCCGGTCTCTTGCATTGCCAGTGGCATCCTGCCAAATAGCATAGCTGGAATTGAGCCCTTGTCCTTTCAGAAAAAGGCGCCTCAGGGAGGTTCCAGATCCTTTAGGTGCCACCAGGATTACATCAATATTTTTTGGAGGCACGATCCCGGTTTGTGCATGATAGGTCACCCCGAAGCCATGTGAAAAGTAAAGTGCTTTACCAGGACTGAGGTGCTTTTTAACCACCGGCCAGGAGGCTATCTGCCCCGCATCAGAAAGCAGGAATTGAATAATAGTTGCCCTGGAGCAGGCCTCTTCTATCTCAAAAAGCGTTTTTCCTTCCACCCATCCATCCTTCACCGCTCTCTCCCAGCTCTGGCCACCTTTTCGCTGGCCGACAATTACCCGAAAGCCATTATCTCTCAGATTCATGGATTGCCCGGGCCCTTGAACTCCGTAACCGATCACGGCTATAGTTTCATCCTTCAGGGTCTGCAACGCTTTTTTCAAAGGAAATTCCTCCCGCGTAACGACGTTTTCTTTAACACCGCCAAAATTGATTATTGCCATTTTATTTTGTTTTAAATTGTGGATATATAGATTACTGATGAAGACGAGTGTCAGCCAGGAAACGACGCAGTTCCTCGCTGCAGTCATGGCTCTCTTCGTGCATGAATACCTTGAGCACCTCCACAAGTTTATGGAGTTGAGCCCTTGCCCGCTCTGCTTTTTCCCGGCTGCTTCGGAGCCTTATATTATACTGATGAACTCCCGGCACCTCTGACGCATGGATATGCAGTTCGTCAATACAGAGGTTGAGTCGGGCAAGCACCGCTGCAATCCGGCCCAGTAACCCGGGCTGGTTCTCTGTAAAAATGACAAAAGCGAATTCTTGAAAATCTTCCATTTATTTAGTGCTCATTACTCCGTTAACATCATTTCACTTATGGAGGCACCGGTAGGTACCATCGGGAATACATTATCCTCCTTTTCAACCATCACTTCGAGCAGGAAGCTTTCCTTGCTTTCAAGCATGGTCTTCAAGCCTTTTTCCAACTTGTTTCGCTCCGTGATTCGTGCGGAGCCTATCCCGTAGGCTGCAGCAATAGCAGTAAAATCAGGGTTTTTCATCTCCGTAAAGGAGTATCTTCCTTCAAAGAATAATTCCTGCCATTGTCTTACCATACCCAGGAAGCTGTTGTTCAGGATTACAATTTTAACGGCTACACTTGCCTGCACCAACGTACCCAGCTCTTGCATGGTCATCTGGAATCCTCCATCACCGATCACAGCGATCACTTCCCGTTCCGGATCCCCTAGTTTTGCTCCTATGGATGCAGGAAGGGCAAAACCCATCGTGCCCAATCCTCCCGAAGTAACGCTGCTCCTGCGGCTACAGTATTTATAATATCTCGCGGTGACCATTTGATGTTGTCCTACATCTGTGACAACGATAGCCTTGCCCTTTGTCAACTCCGATAGCCTTCGTATGGTCTCTGCCATGCCCAGGTCATCGCCTGAACGGTAGAGTTCTTTTTCCATGACCATTGCATATTCCATCTCCCCGAGTTCCCTGAATTTGGCGAGCCAGTTTTCATGGCTGTTTTGTTTACACAACGGAGCAAGCTCCCGCAATGCAAGCAATGCATCCGCATGGATGGCTACATCCGTTTTCACATTTTTCCCGATTTCGGAATCATCAATGTCTACATGAATGATCCTGGCCTGGCGGGCATAACGCTTCAGGTCACCTGTAACACGGTCATCAAACCGCATACCGATAGCGATCAGTACATCACATTCATTGGTGAGGACATTCGCTGCGTAATTTCCATGCATCCCGAGCATACCAGCATAAAGCTTATGCTCAGGAGGAAAACAAGAAAGGCCCAGCAAGGTACAAGCCACCGGTATTCCTGTTTTTTCAGCCAAGCTCCGTAATTCCTTTTCTGCCCCCGAGAGCAGCACCCCTTGACCGGCAAGTAAATAAGGCCGCTCCGCTGCATTGATGAGGGCTGCAGCTTCACTGAGCTTCATCATATCCAGAGTTGGTTTGGGGTGATAACTCCGCACGTTCCTGCAGGGTACATATTCAAAATCAGTCAACCCTATCTGAGCATCCTTTGTGATGTCAACTAGAACAGGCCCAGGTCGCCCGGTTGAAGCTATATAAAATGCTTTAGCCATTGCACCGGCAATATCTTCCGCTTTTCTAACCTGTATGTTCCATTTGGTGACCGGCATGGAAATGCCAATGATATCTGTTTCCTGAAAGGCATCACTGCCCAATAAATGAGAAGCTACCTGCCCGGTGATACATACCAGAGGTGTGGAATCAATCATTGCATCCGTGAGTCCCGTGACCAGATTTGTTGCGCCGGGCCCGGAGGTAACAAGGCATATTCCTGTTTTCCCGCTGACTCGTGCAAATCCTTGTGCAGCATGAATGGCACCCTGCTCATGCCTGACCAGGATATGCCTTATTCGATCTTCATATCGATACAAGAGATCATAAACCGGCATGATGGCTCCTCCGGGGTATCCGAAAAGAAGATCAGCCTGCTCTTCCAGCAGACAGAGAAGAAGTGCTTCCGCACCTGATATGTTTTTTAAGACTGACATGGCTATGACCGGGTATAAAGTTTTTCTATGAATTAATTCAGGAACTGGTGATCAGGTGATTTACTTTTTTTTCTCTGACCAGATTCCTGTAAGCATCCTGAATACGTTTTCCAGCAGACTCTGCCCAATTCCCACTGAATTTCTTTCCATTGACAGATTCAATTCCTGCAATCTCGGCTGCTGTTCCGCAGTAAAATGCAAATTCTGCTTTCATCAGGTCAGTCTCCGTGTATCTTCCCTCCTCCACCTCTAAGCCTAGTTCATCACAAAGACCTATAACGGTAGCCCGGGTAATTCCTTTCAGGATACTCCCCGAAGCAGGCGTGAATAATTTCTTACCTTTTCCAAAAAACAAATTTGCCCCCGGCCCTTCTGCCAGAAAACCTTCATAGTCCAGCAACAGCCCTTCATCAAATCCTTTATCTTTTGCTTCAATGGTTGCCAGAATGGAATTGACATAATGCCCGCAAGCCTTTGCTGCGATATGCAAAGATTTAGGATGAGGCCGGCAGAAAGAGGAAATATTCAGTTTCAACAATTGTTCTCCCAGATATGCTCCCCACTCCCAGGCACAGATCATCAGATGCACCTCTTTCGGCCGGGTTAACGACATATTCGGGCCACAGAAAACCAGGGGCCGGATATAAGCATCCTGAAAACCATTCTTCTGAAGGAGTTTATAACTCAATTGGGTTAATTCCTCTGGGTCTGTTTCAAAAGGGATACCTATTAACTTACACGAGTTAAGCAGCCGCTCGAAATGTTCCTTGGCTTTGAATATCCTGGCCCCTTTTTCAGTTTGGTAGGAACGAATTCCTTCGAATACTCCATATCCGTAATGCAAGGTCTGTGCATACAGATTCGATTGAGCCTGAGTGGCTTTCTGAAATTTACCATCCAGAAAGATCCATGTTTTTTCAGTGTAATACATGCTTTTTTTTTCCATTTTGTTGTAAATATAATTTATGAAACCCCTTTATAAAATACATAATTCAGAATTAATACAATTCCCAAATACATTTCCGGCACTTATAGTCACAAAAAAAGCCTTCCCCGGTGGATGAGGAAGGCTTTCTGCAGTGCAATGCGAAGCTCCTCATCCGGGAGGGCGGACGATGATCACAATCACACAAATAATGGTAAGCAGGAAATAGTTCATATTCAGGTTCGTTAAAATTAAAAAAGCCACTCCTTTTAGGAATGGCTTCTGATCGTTTGTTGAGTATCGATTATACCATTCCTGTTGGGCTTGCGACGCTAATCACAATCACTTGCACATTTTCAGAAATGATAATTGAATGTTTCATTTTTTATATATAACTCCACAAATGTACAAAATATTCAATCGAAAAAACCTAACCCCCTAAAAATATTTGGTTGCGTGGATTAAACTCCTGCGAATCAGGAGGAAAATAAAGGTTTTACAGAATGAACCTCCTCAGAAATTTCGGTACAGGTGAACTACCTGACCAGGGTGACCCTTCCGATATATTTTTCCCTCGATTTACTAACCTCATTTCTGAATTCAATTTTCCAGACATATACGTCTTCCTGGCATTTGGAACCTTTATAAGTCCCATCCCATCCGCTATAGATATCATTGGTACTGAATATCAACTCCCCCCAGCGATTAAAAATCATAAAATTGTAATTCGTCACTCCTTCTATCACGGGTTTAAAAACATCATTCAAGCCATCTCCGTTAGGGGTAAAGGCATTCGGAATCCAGTATTCAAAATATGAATATACTTCCACGGATAGGAAAAAAGTATCCGGGCAACCAAACTTATTAATATAGATTTCACTGACCAGATAAGTTCCCGGTACTTTTGGAAAGGTGTGAGTGATGGAGTCCTGACAAACCGCCTGGGTGGTTCCGTCTCCGAAATTCCAGATACAAGTGCAACTGTCTCCTCCATGACCCAGGTTCGTAAAAGTTACGGTTGGGTTCTTCGCAATCACAGAAAGTGAATCGGCTTTAAAAAGCACTTCCGGGGCAGGGTTAACAGTTATGGCCAAAGGGCCGGCAAAATGAAACGTATCCAGACATCCATGAGTGGTGATCACCGTAAGACTCACATTATACGTCCCGGTATCTGCATAAATATGACTGGGGTTAGCAAGATTGGAAGTGGTGCTATCACCGAAGGTCCATAAATAAACCGGGCTCAGTATCGCAGAGACCGCCGGAATCGTGAAGCTTGCTTTATAAGGTGCACATCCGTTGAGTTTTGGAATGACATAGTTCATGACCGGAAGTGCAAGTACCACGACCGAATCCTTAAACGTAGTCGTGCATCCATTCGCCTTTACACTCAGAATGACCGGAAAGGTTCCGCTGCTGAGGTAGTGAACTCCGACAGGGTTTTGGAAAGTAGAGGATGAAGGTGCTGCTGAGAGGCCAAACTGCCATTGAAAAGTAGTGTTCGCAGGCATCGAGCCTCCGGCAGAAAAATTGAAACTGTTTCCCGTAATACATTGGGGAGCAGGAGGAATGAAAGTGGGATGAAGCGGAGGATAAACATGAAAGGTGGTCACTCCGGTATCTGCACAGCTTGTACCTGGGTTACAGATGAGGGTGACATGATAGGTACCGCTGTCGGCATAAATATGTGTCGGAGTAAAGAGACTTGAAGTATCTCCATCTCCAAAGTTCCAGAGATAAGTTGTTGCGTTTAGACTGGTATTCAAAAAATGGACCGTATCACCAGAACAGAAACTGACCTGTGCTGGGATAGATGATACAGGCTTTGGAACGCATGCAACCACATTAAACTGAAAATCTCGTTTGTTCGTACTCAGCAACACGCCATGTCTGTATTCCGAAACGCATACAGCCACCACCCACTGTCCGATTGTATTGGGAGTACCGGTGAGTAGACCAGTGACCGGATTGATGGCAAGGGCCGGGGATGCACTCATAGGATTGCTCCCCGAATAGGGTGCGATATAAGTCACAAACGGGTATGGAGGAGGTGGAGGTCCGGTTGGACAAGTAGCAGGACATCCGGCTCCGGAAGGAGGGTATGTGGTTGAGCTGACGATGGGACAACAGACGGAGGCACCATCAAATGCATCACACAAAGAATAAACGAGCGAATCGGCATCAGGGTCGGTTGCTGAATTATCAAACGAAAGCTGAGCATTCGCACACAAATAGATGGGTGGGAAATTCCGGTATCTGGGAGAACTATTGATGGGGATCGTGGCATTATCCGGGATCTGAATGGAATAAGTAGCGCCGGTGCTTCCAGGATTTAGCAAATTAAGAATCGTATTGTTCCTGCAACAACGTTGGTAAACCAAAGTATAGCCACCCGGACCTGCAGGTAATGTTTTAACCCCGGTATAAACCGCTTCTTCTACGCAGGCGGTAGTAGGAGCAGCTGAGCATGAATTGATGGTAGCGGGCAACTGAGTGGCACCCGGAAACGCAAGCCCCAGGCTGTCTATGAGAATATTGTTTTTATTAAATACCCAAATCCAGGCCGTAGAATCATAAGGAGTATTCCCGGGGGTGCAGTCACGATAAAGTTTGAGGGTAATCCGGTAATTATTCCCGCCGAGGTAATCATAGAATATTTCTCCGCCTACTATATGCTTCGCCTGACCACTTACCCAAGTAAGTGCGAAGAGGAAGAACAGGAAGAGCATTCGCCTTTTCATTGTTCCTGAATATAAACAAGCTAAGGTATCCAAATTAGCCCGAACAGCAATGCACTTATCCTGTTTTTCCCTTCATTCATCGATATATTCAGCGATTCAATCAATGAAATCAAGGGATATTCCTGTTTGGCAATCAATGCTGGTTTAGAAGAGGATAGCGACCCTGAAATTTATTTTGAGCGATTTATTGGAATACATTAGGAATTGGAGCAGAGGTTTTAGATTTTTGCTTGCCGTTCGGGATATCCCGTTCAGGAGGCATAAATACCAGGACTAAAACCCCGATCAAATGGAAGAGATTAAATCATATGTTGCCAAGAATCAACAACGCTTTTTAGATGAGTTATTTGTACTCCTTCGCATCCCATCGGTCAGTGCCGATCCCAAACATGCACCAGACATTCTAAAAACTGCGGATGCTGTAAAAGAAAAACTTATTGCTGCCGGTGCAGAAAAAGTTGAAATCATGTCGACTGGTGGAAACCCTATCGTATACGGTGAAAAGATAGTGGACCCCAAACTGCCAACCATTCTTGTTTATGGTCATTACGATGTTCAGCCTGCTGATCCTATTGAATTGTGGACCAGCCCTCCGTTTGAACCGGTTATTAAAGACGGGAAAATATATGCAAGAGGAGCCTGTGATGATAAGGGGCAAATGTTTATGCATGTGAAAGCATTTGAACTCATGATGAAAACAGGAACCCTGGCCTGCAACATCAAATTCATGATTGAAGGAGAAGAAGAAGTCGGTTCTTCCAACCTGGGTCCGTTCATCCGCAAACATAAAGACAAGCTTAAAGCTGACGTTATTCTCATTTCAGATACTTCCATCATTGCAAATGATGTTCCTTCGATCACCGTTGGATTGCGTGGTCTCACCTATGTGGAAGTAGAAGTTACCGGACCAAATATCGATCTCCATTCAGGAGTGTATGGAGGTGCAGTCGCAAACCCGATCAATGTGCTTTGCAAGATGATCGCTTCCATGCATGATGAGAACAACCATATTACCATTCCCGGATTCTATGATAAAGTGGTTGAATTGAGTAAAGAAGAAAGAACCGAGATGGACAAAGCTCCCTTCGATCTGAACACCTATAAGAAGAATCTGGAAATTGGTGATGTCCGGGGGGAAAAAGGATACAATACCCGTGAGCGTACATCCATCCGTCCAACTCTGGATGTGAATGGAATATGGGGAGGATATACTGGAGAAGGCGCTAAGACTGTTCTGCCCTCGAAAGCGTTCGCTAAAATCTCTATGCGTCTTGTGCCCAATCAGGTTAGTGAAGAAATCACAGTTATGTTTCAGAAATATTTTGAGAGTATCGCACCGGCTTCTGTAAAAGTGGTGGTCAGGCCTCATCATGGAGGCAGCCCGGTGGTTGTTCCTACGGATACCATTTCCTATAAAGCAGCCAGCAAGGCTATGGAGCAGAGCTTTGGAAAAAAACCAATTCCTGCCCGTGAAGGAGGAAGCATCCCCATCGTTGCCTTGTTTGAAGAAGTGCTTGGTCTGAAATCAATCCTGATGGGATTTGGTCTGGACTCCGATGCCATACACAGTCCGAACGAACACTATGGAGTCTTTAACTACCTGAAAGGGATTGAAACCATTCCACTGTTCTACAAATATTTTGCAGAATACAGTAAAAAATAATCAGACCCTCCCTCCGGGGAGGGTTTAAGCCAATGGAAGTGAATCCCTCTGTCCGAGTTGTTTCCCGTTCTTTACGCAACCTCTCCTTCCTTCTCTTTCTTGCATTCACCGGTTGTTCGGGTTTCAAGGAGGTCCAGATTACTCAGATTTCAGGTGTCAAAATATTGAAAATTACCGATAAGGGTATAGACATGGAGATCGGCATGAAAATTCTCAACCCGAATCATTATGGATTTACCATTTATCCCTCGAGCTTCGACATCAACCTTTCCGGCACCGACCTTGGCACTGCCGTCCTTAATCAAAAGGAAAAAGTGAATGCAAACTCAGAAGACGTTCACCTGTTTCAGATTACCACTACTTTTGGCAAGCTCCTCCAGGGTGGATTGGGAAGTGTGCTTGGACTTTTCACAAACAAGAATGCAGAGATTGAGATTAAAGGAAATCTGAAAGCCGGACGATTCCTTTACCGGAAAAGTATCCCTATTGACCGGAAACAAAAAGCAGCTATTGATAACCAGTCGGGAGGCTCTATTCTGGACCTCTTTAAGAAGTAATCCATGTCGCGCGACACCTCTTCAACAAACAAGCTGATTCACGAAAGCAGCCCTTATCTGCTACAACATGCCCATAACCCGGTTAACTGGCAAGGTTGGAATGAAGATGCATGGAAACAAGCACGTGAAGAAAACAAATTGGTTCTCATCAGTATTGGTTACAGTGCCTGCCACTGGTGCCATGTCATGGAACACGAAAGTTTTGAAGATGAGAATGTAGCCAGAATAATGAATGACCATTTTATCTGCATCAAAGTAGACCGGGAAGAACGGCCGGATGTGGATCAGATTTACATGTCGGCTGTTCAACTCATGACCGGGCATGGAGGATGGCCTCTCAATTGCTTCGCCACTCCTGACGGACGACCTGTTTACGGAGGCACCTACTTTCCGAAAGACAAATGGATGAATGTCCTCTTTAATCTTTCGGATCTCTGGAAAACCGAACCGGAGAAAGTTCATGATTATGCTGCGCAGCTCACAGACGGGGTAAGACGATCGGAACTCATTGTGGCCAAAAATGAGCAATCCCCGATCCGTTTTGACTCATTAGCAAAATCGTGGAATAATTGGTCGAAGCGGATTGACAATACGGAAGGAGGTCCTAACAAAGCTCCAAAGTTTCCACTTCCGAATAATTATCTCTTTTTACTCCATCTTGGTCAGAGCAGCCTGACAGATCATACCTTGAGGGAAGGGATAAACAGGCACCTCCACCTGACCTTGAAGAAAATGGCATTCGGTGGTATTTATGACCAGGTAGGCGGAGGGTTTGCCCGCTACTCTACGGATACACTCTGGAAAGTGCCGCATTTTGAAAAAATGCTTTATGACAATGCCCAACTCATCTTTCTTTATTGTGAAGCCTGGTTGGTGAATCCCGACCCGCTATACAAAACGATAGTCTACGAAACACTTGCTTTTATTAAACGGGAACTGACTTCACGAGAAGGATTCTGCTATTCGGCACTCGATGCTGATTCGGAAGGAGTAGAAGGCAAATATTATATTTGGACAGAAGAAGAGCTAAAAGAGCTTTGCGGAACTGACTTCCCCTTACTGGCTGCTCTTTTGAGCGTTGACGAGGATGGCTTGTGGGAACATGAGGAGTACATCCTGCTGCGGAGGGAAGAAGAGGATGAGCTATGCACTAGATTCAATCTTTCAAAAACGGAATTAAAAGAAAAGACAGACCGGCTCAAGGCGAAACTGCTGGTTCGTCGCGAGCAACGTATCCGGCCTGGCCTGGACGACAAATCGCTCACTTCCTGGAACGCGCTGATGATTTCAGCCTGGGTTCAGGCTTATAAAGTCTTTGGTGATCCTGACTTCCTCCAATCTGCTTTACTTATTGCCGAACATATTCAAGCCAAAGTAAGCAAACCCGATGGTGGACTTTTTCATACCTACAAAAACGGGAAGGCAGGTATTAATGGGTTTCTGGAAGATTATTGCTTCTACACCGAATCTCTGATAGCGCTGTATGAAGTTACTTTCGATGAAAAATGGCTTATGAAGGCAAGTCAACTATGTGACTACACCTTGAAATATTTCTATGATCCGGAAAGCAAGTTTTTCTGGTTTACCTCTTCTCAGGATCAGCCGCTCATTTGCAGAAAATTTGAGCTATCAGATAATGTCATTCCTTCCTCCAACTCATCCATGGGCAAATGCCTCTTTCTGCTGGGCCATTTTACAGATAATCCGGATTATCTTGCAAAGGCAGAGCATATGTTGCAACAGGTGCAGGAAGAACTTGAAGGATACGGAGCCGGATATTCTAACTGGGGTATACTTCAGCTCAGGATGCTCCAGCCCCTCTACGAGGTGGTGTTTGTTGGTAAAGATGTTGATGAAAAACGTGAAATTATTCAAAAACATTACTTTTCTAATGTGATCTTTGCAGGTAGCAGCTCTGAATCTTCCATTCCTCTTTTGAAAAATCGTTTCAAGGATGGACAGACCCTGATTTATGTGTGCAGGGAAAAATCCTGTCTGGCTCCGGTTTCGGATCCCGGCGAGGCTTTGAAGATGCTGCAGGAAGACTATGAAAATTAATCAACTCATTTCAATACTTTTTCTGTTTCTTGCTTCGAACCTCTCTGCTCAGGTATTCGAACTCAACCCCTCCGATTACTTTTCCTTCGAACCTGTTTTCAGGCATGATTACATTGTCAAAAACAAAATCAGGTCGGTTAGAGCTGCCATTGTCTACAAGCGGGACAATGAACCTATAGAAGACAAAGGCCTCACCAAGTCATGGGAGTATGACGAAGATGGATTTCTTACCCGCTATTATTACACCAGCATTCATGGATTTGTGAATAAGGTAGTGGCCCATCCGGCCGTTATGCGAAGGGGAAGAAAGATCTCAGGAGCTTACACCACGGAAGAACCAGTCTATTCATATGATACCGTCTCGACAGCCTACTTTTATAACCCTAAAAAACAAATCATTCTTCGCCGAACACGGGACGGGGATTATTACAGTTCCATCTACTATGAATACGATGCCCAGGGAAATATCCGGAAGCAGCAGGTATTTAGAGAAACCAATGCAAGTGAAAACAAAAATACATTCAAGCTTGGAGTACAGAATCTTTTGTCGACAGAAGAATTCACCTATGAAAAGCGTTCACCCAGGCAGACTAAAAGAAAGCATCTGAACGATGAAGGCAAGGTTTATAAAGAAACCATTTTAAATTACGACAGCGTCGGACATCTCCTCGATGAGAATAGCAGCTATACGGTAAGCTGGATGAGGTCTTCCACCAAAATGACTTATGACTCCAAAGGAAAGATGATTCTGAAATCGTATACCTCTAATGAGAATGGGGATGAGTTGACTAAAAGTGAATACAAATACACCGCTTCAAATATGGTGGATATTGAAAACCGGTTTAAGGGGGATATCAGATATTATGAATTCAACTACCTCTATGATAAGCAGACCAATATGCTCACCTCCCATTTTGTAAGGGAAGAACTGAATAAAGCCATTGTAATCGTAAAGTATTCCTACCTCTACTACTAGTATCCCAGAGTGGCTCTCACCCTCTTCAAAACTGCCTGGGCAATTGTTCTGGCCTTATCCGCTCCTAGTTTCAATTTTGCATCCAGGAGCTCTTTGTTATTCATAAGCTCATTGTACATTTCACGTTCCTTTCCGAACCGTGTAAGTAATAAGTCAAGCAATGCTGCTTTGGCGTGTCCGTATCCATATCCACCCTTTGTGTAATTCAAGCGCATCTCGGTCACCTGATCGGGTGATGCAAGTAAACGGTACAAGGCAAAAACATTGCAGGTATCAGGGTTCTTGGGTGCTTCCAGGGGAGTAGCATCTGTGACGATACCGGCAATAACCTTCTTTAGTTCCTTTTCCGGAAGGAATATATTGATAAAGTTGTTATACGATTTACTCATCTTTTGTCCATCCGTTCCGGGAACAATCATCACTTTTTCGTCGATGAGAGGGTCTGGCACCACAAAGGTTTCTCCGCAATGGCTGTTGAATGATTTCGCGATATCACGTGTCATCTCCAGATGCTGAAGCTGATCCTTTCCTACAGGGACAAAATTTGCATCGTATAAAATAATATCCGCTGCCATGAGCACGGGATATGTAAACAAGCCAGCATTTACATCACTCAGTCGCGACGATTTATCTTTGAAGGAATGCGCATTTGCCAGCATTGGAAACGGCGTGAAACAACTGAGGTACCAGGTAAGTTCACAAACCTCTGTGACATCGCTTTGCCTGTAAAAAATATTGCTTTCTGTATCAAATCCCATAGCAATCCAGGTGGCCGCAGTGGCATAGGTGCTTTCACGCATGAAAGACGGGTTTTTGACAGAGGTGAGCGTATGAAGATCGGCAATAAAGAAAAGAGATTCATTGCCGGCTTTCTTGGAAAGTTCGATGGCAGGCAGGATGGCTCCGAGGATATTACCCAGATGCGGGACATTGGTACTTTGCACACCGGTTAGGATTCTGGACATGGGTATAATTTAGAATGTAAATATAAGACCTATTTAATATACCAATCAACTTCCTGATCCCAATTAGATCTGATGGTGACAGGCTGTATGTAATATAAAACATGCTCCGGTTGAATCTTCTTCAGATAGTCTCCGGGGTCCCATTTTCCATTGTTATTGGAATCGTAGATGAATCGAAGCCTGTACTTTGCAGGAGGAAGGTATTCGAAGAATAATTCTTTGTTGCCTGTAACATTGGCTTCCCTCACGATCCCATCCTGCTCATCCAGCAGCTGCAACACATAGTGTCCGGCTGCAATATGCAGATTGAGTTTTAAAGTGCCATAATATTTAAGTTCCTGCATATGAAAATTAATCTTCACCGTATCATTATAGAACCCATAAATATCCTTGAACGACTTTGGAGCCAGATACAGTTTATATTTTCCATTTTCTTTAAGCGGGTGGAGTGAATCTTTCCAGGAATAAAAACGGAGGTTTCTTTCCGGATGAAGGGGTCTAATCTGCCCGGGCTTTATGAGGTTCACTTTTATGGTATCTTCTGTAAGCACAACTTTAGTTTCTGATGGTGTCAGGTCGGTAACGGGGTTATCAAACTCAAAGGTGATGGGGCTATTCAAATCAAACAATCCCCGACCGACATTTACCTTGACCGACAAGCTTGCCTTTTGGCCTTTTCGCTGCGCAAGCATTTTATCATAAGTAATAAGCTTGTAACGGAGGGTGTCAATGACCTTATCTTTATCTCCTACCTCCAGAATAAGAGAATCAGAAGAAGGAGGGGTGAACCAATAAATAAGGCTATCTCCTGCCCCATTCTTTTCTACAAATGTTTTATATTCTGGTCCGGCTTTAAAGTTGAGCGCTCTGAACTTTATGTCTTCCACAGGTTTATTAAAGGCGAGGACTATCTTCCCACACCCCGCCTGATAAGCCTTACGAAGGTATTGTTTGTGAGGCTTTTCGGTAAAGAGCATGAAATTTGCAGTATCATTGTGCGTGAGTACGAGGTTCTGATTTTTAAAGCCAGACAGTTCTCCTTCATTGAATTTATAATTACCATTTCCATCTTTCAGTGCAAACAGCTTATAGGTAGCTGGTTTTATATTGCTGATCCGGTAATTTCCATTTGCATCGGTCCGTCCGAAATAAGACGGAAGGCGTTTGTAGGGAACAGAATCACCGAGTTTATTATAGAGCATCACCAAAACTCCTTTTTCCGGAACCAGTGTAAGTGCATTCAGTACATTTCCTGTAAGAGCTAATGAATCTACATAAGTACCTGTTGAAAACACATAGCGAAAATTACTGATAGGATTATTTTCGTGCAGGTCCTGAATGGCGTTCCCGAAGCTTATGGTATAGGTGGTACTGTCTTTTAAAGGTTCACGGAATTCGATGCTAAGGCTTTTATTTTTTACTTTAATAATGGGCTGCTTATCCATCGGTGGAGAGATGATAAGCTGAGAATTGAGATCTTTGAGAACAATGTATTCATCAAATTCAATTTCCACTGTCTTGCTATGAAACAGGGTTGCTGCACTGTCTGGAGTATAAGATCTGGGAAACGGAGGAGTTTTGTCGGGCCTGCCTCCTGAGGGGGGTACAATCTGAGCGCAGGAAGCGAGAAACAACAAACAAAAAGGAATCCATTTATTCATTTCTCTGCTATCAAAGTTTCCCGATCAGGTGGGCCAGCTGTTCAAGATAATGCTGATCGACTTCATCAAAATCACTTAGCTCTTCACTGTCTACATCTAGGACCATTTCCATCTGGCCTGCTTTATTAAAAACAGGAACAACAATTTCCGATTTAGACAAGGAACTGCAGGCGATATGACCCGGGAACTGCTCTACATCTTTGACGATCACTGTTTTCCCAATAGAAAAAGAATAACCGCAAACTCCTTTGCCTTTTCCTATGCGGGTACAGGCAACAGGTCCCTGAAATGGACCAAGTACAAGCTCCTCCCCTCTCACAAAATATACTCCAACCCAAAAAAAACCGAGGCCAAACCTGAGTGCAGCAACGATATTAGAGATATTAGCAATACGATCGGTCTCCCCCTCTACCAATGCCATTATCTGGGGCAGCAGAGATTCGTATTTTTCTTTTCGGGATGAGCCTTGTACGTTCAGCGATTCAGCCATAATCAGGATATACTACAAAGATGCAAAATTTTGTTGGCACTCCTGCCAATCTTCAACAGGGCCAACCGGCAGAGTCCTAAGCAAGAACTGTGCAATTTCTTGCTTTTTCCGTATCTTGCGCGCCTCTTAATCCAAATTTCTATGAAAGTTCTGCTGACCGGTGCCGATGGCTTTCTCGGTAGTAATATTACCCGTGAATTAATTTTACAAGGATATGAGGTGCGGGTGCTTGTGGTGCCCGGACGACAAACGATTACCCTTGATGGATTGAAAATTGAACGTTTTGAAGGGAACCTCCTTCAGGAAGAGGATGTAATTAAAGCAGCTTCAGGATGTGATATGGTTATTCATGCCGCTGCCAGTACCAGTGTATGGCCAACCCGGAATGATCTGGTCAACAAGGTTAATATTGGAGGAACAGCCAATATCATACGAGCGGTCCGCGAACATAAAATAAGAAGACTTGTTTATGTAGGCAGTGCCAGCTCTTTTGGTTTTGGAAGCAAGGAAAAACCAGGTGATGAATCCAGGCCTTATCTGTCCGGGAAATACCATCTGGATTATGTTGATTCTAAGTATCGTGCCCAACAGCTCATTCTGGAGGCAGTAAAGAATGAAAATCTTCCAGCAGTAGTAGTCAATCCCTGTTTCATGTTCGGGCCTTATGACTCTCATCCCAGTTCCGGAGCTATGATTGTTGCCGTTTGCAAGGGAAAGGTTCCAGGCTTTAGCAACGGAGGACGAAACTATATTTATGTAAAAGATGTGGCAAAAGGCGTTGTGAATGCTCTCCGTAAAGGGAAGATCGGAGAATGTTATATCCTGGGCAATGCAAACCTGACTTATCAGGAAATTTTCAATCTTATTGCTACAACCACTGGAAGTAAAGTCCCAACCCTGAAGATCCCATCTGTTCTAACCAAGGCCTATGGATGGATTAATTCAATGCTGGGTAAGATTAGTGGCAAAGCCCCTGTGTTAAGTCTGAACCTGGCTAAGATTGCCTGTGATGAACATTACTATAACCCATCCCGAGCTATCCGTGAACTTGACCTGCCTCAGACTCCTATTTCTGTGGCCGTTAAAGATGCCTTTGAATGGCTCAAAGCGCATCAATACGTATAGACCTGTTCTCCCAAAAAGAAAATATTACAACCCAAGAAGTAAATCATTCGGATCCTTTCCACCGAAAAGCATCCTGACCGGATTTTCACAAAGCTCTTTCACTTTCACAAGGAAGCCAACAGATTCTCTTCCGTCTATGACCCTGTGATCGTAAGAAAGTGCAATATACATCATAGGCCGGATGACCACCTGCCCGTTGATTGCCACCGGGCGGTCTACCACATTATGCATCCCCAGGATGGCGCTCTGTGGAGGATTGATAATCGGAGTAGACATGAGGGAGCCAAACACCCCGCCGTTAGTGATGGTAAAAGTGCCGCCCTCCATATCCTTTATCTCTATTTTATTATCCCTTGCTTTGAGTGCAAGGCCTTTGATGCCTGCTTCAATTTCAGCGAGAGACATGGATTCTGCATTCCGGAGTACCGGGACCACCAATCCTTTAGGCGCACTTACGGCGATACCGATGTCACAATACTTATAATAGACCAGGTCATCTCCATCAATCATTGCATTGACGGCAGGAAAATGATACAGCGCTTCCGTAACCGCTTTTGTAAAGAAACTCATGAAGCCTAGATTGGTTCCATATTGTTCTTTAAACCGATCCTTGTATTTTGCTCGGATCGCATAAATCTGACTCATATCCACCTCGTTGAATGTTGTCAGCATGGCGGTGGTGTTCTTAACAGAAACCAATCTTTGTCCAAGCTTCTTTCTAAGTGGGGTCATTTTTTTACGGTCTTCCTCCCGGGTTCCACTCCATGTATTCAGTGAGCCTCCGTCAAAACCCTTACTCAATGTTTCCAACACATCCCCCTTTGTAATTCTTCCCTCTTTTCCGCTTCCTTTAATCTTTCCGGGTTGTATTTTTTGCTCTTCCATTATTTTCTTCGCTGCCGGAGAAGGAAGACCCTCCGTATAATTCTTTACAGAAAGCACTTCCGTTTCTTTCTTCTGCTGCACCGGAGCTGATTTAATTTCAGAGGCTTGCTTAACAACAGTCTTTTTAGATTCTCCCTTAACGGAATTATCTACAGAGCAAACAACCTGACCCACTTTCACTGTGGTACCTTCCGGGACCACTATTTTAATCGCTCCGCTATCTTCAGCATTAATTGTCAATGTAGCTTTATCTGATTCAATTTCTGCCAACTCCTGATCTTTGGAAACATATTCACCATCCTTTACAAGCCACTTTGAAATAATTACCTCTGTAATTGATTCACCCGGGCTGGGCACTTTGAGTTCTATGACTGCCATGATTTCTTTTCGGTATTTGACTTATTTAACCAGTGTTTTTTCAAATAATTGATCCACTATTGCCTGTTGTTGCTGTGCATGAGCTTTACTGAATCCAGTTGCCGGACTCGCGCTTTCATGCCTGCCAAGATAGCGCAACCGGATGCTGGAAGTGGACTCATGCGCCATAAACGTACGTAGCATAAACCACCATGCACCCATATTTTCAGGTTCTTCCTGCACCCAGTAATACTCCTTCACATTTTTATACTTTTCGAGAATAGCCGCCACCTGTTTTTCAGGGAATGGATAAAGTTGTTCCAGACGAATGAGAGCAACATCTTCTGAATTATTCTTCTGCCGGTTTTCCAGAAGGTCGTAATATATTTTACCCGAACAGAAAGCCAGTCTGGTGACGGTCTTGCTCTTCGCAGTTGCATCATCCATCACTTCCTGAAAACTTCCCTGAGTAAAATCTTTTAAAGATGATACGCAGGACGGATAACGAAGGAGTTTTTTAGGTGTGAAGCAGATCAGGGGTTTCCGGAATGACCGTTTCATCTGTCTTCTTAATGCATGGAACTGGTTGGCCGGCGTGGTTGCATTGATGAGCTGCATATTATTCTCCGCACATTGCTGCAAAAATCGCTCAATCCGGGCGCTTGAATGCTCCGGTCCCTGTCCTTCATATCCATGCGGAAGGAGCAATACCAAGCCATTCATCCTTCTCCATTTGTATTCAGAACAGGTAATAAACTGGTCCACCATAATCTGAGCCCCATTGAAGAAATCACCGAATTGAGCTTCCCAGATGGTCAGTGTATTTGGAGTAGTGAGTGCATAGCCATATTCGAAACCGAGCACTCCATACTCGCTCAGCAGAGAATTATAAATAGAAAGTTTGCCTTTAGCATTGAAATTATTGAGCGGGACATATTCCTCTTCAGAATCTTCGAATTTCACAACCGCATGCCGGTGCGAAAAGGTTCCTCTTTCAACATCCTGCCCGCTGAAACGTACATCATGCCCTTCCTGCATTAAGGTTGCATAAGCCATCAGTTCTCCCATGGCCCAATCATAAGAATCTTTCTCAATCATGGATACACGCTCCTTGAATATATTCTGGATCTTATTGAAAAACTTTTTATCTGAAGGCAGTGAGGCAATCTTTCCGGCTATCTCTAGGAACAGCTTGGATGCCACAGCAGTATCGGGGCTATTCTGAAAATCCTCCGGTCCGGACATCCTGATTCCTTTCCAGGGTCCTTCCAGGAAAGAGGCGACTTTTGCCTTTTCAACCTGCTTAGCTTCATCCAGTTTATTCTGAAGCATTTGTTTGATATCTGCTTCCATGGTTTTCCCGAACTCTTCTGTAACAGATCCTTCAGCGACCAGCTGATTCATATAAATTTCCCGGGCATTCGGATGGGTGGCAATAGCTTTGTACAAAAGTGGTTGTGTAAAGCGGGGTTCATCCCCTTCATTATGTCCGTATTTCCGGAAACAGAGAACATCGATAAACACATCCCGGTGAAACTTCTGCCGGAATTCCATGGCAAGCCGGGCAACAAATACACATGCCTCCACATCATCACCATTCACATGAAACACCGGGGCAAGAACTACTTTCGCTACATCTGTACAATACGTGCTTGATCTGCCGTCGAGATAATTCGTAGTAAATCCAACCTGATTATTGATCACCAGGTGAATGGTACCTCCGGTTTTGAATCCATCGAGCTGAGACATTTGTAATACCTCATAACAAATCCCCTGTCCTGCCAAGGCTGCATCTCCATGAATAAGAATAGGGCAAGCTTTATTATTATCACCTCCATGCCCGATATCAATTTTAGCTCTAACAATCCCTTCAACAACAGGATTAACCGCTTCCAGGTGAGAAGGGTTAGCAGTGAGACTGATATGCACTTTCTTACCGGTACCCGTAACAAGGTCGGAGGAATAACCCATATGATATTTTACATCTCCATCGAAAAGTGAATCTTCAGACAAACGCCCTTCAAACTCTGTAAAAATGTCTTTATGTGTTTTATTCAGCACATTGGCCAGAACATTCAATCTGCCTCTATGGGCCATCCCTATAACAAAATCCTGGATCCCGAGTTCAGCACCACTTTCGCAGAAGGCATGCAGGGTTGGGATAGCTGTTTCTCCTCCTTCCAGAGAAAATCGTTTTTGGCCGACAAACTTTGTATGCAGGAAATTTTCGAAAAAAACCGCCTGACTCAGCTTTTCCAGGATTTCTTTCTTTTCTCCTACCGTATAATGAGGAGTATTTTGACTTAGTTCCATCTTCTGCTGCAGCCAGTCCAATACATCCGGCGTACGGATATACATATATTCAGCTCCAATAGATTTGCAGTAGGTTTGCTTCAGGTGCGCAACTATTTCAGAGAGCTTTGCGGGTCCTATTCCAATTTCGGTACCAGCTTGAAACACCACTTCCAGATCCGATTGTTCAAGTCCAAAGTTTTCAATATCAAGCGTGGGAGTATAGGACCTTCTTTTCCGCACCGGATTTGTTTCAGTGAATAGGTGAGCCCGGGAACGATAACCATTAATAAGATTGATAACAGAAAATTCCTTTCTTACATTCACCGGCACTTCAACACTTCCCTGATAATTCTTCTGGGCAAATTCAAATCCCTGAAAGAATTCCCTCCAGCTCTCTTCCACCAAAGAAGGGTCCTTTATAAATTGTTCGTAGTTAAATTCAAGGGCCGAAAGATCCCCATTGCCCAGGTATGAAAATTTGTCCATGTGTGTCGTATTCGAACCACAAATTTACTAAATAACGGGATGCGAAAAGGCATTTGACAAAAGGCTGTCAAGGGGAATAAAGCCCTGTTACACAATCATTTGAAACCGTTTCTCCAGACTACTTTTTGGAGTTCGCGTTTTAAGATTAGATCTGTTACCACTGCTGAAAAAGGTTCGGAGGTATTTTCACGTACCGCTTTTTGGACTTGCTCCTCACTGAGATCTATCCGATAGAGGATTCCGAGGAATTTTGCCTGATTTGAATGAAGTAACTTTTCAAGATTCGGGTGTATCTGTTCAAAAAGCTCCTCATAGGCCGAATAACTATTACCCGAAAACCGAACTTCAAGTCCAAACATATCAAAATCTTTAATCACCTGCTCCGCAACCTGCCGGATAATTTCCAGCTTATTAATGTAAGAAGCCAGGTTTTGATTTCCTTCTTTCATCCAGTGCCGTAGAAATGGTTTAATATTTTGATTTATCCAGGAGCAATCGCGCTACCGGACGGTTATGAATAATATGCTCTTCTATGATTTCATCGACATCACTTTCCTCAACACCCACATAAAAGACCCCTTCGGGGTATACCACCACCGTCTGACCGAAATCACAAATATCCAGACAACCGGATTTCTGAGCTCTTACCTTTATTGTCAATTCTTTTTCCTTCAGCTTTTTTTTGAAAGCATCAACGATTATCATTCCATGCACTTCTCCGCAACTTTGGCGGGTTGCGGTTGGAGCACGCTGATTAGTACAGATAAAAATATGCTTGTCGTATTTCATTTTTATGGACGATGGGGGTTAATTGTAATTATTTCTCCTTTAGGAATTACATCTCCCTATTCATCAGGCTTTTTGCAAGAGCCTGAAGGGATGACTTTTTATCGGAATTGGTATGTATTTTATCCAGCTCCGAAATAGCCTTCAGATAATACTGCCGGCATTCCTCCTCTGCAACAGGCCGGATATTCAAGTAATCATAGATAGAAGTAATCGCCTTCACTTTTTCGATGGGATTAAACTCAGGAGCATGAATCCATTGAAGCAGTTCTTCCTTCTTATAGGGCATCCTTTCGGCAAGCTCCATCGCTTTCAGAAGCAGGAAGGTCTTTTTGTTTGAAATAATATCTCCTCCCGTTCGCTTTCCAAACTGAGCGGCATCCCCATAAACATCGAGTATATCATCCTGAAGCTGAAATGCAATACCCATATTTCTTCCAAACTCATAAAGATGGCCAGAATCTTCTGCTCCGGCCTTTCCAATGATAGCACCTATCTGCAGACTTGCAGCAAGCAAAACAGCAGTCTTCTTTTCAATCATCCGGATATAATCGTTGATCGTGACCTTCTCTTTTTTTTCAAAATTCATATCCAGCTGCTGACCCTCACAAACCATCAATGCTGTTTCATTGAATATTTTGAGCACAACTGGGAGAAACTCAAGCCGGGTCTCTGCAATTTGCTGATATGCTTTGATGAGCATAGCATCACCGCTTAAGATTGCAATGTTCCCATCCCATTTTTCATGTATCGTAGGCTGGTTTCTGCGGAGTGGGGCTTTATCCATAATATCATCATGGATCAGGGAAAAGTTATGGAACAATTCGATACCCAGAGCTGCCGGAAGTGCATCCTCCGGAGGAGCATCAAAAAGATCACAAGCGATGAGTGTCAATGCAGGTCTCATCCGTTTTCCTCCCAATCCAAGTACATATTGAAGTGGTCTGTAAAGTTCAGGAGGCTGACCGTTCAGTGGTATTTGCTTTAACCCTTCATCGATCATTTTCTGGAAGACCTGCAACTTATTCATGATTCTTCTTAAAGGATATATTGCGTATCCAGGAGAATTTTACTAAGACCGTCTTCGAGGGAAATCAACTCCCGGTTCAACAACTGTTTCATCTTGGTTGTATCCGGGCGTCTTCGGGTCATATCTCCTTCTTTCAATGGGGAGAGGTGGATTATTTTAGATTTCGATTTAGTCATCCGGATAATGGTTTTTGCCAAATCAAGAATGGTGGTTTCAATTTCACCTCCGATATTCACCACATCATTCACGAACATATTTTCATAAAATGCATTGACAGTAGCCTGTATGTTATCATCTATATAACAGAAGGTGCGAGTCTGGCTTCCGTCACCATATATGGTAAGATCTGCATCGCTCATAGCAGCCGCTAAAAAACGGGAAATAACAAAATCCTTGCTTTGCTTAGGCCCGAAGGTGTTGAAAAAACGGAAAATAGTGTAATCAAGTTGAAACTCCCGTTCATATGATTTCAGGTATGCTTCACCGACATTTTTTACAATCGCATATGGAAGTCGTGAATTCAAAGGTGTGGTATCCTCATTCTGGGGATATTCAACAGGTTCACCATAAACTTCTGAGGAGGAGGAGAAATAGACCCTCTTAACACCTGTGCTCTTGGCAAGGTTTAGAACATACTTGATTCCTGAAATATCAGAGAGCACCTTAACCGGGTTATCCAGTGTCCGCTTAACCCCAACAGTTGCCGCATAATGAAACACATAATCGAAAGAATAGGCATAAAATATGCTGGAGATATCTCTGAATTCATTTACATCACACTTAATAAATTTGATATTCCCTAATGGAGATTTCGGAATTTTTTCAAGTGACCCCGTTTGAAGATTATCTACGAGAACTACAAAATTACCAGGGTTCTGAGCCAGCTTTTCGGCCAGACAACTGGGAATAAATCCAGCTCCTCCTGTTACCAATATGCGGGTGTAAGTGTGTATGTTCATAAATTCTTATTGAGCTAGTTTCATGAGATAGTTTCCATAGCCGCTCTTTAGTAAGGGCTCTGCTAATTTGCGGAGTTGATTTGCATTGATATATCCCATCCGGAATGCAATTTCTTCGATACAACCTATTCCCAACCCCTGTCGCTCTTCAATAACCTGAACAAACTGGCTAGCTTGGGTAAGCGAATCAAAAGTACCCGTATCGAGCCAGGCCGTTCCTCTGTCGAGAATCCCAACTTTCAATTTCCCTTCCTGCAAATAGTGTTTGTTCACATCCGTGATTTCATATTCCCCTCGTGCACTCGGCTTCAGGTTTTTCGCTATTTCAACAACTGAATTATCGTAAAAATAAAGTCCCGGAACGGCATAATTGGATTTGGGTTTTGCCGGCTTTTCCTCGATGGAAATAGCTTTGCCATCTTTATCAAATTCCACGACCCCGTATCGTTCAGGATCAGAAACGTGATAGGCAAATACCACTCCACCTTCCGGTTGCTGATGTTGCTGAAGAAGTCTTCCAAGACCTCCGCCGTAAAATATATTATCGCCCAGAATTAAAGCAACCTTATCTTTTCCGATAAACTTTTCTCCAATCACAAAAGCTTGGGCAAGACCGTTGGGAATCTCCTGAACTGCATATTTAAAAGAACAACCGAGGCTTTTCCCATCTCCAAGCAAACGTTCAAAATTGGGTAGATCGTGAGGTGTAGAAATAAGAAGTATTTCGCTCACTCCTGCCATCATCAGCACCGACAAGGGGTAATAAATCATGGGTTTGTTGTAAACAGGCATCAGCTGCTTACTAACTGCAAGGGTGAGCGGATGAAGGCGTGTGCCTGAACCTCCGGCTAAGATTATTCCTTTCATTTAGTTTTTGTGCTTGGGTTCTTAAGTTGTTAATTTAAAAAATCAAATTTACTTTCCATTAATTTGCTCCATGATTTTCAGGTCCACCTGTTCAATATCTTCATCTTCATCGTATAGCTGCACCAATGGTTCCTCTATAAACGCTTTATCGGTAAGCCTCTTTTCAAGGGAGAGCAGGAAGCATGGCAGTAAAACCAGGTTAGAGCAATAAGCAACCAATAGAGTGATGGAGACCAGTATGCCAAGCGCGGCAGTACCTCCGAAGTCAGAAGCCATAAAAATACCAAATCCGCAAAAAAGGATGATCGCCGTATAGATCATACTTACTCCTGTTTCTTTGATTGCATGAGACACAGTAAGGGAAATACTAAAGCGGTGATTCCTGAGTTCTTGCCGGTACTTTGTAAGGAAGTACATGGTTCCATCAGAAGAAATCCCGAATGCAATGCTGAAAACCAGGATCGTGGAAGGCTTGAGATGTATGTTAAAGAAGCCCATAAGTGCAGCCGTAATAACCAGAGGAATTAGGCTGGGCACCACTGAAATAATAACCATCCGGAACGAGATGAAGAGACTAAGCATCACCAGAGTGATCAAAATGATCGCAATGCCAACGCTCTCTATAAGGTTACCTACAAGAAAATCATTTCCTTTCAGGAACATCAGACAAGTGCCTGTGAGTGTATAGTTGCAGCGTTTGTCTTTATCAAGAAATTGGTTTGTACCCGCATCGAAATTCAATGCACTATCTATCCTTGGTTTCAGGGTGGCAACAAGGGCCTTAAGCTTTATTGAACCGATATCGGCCATCTGAATACTCACCCTTGTAAATCTTTTGGTTGAATCGATGAAAGCTTTGAAACGGTCTTGCTTGTCCTTTGCAGAAGTGGAATATTTTTTGATGTCGGAGAGTCCTTCCGCACCGGGGAGTCGGTAATATTTGGAGTGACCTTCATTTAGTGCCTGATTGGAAAACTTCACTCCTTCTACGACAGAAATCGGTTTTGAAAAAATCGGATACTCACGAAGCATTTTCTGAAGCCGGTCTATTCGATAGAGAATGTCGGCATTATCAGCATAGACCCCATTTTCTTTACGAGTATCTATTGAAATTTCAAGTGGCAGAACGCCATTGAAATTCTTTTCGAAATAATGTAGATCAGTATATACCGGATCTTTGGCCGGGAGATCGTCAACCACAAAACCCAGAGTTTTGATTTTAGCTATTCCGAAAACACAGACTATCATGGTAATAATCACACTCAGGTATATTTTACGCCGGTGATGATGAACCACGTAATCAACCTTGGAAAGCAGGAACGTGAGCCGCTTTGCTTCCAGGTGTTTGGTCTGCTTTCTCTCCGGCGCAGGAAGGTAACTGAAAACAATAGGGATCAGGATCATGGAGATGGCATAAGTAGCCATAACGTTTAAAGAAGAGACCAGTCCGAATTCAATCATAATCCTGCTGTTTGTCAAGCAGAATACTGCAAATCCTATAGAGGTGGTTACGTTCGCAAAGAAGAGCGAGATCCCAATCTTTTCTATCATACGCAGCAAGGCTAGCCCTTTATTACCGTGCCGGCTGTATTCGGTATGGTATTTATTGAGCAATAGGATACAATTTGGAACTCCAATAACTATAATCAGCGGAGGGATGAGCCCGGTGAGTGCTGTTATTCTATATCCAAAGAGGACCAGGCCTCCCAACCCCCAGGTTACGCCTATAATAACAACCACAAGGGAGAAAATAACCGGAAGAAACGATTTGAAAAAGATATACAGGATTATGGCTGTAACCACCACGGCGAGAGCCATGAAAAGAAACATTTCATGCGATATTTTCTGAGCTATAACAGAACGGATGTAAGGAAGACCAGAATAGTGGACAGGAGTTCCGTTCTTCTTGGAAAAATTTTCGGTAAGTACTTTGATGTCATCTACGATCTTAAACCTTGCCTTGGTATTCACATCCCTCTTATTGAATGTTACAGCAATCACGGTTGATGCCATGCCCTTTGTAAAAGCAAAGCCCTCGAAAAAAGGAAGATGAGTAACGACCCTGCGGATGCTGTCCACCTGCATCTGGCTTGTAGGTCGCGATTTAATGATTGGTGTAAGCTCAAATTTATGAGAGCTGTCGTTTGCATGAAGGTTGTACAGTCTGGCGATCGACACCACCTCTTCAACTCCATGCACCTTCCGAAGGGATTGGGTAAGGTCATACCAGTTGTTGAATTTATTCAGTTCCCAGATACTGGTATCCGAAATACCAATGACCATCACGGTACCATCCTGCCCAAACTGCTGTTTAAAGCGCTCAAAGTCAACGTAGGTAGAATCATTACTAGGAAGAAGCTTGGGGAATTCGTACGAAATCTCAGCTGTCCGGCTTTTAAATCCAAGGAACACCGTAATTATTCCCAGGACAACTAGAAAGGTTATCCGGTTTCGAAGTATGATGCGCGCAATGGATTTCCACATAAGTTGTCTGGGACTGAATCCCACCGGAATTATCCGGAATAGTGCTGAATCCTCGAAATTACCATAAAAAAGCGGACTGGCAAGGGTAAATTACTAGGGGAATCAGAAATTGAAAGAAATCGAAAATTTGACTGCTACATTCTTGGTCTCATCGCTGTATGCATATGGGCCGTAACGGTAATAGAACCCGGCTCCAATTCCCAGATATCCCCTTCTCAAAAGGTTATTAAGCAGAAAACCGGTTTCAAAATACCCTTTTTCGAGTGTTTTAAATGGCATATTGAATTGATTTGCGGAATTGCTCAGGCTGCCAATGCAAGCCCTGTCAACAAATAGTACCTGGGGTTGAAAATGTTCTTTTCTGAAAAAGAGTCGCCCAAAATCATGAGTATAGAAAAAGGCAAGATATCGGTCTGAGACAAATTCATTAAGTCCCATGGTCTCGAAAGTATTGGGCACCGTAATCGAGTAGTTCACAAAAGTTCCTCTTCCGGCAAACAGCTTAGAATAAGGAAGATTTCCGTGGATATAACCTCCCATCAATTGAAAGGCCGGCTTGCCGGCTTTAGGCGTTATGAATCGTTTATATATCTTGAACTCATATTTTGAGTAGTCGAAATCACCCCGGAACATTCCTGTGCTTTGAAACCCTTTTGCAATATTTACAAACACAACCGGATAATCGGAACCTTCAGAGATCCTGGTATTGAGAAATTCAGAAAATTTTTCACGATAAATATATTTCAACTGGAAGCCGGCTTCGGTAAAATAAAACTGGTTCCATGTTACACTTCCCAGACCTTGATCAAAGGAATAGCCATAACGGTAAGCATTCGTTGGCTCCCGCTTTTCTTCAGAGAGATAGAGGTTACAAAGAAAATAATTCATCGCCCGAAAACGGATGGAAATTTTTTGAATTTCCTGTTTATCAAAAACCGCAAGAAGTTCATTGCGAAACGTTGCGGGGCTCAGATTTGTAAATTCCTGAAAAAAACTGATTCCGGCTGATTCCGTGATATCGTTGGAGTAGGCATAGGTGATTGCATAGTCTCTATTCTTTCGGTAAGGAAAGAGACTGACATCTCCACCATATTTGAATTGTTTGTCGGCAAAACCCCAGGCCCCATAACCCCCGAATGTAAACCAGGAGGAAAGCATCCTGCTGGTGTGAAGGCCTAGTCCGGCACGTACCTGTTCATAATCGTTGACATTCAGAATCCGGTTGAGGTCAAAACAAATATACTTCCATGGAAGCTGCCCATCTATTAATGCCGAGAGGGCAGTAATTTTCAAGTCCAGGTTTGATGCTTTTCCAGCACTATCTATTGTATGATAGGTTTGATGATCGCGCCGGGTTAATGAATCCTTCCTGTAAAGAGCCCAGAATGTCTCTTTTTTTTCAGAAGCATCCGGAGCTATTTCGAGTTCAAGACTTCCGAATTCGCTTTTCTTCAGGACAGGATCCAGAACGATATCATTGATATAACTCCTGCTTACCATTTTCAGTTTCCCTTCCAGACTGTCTTTCTTAGTTTTCTTACCACCTCCTATAACCAGGGTGGTATCGGTTACGGAAAAGTCGTTGTAATAAAGATCAGTGTTGAGCTGTACCGGGAACCATTGTTTTCCTTCAACCCATTCATACTTTTGCTGTATGCGGATGGTGAATAACCCTTCTGTAACGAAAGGCTGGGCAATTACATTCTGAATCGCATATTGATTCGTATTAATGTAGAGCACGCCTTTTAATCCATCGAACTTTGTTCCTGGCCTGGGTTTAAATGAAAGCACGAATATGCTGTCCTTCCCCGAGTAAAGCGTATCCTCGAGGATAAACAGGTAGCGAGAGGTACTACCTGTAACCAGTGGATTCATATAAACCCTGTCAAATAACTTAATTGAGTTATCATAAAAAGAAAAACTCTGCATCTGGTTACCCAGTGCAGTAAAGAGCGGTGTTTTCATTCCGGAAGTTCTTGTCGCAATCACTTCTTCATGATTCCTTCCCGGATGCAGGTACTTGCGCTTGCTCACCGACTCGGTCAGGAACAGATGCTGCTTATCAAAGAGTTTTTGAGCCCGGCTTTCCCGGTGCCTGATCGTATCCAGGGAATTGAGCGTATCTGCATCTCCTTTAAAATCAGCCGTCATGTATAACTTGTTATAGCTGGTATAGGTGAAGGAGACATTCTTTTCAGGATTGTTTTTGATTCGGTTCTCTGAGGCCCTTTCAATGATCCGATTGGCAGGGTTGATCCCAGGGAGGATTTTCACCTCTGCCAGCTCCACTTCTTTTCTTTTTAATCTGACGATGAGTTCGCGATTATCATGAATCCCTACGATTTGGGTTTCATAACCCACATAAGAGAATTGTAACTTAAGGATGGGGGTTTTTGATTCAATTCTGAATTTACCATCAATATCGGCTGAAACCCCTTGAACCGTATTCAGTATATTGATATTCACAAATGCAAGTGGTTGATGACTACTCGCATCGAGGACCTGGCCTGTAACCAGATACTGAGCGTTTCCGAACGCACAGCAAAAGATGAATGAAGTCAAAAACAAAAAAGTGCGGGGCATGGTCTGTAAAAGTAAGTCAAATTGGTATCTTTATAGAGAAAGAATGTCTAAACTCAAATCACCTTACGGTAATGCCTTGGTAATTTTTAAAAGACTGAGTGCAAAGCGTCTTCTCAATGTATTGAAGGTGGTTTCCTCCTACTATGTTTCGAAAATCAGCGGAAGAGCCATTCATTGGGGGATGCCTATCAGTATCTCTATTGAACCCACCACTTCCTGTAACCTCCGATGCCCGGAATGCCCAAGCGGGCTTCGTTCTTTTACACGAGATACAGGCATGCTCGATCCCGGGCTTTTTTCAAAAACCCTTTCTGAGCTTTCTGCTGATCTGATTTATCTCACTTTTTATTTTCAGGGCGAACCCTACCTCAATCCCCGTTTCCTGGAAATGGTACAGGAGGCCGGAAAGAAAAATGTTTTCACCTCCACATCCACGAATGCCCATTACCTGAATGACGCGAATGCGAGAGCTACTGTTCTTTCCGGATTAGACCGGCTGATCATTTCTCTTGACGGTACCACGCAGGAAACCTATGAATCATACCGGATCGGTGGAGATTTGAACAAAGTCATTGAAGGCACAAAAAACATGATCCGATGGAAGAAGGAGTTGGGTTCAAAAACACCTCTGCTGATATTCCAGTTTCTGGTGGTCAGACCCAATGAACATCAGATAGAAGATGTAAAAAAACTGGCAACAGAGCTAGGTGTTGATGAAGTCCGATTGAAAACGGCCCAGATCTATGACTATGAACATGGCAGTCCACTGATTCCAGAAAATAATATTTACTCCAGATACAAACAGCAGAAGGATGGAAGCTGGAAAATAAAAAACAGTCTCGATAATCACTGTTGGAAGCTATGGCAATCGCCGGTAATAACTTGGGATGGATTAGTGGTGCCTTGTTGTTTTGATAAAGATGCAAAGCACCGAATGGGAGACTTGAAAGAAACGACCTTCCGGGAGCTTTGGCACGGAGAGGTCTATCAACAGTTCCGATCATCGGTATTGAGATCGAGAAAGGAAATTGATATTTGCAAGAATTGTTCAGAAGGGACGAAGGTTTGGGCTTAACTCCAATCCATTATCCCAATTTCAGGCGGGCTATTAACTAAACAGATTAAACTGTCATTATTTCTTTCTCTTTCTGCTCCAGGTGTTTGTCGATTTTCAAAGCGAATGCATCAGTGAGCTGTTGGATTTTATCTACTGCACCTTTCGCTTCATCCTCTGGTAAACCATCTTTCTGCAGTCCTTTTATTCCTTCATTCGCATCTTTACGAGCACTTCGAAGACCGACCTTTGCATGTTCTCCTTCGGCTTTGGTTCTTTTAACCAGGTCTTTGCGGCGTTCTTCTGTAAGCGGAGGGATGCTGATCATGATCACGCTTCCGTTATTGTTCGGATTAAAGCCCAGATTAGCAGCCTGAATGGCTTTGGTAATTGGTTCCAGCGTACCCTTTTCCCACGGTTGTACCGCTAGGGTGCGGGCATCCGGGGTACTCACGTTCGCTACCTGATTCAGGGGTGTATTGACTCCATAATAATCAACGAAGATGCCATCAAGCATTTGAGCGCTGGCCCTTCCTGCCCTGATTTTTGAAAGTCCAGTTTCCAGGTGTACAAGGGTTCCTTCCATGGCTTCCTTGGTGGCTTCAATAATGAAATTAACGTCCTCGTTCATAAATAGTAGGTCTTAAAGATTTATTCAATAGGTTGTGAAGGCAAATTTAGCATTTCCTTCAGAATTCAACCATGGTTCCGACTTTATCACCTTTCACCACATTCATGAGATTTCCGGCCTTATTCATATTGAAAACAATGATGGGGAGTTTATTTTCCTTACAAAGGGTAAAAGCCGTCATGTCCATCACATTTAGGTTTTTCTCATATACTTCAGTAAACGAAAGGGTTTCAAACATGACTGCGTGCTTGTTTTTTTCCGGATCCATGTCATAGATGCCATCCACACGGGTTCCCTTCAGAATCACATCTGCTTCAATTTCAATTCCACGTAAAGTAGCTGCGGTATCGGTAGTGAAGTAAGGATTTCCTGTTCCTGCTCCGAAAATCACAACCCTACCTTTTTCAAGGTGTCTTACGGCTTTCCTCCGTATAAATACTTCGCAGATCTGTTCCATCTTGATAGCCGACTGCAGCCTGGTATCTACTCCGATCATTTCCAGTGCAGACTGGAGGGCCATGCTGTTAATTACGGTTGCTAACATTCCCATATAATCGCCTTGTACACGATCCATGCCTCCTTCGGCGGCTTGGATGCCACGGAAAATATTTCCTCCACCGATTACAATAGCCACTTCAACACCAGCCTTGGAGATTGCTTTCACCTCTTCTGCATAGCGACTGAGTATAACGGGGTCTATGCCGAATTGTTTTTCACCCATCAGGGCTTCACCACTAAGTTTGAGGAGGATGCGTTTGTATTTCATCTGTTAAATAAAAGTTTGATTGGAGTGTTTCAGGAAACAAAAGTCAAAAAAAACCCCCCGAATATTCGGGGGGAAAATAAATTAGCTTAATGCGATTCGTTTGAATCCAGTAACTTTGAGTTCCTTATCTGCATCTGCAAGAAACTGCCTGATTGTTTTCTTGGAATCCTTGATATATTCCTGATTCAACAGTGTCGATTCTTTGTAGAACTTGTTCAGCTTGCCTTGTGCAATTTTCTCAACCATGTCTTCCGGCTTGCCTTCCTGGCGCACCTGTTCACGGGCAATATCAAGTTCACGTTCGAGCATGCGGGTATCCACATCGTCTTTATCTACTGCTACAGGTGCCATGGCAGCAATCTGCATGGCCACATCTTTAGAGATCGAATCTTCATTGGTTTTATTGAACCCAACGATTGTCGCAAGTTTATTGCCAGGATGATTATAAGCTACAACCTTTCCAGCCTCTACAACTTCGTATGAAGACAATTCAAGTTTTTCACCGATTACACCAATCTGTTCGATTAGTTTTTCTCCGACAGTAACACCGTTACCTGCAAAAGGAAGTGCTTTTAGTTCGTCAATGGATTTAGGTCCCTTCGCAATTGCCAGATCGAGAATCGTATTTGCAAAATTTCCGAATGCCTCATTCTTGGCAACGAAATCTGTTTCGCAATTCAGAACAATGATCACACCTTTCTTACCGTCTGTAGTTGTCTTGGCGATAACCAGTCCTTCTTTAGCATCACGGTCGCTGCGGTTTGCAGCCACTTTCTGGCCTTTTTTACGGAGTATATCAACGGCTTGTTCAAAATCACCTTCCGCTTCGGTAAGTGCTTTTTTGCAATCCATCATTCCGGCTCCGGTTTGGAGTCTGAGTTTATTTACATCTGCTGCTGTAATCGTTGCCATGTATCTAATACCTATGTAAAATGTAACTTATGCTTTTAAAGAAGGTCTGCGGCCTCCTGGAGCAGGCTTATTCCCTGTTCCTCCGGTACCTGAAGAAGGTCTGCGTGCTCCACCACCGGTGCTTTTCTTACGCTTCAATCCACCTTCTTCTTCTTCTCTCATTTCGTAGTTCTTGTTGTCAGAAAATTCGTCATCCTTACCTTCTGTAGTATCCGCTTTGTCCTTATCCAGCTTTCTTTCTTCAAGACCTTCCTGAACTGCTTTAGCGATTACTTTAATGATTAAAGCAATAGAAGAAGAAGCATCATCATTTGCAGGAATTGCATAATCAACCTGGTTAGGATCGGAATTTGTATCAACGATAGCGAAGGTTGGGATTCCCAGTTTCTTAGCTTCAGCAACTGCAATATGCTCATTAGCGATATCTACGATAAACAGGGCTGCAGGCAAACGGGTTAGGTCTGCAATAGAACCAAGGTTTTTCTCGAGTTTATCACGTTCACGGGAAATCTGAAGACGCTCTCTTTTGGAAATATTGCTGTATGTTCCATCGGCGTTCATCTTGTCGATGGTAGCCATCTTACGAACTGCTTTACGGATAGTCGCAAAATTGGTAAGCATTCCACCAGGCCAGCGTTCCGTAACATAAGGCATATTGATGTTTTTCACTTCTTCTGCAACAATATCTTTCGCTTGCTTTTTAGTAGCTACGAAAAGAATTTTCTTGCCAGCTCTTGCAATCTGCTTAAGTGCATTGGCCGTTTCTTCGATTTTCACTACCGATTTGTTCAGGTCAATGATATGAATCCCGTTCTT
This sequence comes from Bacteroidota bacterium, assembly GCA_003153435.1. Classification (GTDB taxonomy): domain Bacteria; phylum Bacteroidota; class Bacteroidia; order Palsa-965; family Palsa-965; genus Palsa-965. The sequence goes on from PLYR01000105.1 coordinate 35,122, forward strand.
CTCGGTAAAGATATATGGAGCCATTGCTGGGTTCCATTTTCTTTTCAGGTGACCGAAGTGAGCTCCGGCTTCTAACAGCTCGTTGAAATTTGTTCTTGACATCAAAATTTATCTTTAGTCTTTGTTTATATAAGGATTAACGTTTGCTGAACTGGAATTTCTTCCTGGCCTTTTTCTGACCTGGCTTTTTTCTTTCCACCATACGTGGGTCACGGGTTACGAGACCCTGAGCACGGAGTTTGCTTTTGCATTCCGGATCGAGCGCAATGAGTGCACGTGCAATTCCAAGACGAACAGATTCAGCCTGGCCAGTGATACCACCACCTGCAACGTTTATATTTACATCATACTGACCATGAAGGTTGAGAATGGTAAATGCCTGAGTTACTTTGTACTGAAGTACTCCGCCACGGAAATATTCTTTAAAATCCCTTCCGTTAACAGTGATTTCGCCTTTTCCGTTCTGAAGGTAGACGCGGGCTACCGCTGTTTTTCTTCTACCGAGTGTGTTGGTGATTTCCATCCTTATTCTTTAATTGTGCTGAGTTTTACTTCTTTGGGTTGTTGTGCAGTGTGGGGATGTTCGTTCCCTACATATACATGCAGATTGGTATACAATGCATCTCCAAGCTTGGTTTTAGGAAGCATGCGCTTTACTGCAAGCTCAATAATACGCTCAGGATGGGTAGCCAGAAGTTCCTTCGGGGTAGCGAAACGCTGTCCTCCTGGGTAACCGGTATACCGTGTATATACTTTTTCGGATAATTTCTTTCCGGTAAACTTTACCTTCTCTGCATTGATAATGATCACATTATCACCACAATCCACATTCGGAGTAAAGCCTGTTTTATGCTTTCCACGGATCAGATAGGCCACTTTGGAAGCAAGTCTCCCAACGATTTCGTTCTCTGCATCAATGATCAGCCAGTCCTTTTTTACAGTAGCCTTATTGAGCGATACTGTCTTATAGCTTATTGCATCCACTTGAAAATCAGTTATTTTGGTTAGAAAAATACACAATTCCCTCAAAAAGGGGTTGCGAAGATAGACAGTATTTTGAATATCAACAAATTTTATACACAATTTAAATGTTGAAAACCTCCGTAAAGGGGGGCAAATATAGGTTTTTTGTTGATTCCCGGAGGGTTGAAGGCTTATTTAAAGGTTTTAGCAGATTTAACATCCTTTACCAGGTTAAATACGAATTCCGATTACCAATACATCATCGACTTGTTCAGAGGATCCTTTCCAATCTGCGAAAACAGACTTTAGCTTTTCTTCTTGTATCTGCAAAGAATTTTTATGTATTTCTTCCAGCACGCTTCTGAAACGTTTGGTGGTAAATTTCTTTCCTTCTTTTCCGCCAAACTGATCGCAGAACCCGTCGGTAAACAGATAGATCAGATCTCCTTTCTGAAGTGTGAAATTCAGAGTCTCGAATACCTGATCTGAATCAGTCAGTCCTCCTACCGCTGCTTTAGTTGGCGTACTAATTATTACTTGTCCATTTCTAAGCAGGTAAAGTGGGCGGTTTGCTCCTGCATAGCTCATGTTCTTCAAATCTTTGTCAAAAACACAGAGTGCAGCATCCATCCCATCTCTCGATCCGGATTCTGCATGATTTTGTTTGAGTGAATTCTTTACCTGCTGATTCAGGGAAGTAAGCACTTCACCCGGAAGTGATAGGCCTTTCTTTGTTACTGCATCATGTAACATATCATTCCCAATCATACTCATGAAGGCACCCGGGACTCCATGACCGGTACAATCAACGGCTGCTATGTAAACTTTCCCTTCTGATTCACTAAACCAGTAAAAATCCCCACTCACAATATCTTTAGGTTGGTAAATTACAAACGATTCCGGAAAAGCTTTCTGGATCTGAATTACAGCAGGAAGCATGGCATCCTGAATTTTTTTCGCATAGTTAATGCTGTCAGTGATGTCTTTATTCTTTTGCGCAATGATCTGATTCTGGATGGAAAGTTGGCGATGCGATTTATTTTTAATAGAATACCGGTTATACATCACTAATGCGAGCAAAAGCAGCAGAACCGAACCGGCAATCAGTGACCAGGAAATATAAGTATACATAAGGTGTTCATGACTCGCGTTCAATTCAAGCAGTTCGATCTGTCTTTGTTTTTTTTCAGTTTCATATTTTCCCTGAGCATCGGCTATTTTTTTTGTGTTATCTGATGTAAGAAGGGAGTCATGAAGGTTTTGGTATAGCTGAGTGTAATGCCAGGCTTGCTGGTAATCTTTTTTCTGTGAATAGCTTTCGCCCAGGTTAAGCCATGCATCGGCAACCATCATGGAATTATTCATGCTCTTTGCCAGTTCCAGGCTTCTGTTGAGATACGGAATGGCGCTATCAGGCCTTTCCAGGTGGTTGTAGGACCGTCCGACATAGGAATTAGAGAAGATGAGGTTGTAATTATCTCCAAGGGCCCTGCAAAGGCGATCCGACTGTTTCAGCATTTCCAAAGCTTCCCGATCTTTCCCTTCATCGCTGTAGACGAGTCCTAGGTTATCCAGATTCGCTATTAGTCGGGAGGTGTCTTTCATTTCTTGTTGAAGATCCCTGGCTTCAAGAAAATATTTTTCAGCTATATTAAGGTTTGCCCTGTCATAGGCTCCTTTCCCATAATAGATATTGCCCATATTTGTGAAGACGATCTCCAGTCTGGGCCGGTTGTTGGTTTCCTTATAATAAGACAAGGCCCTCTTATAATAAGTCAAGGCTTCATCTCCTTGATCCTGCAGACCAAAGAGGTTCCCCAATCCATTACATGATCTGGCAATAAATTCCTTGTTGTTTAATCCTTCTGCGATCCGGAGTGCTTTGAGGAGGTAATCAGAGGCTTCTACATAGTTGCTGCGGTTCAGGAGCCTGTTACCCAAATTATTGTTTGCCCAGTAAAGGGCATTTTTCTCCCCCAGGTTCTGGGCCAGAGCAAGCGCCTTTCTGGCCAGAAATTCTGTTGCAATCTGATCATGAGAGGTCATTTGGTTCGACTGGCTGATTAATTTTCTGACCGTTGCTGTATCAGCCGCGTATGACTCTACAATCTTTTTAAGAGAATCCAGATTTACTCCAGCCTGCAGGGAATAGGTGTATAATGAAAGGAATAAAACCAGAAACCGATATTTTCTCATGGAGATATGAACTCCTTCCAGGAAAGAGAGTACCCGAAAATAGGAAAAATAAGGATAGGACTCTCACATCTGTTTCGGCTTTAGGAATGGAGGTTAGGCTCTTCAGCAAAAGTTATTTAAAAGAAAAACCCTGAAGCCTCCACAACCAATATGTGGAATGACTCCAGGGCACCGAAAAATAAAATTAGTGATGGCACTTTTCCGGATGTATTCTTACGCGGAAGATGCGGGGTGGGATTGATAATTAATTATTTAGCATACCAAAATAGCCCATCCTGTTATAACTGGGAAGGAATCCCGTTGTTACTGATTTACATCCAAATCACAGGAGAGTAAAGGAAGGAACGGAAAACCATCACTAAATATGTGTATCTTGTGCTTTAGCGGGGAGAGATGGCTGAAGCGCTAAGAAGAAGAACGCATTGTATCGATTACTGATACAAAGATGAGCCAGATCTACATCCCCTTCAAACCACAATTCCCTCCAAAAAGGAACAGAATACCCCCCCGAAAAAAGTAAGGGCTTTCTTTACTATACTGATAATCAATAGATTTAAATGTCCCTTGGAAAGGAAATTCCGGGAATATCAGGAGTATTAACTTATCCTGTTAACAGAACTATTTAATAACACCAAGCTCCCTACCCACTTTTGCAAATGCGGCTACAGCTTTGTCGATATGCTCCTTCTCATGTCCAGCACTGAGCTGGACACGTATACGGGCTTGTCCTTTCGGAACAACGGGATAGAAAAAGCCGATGACATAGATTCCTTCTTTCAGCAATTTATCGGCAAAGACCTGACTCAGTTTGGCATCATAAAGCATTACCGGTACTATTGCTGAATCTCCTTCACGAATCTCCAGGCCGGCAGATTGAATTTCCTTTTTGAAATAAGCAATATTGCGTTCCAGTTTATCCCTCAGATCGGTAGTACGACTCAACATATCAAACACTGCAATGGAAGCGCCTACAATATGAGGAGCGAGAGAATTTGAAAAAAGATAAGGTCTGGAGCGTTGGCGCAGCAAATCTATAATCTCTTTCTTTCCGGATGTAAATCCTCCCATTGCTCCTCCCAATGCTTTTCCAAGAGTTCCGGTAACCAGATCCACACGATTCATCACATTTTTCAGCTCTATCGTACCTCTTCCAGTTTTGCCGATAAATCCTGTAGCGTGACTTTCATCCACCATAACCAGTGCATTGTATTTGTCAGCCAGGTCGCAGATCTGATCGAGTTTAGCTACATAACCATCCATTGAAAAAACTCCATCAGTAACTATCATACGAAAGCGTTGGCTCTGGGCTTTCTTCAACTGCTCCTCCAGATCTGCCATATCACTGTTCTTATATCTGTAACGCTGTGCTTTGCAAAGGCGCACTCCGTCGATGATGGATGCATGATTCAACTCATCTGAAATAATTGCATCATCTTCTCCCATCAGTGGCTCAAACACCCCTCCGTTTGCATCAAAACATGCTGCATAAAGGATGGTATCTTCCTGCTGAAGAAACTTTGAAATCTTTTCTTCAAGCGTTTTATGTATGGTCTGTGTTCCACAGATAAATCTTACAGACGACATCCCATAGCCATAAGTATCAAGCGTTTTATGAGCAGCACCGATAACTTCAGGATGGGAAGAAAGACCAAGGTAATTATTCGAGCAAAATATAATGACCTCCTCCCCTGTACTTACCTTGATGGCAGCGCCTTGAGGGGTGGTAATGATACGTTCTCTTTTGAACAAGCCATTTTGTTCAATGGTATTTAGCTCCTGCTGAAGATGATCCCTGAATTTTCCGTACATAAAAGAGAGTTGATTTGGTAGAACTAGGTTGCGACAACAAAAATACTTATTATTTTCGTCAGGTTTTTATTCACTCCCATTTAATTCAACCGGTACATTTTTCCCGGAAGAGATTTAAGAACCGCTTGAAATTCAAGCTGGAGAAGCATTGCTGAGATCCGAAAAACCGGGATCCCTGCCAATGCACTTATTTCATCAATGTGAATATTTCCTTTGTCACGCATAATATTTACAACAGTTTCCTCCTCCTTACTGAGCTCCACGAACAAAGACCTCTGAGCGGGTATTTTCTTTTTTTTCTGTTCATCCCAACCCATCATTCGAACAATGTCTTCCGCATTTTCCACTAAAGCAGCCTTGCTTTCCCGGATCAGATAATTGCAACCGGCGGAAAAAGGATCGTCGGTGCGCCCTGGAAATGCGAACACATCTCTGCTATAGGAATTTGCAATGTCTGCAGTGATCAGAGAACCTCCTTGCCTGGCCGATTCTACAACTACCAGAGCATCACACAAACCGGCTACAATACGATTTCTGCGTGGAAAATTTTCTCTATCCGGTCTCGTACCACTCGTATAATCACTGATCAGGGCTCCATCTTCAATCATCCTTTCTGCAATGGAAGTATGAGTAAGAGGATAAATGGCATCCAGTCCATGAGCCAATACTCCCACCGTAGGTACCTTTTGTTTCAGGCAGGCTCTGTGAGCACAGATATCGATTCCATAGGCCAGACCACTAACAATCACCACTTGATGAGAAGCAAGTTCTTCCACTAGTTTGTTACAACAGTCCTTCCCATAAGGTGTAGCATTGCGCGTACCTACGATTCCCAGAATCCGTGGTGCATTCAGATTGGTATTGCCTTTCCTATAGAGCATCATTGGACTATCCGCACATTGCTTCAACCTTTCTGGGTATTGCTCATCCAGATAAAACAAGGCCGTAATCTCATTATCCTCGATGAAGCGAACCTCCGCCTCCGCCTTTCCGAATACCTTTTGCCTGATGATTGCATTTGCAAAACATTTTCCTATCCCCGGTATTTTGAGAAGTGCACTTTTCTTTTGTTTAAATACAGCCTCCGCACTTCCACTATATGCAACCAGCTTTTTTCCCAAAATATCTCCGATTCCCGGAATGAGTGTTAATGCAATCTTATAAATTAATTCATTCAACATATCTCCTTTAATTTTCTTTTACTTATTTTTAGTCCCAACTCCATATTAAAGAATGTTACAAACCCTTTTAGAACCCTGGGGTACTAAAATAAAAGCATAGCGCGGCATGAGAAATTTTACATTCTGTTTATTCTTTTCAATCGCTGGTTCATTCCTGCAGGCACAATCTACGGTCAGGGGAAGAGTGACTGACAAGCTAACCGGAGACGGGCTGATTGGTGTAGCGATAGTAGCGGATACAAAAACCGGAGCGGTAAGCGATGTAAATGGTAACTATTCGCTCAAGCTTTCTGAGGGAAAACATACTCTGGAATTTCGCTTACTCGGTTATACCCCATTCACCGCCCAACCTACAATCAAAGCCGGATCTGATACAATTGTACTGAATGTGACTATGGAAACCAGTGCAAGAGCTCTGGATATGGTTGTGGTTTCTGCAGGGAAATTTGAGCAGAAGCTGGGCGATGTTGTTGTTTCTATGGAAGTCATCACACCTCATCTCCTTGAAAGCAAGAATACCACCACTATTGAAACAATCATGGACCAGGTTCCCGGAGTAAACATGACTGACGGGCAGGCCAACATCCGTGGAGGAAGCGGTTACACTTACGGAGGAGGCAGTCGTGTACTGTTGCTGGTAGATGATATTCCCTTGCTCTCCGCAGATGCTGGCGACATTAAGTGGAACTTCCTCCCGATTGAAAATCTGCAACAGATAGAAGTCCTGAAAGGTGCGTCCTCTGCTCTCTTCGGAGCCTCAGCACTGAATGGGGTAATCAATATCCGGACTGCTTACCCAACCTCCACTCCACAAACTTCTATCGTTATGTATTCCGGTATCTATGACCAGCCATCGAGAGGAGACATGATCTGGTGGGGTAAACAAAATCCAATTTTCCAGGGAACCTATTTCTTTCATTCCCGTCAAATCAATAACTGGGATCTCGTATTCGGTGGTAACCTTTTCGATAATGACGGATATCGTTATGATGAACCGGAGCGGAGGTACCGCTTTAACGTGAACACCAGATACCGTTTCAAAAAAGTGGTTGGTCTAAGTGCAGGAGTGAACTTTAACTACATGGATGTGAGTGGAGGAAATTTTTTACTCTGGCAGAACGATACCTCCGGAGCCTATAAACCATTGGGGGGAGCGACCCAGCACTATAATAACGTTCGCTTTAATATTGACCCTTACATCACCTATTTCACAAAAAAAGGAGCCAAGCATAGCATTCATACACGTTATTACTACACCTTCAATGATAACGACACCCATCAAGGTGCTACCGGCAAACTTTTTTATGCTGATTACCAGTTCCAGAAACATTTTGAAAACGGGCTCACCTTTACTTCAGGGATCACAGCCACATCCTCTGTTATCGAGTCACAGCTCTATCTCAACCATAAATCTTCGAATGAAGCGGTGTACTTACAAGCCGACAAAAAGTTTTTCAAAAAGCTAACAGCCTCTCTGGGTGTCCGTGCCGAATCTTATAAGATGGATTCCGTACAGACCCGATTTAATATTCATAACGGGAAAGATACCATTGCCAAACTCCCTTTTTACCCTGTTATGCGCGCTGGTCTTAACTATGAACTGGCAAAAGCAACCTACATCCGCGTTTCTTACGGACAAGGCTACCGATTTCCATCCGTTGCAGAAAAATACATCAAGACCGCAGTCAGCGGACTTGAAATTTATCCCAATAACAACCTGAAACCGGAAACGGGTTCCAGTTATGAAATAGGAATAAAGCAAGGATTCAGGGTGGGTGGATTCCAGGGGTATGCCGACGTGGCAGCTTTTCAGATGTTATATCACAACATGATGGAATTTGCGATGGGGCAATGGGGCAACCCGAATGTGGATCCACTCTATGGAGTTGGATTTAAGTCAACCAATATAGGCACAACCCAGATCAGCGGGGTGGATGTATCCGTGGAAGGAGAAGGGAAGATCAATAAGGTGGGTGTTCGCTTGCTGGCCGGATATACATATATGGACCCTATAAGTCTTGATTATTCTTATTGGCATGACACACTCTCAAACTCTTCCAAACAAAATATTCTCAAGTACCGTTACCATCACATTGCTAAAGGAGATATTGAGTTGAATTATAAAGGCTGGTCGCTTGGATTCAGTGTGCGCTACAATAGCTTTATGGAGAATATCGACAAGTTTTTTGTTGATCCCTTCTTCGCCCATGTCCTTCCGGGAATTGCTGATTACCGCCGACTCCACCCTGATGGAGATCTGGTCTTCGACAACCGCATCTCGTATCAGCTAAACAAAATGGCCAGAATTTCGCTTGTCACCAACAACATATTCAATGCCATTGTAAGTTCCAGGCCCGGAGATGTATTACCTCCACGGAATTACGCGCTGCAGGTAGCTCTGAAATTTTAGGATGGATCAGAAACCGTATCCTTTGAAAGTCTTCGTGAACTCATCCGCTGCATAAGCCGGATTCACTTTAATGTTCAGATATTCATAAGACTCAAAGAGACCGTTATTATCAAAGACTTTTGTACTTACCGGAAGCCAGGTTTTCTTATCTACCAGGAGTTCCGTTATCCGTGCATAGGAGGAAGGAATAATCAATATTTTCCCGGTCTTGAGTGCGGCATCATATTCGGTTAGCTTATTCAACTCTCCCAATTTGTACTCGCTTAATTTTAACTTTCTTGCTATAGAGATGAGGCTTTCCCCTTTCAGTGCGGAGTAGGTAGTAAACTTATAAGCCAGGTCAGTGATGGTAATCTTATAACAAGGAATGTTGTTCCAGGAAACTTCTCCATCATACTTGAAATAGTCATCAAATTTAACCCCTGTTCGCACAATCGCATCTTTTATAATTTCCGTAAGGAAGTCGAAGCCTACTTCCAGTACCGTATGGTGCTGATCTTTGTGCAGAGTGCTACTATTGACATCAAGATTGACGTCCACATACGGAAAACCACCAGGATTGACCAGTACCTTATCGCCATTAACCCCTTTTACATAGAGAAGCTCCGGTCCGCTGAGCTTCATATAAATTTTCATAGGTTTCCGAAGGAGCTTGACTTTGGAGGTAGATAATCTCATCTTTCCGTTACATCGTTCCTCTATTTTAAGATCGAAGCTCACTCCGATGAGGGCATCTGCCGCTCCAATCATGTGATTGATGATCGACTTTGCAGTGGGCGTAGCATCAACGGTTTGCTTAAGTAGCCCCAAAGGAATTCCTACGGCGCTTCCAACTAGCTGTTTATCAGTAAATGACAAGGACAAACCGAGGAAGAGAATCACCGGAAGATATCGGCAACAAAGCGGATATGAAGATGGACGATACAACGCCTAAAGTTAGTTTTTTTTTCCTAATTTCGCAGAGATGAACCTCGAGCAAGCCATAGGAGAATTATTATACCGCCATGATTGTGTTATTATTCCTGAATTTGGAGGATTTGTAACAAATTATCATCCTGCACAGGTACATCCTACCCAGCATACATTTAGTCCACCTTCCAAAAGCATTGTCTTTAACAGAAGCTTGAAAAATAATGATGGCCTTCTGGCTAATCATCTGGTTCAGCTTAATCTGGTGAATTACCAGGAAGCTTGCCAACAGATAAAAGTTTTTGCAGGGATGTGCTCAGCCACATTGAACCAGGGGAAGAGGCTCACTCTTGCCTCAATTGGAACACTTTTCCTGGATATTGAAAAGAATATACAATTCGAGCCGGATCCGGAAACGAATTACCTGCTTGATTCATTCGGATTGGCTGAGATTCAGTCACCTTCTATCAAGAGGGATAATTTCGTGAAACGTCTTGAAAAAGAACCGAAAGACCGGGAGGTTGTTCCGGCTGAAGTGAAGAGAAAAGTGAATGTTCGAAGGCTTGTGGTAATGACGCTTGCAGCCGGAGTTCTCTTTGCAGGAGTATGGATCCCTCTCAAGACTGATCTTTTGAAAGGCATTAACTATGCAAATCTCAATCCTTTCGGTTCAAAAGAAAAAACAATTTATAATGAGGCTCCTTTCACAGCACCTTCTATTTCTCCCGCTAAACTAAGAGCCACTTCTGTCATCACCGATGGAACCGATACAACCCGATACCAAAAACTATCTTTTTCAAAAGCTGATACTACGCCTGTTGTTGTCAAGCTCCTGGAAACTGCCGAGCCGGAATCTACCGCTGTGGCCAGCCATTCATCTGAAAAGGTTAAAGAAGTTGTTGCCAGAGTGGCCGCAGGAGAGAAGTTCAGTATTATCGGAGGATGCTTTGCAATTCCGGACAATGCCAGCCGTTTCATTGAGAAATTACGTGCAGAAGGCTTCCAGCCATTTCTGCTGCAGACTAACAGTCCGCTGAGGCATGTGAGTTACGGAACTTACAGCACCTATCAGGATGCTGTAGCGATGCTCGCCAAAGTAAGGGCCACCAACAAAGATGCCTGGATCCTGATCCGTTAAGATTACACCCATTTATTCCTCATAAAAAAAACCTTCCCACAACAGCGGGAAGGTTTTTCTTTATTCTTTAGAACAGGATATTATTGCTTCACGATTCGTTTCATCATCCTCTCGTTACCTGCATTTGCAACGATCAGATAAACACCCTGAGGAAGGGAAGTCAGATCCACATCAAAACTTTGTGCTTCCACTTTAGCGTTATAAACCTGTTTTCCCAGCAGGTCATAGATGGCAACTGTTCTTTCGGAAGACTCCGCTCCGAATACAACGGTTATAGAGTTCTGGAATGGGTTCGGATAAACATTCATTCCGTTGCCTGCTGCTGCAATCTCATCAATACCAAGACAACCAACAGAGATCGACGCGGTAGCATGATCTGTACATCCGTTACCGTCGGTATACATATAAACGATCGGCCAGATACCACCGCCTGCAATCACAGGTGTGAACGTGGTTCCCGATACACCAGGTCCGCTATATGTTCCACCTGCAGGAAGCCCCTGAGAGAGTGTGAATGGAGGATTATTTACACATACTGTATTCGGGTTCTGAACATAGGTAACCACTGGTAATGGATTAACAGTAACCGTCTTGGTTGCGGTACCCATGCAACCATTGGCATCCGTTCCGGTAACTGTATACGTGGCTGAAGTAGTAGGAACGAATCCTGCATTATTTACAACTCCTGCACTCCAGGAATAAGTATCGGCACCAGCACCAGAGAGATTAACCGTATTTCCTTTGCAGACAGTAGCATTCGCAGGCAGTGCAACCACCGTAACCGATGGCAGCGGATTTACCGTTACCAGCTGTGTCGTCGTGCTGACACAATTATGTGTATTGCTGCCCGTAAGCGTATAAGTCATTGAGCTCACCGGAGTGAAGAGGGTATCATTCAAAATTCCACCGGACCATGTATAAGTATTCGCACCGGAACCGGCAAGACGAACCATACCTCCAGCACAGACAGTGGCATTGGATGGTGTCGCAATGACGGAAAGAACCGGAAGGCTTATCACAGCAACCGTTACGTTAGCATCGTTTGCGCAACTATTTACATCCGTACCGGTCACACGGTAGGTAGCCGTAAAGTTCGGGCTAAAGGCAACACCGTTTGTGAGTCCACTGCTCCAGCTGTATGTTCCTCCTCCTGCGCCGGATGCAGTCAGAGTTACCGGAGCACCGGCACAGATGGTGTCATTTGCAGGAACAGAAGCTACGGTGATCACCGGAAGCTGATGCACAATGATGGCTTCCGTAGCGGTGTTCATACAACCGTTTCCATCAGTACCTGTAACCGTATAGGTTGCCGAAGCGGTAGGATTGAATCCGGTATTGTTGGTGACACCGCCGGTCCATGAATAAAGACTTGCTCCATGACCGATAAGTGCAATCGTACCACCGACACAGATGGTGGCGTTAGCCGGAACAGCCGAAGTGGTAATCGTTGGCAGCGGATTCACAACCACAGTCTGGGTTGTCGTGCCTACACAACCATGAGAATTAGAACTTGTAACCGTATAAGTAACCGTTCCGACAGCAGGTGTAAAAGATACGTTGTTGGTGATCCCACCTGTCCAGGTATAGGTAGCACCTCCACCCGATCCTGCGAGCGTCACATGAGTACCACTACAAACTACGCCTCCGGGGGGAGTGGCAATGACACTCAGTACAGGAAGGCTATCTACCACTACGGTGCGAGTAGCTGTATCTGTACATCCGTGAACATCTGTTCCTGTTACGGTGTAGGTAAGAGAAAGAGAAGGTACGAATGAAGTATTATCTGTTATTCCGTTAGACCATACATAGGATACTGCTCCGTGACCCGCGAGTGTAACATGTGCGCCGGCACAAACTTCAGCAGAAGCAGGTATAACTGTAGTAGTGATTACAGGGCTCGTATAAACAGTGACTGTTTGTGTGGCTGTATTGGTACAGGTATGAGCATCCGAACCCGTTACGGTATAGGTTTGTGTACCCAATGGAACAAAAGGTGAATTGTTCACCACCCCACCGGTCCATATATAGGATGTTCCTCCAACACCATTCAACGTTACGTTAGTCCCAGGACAAACGGATGCTGCTGGAGAAACCGTTGCGGTGATGGTTGGCAAAGCATAAACTGTGACAGACTGGGTAGCCGTATTTGTACACCCGTGCACATCCGTTCCGGTTACCGTGTAAGTGGTTGTTCCAACAGGGGAAGGAGTGAAAGCAACACCATCGGTGATACCGCCGGTCCACGAATAAGTCGAAGCTCCTCCACCGGACAAGGTCAATGTCTGTCCTGTACAAACCGTAGCAGAAGCAGGAGAAGGACTAACATTGACTGTTGGGGCAGGATTCAAGGTTACGGTTTGCATGGCTGTGCCTTTGCAACCATTTCCATCAGTTCCTGTTACGGTATAGGTTTGTGTAAGAGCTGGAACAAAAGGAGTACCGTCGGTAATAGAAGGATTCCAGGAATAGGTGGTTCCACCGGGTCCGGTTCCCGTTAAGGTGATGGAAACACCGGGGCAAACCGAATCATTCGAAGGATTAGAAGTGATTCCTATAACCGGTGCAGAGAACAAGCCAACTGCGAACGTTGCGGTATTGGAACAACCGGTCACTGTATTGATACCGGTTACGGTATAGGTTGTTGGAACAACAGGAGAAACCGTATAGGTAGATACCGAAGGGCCACCGGTCCATACATATCCATTCGCTCCTGTACCGGTCAGTACGTCGTTAGTACTTGGACAGATCGTGTTCGTTCCTGTAATTCCAACAGCCGGAAGTCCCTTAACCGTAAAGGTGAATAAACTGGATGTAGCTGTTGCAGGAGCGCAGGTATTATTGCTGGTCGTTGTCAGTGTCATCGTAACTGTGTTTCCGGCATCACCGGCACCAGCAATGTAATAGGGTGTTAATGTATTAGCACCTACTGTAGAGACGGTTCCGGTTCCGTTATGTGACCAGGAAAAAGTTCCGTTGGTACCATGCATACCAAAAACCTGTGCGGAATCATTCACACAAACATTTGCTGTTCCACCAGGCCCTGACGCTGTAGGTAATTGGTTAATCGTGACCAGTTGAGTAAATGGCATTGAACAAGTAGAAATCGCATTGGTTACAGTAACCGTATAGGTGGTGTTAACAGTTAACGGGCCCGGGATGGCATAAATCGCAGTAGCAGGTCCGCCGGTCCATTGATACGTGTTACCGGGGCCGGGGCTATTTGCAGTCAGTGTTGTGGTATTACCTGTACATATGGTAGTTGTTCCGGTGATGGTTGCCGTGAGAGTTGGTTTGAAATTAACGTTATAAGTAGCAGTTGCCTGACATCCATCCACATTGGTAACAGTCATGGTCATAGTAACGATACCGGCATCAGCATAAGTAGAGTGATAAGTCGGTGTTAATGTAGTACCACCTGTTATGGTTCCAAATCCATTGCTTGTCCAGAGAATCGTTCCGCCTGTAGCTGTTGCACCAGCAACAGTAGCATTCGAACCCGGACAGATCAAGGTAGATCCTCCTGCAGTAGCCGTAGGAGTAACGCCAACGGTCATGGTTGCTATGTTTGAAGTAGTGCCTGGAGGACAAGTAGATCCGATTACACATTGGTAAGTATATCCTGTCATTGCCAGGGTAGGATTCGTAATCGTGAGGGTGCTGGTGGTTACACCAACGTATTGAGGAGATCCAACAAGGTTTACAAATCCACCTCCATTGTTTTCCTGCCACTGATAGGTATTGGCTCCACCAGATGCAACAACGGTAAACGTTGCCGGTTGTCCGTTACAGGCATTAAGGTTTGAAGGTTGTGTGGTGATCACCGGAGGGGTATTCACCGTCAGGATCGCCATGTTCGAAGTATCGACTGGGAGACAAGTACCAGTTACATATACACGATACATATATCCATTCATCACTCCGGTAGGAGAAGTAACATTTAAAGTAGCGGTGGTCACTCCCGAATACACGGGTCCGTTAGTCACGTTGGCATAGGGGCCACCGGTGCTGACTTGCCATTGGTAAGTAAGACCGCTTCCGGTTGCAGTAAGAGAAAAGGAAGCCAGTGTTCCGGCACAGACCGTTGTTGGTGAAGGCTGCACCGTAATGGCTGGTGGAGTATTTACAGTAAGCAATGCGGTAGCAGAAGTAGCAGGAGGGTTACAGGTTCCGGTAACGATACACTGGTAAGTATAACCGTTCATAGGAGCGGGAACACTTGTAAGACTGAGTGCATTGGTGGTTACCCCTGCATACATACCTCCATTGGAGAGGTTTACAAAACCACCTCCGTTATTTTCCTGCCATTGGTAGGTTATGCCAGCACCGGTTGCAGCAATCACAAAGTTGGCAGTACCTCCTGCACAAATAGTGGCAGGTGATGGAGAAAGAGTTACCAAAGGAAGTGTGTTGACGGTTAGCAGACCAGAGGCAGAGGTCACTGCCGGTACGCAGGTTCCGCTAACTACACACTGATAAGTATCTCCGCTGATACCAGCAGGTGTGCCGGTAATATTTAAAGTAGCGGTGGTAGCACCGGAATAAACGGCTGAGTTAGTGACGTTGAGGTAAGGACCTCCGTTACTTACCTGCCATTGGTAAGAAAGACCTGTACCAGATGCACTGACGGCGAATGAAGTATTTCCTCCAGCACAGACTGTTGCAGGAGCCGGTTGAATCAGAATACCAGGTATGGTGTTGATGGTGAGTGCCACGCTGTTGGTAGTAGCTGTTGGAGGAAGAGTACCTGTAATCACGCACTGGTAGTTATAGCCATTCATTGGATTGGTAACTCCGGTAAGGGTGAGTGTGTTTGTCAACACACCGGAATAAATACCGGTGTTGGTAAGGTTAACAAAACCTGAGCCCTGATTCTCCTGCCACTGGTAAGTTAATCCCTGACCGGTAACGGTAGTTGTAAATGTAGCCACAGTCCCAGGGCAAGCTGCGGCTGGTGAAGGCTGTACTACAATAGTTGGGGGAGTATTAACGGTAAGCGTTGCGATGCTGGAAGGAATACTACAGTTTACATTGGAGACGATACATTGGTATGTATAACCATTCATAGGAGCTGTAATGCCAGTAAGTGTAAGTGAGCTGGTGGTTGCACCACTGTAGATACCACCATTGCTGATATTTGCAAATCCGGAACCATTATTTTCCTGCCACTGATAAGTGACCACGCCGCTGGCTGTTACACTAAAGATACGTGTTCCACCGATCGCAGAAGTGGTGTTCGATGGTTGTCCGGTGATGGTTGGGAGTGCATTGACGGTAAGAAGAGCCGGAATAGTGGGTGTAGCAATCGTACAGATATTGGAGACCAGACATTGGTAAGTATAACCATTCATTGGAACATTCACACCCGTAAGTGTAAGTGTGCTGGTTAAAGAACCGGAATAAATGCCCCCATCGGTGATGTTAACGAATCCGGAGCCCGTATTCTCCTGCCATTGATACACAGGGGTTGTTCCTGTAGCAGTGACGCTGAATGTGGCCGTACCACCATCACAAACTATACTTGGAGTTGGTTCTACGGTAATCACAATCGGGGTACAGGGACCAGGATTGATGACTGATGAATTTATGAAAGAAGCTTTCGCTTCGGCAGCGAACAAAAACATACCCAGAGTGAGTGCCGCTACACCTGCATAGATCCTGAGGTTACTCATCAAGCTCTTGGAGGTTAGATTCATCTTCGAAAACCCTTTGAAATTTTGTAGTTGATACTTCATGATGTACTTTATTTAAACTTGTTTTGGATTGCGCTTGTGTTTAAAAGACCTTCCCCTGTGATTCAAAAAATTCCGTTGGATCGTAAATATAGTATAATAAGGCTTTAGCCCCCCTCTTTAAAGGGTTAGAGCCTTAGACAGATTCTCAATATGCTGACTTTCAGTGTATTAATTTGGAATCCATGCTTCCCAATTTATAAGATAGGGCTGTTTTTTACTCTTTTAGCCTGCTTTTCTTATACAATTGAATGCCGAAATAGAGGGCAACGGCAAAGATCACCAGTCCTACCGCCAGCCACATATTACTGCTGTTATCCTGCAACTTGATTATAAAGACAATAGCCACCAGCAATACACTGGCCACCTCATTCCACACTCTCAACCACATGGAAGAGTGTTTAAAGGTATCCGACTGTAACTGTTTAAAAATCAGGTGGCACTGCAGATGATAAAGAGCCAGGCCGAACACGAAACAGAGTTTAAGGATAAAAAAGGCCTGCTGGAGGAGATCGATACGATAAGCGAAAAGCACCAGGGGGCCCAGGATAAACGTGGCTATTGCTGATGGCCATGTAATTCCATACCAGAGCCTGCGCATCATAATCTTATACTGGTTCTGAAGAATGGTTTTATCAGGTTCAGCAAGATCTTTAGCTTCTGTCGTGTAAATAAACAGACGAACGATATAGAAGAGTCCCGCAAACCAGGTTACGATGAAGATGATGTGGAGCGCAAGAAGAACCTGAATAGATGGCATTTTTTTATTTGTATGAAGTGCGAAGATAAGAATTCCTTTGCAGTGCACGGATGATGGATAAAGAGGAGTTGGTTTTATCTCAACCGATGAACTATCTTTGCCCAAAGTTCAACCGCTATGAAATCGAAAACGGCAAAGGAAACCTCTACCATTACCACAGAAATTGTCCTTCCCAATGATACTAATACCCTAGGTAATCTGATGGGAGGCCGTCTGCTTCACTGGATGGATGTATGTGCTGCTATTTCGGCACACCGTCATTGCAAAAGGGTGGTGGTGACCGCATCCGTAAACAATGTAGCTTTTACTCAGCCCATCCGCTTAGCCAGTATCATTACCATTGAAGCTAAAGTATCACGTGCATTTACTTCTTCTATGGAAGTATTCATTGATGTGTGGGTGGAAGATCCAGTTACTTCAGAAAGGACCAAATGCAACGAAGCCATTTATACTTTCGTAGCAGTGGATCAGAACGGATCCCCTTTGCCTGTGCCGGAAATGGTACCTGAAACGGATGAAGAGATAAAGAGGTATGAAGGTGCTTTAAGAAGAAAACAGCTTAGTCTGATCCTTGCCGGTAAAATGAAGCCGGAAGATGCCTCGGAGCTAAAAGCTTTGTTCCTTAAAAATTCCTAGAAAGGGGTTCGGATCGCTTCTATTATTTTTTCTTCAGCAATCAGGTTCATGCACTTGAAATGTCCTTTGGGACATTTCTTAAAACCTATTTTTGAACAAGGGCGGCAGCTTAGATTATTTACTTCTACCACTACTCCCCTTCCCTCTTCTCCATGCCGACTCAGGTAAGGGTACATCCCAAAAGCGGGTACGGTATTTCCCCAGACGGAGATTATTTCTTTTTTGAAAGCCGCAGCAATATGCATGAGTCCGGTATCATGGGTGATCACTTTTCTGGCCTGTCTTACCAGAGAAGCAGACTGAAGCAAGGTGTATTTCCCGCAGGCATTTATGACTCTTCCATCCAGTGCACTGCTGATTAACGCTCCACGCTCTGTATCTTCTTTTCCTCCAAGGAGAACAATCTTTTCATCAATCTTTTTGCAGATAGAAATAATTTTCTCTACCGGAAGTCGTTTCGTTTCGTGTTGTGCCCCGATAGCAAAAGCAATATATCCTTTTCTCAATTCAGGAATCGCATCCACATCTACTTCTTCAGAAGGGGGAATATAAAAATCCAATCCCATCCCATCGTTCTTCACACCCAGGCTTTCCACCACATTCAGATAACGTTCAGAAACATGTATCGCAGGCAGGATATCTTTCTTCAGATTCACCAGAATCCATTTGCGGATATTCAGTTTGTCGAGTACAGCACCCGGCTTTTTCAACGCTCTTCTTACTTGTGCGCTTCTAAGGTTATGGTGGAGATCCACAATAAAATCATACCCTTCATTCCGGAGCTGATCGATGACTTCCGAAACCTTTTCTTCAATTGTAAATACCTTATCCACAAATGGATTATTTTCCACCAGTCCTTTAAATTCTTTTTTGGTCAGGAAATGAACATCTGCGCCGATCTGTGATTTGAGGCAGCGGATAACAGGAGAAGTCAGAACGATATCTCCTATCGAACTGAAACGAATAATCAGAACTTTTTTGGGGTGAGCTGGGAAAGGCATATCAATTCGGGGAATAGTGATATTCCATTACATCCCCCTGAACATTTACATTCTGCAACCACAAATCATGTTCCTCCAGACGAAGGATCAGATATTGATCGGTTGTGGCTCCACTATAAAGTGCATAGGAAAAATAAACAACTGTTTTATCCGACGAGAACGACCAGGTGCCCGCATAAGAAATATAAGATCCGTTCGTGGTCAAAAGAGAATAAGAGAATCCGCCCTTTCGATCTATTTTTTTATGTTCGGCGGAGACATTGGCCAAGGCAGCGGATGTAATATCCTTTCCGTTCTGTAGGACCTTGCTGGTTTTCCAGTCGCCTTGCAACCTCCAGTTTTTAGGAATTACACTTATGGATGGTCCGTCAGGATATTTCTTACAACTGCCGGTGAGTATGGAAGTCAGCAGAAACAGGAAGAAGAAAGGAAGCGGTTTCAGGAGTGACCTCATCTTGAATTGTTCGGATTACAAATATAGGCAAAATACAGGTGAAAGCAGCCTACAAAAAGCCTCCGAGTCTGATTTCTGTTAATTTTGCAGAGTGATTCTGACCGATACCCATACTCATTTATACGCTTCCGAATTTAAGGACGATCAGGAAGCTATGATCCTACGGGCCATTGAATCAGGAACGAGCCGCATGTTCCTTCCCAATATCGACAGCAATTCCATTCCAGGTTTATTCAGCCTGGTGAAAGCCTATCCGGAAAATTGCTTTCCGATGATGGGCCTGCATCCTTGCTCTGTGAATGAGGAATTTCAGAAAGAACTGAAAGTGGTGGAACACTGGCTCATGCAAAGAACATTTTATGCAGTGGGCGAAATCGGGATCGATCTGTATTGGGACAAGACTTTTATAGAACATCAGCAATATGCATTTGAGTTCCAGGTAAAGCTGGCCAAGAGACATGGATTACCGGTGGTCATCCATACCCGGAATGCTTTCGAAGAAGTATTTGAAATTGTGGAGCGGAATAAAAATGAAGACCTGAAAGGAATCTTCCATTGCTTTTCAGGAACCACAGCAGAAGCCGAACGGGTCATTGCCTTGGGAGGATTTAAACTCGGCATAGGAGGAGTGCTCACTTTTAAGAATTCAGGACTTGATAAAGTGGTAGAACAAATCGGTTTGGAACATCTGGTTCTGGAAACAGATTCCCCTTACCTGGCTCCTGTTCCGCATCGTGGAAAAAGAAATGAAAGTGCATACCTTCACTTTATCGCTGAAAAAATTGCTTCGTTGAAAAAGATTACGGTAGAAGAAGTTGCTGCTGTGACGACAGCCAATTCTAAACAGATCTTTGGAATATAAACTTAATCCGGCTTTCCGACTATGGCAAAAAAAACATCGGTTCTCCTGATCTATACCGGAGGCACCATCGGGATGATACAGGATCTCAAAAGCGGTCAGCTCCGCCCATTCGATTTCCAGCATCTTACGGAACAAATCCCGGAGCTTAAAAAATTCGACACGCATCTTTCCGCGATCTCTTTTACTCATCCTATCGACTCTTCCGATATGAGCCCGGAGATCTGGGTCAAGATTGCAACAATCATTAAAAAAAATTATTCCAAGTACGATGGGTTTGTCATTCTCCACGGCTCTGACACGATGGCTTTTACAGCCTCCGCACTAAGCTTCATGCTTGAAAACCTAAGCAAGCCGGTAATCCTCACCGGCTCCCAGCTCCCGATTGGAATTATCCGTACCGATGGAAAAGAAAACCTGATCACGGCTATTGAGATTGCAGCTTCCAAGAAAAAAGGTCTGCCGGTGGTGAGTGAAGTCTGTATTTATTTTGAATATCATTTATACCGGGGCAACCGAACGCATAAATTCAATGCCGAACATTTCCTGGCGTTCCAGTCGTCCAACTACCCTGCCCTCGCCGATGCGGGAGTACATCTCACTTATAATAATTCAGCACTCTATAAAGCAAAGAAAGGAAAGCTCCAGGTACATACTGCTTTAGATCCCAACATCAGCATCCTCAAACTATACCCTGGAATAACAAAAAACGCAGTACACGCCATCCTGAATACACCTGGGTTAAAAGGTCTGATCCTCGAAACCTTCGGTGCAGGAAACTGCAGCACACAGCCCTGGTTTCTGAAAGCCATAGCTGACAAAATAAAAAAGGGAATGATCATTCTGAACATTTCCCAATGCAATGCAGGAAGTGTAGAGCAAGGAAAATATGAAGGCGGTGCAAGCCTGCAGAAGGCAGGAGTGATCAGCGGAAGAGATATGACTACGGAAGCTGCAGTCACCAAACTCATGTTTGTCCTGGGTCATTCAAAAAGTATTAAAGAAGCCCGTAAACAACTCAACCTTTCCCTCGTAGGGGAAATGACCCTGTAGTCTTCTTCAAAATATGCTTCATGGTTAACGAGTATCCGGTACTATCTCTTCTCCCCCAGCTCAAAGAAACCCTGGCGCAAACAAATACGGTCATCCTCCAGGCCCCTCCGGGAGCCGGAAAGAGTACCATTCTCCCGCTTGAACTGATGAATGAGCCCTGGCTGGAAGGGAAGAAAATACTCATGCTCGAACCCAGGCGACTTGCAGCTCGGTCTGTAGCCTGCCGTATGTCGGATTTAATAAAAGAAGAAGTAGGCACCAGCATCGGTTATAAAGTGCGCTTTGAAAACCGTACAAGCCGTAAAACACGAATAGAAGTGCTCACCGAAGGAATCCTCACCCGGATACTTCAGGAAGATGATGCACTGGAAGGTATAGGAATGGTCATCTTCGATGAGTTTCATGAACGCAGCCTGCATGCAGATCTTGCCCTTGCGCTCTGCAGAGAAATTCAACAAGTGTTGAGAGAAGATCTCCGCATCCTTATCATGTCAGCCACACTCGATAGCGGAAACCTCAGCTCTCTTTTAAAAGGAGCACCGATACTGACGAGTGAAGGAAGGCAATATCCGGTGACTATTCATCATCAGGATGCAGGAGCTAATCCCAATATCCCCAACGAGATGAGTCGTGCCATTGCAAGGGCCTTGAACGAAAACAAGGGCGACATCCTGGCCTTCCTCCCCGGAGCCGGTGAGATACATCGCACTGCAGAACTGTTAGAGAACCAGATTTCCGGAGTAAGGATTCATACTTTATTCGGAGATCTTCCGCTGAAGCAACAGCAAGAAGCTTTGCTCCCTGATGCATCCGGAAGAAGAAAAGTGGTGTTGGCCACCTCTATTGCCGAAACAAGTCTCACGATTGAAGGCATCCTTATTGTTATCGACAGCGGCTATTCCCGGGCTCCGCGCTTTGATCCTCGTACCGGACTCACCCGTCTGGAAACGATTCGTGTTACTGCCGATGCTGCAGATCAACGGGCAGGAAGAGCTGGAAGGTTAGGACCGGGTGTGTGTTACCGCTTATGGAGTGCCGGAAGCCACCATCATCTGCTTCCTCACCGCAAACCCGAAATACTGGAAGCCGATCTGGCTCCGCTCGTTCTGGAACTCGCCAACTGGGGAACGACCGATGTCACCACCTTAGCCTGGCTCACTCCTCCCCCATCCGCAGCTATCAGTCAAAGCCGGGAGGTGTTGCGTTTACTGGGTGCATTAGATGGGGATAAGATCAGTGCACGCGGAAAAGAAATGCTGCGCTTGCCCACCCATCCCCGCATCGCTCATCTCCTGCTTGAAGGAAAGGATACCGGACTGCTTGCACTCGCCACCGATGTCGCCGCATTGCTCGAAGAACGCGACCCGCTTCCGAAAGAATCAGGAGTGGATATTGTGTTGAGGGTAGAAGCTTTGCGTAAATGGAGAAACAAAGAATACATCAGTGCCGACCGCTCGCGTCTGGAACGGATTGAGCGATTAGCAGAAACGTGGAGAAAACTTTTTCAGATCAAGGCTGACAATCATCCTCCTTTGCAGGAGCAAGTAGGGAAGCTGCTTGCATCAGCCTATCCGGAGCGGGTGGCACGTCAGCATGGGCCAGAACATCGGTACCGTCTGACTAATGGAAGAATGGCAAAGATGGGAGAACATGATCCCCTCATCCGAGAAAAATGGATTGCCATCGCCGATCTGGATGGAGGAAGTACAGAAGGAAGAATCTATCTGGCCGCTGCTCTCGATCCGGAGGACATTCTCTCTTTGTGTAAGACCGAAGAAGTAATCACCTGGGATACCCAAAAAGGAGAACTCGTGGCCAGGGAAGAATCCAAACTCGGGGAAATAACCGTTTCTTCCAAACCCCTTAAACAGGTCAGTGAAGAAGCGAAGGAAAAGATTCTCCTGCAGGTAGTTCGCAGTGAAGGCCTCAGTCTCTTCCAGTTAACGGAAGAGTTAAAAGAATGGCAAGCCCGACTGAATAGTCTCCGTAAATGGAGGCCCGAAGAAGAATGGCCCGACCTGAGCGACCAAGCCCTGCTCGATATACTCGAAGAATGGCTCCCTCCCTGGCTGAG
>PLYR01000023.1:0-249 GCA_003153435.1 Bacteroidota bacterium
AATGTATTTATTTCTGTAAATGGTATTGTGCAGATCACAGCCTCGCAGCGTAAACCGATTGCCAGAATTTTCAATCTTACCGGGGAGAGTTATTATATGGATCAGGATGGCAGACTGATGCCATGGTCACCTACCTATACCGCAGATGTCGTAGCTGTCAATGGTTTTGTTATGGAGACTTACGGAAACTGGTACCGCTACAGTGTGAAGGATATTGAGGCGACCCCTGCGCTAAAAGATTTATCAGTG
>PLYR01000023.1:273-13732 GCA_003153435.1 Bacteroidota bacterium
GGGATGGATTGTCGAATACCGGAGCCTGGAATGATTATTCAACTGTAAATCTGAAATTCAAAAATCAAATAGTCTGTACTAAACGTTTTTAATCATGGAATCAAACATTGTAGTAGGCCTTGACATCGGAACCACAAAAATTGCGGTTATCGTAGGGCGTCGGATCGAGCATGGCAAGATCGAAATCCTGGGCATGGGAAAAGCGGAATCGCTGGGAGTGGCCCGGGGGGTGGTTTTGAATATTGATGAAACAGTGAAGTCCATCAAGACTGCAGTGGCTGAAGCAGAAAGCAAATCAGGAGCAAATATCCAGGTGGTGAATGTGGGTATCGCAGGCCAGCATATTAAAAGTCTCCAACATAGAGGTATTCGCACGCGTCAAAGCCTGGATGAAGAGATCAGCCAGAAGGATATAGATCTTCTTATTGAGGATATGTACAAACTGGTGATGCTTCCCGGAGAAGAAATTATCCATGTGATTCCGCAAAATTATATCGTTGATAATGAACAGGGGATCAAGAATCCAATCGGGATGTCGGGTATCCGGCTGGAGGCTAATTTTCACATCATAGCCGGTCAGGTTGCAGCTGCCAAGAATATTTATAAATGTGTCGAGAAAGCCGGACTGAAAGTGGCAGATCTCACCCTTGAACCTCTGGCATCAGCGGAAGCGGTGCTTACTGCGGAAGAGAAAGAAGCCGGAGTAGTGCTTGTTGATATAGGTGGTGGTACCACAGACGTCGCCATATTTCAGGATGATATCATCCGTCACACCGCAGTGATTCCTTTCGGTGGCAATATTATCACGGAAGATATCAAGGAGGGTTGTTCAATCATCAAGACTCAGGCAGAACTGTTAAAGATAAAATTTGGTTCAGCCTTAGCCAGTGAAAACCAGGAAAATGAAATTGTTTCTATTCCCGGTTTACGCGGAAGACCTCATAAAGAAATTTCTGTGAAGAATCTGAGTCATATTATACAGGCCCGGATGGAAGAAATCATTGAACACGTGTATTATGAGATCAAGAACTCAGGATTCGAGAAAAAACTGATTGCGGGGATTGTGGTTACTGGGGGAGGTTCTCAGCTTAAACATATCACACAACTTATTGAATATGTAACTGGAATGGATGCAAGGCTCGGTTATCCAAACGAGCACTTAGCCAAGAGTTCTGAAGAAGTGACCAGTCCTATGTATGCTACCGGTGTTGGATTGGTCATGCGAGGTCTTGACGAAAACGATCGTCATCCTGATCCGAACAGCACCGTTGTTACCCACACCAAGAAAATAAAGGGAGGATGGTTCGATCAGATTTTTTCCAAAGGGAAGGAATGGTTTAACGAGGATTCAGAATAGAAGCAGGAATCAGGGGTTCCCTTATCCTTGCAAATACACTTGTAAAGAAATTACTAAGAGAGCGTAAAAATTAAATATTACAAATAGAGAACACGAACACTAATTATAATTTAACTAAAAACAAACAACAAACATGATGCGTTTCGATTTACCAGAACAGTCATCGATTATTAAGGTAATCGGTGTAGGAGGTGGGGGCAGCAATGCTGTCAACCACATGTACCGTCTTGGAATCAATGGCGTGAATTTCATTGTCTGCAATACAGATAAGCAGGCACTGGATATCAGCCCGGTTCCACACAAAATCACGCTTGGCGAAACCCTTACAGAAGGTCGCGGAGCTGGATCTATCCCTGAAGTCGGCAAACAAGCCGCCATGGAAACCATGGAAGAGATTAAAGAATTATTAGGTAACAACACCAAAATGGTATTTATCACCGCTGGTATGGGAGGTGGTACAGGAACCGGTGCGGCTCCTGTGATTGCCAGAGCGGCCAAGGAGCTGGGCATCCTCACGGTGGGTATCGTGACCGTTCCTTTCTCTTTCGAAGGAAAGAAAAGAAGACAGCAGGCTGAAGATGGTCTTGCTGAAATGAAAGCCAATGTTGATACCTTATTGGTTATCTGCAATGACAAGCTGCGTGATATGTACGGAAATTTAAAAATGCGTGAAGCATTCAGTCATGCAGACAATGTACTGAGTATTGCCGCCAAAAGCATTGCCGAGATCATCAGCTTAACCCAGCAAATCAACGTTGATTTCGCTGACGTTCGTACGGTTATGCGCGACAGTGGCGTGGCCATTATGGGTTCTGCCTCAGCATCCGGTGAAGGACGTGCACTGAAAGCAGTTCAGGAAGCACTCAATTCTCCTTTGTTGAATGATAATAATATTACCGGTGCCCGTTATGTACTCCTGAATATCACATCCGGATCGGATGAGATCACTATGGATGAACTGGGAGAAATCACCGATTATATACAAGATGAAGCAGGTCAAACTGCTGAACTTATCAAAGGTTATGGTGTGGATGAAACCCTTGGAGATAAAGTAAATGTTACCGTTATTGCTACCGGTTTCAACACAACCTCTAATATTCCTTTTGATCTAAGCTCAAGAAAATCCGAAAAGGTGGTTATGAATCTTGAAGAGGAAAAGGCAGAAGAAAAAACCATTCTTCCTGTTTCTGAGAAAGTAGAATCGATCGAGGAAAAAGAACTTAACCCACTGGAGCCTTTTCTCATCCCAAAAACGGTTAATGAAGAACAGCAGGTAACTATTGAATTCGAGAATAGGATTGAAACTGTTCAAGATGAAATCAATGAAACGGTTGTTTCCGAATCAAACATGTCTGCTGAAGAAGAAACAGCTGCCGACTCCGTTGAAAGTTTCATCACCATGGAATCAGTGGAGGTTTCAGAAGATGTATGGGAACTTCCGGCAATAGAAACAGTAGCAGCCCTTGAAGAAGAAACATCCAGCACAGATCATTCCCTGGAATTCACTTTCTCAGAAGTGAAAGCAGAAGAAATTTCTGAAGAGATTGTTTCCGAAGTAAGTGAAGAAGCGGAGACGGAAGAAAAGCCATTTGTCCTTTCTGCCGATGAGAGCGCTAAAGAGATCATATTCGAAGTGAGTAATGATACCCCAGCCAAGGAAGAAATCCAGGAGCCAGTATTGAAAAAGTCGGATGCTCCTATTTCTGAGACTGCTGCAGAGATCGAAGCAAAGAAACAGGAAGAGATCAAGAAGGTGGAAGAGGATGATCAGAAGCGCAAAGCATATGAGCGTATCCTCCGTTTGAAAGAACTTAGCCTGAAGCTTAAAACTCCAAATGGGTTAACCGAACTGGAGCAAGAGCCTGCCTTTGTTAGAAGGAAGATTTCTTTGGACAATACGCCTCATTCATCAGAGTCTCAGGTTAGTAAATACACCCTGACCGAGAATGAAGACAAGAAGATCGAAATCAAGCCTAATAATTCTTTCCTGCATGATAATGTTGATTAACTTCGGGATTCAAAAATAAAAAGCATGACTCTGGAAGAAAAAATAAATGCCGATATCAAGACTGCGATGCTCGCACGGGACTCCGCCCGTTTGGAGGCCCTGCGTGCCATCAAATCCGCCATTCTGTTGTTAAAGACTTCCCCTGAGGGCCTTAACCCTGAGTCGGAAGCCAAGGCAATGCAGAAAATGGTTAAACAACGCAGGGAAACTGCTGAGATCTACAAAACCCAGGGACGTATGGACCTGGCCGATGTAGAAATTTTCCAAGCTTCAGTCATCGAAACATTTCTGCCCAAGCAAATGACTGAAGACGAAATCAAAGCGGAACTTGTAAAAATTATAGCAGCTTCAGGTGCAACCGGACAAGCTGATATGGGAAAAGTCATGGGTATGGCTACCAAGGCATTGGCCGGTAAGGCTGATGGTAAGGTGATTTCTTCAATGGTTAAAGAATTGCTTAGTAAGTAGAATGATAAGCAAGCGAAGAGCTTGACAAGTAATTAGTGTTCATCGTGTTTGTTGTTGAAAGCCCTTTCTGTCTGTACAGGAAGGGCTTTTTATTGTTGGCCTTTTAGACTTCCAATTTAGATGACAAGGCAAATTCAGCAACATGCTTCTCTGCCGTCGTCAATGATATATATTGTGAACGGGTAGAATCAAAATGCAGGATTGACTCAACGAATCAAGCTAACGGCCCCTTTCCAGGAGTTGCCGGAACCAGAGAGGATGTAGAAGTATACACCGGATACTACGGCCTCGCCGGTTTTATCCCTTCCGTCCCAGAAATCAGATCCAGGCTGGTAGGTGTCAAATAACTTTACTCCCCATCTGTCAAAAATCTGCAAGGAGTAAGTGGCGCAGGTGTTGAGTCCGGATAACGCAAAAAGATCATTGGCCCCATCTCCGTTAGGTGTAAATACATTTGGAATCATGGGAGAGGTACCCAGATTGTCAATGTATATAAGGTGTTGCACGGAATCGTGACAGCTTGACCCCGGGTCAGTTACCAATAAAATGGTATATAAGCCTACGGAAGTGAATGAATGAGACGGAACAGGAGAGACGGAAGATTGACCGTCACCAAAATTCCAGTGATAACTCGTTGCTGCCTGAGATTGCTGGGTAATTAATATAATGCCTCCGCATCCTTCAGCAACAGAAAATAGGGCTTTGCTCGATGTGGAGACAAAAATATTTTGCGTGATCGACGAAGAACAACCCTGGGCACTTGTTCCGGTTAGAGTGTAAGTCATGCTGGAATCAGGATCGGCCAAAACCGAATTGCCTGAGGTTGTATTCAACCCTGTAGCGGGAGCCCAGGAATAGGTAGAGGCTCCGCTGGCAGAAAGTAAGGAAGGGGTACCCAGACAAATGGTATCATGGCCGGTAATAAGCAGTATAGGGGTGGAGAAAATATGGACGTTAGTGGTTGCAGTATTAGTACATCCATTGGCTCCTGTGCCGGTAACGGTGTAGGTAGTAGAGGCTGTCGCTGTAGAGGTGACCGTTGCACCATTAGTGATGTTCAGGAAGGTGCCCGGAAACCACGAGTAGGTACTGGCTCCATTCGCTGTAAGAATGACTGGAGTACCCGGACAGACAGAATCGGGTGGAGAGACCGTGACGGTTGGTAGCGGCAATACACTTAAAGTAACCGGGATGGTATCTGGGCAGCCTTGAGAAGAGATTCCAATTACGGTATAGGTAGTATTGGAAAAAACGGTAGCAGATACTGGGCTCCCTGTGACAGCACTCAGACCGCCTGGCGGAGACCAGGAATATGAATTTGCACCGGTGGCAGTCATGGAAATACTTCCTCCTGGACATACGGAGCTGGAAGTATTTACAATAACTGTAGGAATAGGATAGATGGTGACTACCTGTTGTGAAGTATTGCTTCCACCACCGTTAGTGGCGGTAAGGCTAACAGTATAAGTGCCAGCGCTGCCATAAAGATGAGTAGGGTCAATTGAAGTGCTAGAGGTGGCATCGCCGAAATCCCAACTGTAGGAAGTCGGATTTCCGGTACTTACATTGGTAAATGAAATCACATTTCCAACGCAGGCATTTCCAGCACTAAGGGTAAAAACCGAGGTAGGAGTAACATTGACCAAATTGTTAATGAGGATAGTAGTCGAACTACCGCCATAATTTCCAATGGCAAGGTCAGGTGCTCCGTCTCCATTAAAATCTGCTATACACATAGATTGTGCATCATTTCCAGCAGCATAGGGGGAGCCAGGAGCCTGACTAAAAGTTCCTGTTCCTGAGCCATAGTATACAGCCACATTATTGTTTAAAGCTTGTGTTACGGCAATGTCGGTTTTGCCATCATAATTAAAATCGGCCGTGTTGACGCTGTATGGAAAGGTCCCCACCGAAAGAGGCGATCCGGGAGCATTGGAGAATGAACCCGTACCATCACCCAGAAGAATGCTGACATTATTGCTGTTTGGATTTGTGATGGCTAGATCCTTTTTCCCATCTCCATTGAAGTCGTTCACTGCAGCAAGGCGTGGAAACGAACCTACTGCTACCGGTGATCCAGCTGAAGGAGTAAACGTTCCGTTCCCATTACCAAGCAGGATATTTACATTGTTACTTCCCCCGTTTACGATGGCGAGGTCAGACTTACCATCTCCGTTGAAATCGGTAGTCACCACACAATAGGGAGAAGCCCCGGTAGCAAAAGGAGAACCAGGTGCGACGGTAAAGGTTCCATTTCCGTTGCCTAGAAACACAAAAGCATTATTAGCGCCCTGGTTCACTTCAACCAAATCAAGTTTGCCGTCACCATTAAAATCTGCAGTTACAATATAATAGGAAAATGTACCGGTTGTATAGGGTGAACCCGGAGCATTGGTAAATGTGCCATTTCCGGCCCCAATGTAAATACTCATTGTTCCGTCATTGTAATTGGCGATTGCCAAATCGGGTATTCCATCTGAATTGTAGTCGGCAATAGCAGTAGAAATGGGGCCATTACCACTTGACATTGGGGAGCCAGGTGCATTGACAAAAGATCCGTTACCTACTCCCAGCCAGATATAAAGAAGTCCGGTATAGGCATTCCCCTGGATAAGGTCAATGATTCCATCGTGGTTAAGGTCTGCCGCTTCCGGAGCGCGGGGATTAACAGTACATGCATCAGGAGAGCCGGGTGCATTGACAAAGGTGAGTGTCTGAGCAGACGCAGATTGCCCGAGGAGGAAAATTCCCGGAAGGATAAGTAGACCTATCAATATTTTTTTCATAATCATGAATTTGATTCCCCGACTGGTCCAGAATATTGGCTCCATTAATATGGTAAACAATATAAAAATAGATAAAAAAAGCATAATAAAAAATAGAATTTGGTGAATAGCAAGGTTGGATAACTCTCTGACAGGTTTCAGGCTCTAGAATGCAGTTGTAATGTATGAGATTACTTTCTTCAATGGAAATAGGATCGGATTCGGGGGAAGCCGTTTGGTAATGACACTTGTAACTCATATCTTTACTTTTAACATACTTATTTACACGGTACCAGCTAAAACAGATGTAGGTAAGTTATTCAGCCACCTAAAACTTGTACCATGAAAAAAATTACACTCTTCAAGAATTTATTGATTGCAAGTTGCTTCATTGTAGGTCATTCAAGTGCCCAATCGGTTTCATTCACTAATGCATCTGGATCTCCTGTGTCTTGCTCAAGCAACCCTCGTGGAATTGTAAGCGCCGACTTTAACGGAGACGGAAAAATAGATTATGCCGTCGGAACCGCTACCTCTAATCAAGTCTACATCTATCTTGGGCAGGGAAATGGAACCTTTGTCAATGCGCCTGGCTCACCTATGACGGTTGGCAACGGTCCGATTCATATTTCTGTAGCTGATTTGAATGGTGATTCCAAACCGGATTTGATTATTCCTTTTTACTCGGACGGTACGGTAGGGGTTTACCTCGGAACAGGGAATGGATCATTCACTATGTCAGGCACTGCTCTTCCTGCTGGCAATAATCCATATTTTTCTGCAATTGCGGATTTCAACAACGATGGTAAATTGGACTTTGCCGAAGTCAATCAGGGTACGGCGGATGTATATGTTTATCTCGGAAATGGAAGCGGTTCCTTCACAGTTACACCTTCTTCCCCCATCACAGTCGGAAGCTCTCCCTATTGTGTAGTGAGTACAGATTTTAATGGTGACGGGAAGGCCGATCTTGCTGTGGTGGATGCAGGCACAAATGCTGTGGAAATTCTACTTGGAAATGGAAACGGCACTTTCACAGCCGCAACTGGATCTCCAATCCATGTAGGCCCCACACCCCGTCTGGCATGTATCAGTGATTTTAATGGGGATGGTAAAAAGGATCTTGCTGTTACCAACTTTGGTTCTAGTAATCTGACTATACTGCTTGGAAACGGGAATGGTACATTCAATTCATCCTCCACACCAACCGGTAATGCACCGTATGAGGTTGTACCTGCCGACATTAATTTTGACGGCAAGATGGACGTGATGGTTTCCAATGCGCTTGATAATACCGTTTCGGTTTTATTTGGTGATGGAGCGGGTGGGTTTACCCAGGCTACAGGTTCTCCAGTTAGCACCAGTCCTGGTACTGACCCCCAATCTATGTGTTTGGCTGCTTTCACCGGGAGTCATGAAATAGATATTGCAGTTGCAAACTATGCCACCTCAAATGTATCCATACTCGTTGAAGGAACCCCGTTCGGAATTCAGGAATCGACTATTACCCATTCCATTTCGCTTTTCCCAAACCCTTCCAATGGCACGTTTACATTGCAAGTGTCACAACTTGGTGTGTCCTTAAAATTGAAAATCTGTTCAGCGCTTGGAAAAGAATTAAAATCGGTGAATATTACGACCCTTCTAACGGATATTTCCCTGAACGAAGTTTCAGCCGGAGTCTATTTTTACAAGCTGATGGACGGAAATCAATCGGTCGGCTCAAGCAAGCTGGTGATAGAAAAATAAACTAAAGTGGAGATCCATTTTTGACATTTTCCGACTTTTCTCAGGCAAAATAATGGCTATCTTCGCTTCTGTTTTGCAACCAACTTAGTGATTATGGAAAAAATATATATGCTCCTTGATTTTGTGAAACTTGTTTTTACAAATACTGGTGAGGTGATGAAAGGGCTTTACAACTTGACGGTTGAAATGAAATGCAAAAACCTGGTGGTTAATAAATATGGTCTTAAACAAGGACTACCAACGGTTGATTTGCTGGAGTTGCTACCAGGGCTGGACGAGACCATTGAGAATTATTCTTTTTTAGAAGGGACTTCACGTGTGACCGATATTGTTTTGCTGAAGCAATTGGCCAAAAAATTCTCTTCCTGTCGTTATTTGGAGCTGGGAACATGGAGAGGGGAAAGTCTCTATAATGTGGCTCAGGTTTCTGGGGAATGTTATTGCGTCAGTTTTTCGGAGGAGGACATGCGTAGTGCCGGAATGGGAGAATCATCTATCAAAGTCAGCCGACTTTTTTCCAAAGGACTGAAAAATGTGACTGATATTAAAGCCAACTCCCAGACGTATGATTTCAGCAAACTTGAAAAATCATTCGACTTGGTTTTTGTCGATGCCGATCATAAATACGAAGGAGTAAAGATTGACACTCAAACTGCTTTTAAATTGTTGAAGAATGAAAATTCAATTATCGTATGGCACGATTTCGGAAGAGGGCTGGAAGGTTTAAACAACTGGCAGGTACTGGCTGGTGCACTTGACGGGGCCCCCAGCGAAGAACGCCGGAAGAAAATTTACAGGGTCTCCAACACGCTTTGCGGAGTATACTTAAATAGAAAGGTGGACGCTGAATATCCGGAAGCATTTGTTCCGAACAAAACCTTTTCTTTATCACTGAAAGCGGAGAAAATGAAAGCATAGTTTTCTTTTAGAACAAGGCGCCAAGTATCAAGGCGCCAAGGTCTTGGCAAGTAATTAGTGTGCATCGTATTTGTGTTTGAGAGCCCTTTCCAGTCTGGACGGAAGGGGCTTTTTATTTTAAGATACATAACTATATTTGTCTCATGCCTCTGCCCGAAACACCCCGTTTATTTCTTCGCGAATTCACTCCCGAAGATTCTTCATTCCTTCTCGAACTCCTGAACAGTCCCGGTTGGCTGCAATATATAGGAGATAGAAACGTACATACAACAGAGGAAGCGTCGAAGTATCTTACCGGTCGTTTGATTCCGAGCTATAGTCAATATGGGTTTGGATTCTATCTTGTAACGAGGAAAGAAGATGAGGCAAAAATCGGAATGTGTGGATTGGTGAAAAGAGCTTCGCTTGAAGATGTAGATATTGGTTATGCCTTTCTGCCTGATTATACAGGAAAGGGATATGCCCTCGAAGCCACAAAGGCAATTCTTAATTATGGTCAGAGAGATCTGAAAATGGAAAGAATCGTTGCCATCACCAATATTGACAATGAGCGTTCAATTCGATTGCTGGAAAAGATCGGGATGAAGTGTGAAAAAAAAATGATACTTCCTGGCGAAACAGTTGAATTGTTTCTATATGCCGTTTAAGAGGTTGTCTGGGGATCTCAATCTGTAGTAATTTCTTCTCTGTCAGTTGCTGATAGATTAAAAGCAACCGAATAAAAAAAATCCTGAAGCATGCTTCAGGATTTTTTTATAAATGATTCATTGATTTCTTACCAGACGTGAACCGTATAAATGGTTCCACTAATATTCACAGTTACGGTACCTGTACAGCTGCCGGTTCCGTAATCAATTATGCGCATTGGGTGACCGGTAGGGGTGAAGTCTATTGTTCCCTGAACGAAACACCATGGGCAAGACAGGTCATAAACAAGTGGATTTGTGATAAGTGCAGAATAACCATTACCATTGGAGCTTACACCATTGGAGTTACCAGTGTATTGGTAAACGTAGGTGTACCAGATCCATGGGGTGCTCATACCTGCAGTTTGTTTACGTGTAATATTAGAGTTCCAGGTATAGCTTCCTCCACCTTGACTTGCAGGTTTGGTTACCATACCATTAACTACAGTGCAGTTCCAGGTTGGGTAACCACCAACTCTTCCCATGTTCGTAACGGTCTTGGTTCCGGAGATACCATAATCGTTCACATAGTAATTAGAGAACGTAAGTGTGATTACATCCAGTGAATCCCAGTAGTGAGGTTTTGTGTATGTAATATAGATGATACCTCTGCGGTAGCGTCCATCGTGACAAAGGCAGTTAGTAGTTCCGAAATTTACTATGATACTATCAGGATGATTAACGGTATCAAAGCGGATGGTAGCGCAACTGCTCAGGATACTTCCATTGTTGGCGTTGCCAGACAAGCGATAAGAAGTGATGCTGTTGGCAGCAGCCTGATCGGAAATGTTTCCTGCCTCATCAAAACGAGCTTGAGCGAAGGAGTTTTCGTTAGAGGAGTTCGTGTCACTGTCAGTTGTAGTGGTGGATTTTTTACATCCAGTGATGACCATACCTGCAAGTGCGATGATAGCCAATCCCTTAATGAACTTAATGCCTTTGTTCTTTTTCATGGGGTTTGTTTTGTTTTTATCTGAGTTTAGTTGGAATCCGTTTTGTATCCAGAAATTTAAACATTCCGAAGATGAGTCCGGCTCTGTCCCTTTTTTTGACACAAGAGTAAATGTATGAAAACCAGTCAAATAAACAAAGGGCAAACAACAAAATATGCAAAGCGCTGAAAATCAGCCATTATTGTATTTGTCAGCTTTTCCTGTCCTCTTCCTTTTTCTTAGAGATGCCTATGAGTATGAGGACTGCAAATGGAACGGACAAAGGATCGGTATAAATGGCATACCCCCCGCAGAAAACAACAACGCAGGACAAGAGTATTACGAACAACAAACCGAGCAGGCCAATACGGATTAGTTTATTCATGTGTCCTATTAATTTCTGCAAATATAGGTTTAAAGACCAAAGCCCCGATATTTCGGGGCTTTGGTCTTATTATAAGGTATAGAAGGATTAGTAATCCATTCCACCGCCCATGCCACCTGGCATTGGAGGCATAGCTGGTTTCTCTTCTTTGATATCACAGATCACACATTCGGTAGTCAGGAGCATGCCGGCAATAGAAGCGGCATGCTCAAGGGCCACACGTGCAACCTTTGTAGGATCGATAACACCTGCATCATAGAGCTTTTCGAATTTCTCAGTGTGTGCATTGTAACCGAAATCACCTTTACCGTCGCGTACTTTCTGAACGATGATGGATCCTTCTCCACCTGCATTAGCCACAATCTGACGAAGAGGCTCTTCGATTGCACGTTTTACGATTGCAATTCCAGTATTCTCATCTTCATTGTCGCCTTTCAGTTTTTCGAGACTTTCAATAGCGCGTATATAAGCAGTTCCTCCGCCTGGGATGATACCTTCTTCAACAGCAGCACGGGTTGCATGAAGTGCATCGTCCACGCGGTCCTTTTTCTCTTTCATTTCCACTTCAGTGGCAGCACCAATATATAGGACAGCAACACCTCCTGCAAGTTTAGCAAGACGCTCCTGAAGCTTTTCCTTGTCATAATCGGAAGTGGTGGTTTCGATCTGAGCTTTGATATTGTTTACACGTGCAGTGATATCCGCTTTTTTGCCGGCTCCACCTACAACAGTTGTATTGTCTTTGTCAATAGTTACTTTGGTAGCAGTTCCCAGGTAAGAAAGATCCGCGTTCTCCAGTTTGAAACCTCTCTCTTCAGAGATTAGGGTTCCACCGGTGAGGATAGCGATATCTTCAAGCATTGCTTTTCTGCGGTCCCCAAAACCAGGAGCTTTTACAGCAGCAATCTTGAGGGAACCACGGAGTCTGTTTACTACCAGGGTAGCAAGTGCTTCTCCATCCACATCTTCTGCGATGATGACAATAGGTTTTCCAGTTTGAACTGCTTTTTCCAGAACAGGAAGAAGCTCTTTCATATTTGAAATCTTCTTGTCATAGATCAGGATGTNNGTGATAACACCTTCTTTCTTCACCTTAGCCATAGCATCAGCAATCAGTTTCCCAATGCTCTTATCGTTGTTAGCAGAGATCGTAGCAACCTGTTCGATCTTGTCGCTGTCTTCTCCAACTTTTTTGCTTTGTTTTTTGAGGTCTTCAACAACGGCAATAACAGCCTTGTCGATTCCGCGCTTCAAGTCCATCGGATTAGCTCCGGCAGCAACATTCTTGAGTCCACCGGTTACGATAGCCTGAGCAAGAACTGTTGCAGTAGTAGTTCCATCTCCAGCAATATCAGCTGTTTTAGAAGCCACCTCTTTCAGCATCTGAGCGCCCATGTTTTCAATAGGGTTCTTCAGTTCAATTTCTTTTGCTACGGTCACACCATCTTTCGTGATGGAAGGGGCACCGAATTTTTTGTCAATGATTACATTCCGTCCTTTTGGACCGAGTGTTACTTTAACTGCATTTGCCAATGCGTCAACACCTTTTTTAAGCAGGTCACGAGCTTCGAGGTCGAATAAAATATCTTTAGCCATTTTGTAATTTATTATTGAGTTTGATTTAAAAAAATGCCCCGCAACCTTATGGTTCGGGGGAATAACTAGATAACTGCAAAAATATCGCTTTCGCGCATGATAAGGTATTCTTTGCCTCCGTGAGTGACTTCTGTACCGGCATATTTTCCGTAGAGAACTACATCACCAACTTTCACAGCAGGTTTATTTCCTTTTTCATCCACTTCAGAAATGGAGATTACTTTTCCTTTCTGGGGTTTTTCTTTGGCTGTATCGGGGATGATAAGACCTCCAGCTGTTTTTTCTTCTGCTGGAGCAGCCTCAACGACAACTCTGTTCTGAGTGCCTGCGATAGGTTTGATACTAACTTTTGACATGGTGTTTTTATTTAGAGGTTAATTAATTTTAAGCTTGCACGAGCAGAGACATTTTCCATGCCAAAGCCAGGAAAGAAGGCGATAAGAGACAATTTTACAGGTATTAGCCTATTCTCAAAAAAAATGTCAGAACGTGTGTGACATCCTGACATTCTTACCAGAACTCTGGTATTTTAAGGTTTTTTGGCGCCAGGAGCCGCAGCTGGGTTAGGCTTGTTAAGCCCATTCGGCATCACTTT
>PLYR01000138.1:0-20994 GCA_003153435.1 Bacteroidota bacterium
GGAGAAATCAGGAAATAGGGAGGATGCCAAATAAAGCTTAAATTTGCAAACGGAACAATCTTCTTGAACAGATGATGTTTACCAGAAGTTTTATTATTTCCTGGATCATATCTTCGGTATTTATGTTCGGTCTTTCTTATGGCTGGCATGGAATATTCCTAAATGATTTATCCACTCAGAATTATCCTGTGGGGATTTATCTATTCTCTTCAGGCATTGTTTATCTGATCGTAGGACTAGTACTCACATTCATTTTTTCTACCCAAATAGTCGTTCAAGCATTACCTAATCTTTTTTTACGCGGTTTAGCTTGTGGCGCCACTCTTGGAGTTGTGCTCTACATGTTTGCCCTGGTGATTGGTGTTTCTTTTACGAAGACCGTGACCCTTACTTCCATTGCTGTAGATATACCCTGGCAGGTATTTGAGCAGTGCATAGGCGGGCTTATCATAGCTACGATATTTGCGCTGATCTATGAACCCATTCCTTTCAACCGGAGTGAAGATAATATTTGAGTTCAAAAAGAAGCCTGAAACCAGGTCGCCGGTCAGGCCTGAGCGCATTATTCCTACCTTTGCAGCGTTATAATCCATGAGCTATTGAAAACCAAGACCATAAAGAAAAATAAAGTGAACGTAGTAACTCTTGGGTGCTCCAAGAATATCTATGACAGTGAGGTATTGATGGGTCAGCTAAAAGCAAATAGCATTGAAGTTGAGCACGAAAGTTCAAGTGATGACTCCGGCATTGTAATTATCAATACGTGTGGGTTTATTGAAAATGCGAAGCAGGAAAGCATAGATACCATCATGCGTTTTGCAAAGGCTAAGAAGGGTGGTCTTATTGATAAATTGTATGTAACAGGATGCCTGAGTGAACGTTATAAACCTGAACTGGAGAAAGGGATTCCGGAGGTAGATGCGTTTTTTGGTACTCGTGATCTGCCCCGACTGCTGAAGACTTTGAAAGCAGATTATAAACATGAGCTTGTCGGAGAGAGGATGCTCAGTACCCCGGCTCATTATGCCTATTTTAAAATATCAGAAGGTTGTGACCGTCCTTGTTCTTTTTGCGCTATCCCTCTTATGAGGGGAAAACACCTTTCCGTCCCTATGGAGGAGCTGATTAAAAGAGCTTCTACTCTGGCGAAGAATGGAACCAGAGAATTGCTCCTCATTGCTCAGGATTCTACCTATTATGGCTTGGACCTCTATCAGAAAAGAAAGCTTGCAGAACTCTTAGAAAGGCTGGCTGATGTTCAGGGAATTGAGTGGCTTAGGCTGCACTATGCCTTTCCGGCTGGATTTCCGAAGGATGTGCTGGATGTAATGAGGAAGACTAGTAATATCTGCAAATACCTGGATATGCCCCTTCAGCATATTTCCGACCCTATGCTTAAAAGCATGAAGCGCGGATCCACCAAGCAGAAAACGATAGATCTTGTAAACACGATCAGGGATAAAGTCCCGGGTATTGCAATCAGAACTACCCTGATCGCAGGCTATCCCGGAGAAACACAAACGGATCATGAGGAAATGCTCCGGTGGGTGGAAAATACGAGATTCGACCGGCTGGGTTGTTTTACCTATTCTCATGAAGAAAACACAGGAGCATATACTCTCATCGATGATGTACCTGCCGAGATAAAGCAGGAAAGGGCGGAAGCAGTCATGGCCGTTCAGCAATCGATATCTCGGGAGCTGAATCAAGAGAAGATAGGAAAAACCTACCGGGTCTTATTTGACCGTAAGGAAGGGCCCTACTTCATCGGAAGAACTGAATTTGATTCACCAGAAGTTGATAATGAAGTTCTGGTAGAAGCCGATAAAAATTTCGTCCGCATTGGTGATTTCGCATCTGTTAGGATTACCCAGGCGGAAGATTTTGACCTCTTCGGGGATATAATAGACTGAATTGTTTGCTTTTGATGTTCGGATCGGATATCTTTAAATTCAATCAAGAATATAGCTATGGCAGGTTTTGTAATTTCGGGGACTGATTTTTATCCCGCTATTATATTTAATCCTGAAGAAAACATCTTTGCAATTCGAGGCATTTCTACCCCTGAGAACGGAAAAGAATTTTATAAACCAGTAATCAGCTGGCTCGAAGTATATGCTGAGCGCCCCAATCATGAAACGGAGCTTTTAATAGACCTTGAATATTTTAACCTCAGTACCTCCAAAGCCCTTCTTTTTATGTTCTATCTGCTCAGTGAGATGCATGAAGCCGGAAAGAGAGTAAAGGTAACCTGGTGCTACAGAGATGCCTATATACTGAGTGCCGGAAGGGATTATGCCTTCATGGTCAAGATTCCGTTCGAGTTCAGAAAGGCCAGTTCTTTTGACCATAGACTTCACGAAGCAGAGGCCTGACTTTTGTTTATCTTTATCTCCGAAACCGAACCATTCCAATGAAATTGCTTTTCAGAAAATTTAATACAACCCTTGTTGCATGTTTGATATTGTGTCCACTTCTTAGTCATGCAGACGAAGGGATGTGGCTTCCAATGTTTCTCGAACAGATGAATCAGGCCGATATGCAAGCCAAAGGATTTAAGCTGACTGCTGAGGACGTATATAGTCTCAATCATTCCAGCATGAAGGATGCGGTCGTACAGTTTGCCGGTGGCTGCACAGCGGAAGTGGTCTCTTCCAAAGGTTTAATTCTAACGAATCATCATTGTGGGTTCGGACAGATCCAAAGCCACAGTTCACTCGAACATAATTATCTTGAAGATGGGTTCTGGGCTATGAATCAGTCTGAAGAACTGCCTAATCCGGGGCTTTCGGTAACGTTTATTGTAAGGATGGAAGATATCACCCAGCGGGTCCTCAAAGGAGTTAACTCCGGGATGAGTGAGACCTCTCGCGATTCTCTCATCAAACTTAATGGCACCCTGATCGGAAAAGAAGCAATCAAAGGAACTTCCTATGAATTTTTCTTCAGACCATTTTTCAATGGGAATCAATATTTTATGTTTGTTACTCAAACATTCCGTGATATCCGTCTGGTCGGGGCTCCGCCGTCATCAATCGGAAAATTCGGAGCAGATGCAGATAATTGGGTCTGGCCAAGGCATACAGGTGATTTCAGTATGTTTCGGATCTATGCTAATAAGAACAATGAACCGGCAGACTATGCTNNGGAAAGACTACGGAGTATCTGTACTCTGGAGCTGTGGATATCATTCAAAATATTTCCGACCCTGCAAAGGTTTCCATTCGGGATGCCCGCCTGAGTATCATGGATCAGGATATGCATGCAAGTCAGAAAGTAAGGATTCAATATGCAGCCAAACAAAGCGGAGTTTCTAACGGATGGAAGAAGTGGTCCGGGGAAGTTTATGGCCTGAAAAAAAATAATACCATCAGTAAGAAGGTGGCTTATGAACAAGAATTTCAGAAAAGAGTTCTAGAGAACCCTGCTAAATTTAAAGATTACCAAAACTTACTGTCCCAATTGAAATTAGCCTATGATAGTCTAGGTAAGGTACAGCTGAACTGGGATTATTTTAATGAGGTGGTTGGAGGATTGGAGGTGGTGAAGTTCAGTCAGGGTTTTGAACCTCTTGTGAAACTAAGTTTAAAGTCTGATCCTGTAAAATCGGATATCCAGAAACAGTTGAAAATAAATAATGATGCTTCAACCGCATTTTTCAAAGATTACAACCTGGGAACTGACGAAAAAATATCGGCTGCTCTTCTTAAATTATATTATAATCACATTCCCAAAGATCTTCAACCTGAAATCTTCAGACTCATTGAGAAAAAATACAAAGGTGATTTTGATCGGTATGTACAGGCAATCTATTCCAGATCTATGTTTACCTCTCCGGATAAGATCATTCCTTTTCTTAAAAATTATGATGCAGGGGATCAGAAAAAAATTGTCAAAGATCCTGTTTATATGCTGATGAAGAGTCTCTATGCTTTATATTTTGAAACCCTGGGTCCGGCTTACGCACGAATTAATGATAAAATCAGTGTGCTGAACCGTACCTATATGAAGGCACAAATGGAAGTAATGCCCGAAAAAAAATATTACCCGGATGCTAACCTGACATTGAGGGTTGCGTATGGCAAAATAGGGCCTTATGCTCCCCGCGATGGGGTAATCTATAACTGGTATACGACACTTGACGGGATCATGCAAAAGGAAGACACCACTGTGGATGAGTTTCATGTCTCTCCTCGTCTGAAGAGCCTCTGGGCTAAGAAAGATTACGGACCCTATGCTGATTCAAAAGGAGAACTTCATGTGGCTTTTATTGCGAACAATCATACGACAGGCGGAAATTCAGGAAGTCCGGTACTGGATGAAGAAGGAAGGTTAATAGGAATCAATTTTGATCGTTGCTGGGAAGGTACCATGAGCGATGTCTCTTTCGATTCGGATTTCTGCCGAAATATTGCAGTAGATATCAGATATGTATTATTTGTCATCGACAAATATGCAGGAGCGGGCTATTTGGTAAAAGAAATGAAGCTTGTAAACTGAGGCTGCTCAGATCTTTCCTTCAATCATCATGAGTTTTATTTTCAGTGCTGCGGTTACAGTGAGACTGTCTGTAATTTCACCATTAAGCACCATCTGATATAGGGCCTCAAAAGGCACTTTTCGTATTTCAAGCAACTCGGTATCTTCTGGCTCTGCTTTTGTGAATTCCAGGTTCTGGGCTAGGTAAAGGATGCAGAATTCATCGCTTGCAGAATTGCTCAGATGCATTTCCTGAATTTTTGTCCACTTTGCGGCAATAATGCCGGTTTCTTCTTTCAGTTCCCGTTTGGCTGATTCAACAGGCTCAACGCCGATAAGCCCTCCACCTTCAGGGATTTCCCATGTGTACTGCTCAATAGGAAAACGGTATTGTCCAACCAGCCAGGTGTTATTGTGTTTATCCAGAGGGATAATTCCTATAGCCAGATTTTTGAAATGGACCACTGAGTAAGTCCCAGGGTTGCCAGAAGGATTCAGCACCTCATGTTTGGTCACACTGATCCAGGGTGATTCATGGACCTTATCACTTGACAGGGTTTTCCAGGGGTTGATATGTTCTGATTTCATAGGCGCTATTTCTAAGGTAAATTTACAGTATTATCTTCTACCTTTACGTGAATTATGACAATGAATAAATCCTTCGCTGACCTAGAATCCATAAATGGATTCGCTTCCATTTTTAAGGACTATGTTTCGGGTGACGAAAAGCTTAAACTGCTTTACGGACAAGATCCGACTGCCGAAGGCTTCAGGAACCTGCTTCTTTCAGAACCATTTTCAAGTTCAAACAGGGAACTGTTGGCAGATGTGGTCCAACAACAGTATCGAAGTGCAGATATTGTTCCTGGAACAAGGACTGCTGAAAATATAAACGTACTTAAGCAAAAGCAGACTTATACCGTATGTACAGGGCATCAGCTCTGTTTGTTTACTGGCCCCCTCTATTTTATCTACAAAATCATCACGACGATCAACCTGGCTGAAAATCTGAAGAAAGCCCATCCTGATTTAAATTTTGTACCGGTTTACTGGATGGCTTCAGAGGATCACGACTTTGAAGAAATTAACCATATCCAGATATTTGGAAAGAAACTTATTTGGGAAAAAGAACTGGCTG
This sequence comes from Bacteroidota bacterium, assembly GCA_003153435.1. Lineage (GTDB taxonomy): Bacteria > Bacteroidota > Bacteroidia > Palsa-965 > Palsa-965 > Palsa-965. The sequence continues at coordinate 5,618 of PLYR01000138.1, forward strand.
TAGGAAGCATTGTATCGATGCCTGTAGGGAAGGTTCAGACCAGTTCTCTGCAAACTTTGCTGAGTGAATTGGAGCAGATTTTGGGAAATTCTGAGCAGGCAAACGTTCTGAAAGGCTTGTTAAAAGAGGCTTATCAAAAAAGCACTCTTTCGGAAGCGACCCGGCATTTTACCCACCAACTGCTAGGTGAATATGGCCTTGTTATTATTGACCCTTCTGATGCAAGGCTTAAAGCGTCATTCGCATCTGTTATGATGTCTGAGCTGGAACACAAAGCTAATTTTGAGCAGGTAAATAAAGGTATTGAATCACTGGAAAAATTAGGATACCAATCTCAGGTCAATCCAAGAGAAATAAATCTTTTTTATATGAAGGATGACCTTCGAAGCCGGATTGAACTTTCTGAAGATGGCTCCCTTTATCATATTCTGAACACAGAGATTTCATTTACAAAAGAACAAATTAAGAAAGAGCTGAATGAACATCCCGAACGTTTCAGTCCGAATGTGGTGCTCAGGCCTTTATATCAGCAATGCATCATGCCGAACATTGCCTATGTTGGTGGGCCCGGTGAAATTGCCTACTGGCTTGAATATAAATCCATGTTTCATGTGAATAACATTCAGTTCCCAATCCTGGTTCCACGGAATTTTGTAATGTGGGTTGACTCCGTTTCATCGTCAAGAATGGAAAAATTTGGCTTAACGGTTGAAACACTCTCCAGGAGTCTTCCGGATCTTGAAAAGGATTATATGCAAAGTGTTCGCTCTGACGGGTCCCGGCTCGATGAGGAAGCGGAGCAGATTCAATCTGTTTTTGCCTCTGTCATCCTTAAAGCCGGAGCAGCAGATTCAACACTTAAAGTCCCTGCTGAAGCGGAACTTCAGAAAGTACAAAACGGACTGAAGAATATCGAGGCGAAGATGCTGAAGGCGGAAAAGCAAAAACAGGAAACAGCGCTGAACCAACTCAAAGTTCTCAAACAGAAACTATATCCCGGGGGCATTCTGCAGGAGCGGGTAGAGAATTTCATGCCCTTCTACCTGAAACAAGGGAGTCAGTTTTTAGAGGCTCTTAAAGAAAGCCTTGACCCCTTTGAGCGAAGGATGATCGTATTTACTGAAAAAGACTAAAATACATACCTTTGTACACGTTATTCCTCCTATGTACAAATACATTTTAAAGCCACTGTTTTTTCTTTTTGAACCGGAAACGATTCATCACTTTGTCTTTAAGTTTCTAAAGATCATTTTTAGAATACCAGGTATCAAGCCTCTGGTCAGAAACCATTATGTGGTTCAGGATCCCCGGCTTGAACGTACTGTATTTGGAATTACTTTTCCCAACCCTGTTGGCCTGGCTGCCGGATTTGACAAAGATGCAAAGCTGTTTGATGAACTCGGATGCCTGGGTTTCGGACATATAGAGATAGGCACCCTTACACCCAAGGCTCAGCCCGGCAATGATAAACCAAGAATGTTCCGCCTTCCGGAAGATGAAGCATTGATAAACCGCATGGGATTTAATAATCAGGGTGCAACAGATGCAGCGGAAAGATTGAAACTACGAAAGACCAATATTCTGATTGGGGGAAATATCGGAAAGAATAAATTGACACCGAATGAAAATGCAGGCGATGATTATGAATTATGCTTTCAGGCTCTCTATAAACAAGTGGATTATTTTGTCGTTAATGTTAGTTCTCCGAACACTCCGGGGCTAAGGGCTCTTCAGGAAAAAGAGCCGTTGAAAGCACTCCTTACACATATGAAAAAACTGAATGCTGAAAAGCCTTTCCCCAAACCCATCCTGCTTAAAATTGCACCCGACCTTACCGATGAACAGTTGGATGATATCATTGAAATTGTAAAGGATACGAAGATAGATGGAGTTATCGCTACGAATACGACCATCAATCGGGGAAACCTCAAAACCCAGGAAACCCGTCTCGCAGAAATAGGCCCTGGAGGGTTGAGCGGAAAACCACTTGCTGGCCGAAGTACCGAGGTGATTCGCTATCTCTGTGAAAAGTCAGACAGAGCGTTCCCTGTAATTGGAGTAGGAGGCATCCGCACCTTTGCTGATGCTATTGAAAAGCTTGAAGCAGGAGCAAGCCTGGTTCAGGTGTACACCGGTTTTATCTACGAAGGACCTGGAATTGCACGGAAGATCAACCGGGGTATATTAAGAGTTATGGATATTAAACAAAACAAAGAAATAGTATGAAACTTATTGAATGTCCAAGAGATGCTATGCAAGGCATACATGAGTTTATCCCGACTTCAAAAAAGATCGAATATATAAACGCTATACTGGCCTGTGGTTTCGATACCGTTGATTTTGGGAGCTTTGTATCACCCAAATCCATTCCTCAGATGAAGGATACGGCAGAAGTGCTGGAAGGTCTTGACCTGGGTGCCGGCAATTCAAAGCTTTTAGCAATTGTTGCTAATTTGCGAGGAGCTCAGGATGCAATCGTTTTCGATGAAATAAGTTACCTGGGCTTTCCTTTTTCCGTTTCTGAAACCTTTCAGCAGCGGAATACCAATTCTTCTATATCAGAATCCTTAACAAGGGTTGAAGAGATTCAGAGGTTGTGTGTTAAGAAGAAAAAGGAACTGGTGGTCTATCTGTCGATGGCTTTTGGAAATCCTTATGGCGATACCTGGAGTCCGGATATTGTGATTGAATGGGCAAAAGCTATTTCCGAGAGAGGCATCAAAACGATTTCTCTTGCAGACACAATTGGTACTTCCAACTCAGGCAATATCAAACAGCTTTTCGGGGCCATTATCCCTGAATTCCCAAAGATTGAAATAGGAGCCCATCTGCATACAACCCCTGAAACATGGGAGGAAAAAATGAAGGCATCCTGGGAAACAGGATGTAGAAGGTTTGATTCCGCGATTAAAGGGCTTGGAGGATGTCCAATGGCCGCAGACACGCTTACCGGAAATATGCCTACGGAAAACCTGCTTTCCTTCCTTGATAAAGCCGGGATTAAATCGGGCATCCATGCGAAAGCTTTTCAGAAGGCTATGGATTTGATTCCTTCGGTATTCCCAGCCTAATAAAAAAGCTCCCTGGATGAACCAAAGGAGCTTCTTATAATTGTCAATAGGTTATTTATTTTCCGAGATCATCGAAGTTTACATTCGAAAAGGCGGTAGCATCAGCAGCAACTTCAGAGTGAGAATGTTGAGCTTGTACATGTTCATGATGGGTAACAATTGGAGGTGCAATAGATTTGATATGGGCCACTGCTTCGGTTAGACCTTCCGCAAATTTATCGAAGTCTTCTTTGTAGAGGAACAGTTTATGTTTTTCGTAGAAGAACTTTCCGTCGTCTCCGAAACGTTTCTTACTTTCTGTGATAGTCAGGTAATAATCATTTCCCTTGGTGGCTTTCACATCAAAAAAGTATGTCCGCTTCACGGCACGAACAGATTTTGAAAAAATCTCTTCCTTGTTATGCTCGCCGTTTTTTTCAGTTCCCTCTTCCATTGTCATGATTGTTTTTGTTTATTTGGTTTACCCTTAAAACAAATGTAAGAATAAAATGAAATAAACAAGTATATTTTTCTGAATATTTGTGGACAGAAGGCTTAAAAAGCTCCTTAAATCCTCAATTATTGCCGATTAAATGAATTTAGGATGAACTTGTAATACGAACGAAATAAAGGAAAACATCGTTTTTTTACCGGTTATTGTATGTCGCTTTGTACTATGAAAGATTTTATAGAGAACTTTTAGGAATAATATTTGGAATCGGAAAGCACTAAAAGGAATTGTATTTCACTCCTTCAATTCGTTCTCGAGTAACTGTTGTCTGTGCATTCCGGCATAAATTCCATTCAACTTCAGCAAGGTATCGTGATTTCCTTCTTCGGCAACCGATCCGTCTTCGAGTACAAGTATATGATCACAGTTTTTCACGGAGCTGATTCTGTGACTGATGATCACCGTGGTCTTATCCTTCATGATTTCTTCCAGATTCTGAAGGATCAGTTCTTCCGTTTCTGTATCTACGGCTGAAAGGCAATCGTCGAAAATGAGCACTTTAGGTTCCTTGACAAACGCTCTGGCCATCGAAATCCGTTGTTTTTGTCCTCCGGAAAGCGTGATCCCTCGTTCACCCAGCATCGTTTCATATCCGTCTGGAAATTCCATAATTCCATCATGTATGGCAGCTGCCTTTGCTGCTGAAATCATTTCTTCCCGATCACTACTTGAGATCATATCTTTGACGAAGAGGATATTATTCGCAATCGTATCTGAAAAAAGGAACACCTCCTGAGGCACATATCCAATACTCCCTCTTAAACTTTCAAGGGAATAATCCTGAATGGGCTTCCCATCTAGGAGTACTTCTCCCTCAGTAGAATCATACAAACGGGTAATCAATGCTGCGATTGTTGATTTGCCAGATCCGGTCCTTCCAACGATGGCGAGCGACTTTCCTGTTGCAACTTCAAACGAAATATGTTTCAGGGCTTTGATTCCGGAATCGGGGTAAGTCAGGCTCACGTTTTTGAAGCTTATCTGACCGTGAAGCATATCGGGGTGCAGAGGGCCACCTTTTATGTCTGGTTTGGTATGAAGGAATTGGTTGATCCGCTCCTGCGATGCTGCTGCACGCTGAACAAGTGATGTCACCCATCCGAGGGAAGCAATAGGCCAGATGAGGCCGTTGATAAACATCAGCAGCGTGATTATCTCACCGGGTTTTATCTCTCCATGTATATATGCCATTCCTCCGAAATAGATCGCGAGAATATTGCTCATGCCTACGAGCAGTAAGACTAGTGGCTGAAAAGCGCCTTCTGTCTTCACAAGCCTAAGAAATAAACTTCGGTATTTTTGGGTTTGCTCCCCAAACTGTTCATTGATTTTTTCTTCCCGGGCATAAGCCTTCATGACTCGTATACCAGAGAATGTTTCCTGAGCAAATGTGGAGATTCCTGAAAGCTGCCTCTGCACTTCAGTGCTTCTTCTATTAATCAGACTGCTCACATACCAGATGGAAATCACAACCAGCGGCATTGGAGAAAGAATAATGAGTGTAAGCCGGATATTAATGTTAAACATGTAAGGAATCGTGAAGAAGAATGACCCCAGCGTATTTGCAATATACATCATAGCAGGGCCTGTATACATGCGTACCCTGCTAACATCTTCACTGATCCTGTTCATCAGATCGCCTGTATTGTTGCGTTTAAAGAAACTCTGATCGAGGAGTTGGTATTGGTTGAAAATTTCATTTTTGGAATCATATTCAATCAATCTTGACATCACAATAATCATCTGTCTCATGAGGAACATGAATACACCCTGAAGGAGTACAAGGCCGATTACCAGGAAACCAAAAAACAAAAGTTCTTTGTTTGCTGTTGAAGAGAATGAGCCTCCGTGTTTTATCAGATCGGCTACATAATCGGTTCCTTTGCCGACGTAAAGCTTTGCTTCAGCGCCGAAGTAGTTATTGATGGCGACGAACGCTACTCCGAGTAGCAGTCTGTACTTGTATTTCCAGAAGTATTTATTAAGCTGGGAAAGCGACTTCACCTCTTTAATTCGATTTGTTGGTTGAAAAAAAACCCCTACTTTTGCCCCGCTTGCTAGAATAGCCTCAACAGGTCCCAAAATTAGCCATTATCAACCATTCCAGGAAAAATTTTCCGGGAACAAAAACATTCAGCATGATTACAGTAAAAGATATCAGGCAGACCAGCCTTTCTGACAAGTTAGTGTTCGGGCATATGTCGGTTTTTGATCACGAGCAGGTAGTATTCTGTAATGATAATGCAACCGGATTAAAAGCAATCATTGCTATTCACAATACAGTACTCGGCCCTGCATTGGGCGGTACCCGCATGTGGGCCTATAAAAGTGAGTCAGAAGCGCTCACGGATGTTCTTCGCTTATCCAGAGGCATGTCTTATAAATCATCCTGTGCTGGTATCAACCTGGGTGGAGGAAAGGCTGTGATCATCGGTGATGCAAAAACACAAAAATCAGAAGCACTGCTCCGCAGGTTCGGCAAATTTGTTGATAGCCTTGCAGGTAAATACATTACAGCTGAGGATGTGAATATGAGTACACGTGATATGGAGTATATTCATATGGAGACTGATTTTGTTACCGGACTGCCTGAATCGATGGGTGGCGGGGGAGATCCTTCTCCTGTTACTGCCTACGGTGTTTACCTCGGTATGAAAGCTTCTGCAAAAGAAAAATGGGGAAGTGACAGTCTGAGTGGAAAAAAAGTAGCTGTACAAGGTGTTGGTCATGTGGGCGAAAACCTAGTCAGGCACCTGGTGAAAGATGGTTGTAAAGTGACTATCTGCGATATGAATGAGGAAAAAGTCAAGATGTTGGTTTCTGAATTGAAAGTAGAAGCGGTGGCTCTTGATAAAATATATGATGTTCCAATGGATATATATGCACCCTGTGCTCTCGGTGCAACCGTAAATACTGAAACTTTAGCAAGACTGGGCTGTTCCATCATTTGTGGAGCCGCCAATAATCAGCTTGCTGACGAAGTAATTCATGGAGAAGAAGTGAAGAAGAAAGGAATTCTGTATGCACCGGATTATGTTGTGAATGCAGGAGGAATTATTAATGTGTATTATGAGCTTGAAGGATATCACCGTGAAAGAGCCATGTCTCATGCCGAGAAGATTTATCAGACTACATTGAATGTTTTTCAAATAGCAAAAACACAGAATATACCTACTTATGCTGCTGCCAATCACCTGGGTGAAGCGCGGATTGCTGAAATAGGTAAAATCAAACTTTCATTTTGATTTTTTCGGAAAAAGGAATAAACAGTACTTTTATACATAACCGTTCTTTGTATGCTTAACAGAAGATATCTGAGGATTAAAGTGATGCAGGCGCTGTATACCTATTTCCAGTCCCACAATCACGATGTGCCTAAAGGAGAGAATGAGCTTCTGCGTAGCATTGACAAAGTGTATGATCTTTACCTCCTGCTCCTGCAGTTTTTGATTGAATTAAAGGGGGTAGCGGTTATCATTGCCGATGAAGGCAAGAACAAAAGGTTACCATCTTCTGAGGATCTCAACCCCAACCTCCGTTTTATTGAGAACCCTATCCTTCTTGAACTAGAGAATAATCCGGCTCTGACTGCTGCTTTAAGAGAGCGTAAACTAAACTGGTCGGGGCAGATGGAAATCATCCGCCGCAGCTTTCTGGCAATAAAAGGGAGTGAGGAATTTGAAGAGTATATGAGCGCCCCTATGGTGACTTATGATATGCACCGGGAGATTCTGGTCCATGTTTTTAAACAATACGTAGCTGATTCTGATTCAGTTGATTCATTCCTGGAAGAACGTAGCTTACATTGGCCGAATGACCTTAATATGGCAGTCGCACCTATGATTATTAAAACCCTCGAAACTTTTCAGAGCGAAGGGGGAAAAGATTTTCATTTGATGCCATTATTTAAAGACCCGGCTGATGACAAGCAGTTTGTGGTTGACTTATACCGCAAAACAATCATTCATGATAAAGATAGTGAGCAGATGATTGGAGATAAGACGAAAAATTGGGAAGTGGAACGGATCGCCATGATGGATGTACTGCTTATGAAAATGGCCATTGCAGAACTCATGCATTTTCAGAATATCCCTGTGAAGGTGAGCCTGAATGAATATATAGAAATCTCCAAGCTATACAGTACCCCTAAAAGCAAGGTTTTTATTAATGGTATACTCGACAAGCTTGTGCTGGACCTTAAAGGGAAGGAAATGATCCTTAAAACAGGAAGAGGCTTAATTGAGTAAAGAAGAGTTAATCGTATATAAAAATAGTACATTTGCAAAAAAAGGACTTCATGAAACGCTCTATTCTATTTGTTTCTTCCCTCTTATTCCTGAGTTTCCTGAATGCATGTGGCCCTAAGGGAAATCATGATGGTAAAATTGACACACAGGATGTGAATATCTCGGCAACAGCCGATGGTGTCGCCCCGAAAGGAATGGAACCTGTGATGACCTTTGATTCTGAACTGCATGATTTCGGAAAGATCACACAAGGAGAAAGAGTAAAGTTTGCCTTTAAATTTAAGAATACAGGCAAATCAGAATTGATTATTTCAGATGCCAAAGGAAGCTGCGGCTGTACCGTCCCGGAGATACCCAAAAAACCAGTGGCCCCCGGAGCTGAAGATTATATAGGTGTGGAATTCAACAGTGAAGGTAAGCACGGTCTGAATGAAAAAACGGTGACTATCATTTCAAATGCAAATCCACATACCAAGGTTATCACGATTAAAGCTGAAGTCCTTCAGCCATCAACTAAATAAACAGGAATTCACCAATAACTATTAATTAAAAATTTATGCACACACTTATTTTGCAAGCAGCGGCACCAGGAGCAGGAGGCGTAATGCCCCAGTTCATTATGATAGGTCTTATTTTCGTGGTGTTCTATTTCTTCATGATCCGCCCTCAGATGAAGAAGGCAAAGCAACAGAAAGCTTATATGGCAGCACTTGAAAAAGGTGCTAAAATCATTACCATTGGAGGAATTCATGGTAAGATTATCGAAGTTCAGGAAACAACATTTATCATCGAAGTTGAAGGTGGTAACCGGTTGAAGATTCAGAAAAGTGCTGTTTCCAAGGATGCTTCCGATTCCATAGTAGGAGCTGCCTGATTTTCATAGATATATCCTGGAATAGTTCTGGACATTGTTAAACAGGGCGCATTGAGAGATCAACCCATCATAAAACCTCGCGGTTCAGATCATCCTGTCAATAAACAGAAGTTTAACCGCAAAGCCGTGGTCTTTGCGGTTTGCCTTATTATTGCCGCATTCTTCTGGGTGATCACGACCTTATCCATGCAGTTTACTACCTTCATGAAGTTCCCGGTTAATTATATTAACCTTCCAAAGGATAAGTTAATTTCAAATACTTTACCCGATTCGCTCGAACTGGAAGTCAAAGGAAGTGGTTATGATATTGTACGCAGTAAACTGAAGCAACATCTTGATCCCGTTCTTATAGACGCAGGCGGATACAAACCCCGGAAAGGGAGTGACTATTTCTTTATCACCACGAATTCCAAGCTGGAAAATATTGCCAGACAGATGGGCTCAGACCTCCGTATACTGGCCATCATCCCGGATACCATCTTTTTAAATTTCAGCAGGAAAATAAGTAAAATAATTCCTGTTCATGCCGATCTGAACCTGAACTTCCAGAAAGGATATCAGCAAAGCGATAGTATGGTAATTTTTCCAAGAGAAATCAGGATCTCCGGCTCTCAGACCCTTGTAGAAAAGGTCAAAGAACTCCGGACTCAGAATATACCTGCTTCGGGACTCAATAAAACGGTTACACTGAGAAGGGCGCTATTATTAAGCCCAGAGCTTAAGCAACTCGAGTTCTCTGTTGATTCAGTCAGCATCCGTGTTCCTGTTTCGGAATTCACAGAAGGAATGCGAGAGATTCCTGTAGAATCTCTGAATGTTCCTACCGGGGCTGCACTCAAGCTCTTTCCGGATAAGGTAAAAGTTACTTATCTGGTTGCATTTGATGCATTTGAAAAAATAAAGCCTGAAATGTTCCGTGTGGTTGCAGACTATGCAAAGCTGGAAGCCGGGAGTTCAAAAATAAAAATCGATCTGGTTCGTTCTCCGGCGAATATACGCTCGGTAAGTATAAACCCTGAACGGGTGGAGTTTATATTGAGAAAGTAGCACTCGCTACGATCTTTTGCCTTTTACAACAGGCCGGTTTAAATGGCAGGAAGAGAGAAATAAAAGGTTGCTCCCTCGTTGACCTTCCCCTCCGCCCACACTTTTCCTCCATGCCTCGAAATAATGCGTTTCACTATGGCCAGCCCAAGCCCTAATCCCTCAAACTCATCCGGGTGGTGAAGTTTCTGAAAAACTCCGTACAGCTTGTCTTTGTATTTCATATTGAATCCGGCTCCATTATCCTCCACAGAATAAACGATATCAGATCCATCAAGCCTGGACTCGACTTTGATCACTGGCTTCTCTTTTTTTGAAGAATATTTAACGGCATTTGAAATCAGATTGAAAACAACATGATGAATCAATCCGTAATCAGCCTGGACGGGGATCATTTTTTTTATCTGTATTTTGGCATGATGCGGATTGCTCTTTCTGAATTCTCTTTCAACACCTTCCAGAAGTTCTTTCATGTCCAGCCTGGTCTTTACAATTTCTTTTCTGCCCAGATGTGAAAATGCAAGTAAATCATCAATTATTTTGCCCATGTGTATGGCATTCTGCTTAATGACAGAAAGGACGTGCCTTCCTTCTTCATCCAGCTTCCCGGAATAGTCTTCTTCCAGAATCTGGGCATACCCATGTATGGCCCGCAGCGGGGCTCGCAGATCGTGAGATACAGAATAAGTGAATGCATCGAACTCCTTTTTGAGTTCGTGAAGAGGATCTTCATTCATTTTTTGCTCCTTGATATCGATGGGATCATCTGCTTTCATTCGAAACTGGAGGTTAGCACAAATTGTAAATTACATAGATTGAATACGTAGTTACGTATTTCACAAATATATTATAAAAGACTTATGAATGGGAAAATTTTGGCGACGAATGGAGATAAAATGCCAACTCTATCAATCATGCTATGATAGTATGTTAAAGATCGATAGGATTTAAGGTGGGCTACTTCATCTCAAAGACTTTCATCCAGACGGCGAAAAGCATAAATTTAAATACCCTTCCATTTTCCGCTTTGCTTTCTATGTCGAAAAAGCTATCGTAATCTTTAAGAAGCTTATCCAGCTTAAAATAAGGCTTTAGCGCATCGGTAAAATAGGGTCTCATCTCCTCTCTCATTTCTGTAACCCAGCGGTTATTGGGTGTAGTATAACCCATTTTATCTGTTCTCTCCAGTATTTGTACCGGTAGTATAGATTTTACGGCCTGGCGCATGAGGTATTTGTTAACGCCCTGATGTATTTTATAAGCTCCAGGAATGTTAAATACATATTCCACCAGGTTGTGATCATCGGCATAAGGGGTACGTGACTCCACAGAATGCCACATGGAGCAGCGGTCTTCACATTTGAGATAACCTTTCAGCCTCGTGTTTACGAATTCTTTATGCAGTATTCCGTTAAGCGATCGGGGAAGCGCTTCTTCTCTTGTGCGGAGATTCTTTTTATAAACTTCGAGCAGAGAAGGGTCAAGATACCCGATATCCTTGAAATAGGATTTGCTGATTTTGAGTTGAACGGATGCAGGGAGATGGTGGATTGCTTTCAACTTCAGATAATCTTTTCCGAGTGACTTGAAATTCTGCGGAAAAGAATTAAAATCTTTCACCGCCTTCAAAGCTTTCCCTATTTCAAGCTTTCTCATCATATCTCCGATATACCAGGTGTAGTAAGGGCTATAACCCGCGAAAAGCTCATCACCACCCTGTCCGTCCAGGATCACTTTAATACCAGTATCTTTTGCGAGTTTCATAACGCGGTACTGAGCATAGGTACTGGTGCTCCACAGGGGAGAATCCTGGCAGTAGACCAGGCTTTCCAGATCCACCATGAGTTCTTCTCTGGTAGGCCTGCTTATGTGAGCCTCGGCACCGGCCCTGTCGGAAACTAATTTGGCCCACTTACTTTCATCATAGGCCGGATCGGAAAAGGAGGATGTGAAGGTGTGCAGTTTAGCCGGATTTTTATCATTCATCCTTATTTCATGCATGATACCAACAATAGACGAACTGTCAATCCCACCACTGAGGCAGGAACCTACAGGTACATCTGATCTCAGTCGAAGACGGATGGCTTCACGGATCAGTTCTTCTGTTTTTTGCTTATACTCCTCAAAGTGAAAAGAATTGAAGTTTTCATATTTTTCATTTGCATTCAAAGTGTAATAAATCCATTTTTTAAAACTTCCTGAAGCAAGGTCGATGGTAAAGGAATGTGAAGGGAAGAGTTCCAGAATGCCTTCGAAGATCCCTTGCTCTGCATAATCGATTTCTCCTGCAATAAAATAATCTGCAAGTGCGGCAGGATTGATACTTCGTTTTACGCTGGGGTGCTGCAGAATAGATTTCTGCTCTGAAGCAAAAATGAATTGTTCCTGATCCAGATAATAATAGAACGGTTTTACTCCGAACCGATCACGTGATCCGAAAATCAGGTTCCGTTTTTTATCGAACAGAACAAATGCCCACATCCCGTTAAACTTCTTAACACAATCCATCCCCCATTCACGGTATGCAGCAAGAATAACTTCTGTGTCGGTACGTGTTCTGAAGATATGCCCTTTGCTTTCCAGTTGTTTTCGGAGCTCTATATGATTATAGATTTCTCCGTTATAGGTGATCCAAAGCTCCTGCTCAGGATCACAGAGAGGTTGATGTCCGTTTTCGCCAAGGTCAAGGATCGCCAGCCTTCTGTGGGCAAAGCCTACGCTAAATAATTCGGAAAGAAGATCAATTGAAATTTTTGGTGCATACGCATGCGTGGCACTTCGCACATTCTCCGGTGTATCCTGGCCATAAGCTGTAACAGACTTCTCTTCGGAAAAGAAGAAAAATCCAGCACCGTCAGGACCCCGGTGTCTGAGGGTGTCATTCATTTTTTTCACCAGACGGGGATCTGCGTGAAGGCCCTGAAGACTTATGATACCACTAATTCCGCACATGGCCTGCTTGCTCTTTAAGTGATGAAAATATTCCGGTATAGTTAAATAACAAGGGGACTAATCCTTTTCCCGACTCTGATTTAAAACGGATGAAGAGAAAGGTTGCTGTGGAGAGATAAGAGCAACAGGCTGTTAACGCTGCGCCTGTAACCCCATATCGAGGAACAAGGATAAATCCCAGAACCAGGGTTACTATGAAACCTACGAGTGAGCCCGTAGCGCTGATATGCATCTTCCCGATACCCGAAAAGTAGTGACTATACATACTTGCGAGGCCAAAAGCACAGATGCCTGCACTTAGACAGGCTATGATATAAGGAAGCTGAATAAATTCAGATGTGAATAAAGAGACGAACAATCCGGAAGGGAGGCAAAGCATAATACCTACTGCCAATAGTGTAGCAAGAAAACTGATCTTCGAGAGTGCAATTGTCAGTTCCTGTGCCTCTTTTCGGTTTCCCATATTCGCAATCCGGGCATACTGAACCATAGCTATTCCGTTGCTTATTACCCAAACAGATTCACATATGGACGCGGCAGTTGAATAAACTCCAACCATTGCTTTCCCTCCGAAAGGGAAATAATGATTGAGCAGATAAAAACTCAACCTAAAATTGAGTAGTTGTACCGCATTCCCAACCTGAGTGGAAAAGCCACTCCGGATCATTTGTTTCATCATCCTTCTGAATTGAATCGAAGGAGCTCTTACAATATCCTTCCGCAGATAGTATAGGCTTAACAGGAAACTAATGGCATAACTCAAAAGCAGGGAAGCATAAAAGACATGTGGCGTTTTAGTCCCCTGCAGAAAGATGAAGTAGAGTAGGCCTCCCAAAAGCACAAACACCTGCACCAGAGAAACGATATTATTTTCACGAATTTTCTCTTTCCCGTTTAATGCGGAAGAATTAATGCTGCTTAGGTTCAGAAAAACACTAAGCAGGGTCATAGCCACATAATCTGTTTGGCTCATATGACCGAATAGGAAGAACAAGGCGGGGAATAACAGACCGCAAATGACTCCCCAGATCCAGGATGGTATGAGCAGGCTGTAGAGTTTATAGCGTGGTACGAGGAAGACGAGGGCACCTCCGCCGAGAACATCGCTTAACAAGAGGATGACGGTGATATTTAAAACCACAAGACTAATTTCCCCTTTGCTTTCAGCTCCCATTAATCTTGCAGTGAGCAGGACGATGAGAAAATTAACCACGGAGCCGAGGCCTTTTGCAAATACAGTCCGGAAAATGGTTTTAAACAAGTGCATGCTTCTTTACAAAGGTGGTGAATTCTCCGAATACCTGTTCCGGACTGAGTGTGGAGAGACATTCCCTAAGAGGGCAGGCTTCAGGAGATGGAAAGCGAGTAGTGTTCGGAGAAATCCATGCACTGCAGGGTGCACACGGGAGATTCAAACTGACCACACGGTGCATCTCAGGATTGATTCGCTCATATCCATACAGGATAGGACTGGAAGGGCCCCAGAGCGTAAGGGTGGGTTTTCCGGCTGCCACTGCCAGATGCATGAGTCCACCATCCACCCCTATAAACAGTTGGCTTTTCTCAATCGCTTCCCAGGCCTCCCTAATATTTGTTTTGCCCATCTGGTTCTCTGTATTGCCGATTCCAGCGGCCATGACCTCTGCTCCGAGTGATGTTTCCGTCTGATCGCCCAGCATCACAAACCGGAGTTTTGGAAATGAATCCTTGCAAAGTTTAAGAAAGCGGATCCAGTGTGGGACTCCCCAGTTTTTATACTCCTGTTTATTGTGAATGGCAGAGATCTGTAAGATAATGTATCCTTCCTGTAGATTCAAGGTGTTTCTATTGGGAATCGTAAGGCGCATATGCTCCGCCTTAATATCCATAGAGCCTTTTCCAGCGAGGAGCACATTCTGTTCCGCATCATGGATATCTTTTTTCGGTTGAAGGTACACAAGCCCGTGAGTAAGCCTTTTTCCCGCTTTATCAGGGATCCTGTTGGTATGAACCCTGGTGGCCATTCGCTTGGCAAGGAAAAGATTAGACCGGGTAGCAGCAAAATAATTAACCAGTGCGAGGTTGAAGTTGTGATATTCTTTAAGTGCAAGCCAGGCTTTTCCGGTTTTGGTTCTTGCCAGGATGAGCTGATCGAAGAGGCCGGTACTTTCAAGCAATTCTTCCAGTGGCATACGGGTGGTGACCAAAGCCGTCACGGCAAACTTATTTTCCCGGAGGAGCTTCACCAGAGGTACCAGCAGAATGGCATCTCCTAATCCTGCAGAAACGAATACCAGAGCCTTCTTTTGTTGTGAATCCACCTTGTTGTTTAGATGCTAGTATTCATGAAACTATTGCTGCCCATTGCTCTCGCCGCTTGCGACTACCGTGAACTCTTTCTTCTTCCTTAAAAAGCGTTTCTCCAGAAATTCGTAGGAAAGCCATGCTACCCCTGTGGTTAAAAGGAATACCGAAAGGTAGAGAAACCCATTCAGTAAGAAAAGGGGGAGCCCGCAAATAAAACTTTTCAGGAGCGTAAAAATCAGGTAGAAGCAGAGCGCATGATACATGTATAAACCATAGGAGATCCGGCCCATAAACCGAAAAAAGGGATTCTCCAGACGAAGCAGTGTTTTGTCATTACCCGCAAGATTCAGAATCAGCACGGCAAAGAGAAAGGCATTGAAAAGGTAGCGAAACTTGACATGGCCGAACAATCC
>PLYR01000138.1:21054-23775 GCA_003153435.1 Bacteroidota bacterium
GGCCATGATCCAGGGCAGGATGGAGCGGAATTTCCTCATGATCCAGGGCCAGACCAGGTAAAACTGTTCTTCCGTTCCCACCGACCAGGCTTGCGATGCAAACGGCACCACCGGAAGCACCTTGAGTGCCAGGTTGGGCAGAAAGAAAACGAATAACCCCAGTTTGGGCCAGAATGAAGTTTTGAGGACATTTTCGGCTCCTCCTGTTTCCAGGAAGTGGGGGAGGACAAAAAATGCAAGAATCACGATCAGATAATAGAGGGGCCAGATCCTGAGAACCCTCCGGAGATAAAATTTCGGGATGTCAATCCTGCCGGTTTCCTTTTCTTCCGTCAGCAGCAAAAAGGTAATCAGGAAGCCGCTCAGAACGAAGAAAAGGCTTACCCCGTATTCTCCTGCCACTCCGATAAAGATGTTTTCATCCAGGTTAGGAAGGTGTTCATCCTTTTTGAAAGTCTCGATATGCGATATGATAACCATCGCCGCAGCCAGAAAACGCAGGCCATGGAGTCCCGGGAAGTATAATCGGTCTGGTCGGGTCATTAGGTTCGGTGAATCCGGAATCCTGAGCTCCGGATGGCGGAATCCAGGGTTCTCGTTTGGGACTGATAATGCGAAAATACGAAGAAAAGTCCCGGAACCATATAATATTTTTTGGATACATTGTCAGGAATAGTATCTTTGCCACCTGAAATTTGGCGATCATAGCTCAGTTGGTTAGAGCATTGGTTTGTGGTACCAAGGGTCGTGGGTTCGAGCCCCATTGATCGCCCAACCCTGAAGTAAAGCTTTGCTTACTTCAGGTTTTTTTTATGGTATTTAACCTCATCTGTCTTTATTTAAGAAAGAGCCGGGCATCAAACTCAAATGGTTCGACCGATTTAATTCTGACCTTACTCAGCTCTTCATGCCCAGGGTTAATGAGGTAATTAAAGTCGCCCTGCACCACGGCCGAAGGAACTTTCATCAACAGATATTTATTCGCATGAACGAATTCTCTTCCTGCCTTCTGGGTGGCTTGTTGGTTTTGTCTCCAGTTCTTAGGTAGGTCGCTGAGTTTTAACTCCAGTATTCGAATATCATCCGGGAGTGAAAGGGTAATCAGTTCATAATCGGAAGGGAGGTTCCCGAGGGGGGTATGTACCGCTATTTCAGTGGTACAAAGGGCTCTGGATTCGGCAGTATAAATCATCCGAATGCCTTTGTTGTTCCAGCGGCCCCCGCTTTTTTCAGCACCCGCCCCGCTTAGGTCCTTGCTGTATTTCGATTTGCTTAACCTAAAGAGAATCATGCCAATACCCCATGTTCAATTCGGGTCAGCTCATCTTTCAGGAGTTCCAGTCCGAAGGCATTATCCAGAAGTTCTTTAGGCTGAGCCTTTCCGAGAGCCAGGTTAGGCGTTTCCAGCCAGGAGTTAAATTTCTCTTTGGATCCGAAAACACCGCTTCCGTATTTATAAAGCAGGGTAATCTGTATTATTTTTTCGGAATGAACCGTATCGAAAACCTTGTTTTCCTTTTCATACCGCTGCATAGTACGTTCAGAGATATGAAGAAAGGAGGACCAGTCACGTATATCAAACGGACTGCTCCTGGTCAGGCTCATAAAAAGCGTATACTTCAGACCCTTCCTCACCAGGTCGATTAGTGAAGAAATATCTTTGTCATCTACGGAGGAGTAGGTGAGGCTCAGATCCAGAATGTTCGCTGTCTTGCTCATAGGACGGGGTCTATACACAAAGGTATGAAATATGTCTAAATAACTACGACAAATGTCCTAATTATTTTGGGGCTTAATTATGAAGCTCCGGAATCTGTTTCAAGCCGAATTCGTACCTTCATCCCGATGAAAATTACCTTTCTGGGAACCGGTACTTCTCAAGGTGTCCCAATTATTGCCTGCCGTTGTGCTGTTTGTACGTCTGCCGATCCTTTGGATAAGCGACTGCGTTCTTCAGTGATGATTACCTCCGGAGGCAAAAACTTCGTCATTGATACCGGTCCTGATTTCAGACAGCAGATGCTCAGGGCTGATGTAAGAGCCCTTGAAGCAATACTTTATACTCATGAACATAAGGATCATGTTGGAGGGATTGATGATGTCAGGGCGTTTAACTTCATCCATAATAAAGCGGTTCCACTTTGGGCAACGGAAAGGGTCCAGCAGGCCATTAAGCGGGAAGTGCCTTATTGCTTTGACGGCACCGATTACCCGGGTATTCCCCGGATAGAGTTACATACCATCGGAGAAGAAAACTTCACCATTGCTGACCAGAACTTTATTCCTATCCCGGTGCTTCATTATAAAATGCCCGTCACAGCCTTCCGGACTGGCGATTTTACCTATATCACCGATGCAAATTTGATTTCACCTGAATCGATGGACAAGATCCGCGGTTCCAAAGTAATTGTATTGAATGCCCTGCGCCGGGAACCGCATATTTCTCACTTTAACCTCGACCAGGCTATTGCCCTCGTACGGGAACTGGGTCCTGAACAGGCCTATTTCACTCATATCAGTCATCAGCTCGGTAAACATGCCGAAGTAAGCAAAGAGCTTCCTTCCAATATCTTTCTTGCTTATGATGGGCTTGAACTAGATCTTTCCAATGGATAACGCACAAGCTCCATATTCCTTTTTCATTACTCTTTTTCTGATTGTTGTTTCTTCAGCAGTGGTGATCATCTCCCGCATGCTCATTTTTGAAAAAGCGGGTCGGTC
>PLYR01000145.1:0-111467 GCA_003153435.1 Bacteroidota bacterium
GAGCAAGCGGTGATCTCGTTCAGCTTGCACACGTAGCCCTCACATTGATTGGGGAAGGGGAAGTACATTATAAAGGAAAAGTCCTGCCTTGCGCCGAGGTATTTAAAATAGAAGGACTCACTCCGCTGAAGATGCATATCCGGGAAGGACTCGCATTGATGAATGGTACCTCCTGTATGTCGGGAATAGGGGCTCTGAACCTGATGCATGCCTGGAACCTGGTGAACTGGTCTATTGCTGCTTCCGCAATGATCGTAGAGATTGTGGAATCTTACGATGATCATTATTCTACAGAACTCAACGGAGTAAAACGCCATTATGGACAAAACAGGGTGGCCGGGGTGATGCAGAATTTCCTTACAGACAGCCGCCTGGTGAAAAGCCGCGAGGAACATTTGTATAGCCGCAAGGTAAGCGAGGACGTGGTGAAAGAAAAAGTGCAGGAATATTATTCGATCCGCTGTGTCCCTCAGATCCTTGGCCCGGTGCTGGATACCATTGCATCAGCAGAAAAAATTGTTCTGGATGAGATCAATTCCGCAAACGATAATCCGATCATAGATTATAAAAGCAAGAATGTATATCATGGAGGTAATTTCCATGGCGACTATGTAGCCCTTGAAATGGATAAGCTCAAGATTGCGATTACCAAACTATCCATGCTTTCAGAACGCCAGCTGAACTTTCTTTTAAATGACAAACTGAATGGCAAGCTTCCTCCTTTTGCAAACCTGGGCACACTGGGGCTGAATCTGGGTATGCAAGGGGTACAGTTTACAGCCACCTCTACAACCGCTGAAAACCAGACCTTGTCCATGCCGATGTATATTCATAGTATTCCAAGTAATAATGATAATCAGGATATCGTGAGCATGGGCTCCAATGCCGCTTTGCTCGCACGTAAAGTGATCAATAATACCTATGAAGTGATGGCTATCGAATTCATGACGATCATGCAGGCGGTGGATGCGCTGGGTTTTGCAGAAAAGCTATCGACCCCTTCCAGGCAAATATATAAGGAAATCAGAGAAGTTTTTCCTCGGTTTGAGAAAGATGCCGTGCATTACAAGGAACTTAAAAACGTGCGCAATTACCTGCGTAACAAGCGCTTTCCTAAAGAGTTATCGGTGCAAGGCTAAATTGCTTTCAAGGCAACCCTAATCGTTCCGTCTGGAATAAGGGTTTATTAAAGGCATTTGTGCGGGAAATAAGGGTAATCGCACTTTTGCATGTTAAATAATGGCTTTTTTTTCGTTATTTTGCCCTCTTTTAAGCCCAAACAATTCTTTAGTATATGAAATATGCATTGGTTACCGGTGGATCAAGAGGTATTGGCAGGGCTATCTGCGTAAAACTGGCTGGAATGGGATATCATATTCTGATAAACTTTCAATCCAATGTGGAGGAGGCCGAAAAGACTCTGGAACTGGTCAAGGCCAAGGGAGTGAATGGGGAACTGATGAAGTTCGATGTGTCCAGGCAGGAAGAAGTGGATGGTAGCCTGGGGAAGTGGATGGAAGCAAATCCAGACAAACCGATAGAAGTACTGGTCAACAATGCCGGAATCCGGAAGGATAACTTGCTGATGTGGATGAGCAATAAGGAGTGGGACACCGTGATGGACATCGCTGTGGACGGTTTCTTTAATGTGACCAGGCTGATCATCAAACAGATGTTGTATAAAAAATACGGACGGGTTGTGAACGTAGTGAGCCTTTCGGGATTAAAGGGCCTGCCAGGCCAGACGAACTACTCGGCTTCCAAAGCTGCGGTGATAGGTGCAACAAAAGCCCTGTCTCAGGAAGTGGGAAGAAGAAATATTACAGTGAACGCTGTGGCTCCAGGTTTTATCAATACCGATATGACCAAAGATATGAATGAGAAAGATTTTAAACAGCTCATACCCATGTCTCGTTTCGGTACACCGGAAGAAGTAGCCAATGTAGTCGGTTTTCTGGCCTCTGATCAGGCGACGTATGTAACCGGACAAGTGATTTCTGTAAACGGGGGATTATACTCCTGATTTAATTTTAATAAAGATCTAAATCGTTCCAGGTATACAATGGGCAGAGTAGTCATAACGGGAATGGGAGCTTGGTCCTGTCTGGGTAAAAACCTGGAGGAAGTAAAGGATTCCTTGTTTCACGGAAGGTCAGGAATTATACTCGATCCGGAGCGTAAGAGCTGGGGATACCGGTCGGGGCTTACTGGAAAGGTGGAGCCTGCCCAGCTTAAAGGTCTGCTTGACCGACGTGCGCGTATTCAACTCAGTGAAGAAGCCGAATATGCCTACCTGGCTACACTCGAAGCCCTGAAAAATGCCAAGATGGATATGGAATTCATTGAGAAAAATGAAGTGGGAATCCTCTATGGAAATGATAGTTCAGCGAAAGCAGTCATGGAGGCCATCGATATTGTACGAGCCAAAAAAGATACCATGCTTATTGGCTCCGGTTCTATTTTTCAGTCGATGAACTGCACGGTGACCATGAACCTGAGCACCATCTTCAAACTTAAAGGAATCAATTTTACGGTCAGTGCTGCCTGCGCAAGCGGCTCGCATGCCATCGGACTAGGTTACCTGTTTATCAAATGGGGCTTGCAGAAGCAAATCGTTTGTGGAGGCGCTCAAGAGGTTAACCCTTATGCTTTCGGAAGTTTTGATGGGTTGAGTGCTTTTTCTATCCGTGAAGCAGATCCTACAAAAGCATCTCGCCCTTTTGACCGTGATCGTGATGGACTGGTACCCAGTGGAGGAGGGGCGACCGTAATCCTTGAAGACTACGATTCAGCTGTCAAACGTGGGGCACCGATTCTGGCGGAAGTGGTAGGCTACGGATTCTCTTCCAATGGGGAACATATTTCAAACTCCAGCATGGATGGGCAAATCAGGTCTCTTCAAATGGCGCTGGACGATGCAAAAATGACCCAGCATGATATTGATTATATTAATGCACATGCCACTTCTACTCCGGGAGGAGATCGTGCTGAAGCCCAGGCTATTGATGCTGTTTTCGGTAAAGCAAAACCAATGGTAAGTTCCACAAAATCAATGACCGGGCATGAATGTTGGATGGCCGGAGCCAGTGAAATTGTTTATTCCATGCTTATGATGCAGCATAATTTTGTTGCACCCAATATCAACTTCGAAAACCCTGATGAAGATTCGGCTAAACTCAATATCGTTACCAAGACCGTGGAAAGGAATATTGACGTATTTTTGTCCAACTCCTTCGGATTTGGAGGAACCAACTCGACCTTAATTATTAAAAAAATCAAATAATATATAATGAGCATCCCTACTACCCCTGCAGCAATGACAAAAGAGGAAATAATCGAAAAAATAAAAGGTTTTCTGGTTGAAGAATTCGAGACAGATGCAGCTAAAATAACTCCCGAAGCAAACCTTCGTGAAACACTCGATCTTGACAGCCTTGATTATGTTGATCTGGTTGTTGTCATCGAAAGCAATTTTGGATTTAAAGTAGTTGGTGAAGACTTTATCAATATTCACACCTTCCAGGATTTTTACGATTACTGCTTTAATAAAGTCGCCCAAAAAACTGCCTGATCCATGGCAAAGCAATGGCATGGTAAGACCCGGGGTGGGGTTTTAGGTCATCGCATCTTTGTATTTATCCTGAAAAGTTCAGGCCTTCCCTTAGCCTATTTTGTCCTTCGGTTTGTTGCCTTCTATTTCCTGATTTCCGCTAAGTCAACCCCTCTCGTTTATCGCTATTTTAGGGATGTCCACCATTACGGACGAATCCGATCCGCTTTCAGCACCTATCTCAACTACCATGTATTCGGTAAAACGTTGCTCGATAAAGTAGCACTTCTCTCCGGGGTCAAAACCAATTTTACAGTCAACCATGAAGGTGGGGAACACCTCGATGAAATCGCTAAACTCGGCAAAGGAGGTATTCTTATCAGTGGTCACATAGGCAACTGGGAAGTGGCAGGACAACTCCTGAACCGGTTAAAGACCCGGTTTAATATCCTCATGTATGAAAGTGATCAAGAGAGTATGCAGAAGTATATGCAGGGAGTACAGAAAGAAAAGAAATTCAATACTATCATAATAAAAGACGGGGATATGTCACACCTCGTTAAATTGCATGAAGCCTTCTCCAACAACGAGCTGGTAGTGATGCATGGTGACCGTTTCCGGGAAGGAAATAAAACCCTCGAAGTCGATTTTTTCGGAAGGAAAGCAAAGTTTCCGGCCGGCCCTTTTGTAATGGCTGCCAAATTCGGAGTGCCACTGATCATCGTTTTCGCTGTTAAAGAAACAAATAAGCATTATCACTTTTTTGCAGTGCCTCCCATCCAAGTGAAAAGAACCCGCGTAGAAGCCGAGCTTGAAAGTACAATTCAGGATCTGCTCAAGCGATATGTGGCAGAATTCGAAAAGATGGTAAAAGCCTATCCACTTCAGTGGTTCAATTATTATGATTTCTGGAAATAACGGTCATTGCCATCCAAAGCGAATGCGAAGGATCCACTGAGCGAATGCGAAGGATCACGCTAGCCAATAATGCCGTTCGTATACTTTTTGAATCAGGTGGTAGATTAATCCCCATTTTTACCCTACTTTAGAGAATAATTGAAGTACTACTCCGTTTATCCATAAACTCCGATTTGTGAAAGCAGCTTTAATGGGATTATTTTTTTCTTTGATTACTGTAGCAGCATACTCCCAGACTGATGAGGTATGGGGAATAGGAGCAGGAGCGATTTATAATTTTCAGACCGACGGGTTTGGAGGAGAGGTGAGGGGATATTTCCCTTTATCATATAGGCTCGCTGTTTCACCACAGTTCTTTGTATTCCCGGTTAACATTGTTCATGAATTTTATTTAGGGCTGAGTGCTCAGTACACGGTCCTTTTTATAAAGAACTGGCATCTCTATGGACTGGCTGCGGGTTATTATAACGATTGGTACAACTATGCAAATTTTGACAGTAAGATTGCCAAGCAGAACAATTTTGCCGGAGAGGTAGGAGGAGGAATCATGAGAACCTATGGTTGCCTGAGACCTTATCTGGAAGGAAGGTTTGATACGAAATGGAAAGAAGCCCGGATTCATCTTGGTGTGCTGATTTCCTTTAATGATTGCTTCGCTCCCAAAGTTTATTGTCCTGCATACCCTTAAACGACACCTTGATCACCATACATAAACTCAAAACCATGAATACCTTCATCCCTGAAAAAAACATCATGAAAAAAAGAACCGCTTTATGGATTTCGATTCTAACCTTCATACTCGGTGTAATTCTGTTCCCAGCTTGTAAGAAAACCCGGGTACAGAGTCAGAACAACACTACTTCCGTTGGTTATACGAACGCTACTGCATTCCACAGTAATTACCAACAACAGGAGCAGACATTTACTGTAGATTCCCCAGGCACCGGACCGATTGTGGGACATATGGGAACCAAATTTTATCCTTATGACAATATTTTTATGTACCCCAATGGGCAGAATGTGTACTATCCTTTTACACTGAAGGTGATAGAAGTATATGGTCCCAAGGATATGATCCTTTCTCAGATGCCTTCCATAGGAGGAGGACATATTTTAGAAACCAATGCTACCATCCGCGCGCTTTGCTTTAAAGGAGCTTCCGGACTCGTACTTAAACACGGCCGTAAATTTTATATGGAAACTGCTACGGAGTCTGCTATGTTAACCGGTATGAGTGTATGGTATGGTTTAGCCAGTGGCTCCATCACTGACTTTACGAATGTTGTGAGTACGCTGGATCCATCGATCAATCCCGATACCCTTTCCTCCGTAACCAATCTGGCTTCTTCTTATGCTATGAATATTGCCAGGATGGGATGGGTAAATTGTGCGCAACTGGCACCCACCGGAACGAATACGACAGTTACTTTTTCAGCCTCTGGTACCAATCCACAGAATATAGAAGTCTACCTGGTATTTAATAATCATACTTCAGTAATGCAGTGTTATAATCTTACTTCCGGTCAGATCCCGGTTGGAACCAATTGTACGATGGTGGCCTTTGCGATGGATGCGAACAATAACCTTGTTTACGATAAACAAAACCTGACCATTACTGCTGGAATGACCGTGACGCTCAATCCACAACAGACCACAGATGCTAACCTGCTAGCTGTGCTCGGAACGCTTTAAGCCGCTCCTGAGCATTCCTGCTAAAAAAGACATGACAAACAGCAAAAGAGAGTAGTTTCTTGCTAAGAAAGTCCTCTCTTTTAGCAAAAGAGACATCTCAGATAACAAAAGAGATGTCTCTTCTGCTAAAAGAGACATCTCAAATGACAAAAAAGACATCTCTTCTGCTAAAAGAGACATCTCGAATGACCAAAGAGACATCTCTTTTGCTAAAAGAGACATCTCGAATGACCAAAGAGACTTCTCTTTTGCTAAAAGAGACATCTCGAATGACAAAAGAGACCTCTCTTTTGCTAAAAGAGACATCTCGAATGACAAAAGAGACCTCTCTTCTGCTAAAAGAGACATCTCAAATGACCAAAGAGACATCTCTTTTGCTAAAAGAGAGTAGTTTCTTGTCAAAAATGACATGACAATTGCACAAAAGAGAAATTTCTTGTCAGGAAAATCTTCTCAATCAGGTAAGTATTCTTTTTTTACTTTAAACGAGACAGGATCTTCGATGGGAGTCCGTTAAGGACCGGGTCAGCAGGGTGTTCCGCTGTGTCAGGAACAGGTTAGTCTGGTGACTGCAATTTCTTAGTAAATTGCCCCTCTAAACAGGAACCGTTGAAGAAAAAAATACTGGTTGTATACTTTACACAGAGCGGGCAATTGCATGAAATTTTGGAAAGCCTCCTGGCCCCTGTTCAAATATCGGGGGAGTTTCAGATTGACTACAAAACAATTGAACCGGAACTTGCCTATCCCTTTCCATGGGGTCGATACACTTTTTATGATGCCTTTCCGGAATCGGTTTTTGAGATNNTGAATGGCAAAGAAGTGGTGACAGTCATCGGTTGCCGGAATATGTGGTTAAGTGCTCAGGAGGTGATGAAAACAAAGATTCAGGCTGCAGGTGGAAAGCTGGTAGGAAATATTGCTCTATTCGACCGGACTCCCCATCTTACGAGTGTAGTCACCATTTTATACTGGATGCTGAGTGGTAAAAGAGACCGGTTTCTGGGTGTTTTCCCCACACCTGGAGTTCAGAAAAAGGATGTAGATCATGCAGCGTTGTATGGTTCAGTGCTGCTGGAGTACCTTCAATCAGTCTCCACTACCCGGTTGCAGGAAAATCTTGTTCTGGCTGGTGCAGTAGAAGTAAAGCCCCATCTAATGAGTCTGGAAGTAAGGGCTAAAAAGATATTCCGGATCTGGGCGGGGTTTATCCTAAAAAAAGGGGGGGCCGGAGATCTGAAACGGAAATGGAGGCTAAAAGCGTTCAGTTATTACCTTCCAACGGCCATTTTTATTGCTTCTCCAATCGTTTTTACGCTCACAACGCTTGTAAACCTTCTGAATCCGGGGAAAGTAAGGAAGGAAAAAGCCTATTATTCAGGAGTTAGTCTTAATGAGTCAGATTGACTATCTTTGTTTCTTATCTCATTCTTATATTAAGAAACTGTTAGAATATGTCCGTGCCGGTTTTTATCAATAAGATTGCCAGTTTTTTGCCTAACAAACCCATTTCTAACGACGAAATGGAAGAATATCTGGGATATTTTGGGGGCAAAAAGTCAAGGGCCAAGAACATCGTACTAAGGAATAACGGGATACAAACGCGTTATTATGCCCTTGATAAAGACGGCAGGAGCACGCATTCCAATGCCGAACTCGCTATTGAGGCCATTAAAGCTGTTTGTGCTGACGGATTTGATCTTAAAAATCTGGACCTTCTTACCTGTGGCACCACCACTCCTGATCAGATGCTTCCGGCTCATGCCGTAATGATTCAAGGGAAGATGGCTGTCAAGCCTATGGAAGCCATTACATTCACGGGTTCCTGTTGTTCGGCTATGAATGCATTCAAGTATGCCTGGATGGCTATTGGAAGCGGTTATGCACAGCATGCAATCACCACCGGTTCTGAAAAACTTTCTACCTGGATGCAGGCTGAGAATTTTAAAGAGGAAGCAAAGAAGATGGAGGAGCTTGAAGCGAATCCTATGCTCTCCTTTGAAAAAGACTTTCTTAGGTGGATGTTATCCGACGGGGCTGCGGCTGTAAGGCTCAGCAATAAACCGAATGATTCAGGTATTTCTCTGAAAGTGGAATGGGTGGATATCATCTCCTATGCCAACCAGGTTGAAACCTGTATGTATGCAGGCGGCGAGAAAGAACCCAATGGAGATCTGAAAGGGTATATGAGCTTTACTCATAAAGAGTGGCTGGAGAAATCTATTTTCTCTCTGAAACAGGATGTGAAAGTACTTGATAAAAATATTGCAGTCCTGGGTGTTGCGCGCTATGCTGAGCTCATGGGTAAATATAATTTTAAGGCAGGGGATATCGATCATATCCTCATCCACGTTTCTTCCTCCTATTTTATTCAGAAAGTGGATGATGAAATGATCCGTCTCGGAGTGTCTGTTCCCCGTGAGAAATGGTTTATCAACCTGACAAAGCTGGGGAATGTAGGAGCTGCATCTATTTTGCTTGCGCTTGAAGAGCTGATGAACTCTGGGAAGCTGAAAAAAGGGGAAAAGGTATTTTTAGTAGTGCCTGAAAGTGCTCGTTTTTCTTATGCCTATTCAATGCTAACTGTATGCTAATGGAACAAACGACTGAACTGGTTGGAATAAGCGAGATCGCAGATTATCTCCCGCATGAAGCCCCTATGGTTATGATTGATTGTATTTACCGCTGTGAAGGATCTGGAACGACCACCGGATTAATGATCAGGGCAGATAATATCTTTGTAAAAGACAATGTATTTACCGAACCCGGCATCGTCGAAAATATAGCCCAGACTGCCGCTGCCAAAGGCGGATATGAAGTTAAAAAACTGGGTGCTGATCCTGTGATTGGTTTTATTGGTGCTTTAAAAGACCTCAAAATATACTTCCATCCTCCTGTAGGCTCTGAACTCATTACAGTTATTGCATTAAAAAATGAGGTTTTCAGCGTAGCCCTGATTGAAGGACGCTCCACTTGCAATGGTCAGCTGGTTGCTGAATGTGAGATGAAAATCTTTATGCAGAAACCGGAGATGAAATCCTGATTATCAATTGCCGCCCTCCGGCAGCGTAGGAGTCAAAGAGCCTGTCACTTTCCCTTCCGGTTCAATAACTTTGATGTCTTTGCCTGTGAGGCGAATCAACTCATCCAGCTCAATAAGATTAGCAAGTACCACCTGGGAGTAATTCTGCGAAGCCATTCCAAATGCACCGGCACGGGTCTGCCAGAGTTCCTTGATGAGGTCGATGTTGCCTTCACAAGGGTTCATTACATCCAGAGCCTTAGCAACGTTGCCTGCCCCTGCATGATATACATGTAGGATGAGAAGACGATACCAGAGATCACTCGGATCATAAGCCAGGTGATGGTCCTCCAGAATTTTATTAGCATAAGGGATGCAGATGGTTCTGATGAGCTTGGCCGCAGCCCAGGCACTTTTGTCGAAGTCTCTGCGCTCATCTATATTCTTGTTCACCACGAGGCCCATGTTCTTGGCTACTCCCCGCATGAGCTGGAAAGAACCCAAAGCACCTACGTTGGAACGTCCTACTTTGTTTCCAGGGCTCTCGATGAGTAATATGGCCTGGGCATAGAAAGGATCGGTGTTTTCATTTTCGAAAATGCGTATTCCTTTATCAATGGTAGGCATCACACCAGCTACATTGTAAAAATTATTCTTTCCGGAACTAAACAAGACAGGTTCCGACTCCGGAAGCATATACAACACCCGGAGTGAACTACGCATTGAATCTTTCTGAGGTTCTGACATCCGGGAGTATTCCCGTGCAGTCATCTTATAAAGTATGAGGCGGTTGGAAGCAGCATTCATAATGCCACTGTCGGGGCTCATCTTGATGATAGCCCTCCAGAAACGAACCTGGGTGGTAGTATCCAGACCATAACTGTAAATACGCTTATCCTGAATATAAAAACGGCAGAAATCACCGTCGCAGCGAACTTCAATCTTGCCCTGGGCTGTTTCCTGGCCATAGCTAGCAGTCCCGGTGATCAGGAACAATACAAATAATACAGAGGAGATGATTTTAACCATACTATTCATAAAGATAATGATTTAAAATCGGGATAAAAAGCCTCCAGAGGGAACTTGTTAACCAGTATACGTTAATTACATCCATTCGGTTACCATTCTTTTCGTCTCCGTAACCTGGTGGCTAATAGGGTAGTTTTCACCGCAAAGGCCCAAAGACGCTGGGTAATTCCCTGAAATTCGTATTTTTGCAGACACAAAAAAATCCTGATGCCGGCTGTTTTATCAAGCAGAAAAGAAATAGAAGTTAGATTCAGTGAGGTTGATAGCCTGCGCATGGTCTGGCATGGCCATTACCTGCGTTATTTTGAAGACGGAAGAGAAGATTTGGGCAAACAATTTGGTCTGGGTTATCTGGATGTCTATGAGAAAGGCTTTGTAACCCCTCTTGTCAAATCGGAACTTGAATATAAACGCCCGCTTCGTTATGGTGAAAAGGCTATCGTTGAAACAACTTTCATTAATGACCCTGCAGCTAAAATGATTTTCGGATATACCATCTATCATGCGGTTACCAATGAAGTAATCTGCACAGGAAGAACCATTCAGGTCTTTTTGAATGAGGCAGGAGAGTTGCAGCTTGTGACTCCTGTTTTTTTTGCAGAATGGAAGAAGAAGATGGGGTTGCAATAATCCTTTAGATCAAAGCTCTTGAACAAATACGCCTATATAGGACCCGACAACATCATTTCCCCACTGGGATTTGGTACGGATCTGAACTTCTCCGGGATCCTCTCTGGCAGGACGGCACTCGCAACCGTTCACCCGGGATATTCAAAGGACCCTTTTTGCGCATCGCTTTTCGATGAGACCATTATTGATGACATTTTTGAACCGTTGGGTAATCCTTTGAAATTTACCCGTCTCGAAAAAATAAGCATTCTGGCAATCTCTTCGGTACTTAAACGAAGTGGGTTAGACCTTTCAGATCCTCGGACTCTTTTAATTTATGCTACCACTAAAGGCAACATAAACCTTCTCGAGCCCGATGCCTCCTCGGAGATTGCAGAAAACAGAGTTTATCTGCCGGTATTTTCCAAATTGCTGGGGGAATTCTTCCGGTGTGCAAAAGAGCCTGTAGTGGTTTCCAATGCCTGTATCTCCGGTTTGCTTGCCCTGGTTATTGCCCAGCGTATGATCCGTGCAGGCCTTTACGACCATATAGTGGTAGCCGGAGGAGATATCGTTTCTGAATTTACGGTTGCAGGCTTCCGGTCTTTCAACGCACTGAGTGATGAACCTTGCAGGCCTTATGACCTTGCGAGAAAAGGGATCAATCTAGGAGAAGCATCTGCAGCTGTCTTATTGACTCTTGATAAATCCCTTGCCGGAGAGAACCCTGTTATAATGACTGCCGGAGCCAGTGCAAATGATGCAAACCATATTTCAGGCCCTTCCCGTACCGGAGCAGGTTTGCTCCAAGCTTTGGAAGATGTGTTGAAAGAAACAAAAATCCTCAATCCTGGATTCATATCTGCTCATGGTACGGCAACAGAATTTAATGATGAGATGGAGAGTATTGCTTTTACACGTGCTGGTTTATCAGCCGTACCGGTACACAGTCTGAAAGGATACTATGGTCATACACTTGGAGCAGCCGGGCTTATGGAAAGTATCCTTGGTATCCATTCCCTTAAAACAGGGAGACTGATTGCTTCTGCAGGTTATAAGGATAAAGGGGTAAGCGGAGATATTCAGGTGATCAGGCAGACGGATCAAAAGCTCCTGAACTCATTTATTAAAACCGCCTCCGGATTCGGAGGATGTAACGCTGCTGCAGTGTTTGAAAGGGAGGAGAGGCTTTTATGAATTTCATCAGTTCAGTCTGTCATATTCAGAACAACCGAATATTCATTGATGGGGAACTTAAATTTGAAGGAACGCCTGACGCCGCGTTCACAGATTTTGCTCTACCCGCATTCCGTAATCTCGGTATTACTTATCCCAAATTTTTTAAGATGGATAACCTGTGCAAGCTGGCTTTGCTTGCATCTGAATACCTGCTTCGGAGCGATCCGGCCTTTGAAGCAGCAGGGCCTGAAAATACAGGCATTGTTTTGGCAAACCGGGCCTCCAGTCTGGAGTCGGATCGTATTCATGCAGCCTCCATACTGCATAAAGAATCTTATTTCCCAAGCCCGGCTGTTTTCGTTTATACCTTACCCAATATTATGATTGGTGAAATCGGGATTCGTTACAAGATTACCGGTGAAAACGCTTGCTTTGTAAGTTCAGCATTTGATGCTGAATTAATAGTTCCGTATGTCAACCAGCTGCTCTATGAACAACGGGTAAAGGCTTGCCTGACGGGGTGGGTTGAGCTGGATGGACCCTCTTATGAAGCCTTTCTTTATTTGGTTGTTAACTCTGCCGGAACCCGGAAAAACAGTAATTTTAGCGAACATTCAATAGACAATATAAATCAGCTCAGAACCTCTTCTCCATGGATTCTCTCATTGAAAAAATAAAGCTCGAAATCATTCAGCAATTAAACCTTGCAGACCTTAAGCCTTCGGATATCGATCCGGATGCCCCACTGTTCGGTGATGGACTCGGACTGGATTCAATAGATGCATTGGAGCTTATCGTCCTCCTCGAAAAGACCTATGGCATCAAAATACAGGACCCCAAAGACGGGAAGGCCATCTTCAAATCGGTTCGAAGTATGGCTGAATATATCAAAGCCAACGGTAAATCCTGATTGATGTCTCAACGGGTTTTTGTAACCGGAATGGGTATCATGTCTTCTATCGGAGAAAACGTGGAAGAAACCCTGAAGTCGCTCAAAGCTTCGCGTTCCGGCATCGGCCCTATCCATCATTTGAAAACCATACATAAAGACCTCTTTGTTGCCGGGGAGATAAACCGGAGTCTGAAGGACTTAAGAGATCTTGCAGGTGTTCAATCAGATTCTTTCACCAGAGGAACGCTTCTGGGAATGTTAGCTGCTAAGGAAGCATTAAGCTCTTCCGGTATAGATCTCACTGAGACCACCACCACAACAGGTCTGATTTCCTCGACCTCCGTAGCCGGCATGTCACGCACTGAACTGTATTACAAGGAGCTGTTCGAAAAAAATGACCATATAGACTGTATCGATACACACGACTGTGGAGACAGCACCTCCCGAATTGCTGAATACCTCGGTATCCATTCATTCCTCACCACTATTAGTACGGCCTGTTCTTCTGCTGCAAATGCTATCATGCTTGGAGCACGAATGATTAAGAGTGGGCAACTCGGGAGAGTGGTTGCTGGAGGAACCGATGCCCTCTCTGCATTTACACTGAATGGATTTAACACCCTCATGATCCTGGATAAACAATGGTGCAGCCCGTTTGATGAAGAAAGGAGAGGTTTGAATCTGGGTGAAGGAGCCGCTTATCTGGTCCTGGAGTCGGAAGAAGAGGTGAAACGTACCGGCAAAAAGGTGCTCGCTGAACTCAGCGGATATGGAAATGCAAATGATGCATACCATCAGACTGCCTCCTCCCCGGAAGGGCTGGGTGCCACCCTTTCCATCAGCAAAGCACTTAAGGTAGCTGGATTGAGCCCTTCTGAGATTGACTATATCAACGTGCATGGAACAGGAACGGCAAACAATGATCTTTCGGAAGGTATTGCCTTGATCAACATATTTGCCGATTCAATACCGAAATTTAGTTCTACAAAAGCATTTACAGGGCATACCCTTGCTCCTGCAGGAAGCATTGAAGCAGTAATTTCTATTTTGTCAATGCAGCAGGAGACAATCTTCCCGAACCTGAATTTCAGCAAGCCTATGAAAGAGTTTAATCTTATTCCTGTCACCGAGCTCACCGAAGGTGTTAGGTTGAATCATATCTTGAGTAATTCATTCGGGTTTGGAGGTAACTGTTCTTCATTAATATTTTCAAAGTACGGGGCATGAATATCTATATCAATGGAACTTCAGCTATCTCCGCCCAGAATCATCTGGA
Source organism: Bacteroidota bacterium (assembly GCA_003153435.1). Lineage (GTDB taxonomy): Bacteria > Bacteroidota > Bacteroidia > Palsa-965 > Palsa-965 > Palsa-965. The sequence continues at coordinate 14,168 of PLYR01000145.1, forward strand.
TCCGCTACCTTTTCCGGAATCGGTAAATGTTCCGATTGGAGAAGATCACTTCACTGCCCAGGAGCCATCTTATAAAGTATATATAGCCCCTAACCTGATCCGCCGTATGGGACGGGCAATTAAAATGGGAGTAAGTGCTTCCATGCGGAGCCTCGCAGATGCTGGAATTCAGGAGGTAGATGCCGTGATCTGTGGAACAGGCATTGGTTGTTTCGAGGATTCGGAAAAATTTTTGCTGACCCTTATTGATAACAAGGAAGCCTTACTTACTCCTACTGCATTTATTCAGAGCACACACAATACCGTTGGAGCTCAGATTGCACTCCTTCTGAAATGTCATCATTATAACATGACCTATGTCCAGCGGGGTTTCTCTTTCGAAAGCGCATTGATGGATTCAATACTTATGCTTGAAGAAGGAGAAGCCGCTAATATCCTTTGCGGGGGAATAGATGAGATGACACCGGGATACCTCACCCTACAGCGAAAAGCCGGATATATCAAGGCTGAAAGCTATCAGGGAGGTCAACTGTGTGAAGAAACTTCCCCTGGTCACTATATGGGAGAAGGCACTGCATTCTTTGTGCTCTCCTCCAGGCAGTCTGGTTCTACCTACGCAAAACTATCGGGAGTGGAACTGATTTACAAGCCTGCTTCCACAACAAAACTGGAAACGGCTATCTCTTCGTTTCTTTTAAAACAAGGACTTCAGAAGGAAGACATCAGCCTGGTCCTTATAGGAAACTCTGGTGATATACGTTACGAGCAAAAAACCAGAGCTCTTCAAAATAGTTATTTCAAAGAGATTCCGCAGGGTAACTTTAAACATCTTTGTGGAGAATACATGACCAATAGTTCTTTTGGCCTATGGCTTGCTTCAAGCATTTTCAAAACAGGAAAGGTCCCGGCTATTGTTCTTACAAACGATAAGAAGTTGGAAAAGGTTAAGAATATACTTATCATCAATCATTTCCGGGATGTGGAATATTCCCTGATTCTTGTCTCCCAATGCTAAATTACCGTAATACTAATATTCTTTTCGGAGCCATAACACTCATCCTCCTGGTGATTCACCTCCGGGTGGCTCACCTGAGTTGGGTTGTACCAGCATTATTTCTTTTTGATTACTCACTCATTCTTTTTTATGGTTCTTATTTTATTGATTCCGCTTTCTTTATGCCGGTAATATGTAAAGGAAATAGCGGGGAGAAAGTGGTGAGTATCACTTTTGATGATGGGCCGGTAAAAGATGTTACACCGGAATTGCTGGACCTGTTAAAAGCGTATGATGTGAAAGCGTGTTTTTTTTGCATCGGCAAGAACATTCCGGGGAATGAAAATATTCTGAAAAGAATAACCGAGGAAGGACATCTCGTGGCCAATCACAGTTATGCGCACGATTTCTGGTTTGATTTGAATTCAGCAAGCACATTCATGGAGGATCTTTCGGACACCTCAAACCTTATTTACGGAGCAACTGGCAAGAAACCTCTCTACTTCAGACCGCCTTACGGGGTGACTACCCCAAATCTTAATAAAGCGGTCAGAAAGCTTAATTATTCTACTATTGGATGGAATATCCGGACCTACGATACCATTTCTTCTGACCCCGGGCATGTGATCAAAAGAATTCATAAAAATTTGAGCCCAGGCTCCATTCTTCTGTTTCATGACCGGATGCCGGAAACGGTACAACTTTTGCGTACATCCATCGACTATCTAATAAACCAGGGATATAAAATTGTGCCTCTGGATGAACTGATTCAAACTAAACCCTATGCTTAGATCATACCTATTGCTGGCTGGTTTGCTGATCGCATCTTTTGCTATCGCACAGAAAAGCGATTATAAACCCATGAAAGATACCACTGGTTTCAAGAATAAAATTGACCTGATGGGAAAGAGTACCAATACTATTGAGAGCGATTTTGTGCAGGTGAAAGACCTCAGCATGATGTCAGAAAAGATCACGAGTAACGGGCATTTCTGCTTTAAAAAAGAAAATCTACTGCGGTGGGAATATACAACGCCTTATAAATACATGATTGTGATCAATAAGGATAAGATTGTGATTAAGGATGAAGCCAAGACGACGCATTATGATATGAATTCGAATAAGGTCTTTAAAGAGATTAATGATCTTATGATAGCCAGCGTTCAAGGAAACATATTGAAATCAGGTAAGTTTAAAGTGGTGTTTCTTGAGAGTGATAAGGATTATAAATTGGAGCTCTATCCACTGATAAAAGGGATGAAGGAAAGCCTGAAGAAGATTAATATGTATTTCGATAAAGGAGTCACCTCCGTTATACGCCTAGAGATGGAAGAACCTACCGGTGACTCTACAAAGATTGAGTTTATGAATAAGAAGCTGAATGCAGAGATTGCAGATGCTAAATTCATTGTAAAGTAAACGGAGAGCAAGGCAAACTGAGATGAGAGACCAGTATCTGAAAATAATGCTATTCTCAATTATTATCCTTGCTCTGTGTGGCTCTTGTAGCCATAGATCTCATTCCATGCTCCTGCAAAAAACGGACATTCGTCCAATCCTGAACCCTAATGAAGGGGCACTCAAGTATCAAACAACCATTGATCTCTTCAAAAATCATTTTAGTGGAATCCTGGTCGCCAAACAGATTGACAGTACTCATGCTCACCTCCTCTTTATTTCAGAGATAGGGATGAAGATCTTTGACTTTGAAATGACGAAAGACAGCATCCACCTGGTTTCTGCATTTCCGGGCCTGGAATCAAGACCCAAGGCGATTGAATTGCTGAAATCGGATCTGGGATTGATCTTTCTGAATGGAATCTACAATAAACCGGCATCGTGGATACGGGATTCAACTTCAAGCTTCGCTACCATATGGATTGATTTCCGACAAAGGGATGGGAAGCGAACAAATATATATATCACCAATAGTGAGACGAAAAGAATCCAACGCATTGTGCAAAAAAAGGGAATCCGAAAGAAAATTCAGGTTGGATATGACCAAAAAGAGGGGCTTGGGCCTCAGTCTATAGTACTTCGGCATAAAGGGCTCATTCATCTTACAATGATGATGAGGAAACTGGATTGAACCATTCGCTACTCGTATCTAAAACATTCCTATCTTTACCGTCCCAATGGAAAAAACACTCCTTCTGGAAAATTTTTACAGCATCAAAGAGGTTCTTGTTGAATCATCTTCGAAGATGAATGTAAAGGTAGAACTGAATGTAAATCATCCGGTATATAAGGGCCATTTCCCACAGGTGCCGGTAGCACCGGGGGTTTGTCTAATCCAGATGATCAAGGAAGTGATTATGCAGCAGAATAAGCAAAAGTTGCTTCTCACGGAGGGGGATAATATCAAGTTTATGGCTATCATAAACCCTAACCAGAATCCTTTCTTTTATATCGATTATGATTTTAAGTTTCCCGATTCAGGACTCCTCGAAGTGAGTGCCGTTATTCGTTGGGAAGCGGTTACATATCTTAAATTTAAAGGTAAATTTAAGGTTACGGAGTAATATCTTCGAGGCAGGAACTCTTCTGTCCTTACTTAGCTTTTTTATTCTCTTTCTCCTTTGCAGCTTCTTTCTCCATCTGCTTCTCCGAAAATTTCTTCACATAATCAGCCCATTTCTCGGTTTTATAGGCATTGTCTCCGTAAAAGGACAACACGGGTTCCAGCGTTTCTGGTGAGATGTAAAAAGGGAGGGTGTCAATAACCTTCATTTGTTCATCCATAATGATAAGCGTAGGCAGGCTCAGACTCCTGTGGGTGAGTTCCATAACAAGATCATTAAAAGGGGTGCCATTGGCTCCGGTATTCTTGTAGGTCTTCCCTTCATAAAGTAGGCTATCCTTTGTTTCAGCATTCAGATCAACCAGATAGAAATGTTTACTGATGTAATCTTTGGTACGTGGGTCATTAAAAGTAGTCTTGTTCATCACCTGACAGCCGTTACACCATCCAGTATAGATGTCAAGAATAAATTTACGGGGGGCTTTTTTATTCAGCTTTTCGGCTTCAGCGAGGCTATACATTTTGGCAGGAGCATCTTTTACCTTGGAGGAATCATAAAATGCTTTTTGAAAATGAGCCTTAAACTCATCGTAAGAGGTGGTCCGGTAAATGTTTTCAACAGTATAAACCAAGATTGGTTCTATCTGGTGATTGTCGAGGTATCCTGAAGTATTAAGCTGGAACTGGAAATTATTGCTGATAAACAAAGTTGAAGGATAGCTGAGATGATTGCCCAGAAATTTGATGGCCAGCATATGCGTTGACCGTGGATCTTTGCCCGGATTCACATACGTTGTTCCCTGATAAGTAATGGTGTCATGCCCCTCTGCATTAAACTTAACCGGATAAAACCATGTATTGATATAGCCTGCAAGGTTTTGATCGGAGTAGGTAGTGCGCATCATTGTTTTGCACCATCCGCACCAGTCGGTATAGATATCTATCAGAAAAGGTTTTTGTTGCTTTTTATTCAGTTCCAGCGCCTCGTTGAAAGTAAGCCATTTAACAAGCCCCTGCTCCTCCACCGTTGGTTGATGGACCTGTTGCGCACAAATGGGTCGTGCTAACAGAAGGAGGAAAATGCTTACCAGGATAATTCGCATGTAGAAATGGATATTTTAAAGAGTGAAGTTAAATAAAAGTTTGTTAGTTATCCTATTAAAACCGGATACCCAGCCCGAACTCGATAGAACCATGATAGACCTGCAGCCTTGTTTCATCCAAAGGCAGGGAATTCATTTCTGCGTTCAGAATAAGATTCGTGTAAAAATGATTTGCATTATATCCTATTGCCATTTTTACATCTGCATAAATCGGAACCTTAATCTGCACGACGCTACCATCTGTGTTGTGGTTATCCTCTGCAAGCAGACCTGAGCCCACCAGTATAACCGGAGTTACACTGAATTTTTTGTGTACAAAAGCATATCCCATACCTAAAGAGAGAATGCTTGAGTAATAGTTTCCCATCCTCAGTTTGTTGAGAGTTGGATAATCATTTTGTAATGGTAGCGGGACGATCGAGCTGTCATTAGACAATTGAGTGTAGCGTTCTGTAACCCCGATCATAAACGCCCCGCAGCTCGTTTTCTGACGTTCGCTTTGAGCAAAAGCAGCATTCGGAGAAAAATTGTGATTGGTCACGAAAGAGAGATTTATTCCGGCATTGACCGTGCGCAGGTTTGGCTTTTGCGGGTATGCATCTGTGTTGGTCCAGCCTGGATAATATTTTTCCGGGCGGATGAGATAAAAACCCTGATAATCCTGATAATAAAACTCTATTCCGGTGACGCGTGTCTGTATCACCAATCCCAAATCATAAAAATTAGTCTTTCCATACTTGACCTGATTGATAGAAGAGATAGGCAGTGTCATGGAATAGGAAACATATACGCTTTTGATCCTGATCCCAGCGCCGACCACCCCCTGAATAAAAGGAATATAATTGAAGCGGAGTCCGTTTCCGCCCTTATTTGTAATATCTAAGACGGTAGAAGGGAGTACATATTTCGGCCTGAAAGAGAAGACCTTCGGAATCTCCTCAATATTCTCTGGAATTTTTTTTTCCTTCTTTTTCTTCTCTTTTTTCTTCCTCTCCTTTTTGGATTTTCCAGATTTGTCTCCATCGGCCTGTGCGGTCACCTGAATTACAGGTAAAAGCAGCAAAAGGAAGACAACTAAGTAGGTTTTACGCATAAAAGAGAAGGAGAATAATGTTATTTTTGCTTCAAATTTATAAAATTGGCCTCAATGCCCTAGTCTCCTGTTCTTTTTTTTGTAAAAGAATGGAAATCCTTTGAATCCATGCCCCAGAATCAATCTGTAAATTCAGTTCAGGATGCTTTTTCCAGGCTTGGGTGCGTAGTGCTGATTCCTACCTATAATAATGAAGCGACACTGGAGCAGGTGATCAAGGGGGTGATGGCTTATACGAGTAAGATCATTGTAGTCAATGACGGTTCAACAGATCATACAGTCGACATCCTTGCGAGCTTTCCGGGGCTTCAGATAATCAACCACGACCGAAACATCGGAAAGGGAATGGCCTTGAGAAATGGATTTAAAGCCGCTCTGGAGGCCGGATACCGATATGTGATTACGATTGACAGCGACGGGCAGCATTTTCCATCCGACTTTCATCTCTTTCTGGATAAAATAACCCTAGAACCTGATTCGGTGATCATCGGGGCACGAAACATGACGGTGGATCATGTGCCCGGGAAGAGCACCTTCGGAAATAAATTCTCTAATTTCTGGTTCCTTGTTGAAACAGGAATCCGTCTTCCGGATACACAAAGCGGCTTCCGTCTATATCCGATTGAAAGGATGAAGAAGCTTCGTTTTTTTACCAAACGTTTTGAATTCGAAATTGAAGTACTTGTAAAGGCTGCCTGGAACCAGATCCCGATCACTTCTGTTCCTGTAAATGTTTACTATGCAAAGGAAGGTGAGCGGGTCTCTCATTTCCGGCCAGGGAAAGACTTCACTCGAATCAGCTTCCTCAATACATGGCTGGTTATCCTGGCCTACCTTTGGTATCGCCCGGTAGGCATTCTAAGAAACCTGAGCCCTTCACATATTCAGACTTTCCTGCAAAAAGCATTTCAAGACCCGGGTGAATCCATACTCCGTAAATCAGTGGCAGTGGGGGTGGGGGTGTTCTTCGGAATACTTCCTATATGGGGATTTCAGCTTGCTGCGGCAATCTTTGCCGCTATCCTTCTTAAATTGAACAAAGCTATTGTAGCACTAAGTGCCAACATCAGTGTTCCTCCCATGATCCCGCTCATCCTCTATGGAAGTCTGAAGACAGGAGAGTTGCTTACGGGTCGGGCAGTAAAACTTGAATTTAAAGGATTGAATATCGAGCTTCTCAAAGCCAATGCATATAATTTCTATGTATATATTTTCGGAGCAGTAGTATTGTCAGTGGCAGCTGCGGTGTTCTCCGGATTCTTAACTTACCTCTTACTCCGTATCTGGGGGCGAAAACCAACATCAGCTGCCCGTATATGAACCTATCCATCTCCCTCTTTCGTTTTTTAAGAAGACATAAGCTCGTTTTTTTTATCGGGGTTATTTCGATCATGGTGGCTAGTGGCTATTTCGGTTCCAGGATTACTCTGGAAGAAGATATCACACGGTTTATCCCAAAGGATCCCAAAATTGATAAAATCAATTTTGTGCTGCAGAACCTTAAAATAAAAGATAAACTCATCATCAACATCTTTCAGGAAGACACTGCTGCTCCGGCATCCCCTTCTTCCCTGATGAGTATTGCTGATTCCGTTCACGAGGCCATTACGAAAGTGCTGGGTTCAGCTTATATCAAGGATTTTACCTACAAGGTTTCTGACGATTTAATGCTGCAGGTATATCATACTTTTTATGAAAACCTTCCTTTATTTCTGGATGAAAATAGTTACTCAAAAATTAACGGTATGCTTCCCGGAGATAGCATTGACCGTATCCTTAAGGCGGATTATAAGACACTTTTAAGTCCTTCCAGCATTGTCTTTTCCCGCTTTATAAAAAAAGATCCACTGAACATTACGCTGCTGGCATTGAAGAAAATGCAGACCCTTCAGTTTGATGAAAATTTTGAGGTGAATGAGGGTTATATAATGACCAAGAACAGAAAGAACCTGCTCCTTTTTATCACACCGGCTTCTGCCTCTAACGAGACTGCAAAGAATGAACGCCTGATCACCTGTCTTGACAGCATTACTCAGAAAATATCTTCTTTGAATAAACATGCCGTGCAAGTCCAATATTACGGAGCTACGGCTGTTTCTGTTGGAAACGCCAGGCAGATTAAGAAAGATTCCATCTTTACTACTTTAATCGCTTTGTTTGGTATTGTATTGGTGTTAAGCCTGTTCTTCCGCAACAAATTGATCATTTTCCTGATTGTTTTGCCAGTAGCCTTTGGAGCTGTGTTCGCTCTGGCTATCCTTTACCTCCTGAAAGGGCAGGTCAGTGCTATTGCTCTTGGTGCCGGATCAGTAATCCTTGGGATTGCAATTAATTATTCGATGCACTTCCTTACACATTTCAAGCGGGAGCGGTCGGTAGAAAATGTGATTCGTGATCTCACAGCCCCGATGCTCATTGGTTGTATCACAACTGTAGGTGCCTTTATCAGTCTGGTGTTTGTTAAATCAGAGGCTCTGCATGACTTCGGTCTATTTGCAGGTTTCAGCCTCGTAGGTTCTGTTCTGTTTACATTGATCGTTCTCCCACATCTTCTGAAATATGAAGAACCTAAGGAAGCTGGTGTAAGCGAAGAACCGAAGTTGAATTTTGTTGAACGTCTGGTTACCTATCGTCTCGATAAGAATAAATGGGTGCTGATGATTTCCTTTGCCCTTACCATTCTCTTTGCATATACCGCAAACAATGTAGGGTTCGAAAGTGACATGCTGAAAATCAATTACCAGGATGAAGCATTGAACAAAGCTCAAAAAAATCTGGATGAAGTAAATAATCTTTCCCTTCGTTCGGTGTACCTGGTTGCCAGCGGGAAGGACCTCAATTCAGCACTCCTGCATAGTGAACAAAACATACCCAGGCTGGAGGAACTCAAAAAGCAGGGAATCGTAAAGAAGTATTCCTCTGTAAGCACGTTGTTAATCTCCGATTCTCTGCAGCACGTCAGGGTTAGGAGATGGAATGCGTTCTGGACTCAGCAGAAAAAAGATAGCCTGAAAATGAAGCTGGTAACACTTGGCAGAAAATACAAATTCAAGGATGAAGCATTCAGCGATTTCTATGCGCTGCTTGACCGCAGCTTCAGTACAAGCGGTGTCAACAGACTTGACACCCTGCGTAAGCTGGTTCTGAACGACTGGGTGACTGAAAATAAGGCACTTTCTACAGTGGTGACGATGGTGAAGGTGGACGGAAAGGACAAGCAAAAGATCTATGATGCATTTGCAAATAAGCCCGACTTGGTTGTCTTTGACAAACAGTTTATGACCTCTCAGTTTGTAGATGTCATCAGTTCGGATTTCATGCTGATTCTGGTTATGACCTCCTTACTCGTGCTGGGCTTTATGCTATTATCGCATGGAAGGATTGAACTTACCCTGATTAATTTCCTCCCCATGTTCATCAGCTGGCTTTGGATTCTGGGTTTGATGGGACTCATCGGATTGAAGTTTAATATCATCAATATTATTATCTCCACATTTATATTTGGTCTGGGTGATGACTATAGTATCTTCATTATGGACGGACTTCAGAATGAATATAAATACGGACGTAAAAACCTGGACTCCTACAAGACGGCTATTTTCATGTCGGCAGTTACAACCATTATCGGAATCGGCGTATTGATTTTTGCAAAGCACCCGGCGCTGCAGTCCATTGCCATCATTACAATTATCGGGATGTTTACAGTCCTTTTTGTTTCCTTCATCACTCAGCCCTTACTCTATAATTTTCTAATCCTCGACCGGGCAAAACGGAAACTCCTCCCTTATACCGCTCTCAATCTTTTGATTACGTTCTGGGGCTTTCTGATGTTTACGCTCGGAAGTATCCTTGTTAACCTGATTGGATTCGCTCTCTTCTTCCTCGTTCCTGCTCCGGTTTCAAAGAAGAAATTATTTTTTCACCGAATCATTCAATGGACCTGCAAAGGAATGATCTATATGTTTGTGACCGTTCGGAAAAAAATAATCAATGAACATCATGAAGATTTCTCTAAACCAGCTATCATCATTGCCAATCACCAATCACATATTGACCTCGGACTTACCCTGATGCTTCATCCGAAAATCATCGCTTTTACGAGCGACTGGGTATGGAAATCTCCATTTTATGGCAAGATTGCCCGTTTTGCTGATTATTATCCTGCCTCGAGAGGGTATGAGACCGGTATTGCACAGGTAAAAGCAATGGTAGAAAAAGGATACTCTGTTCTTATTTTTCCCGAAGGAACACGCTCGAGAGATAACGAGATACACCGTTTTCATAAAGGCGCTTTCCTGTTGGCGGAGCAGCTGCAGATCGATATACTTCCTATACTCATCCATGGTGCCGGGGATTGTGTGACTAAGGGAGATTTCCATTTCAAGGAGGGACGGCTTACAGTGAAGATCCTGGCTCGGATCAAGCCGGAAGACATGCGCTACGGAATCACCTATGCGGAGCGGACAAAAGGGATTTGCAGGGAGATGAGAAAAGAATATGCAGAGCTCCGTAAAGAGATTGAAACACCTGATTATTTCAGGGCCAGACTGATTAAGAACTTCATTTATAAAGGCCCGGTGCTTGAGTGGTACTGCCGGATCAAACTGTCATTGGAAGGCAACTATAAACTCTTTGATTCACTCTTACCAAAGAAAGGCGTGATTACTGACGTAGGTTGCGGATACGGATTCCTTCCTTACATGCTTTCTTTTACGGCACCTGAACGAATCATTCTAGGTGTTGATTACGATGATGAAAAAATCGCAGTAGCAGCGGCTTGTGTATCGAGAACAGAAAATTTGTCATTTCAGCAGGGAGATGTAACTTCCTATGATTTCCCGGAGAGTGATGCTTTCATTATCAGCGATGTTCTTCATTATCTGGAACAGTCTCAACAGGGGGAGCTGGTCAGACATTGTGCTTCAAAGCTCAAGCCCGGTGGAATGATGATCATAAGAGATGCAAACCGTGATCTGGAGAAACGTCATTGGGGAACACGCTATACCGAATTCTTTTCAACCAAGGTGCTGGGATTTAATAAAACTAGCACTAAAGGTCTCCACTTTATGTCGGCCCGGATAATGGAAGAGACGCTGAATGAAATTGGAAATGTGACCTATGAAATCATTGATAATACTAAATTGACCTCAAATATTATCTTTGTAGTACGGCATAAATAACTTCTGCACTCATCTGCACTCAATTCATGGCTAAATACGATATTGTTATTGTGGGGAGTGGCCTAGGGGGGCTGTGCTGTGGATATATCCTCAGCAAGGAAGGCTTTAATGTTTGTATCCTCGAAAAAAACAGACAGCTTGGCGGGAGCCTGCAGATATTTTCCAGAGATAAAGCCCTCTTTGATACCGGCATTCATTATATCGGAGGTCTTGATGAAGGACAGAACCTAAACCGGTACTTTCAGTATTTTGGTTTGATGGACAAGCTCAAGCTCAAGCGAATGGATATGGATGCGTTTGATGTCATCACCTTTGAGGGAGACCCTAAGCAGTATCATCATGCTCAGGGTTATGATAATTTTGTGAATGTCCTGGCTCTTCAATTTCCTGGAGAAAGGGAAAATATACAAAGGTATGCGGATAGGGTCAGAGAGATCTGTGATTATTTTCCTCTATATCGTCTTAGAGAAGATAATAAGGACCTGCTCACGAGCAGTAGCTTTCTGGAGACAGACACCAAGCAGTATATTGAATCCATAACCACCAACCCGAAACTTCGGAGTGTGTTGGCAGGTTCTAACCCCTTATATGCCGGGATCCCGAATCGTACTCCGCTTTATGTACATGCATTGGTTGTGAATACGTATATTGAAAGTTCTTGGAAGTGTATTGATGGTGGAGCTCAGATCAGTAAACATCTTTCTCAATCCATAAAGGGGATGGGAGGCACTATTCTCAATTACAGTGATGCGAAAAAGTTTCACTTCAACGGTTCTAACATTGAATCCGTTGAACTTGCGGATGGGTCAAGAGTGGAAGCCAAACATTTTATTTCCAATGCGGATCTTTCAAGGACTCTGGAGATGGTTGAAGGAAACCAGGTAAGACCCGCTTACCGGTCGCGGATTAATGGATTGGAGAACACGATTTCAGCATTTATAGTCAATATTGTTTTTAAAAAAGAGAGTTTCCCTTACCTCAATTATAATTGTTACCACTTTGCGACTGATGATGTCTGGTGCGGCACCACTTATACCCAGGAAACATGGCCTGACGGATTGGCAATTTTTACTGCGCCGAATTCACGTACCGGTCAGTATGCCGATAGTATGACGGTGATGTGCTATATGCACTATGATGAAACCAAGCAATGGGCTGGTACCCGAAGCACGATTCCGAATCAAATTGAATTCCGTGGGGAAGGGTATGAAGCTTTCAAACAAGAGAAATCAGAAAAGATGATTGATCTCCTGGAAAAACGGTTTCCCGGAATACGTTCAAGCATTCAATCCTACACGTCATCCAGCCCTCTTACCTACAGAGATTATATCGGCTCCCGGGATGGAACACTCTATGGAATTCAAAAAGATTATAGAGACCCTCTTAAAACATTTATTACTCCCAAAACAAAAATTCCAAACTTGTTACTGACTGGTCAGAACCTGAACTTGCATGGTGTGTTGGGAGTTACAGTGAGTTCTGTGGTAACCTGTGCAGAGCTTGTCGGACAGAAGGACCTGATCAGGAAAATCAGTGCCGCATCGAGTTAATACCTGACAACCTATTTATAGATTTTCAAGCATCTTTATCACCTCTGGTCTTTTTCTAGAGGAAACAGGTACTTGGGTGCCGTCCTGCATAATGATGTAACCTCCCTCTGTTTTTACAAATTCCTTTATAAACCGGGTGTTAATAAGGTGGGAGTTGTGAACCCTGTAAAATCCATGGCCGGAAAGCATTTCTTCAAAATCCTTCATCGTACGAGTCACTACTAGTTTTTTACCGTTGGTAAAGAAGAATTCGGTATAATTTATGCTCGATTCGCATCGCTGTATCTCAGAAATACTCACTACATGAATTTTGTCCAGAGAATGGAGTGCTAATTTCTCCTGCTTTTTTTGCCCTCCGTCGATGGTCCTCTTCAGTAATTCCAGACTAAGTTCAGATCCATGCAACGTACCCGACGCTTTTTTGACAGCCTGTTTAAGCTCCTCAGGATCGATGGGCTTGAGAAGGTAGTCGACCGCCGAAAACCTAAAAGCCTTGATTGCATGAGCATCAGAGGCGGTGGTAAATATAATCCGGAAGGGAATATCTTTCAGGATATCCAACAGGTCAAACCCGCTTCCATCCTGCATCTGAATGTCCAGGAAAACAACATCCGGGTGGAGATTCTTTAATATTCTTGCGCCTTCTACAACGCCGCCTGCTTCTCCGATAATCTGAACTTCTGGACAAAGATTCTCCAGGTCCTTTCTCAGTGTTTTGCGGGCGTCTTCAATATCGTCTATAAGAATGGCTTTCAGCATGGGAGTTTTATCAAAGATAATTACTTAATTCCTAATAGGGATCCTTATCAGGATCCGGGTTCCGGCGGGGTTGCCGGAATCGTCCATAAGGTCGGTGATTTCCAGTGTTCTGATTCCTGAATCGGTGTTCATCAGATCAAGCCTCTCTTGAGTAACCACCAACGCAGTTGATTTGTGCTGATGATCCTGCTGAGCCCTGTTAAGAGAAGCTGCTTTGACTTGTCCAATGCCATTATCGGTAACACTGCACTCCAGAAAATTTCCTTCTCTCCTAAAACAGATTGTAATTTTACCTCTGCTCTGAAGATGCCGGAGCCCATGAATGACAGCATTTTCGGCGAACGGTTGTATCATCATCGGTGGGATTTGTTCTTCAGAAGGAACCAGGCCCTCTCCGCATATGATTTCGAAATCAAACCGGTTTCCGCTGCTAAACTTTTCGAGCGACAGGTAATTCTCTAGTGTACTAATCTCTTCCTCCAGTGAGATATAGGTATTTCTGGAGTTTTCAAGGATCATTCGCATGAGTTTGGAGAACTGGGCCAGGTAGTGTCGGGCGGTTTGTTCATTATTATCTGTAATCTGCGCTTGTATAGAGTTCAGCGCATTGAAAATAAAATGAGGATTCATCTGCAGTCTCAAAGCCTTTTGTTCAAGCTCCAGGATTGACTTTTCGGTCTCCAGAAGCTTCCTCTGGGAAGCTGATTTTTTTCGAATAGTTTGGATTCTTAACCTGAAACTAGCTAAGATCAGAAGTATGAGAAAGATGAAACTAGAAACAAGAAACCAGGTTTTAAACCAGAAGGGTTTGAGAATAGTAAAGGGGATCAGGGAACTCTGGTCATTCCAGATACCATCTTCATTGCACGACTTTACTTCAAAAATGTATTCTCCTGGAGGGAGGTTTGAATAGGTGGCATTTCTTTGCGATGAAGCCGGCGACCAATCCTTTTCCAAACCCTCTAGTCTCCAGCGGTATTTTACATTTTCAGGAGAACTGAGGTTAATCCCTGTAAATTCAAAACCAATGTGGTTTTGATTATAGGGAAGTAAGAGGGGATGGAGGAGTTCTGACCATTTGCCGAATACATCCTTGTACTCAGTCTTTTCTATAGGCTCATAGAAAAGGGTTAGCCCGCTAATATGTAACAGCGGAGGGAGTACATTCTTTTTTCTGTTACCGGTACTCAGGGAAGTAAGGCCATTGACCGTGCCGAACCAAATTGTACCCTCAGCATCGGTATAAGCCGCATTCTGGCATGTTTCTATGCCGGAAAAGCCTTCCTTCTTTCCGAAATGATTGATCTCTGCAATATGTCTGCCTTCAGCAAAAACGATCTTGTCAAGTCCGGTTTCTGAGCCTACAAAAAGATTGTGCTGATTATCCTGTGCCAGCAAGTAAACATTTAGGGAGTTTAGTCCGTTTTGAAGATTTAAATTTTCGAACCTGAAATCAGGGTTCTTCAGGTTGAGACAGGAGACCCCTGAACCGGCAGTTCCGATCCAGAGATAACCGGCTTGATCATAACAAAGAGATCGAATCAGTTTGCTGTTTAATCCTTCTTTCTGTCCAAGACAGGCTTCCACATGATTGGTTCGGATATAGCCAATACCTCCTGTTTCTGCTCCGAACCAGATACGGCCTTGATTATCTTCTGCAAGGCAATTGATGCGTTCAAGGCCCGGGAAGTCTGACTTTATATGCAGGACGCTGTATCTCTTCTTTGGGCTATCAGAAACGCTGATCTTATATATTCCGGAACCTGCTGTGGCAACCCACATGTTATGAAGGGAATCCCGCAAAATATACCGTATATATTTTCCGTGAAGTTCATGAATAGGGGTGAAGGCTTCTCCATCATAGGTATAAACACCTTGTCCTTCGGTACCGATCCACAAGTCTCCGAAAGAATCTTCACTAATGGCCTTTACTTTTGTGTCTCTGAATCCGTTTTCTGCACCCAGAGGTCTGAATTGTTTTCCGTCATAAGTGCAAAGACCTTTATCACCCGTACCGATCCAAAGCAGGCCTTGACCGTCGCGGTAAACGCTATAAACAAAATTACTGCTGAGGCCATTGTTCTTGTCATAATGATTGAAAGCCTGCCCCGAATATTCACTGACTCCACCTCCCGAAGTGCCAAACCACAGGTTGCTTCGGGTATCCTGAAGGATGCATCTCACATGATTATTACCAAGTCCGTCGCTTTCCCGTAGAAAATGACAAGTGCTGTCTTCGGGGTTCCAACGGCAAACACCGTCAGTTAACGTGGCCACCCAAAGGTTGGATAATTTATCAGCTTTGATGTCGAGCACGATCTCCTGGTCAAGCTCATGTTTGGATTTAAGCCTTGAGAAGGAACTGTTTTTATAGATGAATATGCCAAGTCCGTAAGTTCCGACCAACAAATGGTGTTTCCTGTCTTCCCCAATAGATTGAATGGCATTGGTGCCAAGGCCGCTTCCTTTGGAGAAGACTGTTACTGCCCTTCCGGAGGAGAGATCAATACGGCATAAACCACAATCACTACTCCCTGCCCAGATTTTGCCTTCACTGTCTTTAAAAATGGAGAGTATATTATGGTGAGCAAAGCATTTTTTAAAAAGACTGAAGCTTTTCCCATCGAAAACATAAATTCCATTGTTGGTAGCCAACCATGCGGTTGAATGGTTCCCCATGGCAATGGCTTGTATATGAACGATACTGCTGTCTTTGTCGGGATAAAAGTTTGTGAATTTTTCTCCGTCAAACACACTCAGTCCGTTGCTGGTTCCTATCCAAAGCCGGTGTTCGGCGTCCTCTGAAATACAGGAAATGTAATTGCTGGGCAATCCGTCTCTGACGGTATATGTTTTGAAGTTCAATCCATCATAGCGACAGACTCCCCCTCCACGGGTCCCCATCCATACATACCCGCGACTATCTTCAAAGAGGGCATAGACCTGGCTTTGAGCCACACCTTCTTCTACAGAAAAGTTTCTGAAATGGTATTGCTGGGATGAGCAAGATGCCGGTATGAGGCAGCAGGCTGCAAGAATGAGCGAAAAGTAAAGTAAGGTTTTCACAGACGGATTGTCAGAAAACCAAAGATAGTGAATGTTAAAACGAAAACGGGTTAAGACTTCGCGCCGGCCGAAAGATACTTCAAGATAAGGACCTTCTGTTCATCAGTGAACTGGTGTCCGCCTCTTTTGTTTTGCATTTTATCTACGATTGTTGTCCATTCTGCTGCGGTATGGCCACTTGGAGTCGCACGCTTAATGTTATGGCACTTGCTGCAGGCAGTATGCCAGGCTCCTTCTTCAGGGGTGGCAGGGGTATAAGTAGAATCGGTAGCTCCTCCTTTTTTTCCGCAGGAGATGATAACTAAGCTTATAATCGAAAGGATAAATAATTTTTTCATTCCTGATGTATTTGTTGTTGAATCAAACAGTGAATCAACACCAAAAATAAGCATTTTTTGAAGCAAGTCACCTTCTGGAGTGAAAATCAGTCAAGGTTAAACACTATGAAGATTTTCATGCAGGAGGAAATTGGAGATAAAGTCGCCTGTAGCAGTAGTTGATCTCCCTCCTGAAGGGTTTAGATCTAGGGTCAGGGCTTCTGCTTGAATTGCTTCTTCCACAGCTCTGTGGATCCATGCACTCTCCAGTGGGAGCTGAAACGAATATTCCAGCATCATTGCAGTAGAAAGAATTGCCCCGATAGGGTTAGCGATGTTCCGGCCTGCTGCTTCCGGCCAGGAACCATGGACGGGTTCATATAGAGATACTTTATTCCCTATGCTGGCGGAAGGCAGCATACCTAAGGAACCGGTAAGAACAGAAGCTTCATCACTCAGGATATCACCGAACATATTTTCGGTCAGAATAACATCAAACTGACGTGGGTTCTGTATGAGTTGCATAGCGGCATTGTCTACATACAAATAATCCACTTCCACACCTGGAAAATTGCCGGAGATTTCTCGTACCACTTCTCGCCAGAGCCTGGACGTCTCCAGGACGTTAGCCTTATCGACCAGGGTCAGCTTTTTCCTTCTTTGCATGGCTGCTTCAAAAGCCGGAATAGCGATGCGGATTATTTCTTCCCGGGTATAAAGGCAAAGGTCACTTGCTGAATCAGCACTTCTTTTCTTTTCACCGAAATACAACCCTCCTGTCAGCTCCCGGAAAATCACCAGATTAGCTCCAGCCAGTACTTGAGCTTTCAGCGGTGATCGGTTATAGAGACCAGGATAGCTCTTAACAGGACGGATATTTGCATACAATCCCAATTCTTTTCTCATCCTTAACAAGCCTTGTTCAGGACTCATTCCCGATGGGTGGCGCTGATCAAAACGGGGATCCCCAACTGCTCCCAGAAGGATTGCATCGGAGGAGCGGCATAATTTCCCGGATTCTGGAGGGAATGGATCACCAACAGAGTCGATAGCTGCTGCACCAATCAGTGCTTCTGTAAAGGTGAATTTATGATTAAACCGGGTTGCTATTGCCTGGAGGATCTTAACAGCCTCCTTTGTGACCTCTTTTCCAATTCCATCGCCCGGAAGCAGTGCTATATTCTTTTTCATATTCTGGAAAGGTTTTCAATAGAGGAAGCTTTTTTTTGCTCAAATAACGCGATCTGATCCCGTATCGAGAGAAGGTAATCTATATCGTCCAACCCTTCCAGGAGACATAATTTTTTGTATGGGTTTATTACAAAAGGATAGGAGGTGGACTCACCATCGAAGAGTTCTACAAACTGATCTCTAAGATTAACACCGATCTGAGTAGAAGGACTTTTCTTGCATTTTGCAAAGAGTTGTTTGAGGATGTTTTCAGGGAGTGTTATGGTAAGCAGACCGATATTAAGTGCGTTGTTTCGGAAAATGTCAGCAAAGCTTTCGGCAATGATAGCATCGAAGCCATAGTCTTGTATAGCCCATGCAGCATGCTCCCGACTGCTTCCACAGCCGAAATTTTTGCCTGTCATAAGAATTTTTCCATGAAAGGAGTCGTTGTTGAGGATGAACCCGGCCTTTTTCTTTCCGGAACTGTCGTACCGAAGATCCCGGAATAAATTTTCTCCAAAGCCCGTTCTTCCGGTAGCTTTGAGGAACCGGGCCGGAATGATCTGGTCTGTGTCAATATTATCCGCTTCTAGCGGAACAACGGTGGATCTGAATGATTGAAATTTATTCATCGTTTCTGATTTAAGATGCCAACATTCGTATATCTGTGATATATCCATTGATGGCGCTTGCTGCCGCTGTTGCAGGGCTGGCAAGGATGGTTCTGGCACCAGGTCCTTGTCTTCCTTCAAAATTCCGGTTTGAAGTAGCCATACAATAAGAGAGCGGAGGAATCTTATCTTCATTCATACCCAGGCATGCAGAACATCCGGATTCTCTGAACTCAAATCCCGACTCCAGAAAGATATCTTCCAGACCTTCAGATTTGGCTTGTTGACGAACTCTTTGTGATCCTGGCACAATGAAGGCAATTACATCCTGTGAAACCTTTTTTCCTTTCACTACGGCTGCAACAATGCGCAGATCTTCGATCCTGGAATTGGTACAGCTTCCAATGAACACATAATCGAGTTTCTTCCCTGCTACTGGCTCCCCACCTTGCCATCCCATATACTCCAGGGCCTTTCTGTCTGACGGATTATTCAATACCGGAATATTTGAATCAACGGCGATACCCATTCCAGGGTTAGTACCATAAGTCACCATTGGAGCAAGTCCTGTGATGTCGAAGTGAAGTTCCCTGGCAAAGAAGGCTCCTTCATCCGAATGTAATTCCTTCCACCTCTCAAGCGCTGCCTCTAATGCTTTTCCTTTGGGAGCGAAGGGCCTGTTTCGGATATACTCCAGGGTTTTGTCATCAGGTGCAATGATCCCACCACGGGCACCCATTTCTATACTCATATTGCATACGGTCAT
This sequence comes from Bacteroidota bacterium, assembly GCA_003153435.1. Lineage (GTDB taxonomy): Bacteria > Bacteroidota > Bacteroidia > Palsa-965 > Palsa-965 > Palsa-965. Next base: position 33,301 of record PLYR01000145.1, read on the forward strand.
TCTTTCTTCAATGCTCAGAGCTGATATGGCACTTCCCATATATTCCACAAAGTGCCCTGTTGCAGCATCTGTTGAGGCCTGGGAGATAATGTATAAAATCAGATCCTTGGAACTTAACCAAGGACCCATTTCTCCCGTGACACAAATTTTCATTGCCGGGGGTCTCTCCTGAAGCAGGCACTGAGATGCAAAAACTTGCTCCACCTCTGTTGAACCAATCCCAAAAGCAAGGGCACCAAGTCCTCCGTGAGTGGAAGTATGACTGTCGCCACATACCATGGTCATTCCAGGGAGAGTTATTCCAAGCTCAGGGGCAATAACATGAACAATGCCTTGATTGGGATGACCAAGACCGAAGAGTTCGATTTCATGCTTCCTGCAGTTCTCCACTAACCGGCTTACCTGCAGTCGTGACATTTCTTCGCGAATAGGAAGATGTTGATTTATTGTAGGTACATTATGATCTGCAGTTGCCAGCGTTTGCTCTTTACGGAAAACAGAAATACCTCTTTTCTCCAGTCCGGCAAAGGCCTGAGGGCTAGTTACTTCATGAATGAGGTGTTTATCAATATAGAGCACATCCGGACCGCCTGGGATGCCTGTCACCTTGTGTTCATCCCAGATTTTATCAAAGAGTGTTTTAGCCTTCTTCATCCTTCTACAGCTTTGAACTCTTCAGCGAGTTTATGGAGGTGATCCTGTGTGATTGCTTTGGTAGTATCGGCAAGGATCAGGAACTGATTGTAAACCTTTGTTAGTTCTTCGGGACTGTATTCATAGCCCAGGGCTTTAAAATGGTGATTTAGGGCAGCTCTTCCACTCCTAGCGGATAGAACGATACGGGATGGATCAGCACCAACTGTAGAAGGATCAATGATCTCATAAGTCCCTGAATGCTTCAGGAAGCCATCCTGATGAATACCAGAAGAATGAGCGAATGCATTACTGCCAACGATAGCTTTATTGGGCTGTACAGTCATATTCATAAGCCGGGAGACCAGCTGGCTGAGAGAATAAATGCCGGTCGTTTCAATGTTTGAATAAAGATTGAGTGAGGCGTGGCTTTTGAGTATCATAACCACTTCTTCAAGGGAGGTATTACCTGCCCGTTCACCGATTCCGTTGATGGTACACTCAATTTGCCGTGCACCGTTTCTGACACCTGCTATGGAGTTGGCAGTGGCTAGCCCCAGATCATTATGGCAGTGACAGGACAAGAGAATGTTTTCTATCCCCTTTACATTTTCCATAAGATAAGCAATCAGAGCTCCATACTCCTCGGGAAGACAATAGCCAGTGGTATCGGGTATATTGATAACAGTAGCTCCGGCCTTGATTACCTCGCTAACCATTCTGGAAAGAAAAACTTTATCTGCTCTACCAGCATCCTCAGCGTAGAACTCTACATCCTCGCAAAACTTTTTGGCATACAAAACTGCTGACACCCCTTGTTCCAGCACTTTATCACGGGTACTTCTGAACTTATGGGCAATATGGATGTCAGAACTCCCGATTCCGGTATGAATCCTCTTTCGGGCAGCGTACCTTAGAGATTCTGCGGCACAATCGATATCTGCTTTCTGAGCTCTGGTAAGGGCACAAATGATAGGGGCACGGACAGCTTTTGATATTTCTACCACGGAACGGAAATCACCAGGGCTTGAAACCGGGAACCCCGCTTCGATAATATCCACTCCCAGTCTTTCAAGCCCCAGAGCAATTTGTATCTTTTCCGTGGTATTGAGCTGTGAACCCGGAACTTGCTCCCCGTCTCGGAGGGTTGTGTCAAAAATGAATACACGGTTGTCCATGATTTAAATACATTTGTTATGTAAATGTAGTTCTATGAAATATCGTATTAAAAACTTAAATTGAACTTAAATACGATGCCCAAACCGAAATATCCTCATTTGGATGGGTGTAAAAAGTCTATTAACACTATACATTACGATGTCTAAAACAACTTCTGATGATTTGTTTCAATTGATTCATTCGCTAACCAAAAGCGAAAAGAGACATTTTAAGATATACGCATCCAGAGTCAGCAGTGAAGAAGGAAAAAAATTCATTCATCTTTTTGATCTGATCCATGCACAGAAGAGGTATGATGAAGCGGCATTAAAAAAGGATTCGAAACTTAATCCAAGGCAGATCCCAAATCTTAAGGTACATCTCTATAAACAAATCCTCTTGTCCGTTAAAATGATTAATACTTCGGATTGTGTTGAAGTGGAAATCAGGAATCTTATTGATAGTGCGCAGTTGCTTTATAATAAATGTCTGTATAAACAGTGCATTGCAATGCTCGATAAAGCAAAGAAACTCGCAGTTCTCACCGACAGAGATGTACTGCATCTCGATATTCTGGAGCTTGAACGGACTGTTTTAAATCAAACGGTTTCTGCGAATAATGAAGATCGGGTGAAAGCGGTGGTGGCGGAAACGCGAGCTCTTTCGAAGAGCATCCGGAACATCAATATTTTTGCAAATCTTTCCTTGCGTTTGAATTCATTCTATGTGAAAATGGGATTCATTCGTGGAGAGAGTGACCTCAAAAAGGTCAAGAAAATATTCATCCGTTATATGCCAGAATATGACGAAGCCAAGCTTTCTTTTTATGAGAAAGTCTATCTATACTGTTGCTATACCCAGTATTATTATTTTATTCAAGATTTTCAGAATGTCAGGGTTTATGCTCTTCGATGGGTCGGACTTTTTGAAGCGGACCAGCAAAAAATCAGAAATAATCTGGAGAGTTATATACGAAGCTTGAATTACCTGCTTATGGCACAGAACAAACTGATGCTTTATGATGAATTCAGCGCCACTTTGAAAAAGCTCGTTGCTCTAAAGAGGGATAAGAGTATTAATCTGACGGAAAACATTAATCTGGTCATGTTCCGAACGATTTATGTTCATGAAATAAACAGACATTTTATGCTTGGGGAGTTTACTTCCGGAACCCGCATCGTCACTCGTCTTGAACACGAGCTTAATGCATTAATTCCAAAACTGGATAAGCATTATCTCCTGATCTTCTATTATAAAATAGCATGCCTGTATTTTGGAGCAGGGGAATACAAACGGGCCATTTTCTGGTTGAACAAAATAATCAATTTCCAGGAGGATGACGTAAGGGTTGATATCAGTTCTTTTGCCCGGATACTTTCACTGATCAGTCACTATGAGCTAAAGAACTATGATCTTTTGGAATATCAGATCAAATCGACCTACAGGTTTCTTGCTAAAAACGGAAACCTGGGGCTTTATCAAAAAATCATTCTTGGTTTTATCAGAAAATTATCAGGAGGGATGAATGAGAAAGGCATTCGGACTGAATTCATAAAACTTAAGAATTCTCTGGTCAAGCTTCAGGAAGACCCTTTTAACAGGAAGGCCTTTGTTTACTTCGACATCATTTCCTGGCTAGAGAGTAAAATTGAGTCCAGGCCTGTCCAGGAAATAATAAAAGAAAAAGTAAAAAATAAGCTGCTCTCTAAAAATCTGGTAGAGTTATAACCACTCTTTACTTTGCAGTTCTTAAGGAAGCTGGATGGTTCTCTTTCGATAAGCATAAGCTCCGAAGGATCCCAGTCCCCCATTGCTAATATTCGTCACAGGATTGGCCGAAGGAGCTGAAAACGGACCACCGGCGGTAAGTGTTCCTTGCAAGGTATTATAGAAATCATAAGAATTTTTATCAAAACAAACCAGGTCCACCCTCACACTATCGCCGAAGAGCATTTCAGAATTTCGTAACCGTACATGCTGAGCGTTCCCGTTTATAAGCTTATCGCTGATTACCCTGTTATCGACGAGGTCGTTAAGCAGGATTCCATTTCGGTAAAGACGAAAACCGTAATAATTTCCCAAGGCCGTTGGATCAGTAAAGGAGAGTGTTACCGAATAGCTTCCGATGTTTCCATTTCTCGGGGTGCCAGGTCGGTAAGCAGAACTGATAGAATCAATTGACACGGTATCAGGCATAGTGGAGATGGAAGTATAGACTTTTCCCGAGGAAGTCACACTCAGGGTATAGGTATTACCGATTGTGCCGACAAGCGTTGATGTCATGTAATTCCCGGGAGAGCTTTCATGAAGGGTTTCCGCATGACCAGCATTGTCAGAGATGATGACTGTGGCTCCGGAGAGAGGATTAAACCCTGCTGCACCGAAATAATTCGTTGTAGTGCTCAGTTTTATAAGATAGGGGCCTGGATAATTATCTACATGCCCTTCAATGACCACCTTTGGGGAGACTGAATTCAGATCGATGGTTATCACTTCCTGGCAGGAAAAAAGGCCGCAGATCAAGATGAATAGTGGAATGAGCTTTTTCATTATTAGAACTTAAAATTATAAGTGACAGAAGGTATAACTCCGAAAAGCCAGGTCTTCACGGCTTGTGTTTGTGCAGGGTTGTTAGGATCCTGTTGGAACTGGATGGAATAAGCATTGTGCCGGTCATAGACATTGTAGACTGAAAAGTCCCACTCTCCTTCAAAATGTTTTCTCTTGGGCCGCTTCCAGGTGGCGGAGAGGTCAAGTCTGTGATATGCCGGCATACGATATCCATTCCGGTCACTATAATAAGAAACGGTATGGCCCTGGAACTGATATTGGGCAACAGGAAAAGTAACCGCATTACCGGTTGCATAAACCCATACGGCTCCAAAGCTCCATTTTTTACCGGCATTATACATCAGTACTGTGGATATGTCATGGGTACGGTCTTGTTTTGCGGGATACCAGGAGTCGTTATTGATATACTGGAATTGACGTTCCGTGCGAGATAAGGTGTAAGCCACCCATCCGGTAAACTTTCCGACATTCTTGCGAATCAGAAATTCAGCTCCATAGGATCTTCCTTTTCCAAAATAAAGCTGAGATTCCACCACAGGATTAAGTACAATATTAGCTCCGGGTTTATAATCAATCTGGTTCTGCATGTCTTTATAATAGACTTCAACGGAAGTTTCAAACATGTTGTCTTTAAGGTTCCGGAAATAGCCTAAGGCATATTGATCACAGAGCTGTGGCTTAATGACGTTACTAGAAGGAACCCAGAGATCGGTTGGAGTTGACGCGGTAGTATTAGACAGAAGCTGGATAAACTGACTGGTACGGGTATAGGAGGCCTTTAAGGAACTGACTTTGTTCAGAACATACCTCGCTGAAATCCGTGGTTCAAGACTTCCGTATTGTTGAATAACCGTTGGTTTTTTGTAAACAGTAGTGTCGGTTATAGCCCCGGTGCTGTCATAGTGAAATACTTTCCCAGGCCCGAGCTGATCGTAGAGGACATAACGGAGTCCTGCAACAATGGTAAGTTTCGGGGTGATGGTAATCTCATCAGAAACATAGACCGCATCTTCAAGAGCATATTTCTGATCAATATTTAAGTCGTTGATCAATCTGGTGCCGTTGGTCGAGAGTGTACCAGGGGTGAAAACATGGTAGATTGACTGAAGTCCGAATTTGATTTTATTTTTATCGTTCGGATAATATTCGAACGCTTCTTTCAGAGAGTAATCCCTTACGCCAGAGTTGATCGCAAAATTGCTCGAGCCTGCCGTTATGTTAATCGTGTATTGATAATCACTGACGATGGCAGAGGTGTTTAGGAATAACTTGTCGTTAAAGATATGGTTCCAGCGAAGGGTACCTGTTGCATTCCCCCAGTTGATACCGAAAAGTCCGGAAGCTCCGAACACATCTCTCCCGAAATAGCCTGAAAGAAAGAGCCTGTCTTTCTCCGTTACTTTATAATTCGCTTTTACATTAAGGTCATAAAAGTATAAGGATGAAGATCGAATAGCTGCGGAGCTGCCAAAAAGATGGAGGAACACATCCGCATAAGTCCTGCGTCCTGAAATAAGAAATGATCCCCGATCTTTGACAATAGGTCCTTCAATGGTTAGTCTGGAAGCGATAAGTCCGATCCCTCCTTTTACGGTGTACTTTTTTTCGTTGCCTTCATTCATATGGACATCGAGGACAGAAGCAAGCCTGCCACCATAATCCGCAGGAATTCCACCTTTTATGAGGTTCATGTCTTTAACGGCATCCGCATTAAAAACTGAAAAGAACCCAAGAAGGTGTGAGGCATTATAAACGGTTGCATCATCAAGCAGAATCAGGTTTTGGTCAGAACCTCCTCCACGCACATAAAAGCCGGTATTCCCTTCACCTGCCGACATTACCCCTGGAAGCAGAGTGATTGTTTTCAGAATATCGGTCTCGCCAAATAGCACTGGAATAGCTTTGATGGTTTGCATATCCAGGTGATCTGTACTCATTGTTGTGGAGGTAACATTGTTATCTCTTTTCGTTGCCAGGATCTCCACACCTTGAAGGGCTACACTTTCATCACTCAATTCAACCGTAAGCTTTTCGTTTTTCTGCAGATCAATACTAAATGTCTTAGGTCTCCGTCCTACAAAACTGATCTCAATATTATATTTTCCCTGTGGAAGGGTGATGGAAAAAAAGCCATAAGCATTCGTTGTTGTACCTGTTTTCGCTTCCGGGATTGCAATGCTTGCTCCGATTACTGTTTCCCCGGTTGCAGAATCTTTGACTATTCCGCTGATAGTAAATTTCTGTTGAGCACTGAGTAGTAAAGGACCTAATAAAAAAAAGCTGAAAGCAAGGAAGCGTATCAATTTCATAGTTAGATCGGAATAGTAAAATTTAGGCGGTCAAAGATACGAAAATGCAATAAGGGAAAAGTTAAGGGCCGATTGGGAAACCTCAAATGAGATCAAATGGGGAAGAAAGGAGATGAGAACTAGGATCAACAGGATCAAACTTATATAAAAAAGGACCCGTGAGGGTCCTTTTTTTGTATTCAGGAAATATTTTTTTATTGGGTCCGAACGAGTGTGATAAATCCTTGCATATCATACACCACTCCATCGTCTCCCTTAGCATGAATCACATAGAAGTAGGTGCCATTGGAGCAAACCTCACCAGCCATGGTGTGTCCGTCCCATGCTACACCAGGTGCTATGAGCTGAGCCATGGCTACTCCCCAACGGTCGTATATTTTGCAATCAAAGTAATCAATGCCGGCATAATTCACGTGCCAGTCGTCATTGATTCCGTCTCCGTTAGGTGTAAAAATGTTAGGTGCAGATATGAAAGATTTGATCTCTGATACATCAATGACTACACTATGGGTACTGGTACAGCCACTAGCATTGGTGACTGTAAGAAGTACGGTATAAGTTCCCGGAACGGTATAGAGATCATTCGCTCCGTTCTGTCCGTTTGCAGTGTTTCCGTCTCCGTAATTCCAGCTCCAGGTAGTTGCAGTGGCAGAACTGGAATCTGTAAATCCAACATAGAGTGGGGGAGTTCCGCTAAGGGTGCTCGGAATAAAGTTTGCGTTCACCGTGTTGACGGTTACGGGGAAGTTGGCACTGGCTGTGGTTCCGCATCCGTTAGTTGCGCTTACCGAATAGTTGCCTGTAGAATGAACCCAGATGGAGGCATTGCTCGATCCGGTACTCCACAGATATGGGCCTCCTCCATTTGCAGTTAACTGAACAGAATCTCCGTTACACATACCACTCTGACCGGTAATAGTAGGGGAGGGCTTCGGTAATACCGACATAGCGATGGTGGTAGAATCTGTGCCGCATGCATTGGTTACATAAACCACATACACTCCGGCCGTATTAACTGTAATCGAGTCGCTGGTTGAGCCTGTGCTCCAGGAGTAAGTTCCTCCTCCACCGGCCGACAGGATAACATTGGTGCCTGCACAGAAGTTGGTGTTTCCTCCATTTGTAGAGATGGTAGGCACTGGTTTATTTCCGGTGTTCAATATAGTTGTTGTTACAGATGCAGTACAGCCGTGAGCATCAATGACGTTGCAGGTATAGACTCCGGGTGTAAGCGTGGTAGCATTCGCTGTATTTCCTCCGGAAGGTAACCAGCTCCAGGTATAACCGGAAGTTCCTCCGCTAGGGGTGGCAGAAGCCGAACCGTCAGCTTGACCACATGTTGCTGCCGTAGGTGCAGCTGTTACAGCAAGAACAGCAGGCTGGGTAACGGTAAATACCTGAGGAAGGGTACATCCATTCTGGTCAGTTACCGTGCAAGTATAGTTGCCAGCACTAAGCCCGCTTGCGGTTGCCCCTGAACCTCCTGATGGGGTCCAGTTATAGGTATAGATTGCTGTACCACCGCTTACAGTTGCAGTTCCACTGCCATTGGAGCTGCCGTTACAACTTGCATTTGTTTGAGAAGAAACAATAGCGAGGGGGGTAGGCTGAGTGATGGTATAGATGTGTGAGGTCGTACAACCATTTGCATCTGTAACATTACAGGTATAAGTACCTGCTGCAAGACCGCTTGCAGTCTGAGCACTTCCACCGGATGGTGTCCAGCTATAGGTATAAGCTGAAGTTCCACCGGCGACTGTAGCTGTGGCAGATCCTGTATTTCCACCGTTACAAAGGGCATTTGCCTGAGCCGAAGTGATTGAGAGTACGGCAGGCTGAGCAATGATTACAGATTGAGTGGAGACGCAGTTGCTGGCATCCGTTACAGTGCAGACATAAGTTCCGGCACAAAGAGACGAAGCTGTAGCAGCATTACCACCGCCTCCAGACCAGCTGTAAGCAAAAGGTGCAGTGCCACCGGTAGCGTTAACTGTAGCAGATCCGTTGCAGGATGCGTTACAAAGAGCCGCGTTATTAGAAGCAATACTCACACTAGGCGCACCGGCAGAACTAATTGAAATGAGAGAGTCAAGGGTACAGCCATTAGCATCCTGAACAGTAACCGTATAACTTCCCGCAGCCAGACCAGTCACCGAATTGGTTCCTTGTCCACCACCTGGAGCAGGTGTCCAGTTATAAGTGTCAGCACCGGTTCCACCACTTGCAGTGACGGAAGCAGTACCGGTAGAGGTACCACAACCCGTTTGAGTACTTGCAGGTACCATGGAAAGCGAAGATATAGGTTGAGTTACAGAAACCGTGCTGGAGGTCGTACAACCGTTCGCATCAGTGATGTTACAAGTATAGGTGCCAGCCGCAAGACCTGTGGCAGTCACGGCGGTTTGTCCTCCGCCAATAACCCCGCCGGTCCAGTTATAAGTATATCCTATAGTGCCTCCGGATACAGCTACGCTAGCTGTTCCTGAGGAACCACCTTTACAATTAACACTGGTTTGTGAAGGCGCAGCGCTTAGTACAGCAGGCGCAGCGATCGTTACTACCTGGCTTGTTACACAATTATTATTATCTGTCACGAAGCAGGTATAGCTGGTGTTTGCGCAAAGTGCGGTTGCCGTTGCAGCAGTTCCTCCAATGGGTGACCAAGAATAGGTATAAGTGCCGGCTCCTCCGCTTGCGGCAACTGTGGCCGATCCGTCACAGGAAGCGTTACACAGTGCAGGAGCTTGAGAAGCGATACTTGCTGAAGGTCCGCCAGCAGAGACAATATTATAAGTGGTAGACTGAGCACAATTATTTGCATCATTAACAGTTACGGTGTATGCACCTGAAGCAAGACCCGTGGCTGTTGGCGTTCCTTGTCCACCTCCAGGTGCAGGAGACCATGTATAGGTATCAGCACCTGTTCCGCCGGAAGCAGTAACTGTTGCAGTACCAGTGGCAATTCCACAACCTGTATTGGTAGATGAAGGGGTAAGTGAAAGAGCACTCGCCGGTTCAGTTACAGCAATTGAGGCGGAAGTGGTACAACCGTTTGCATCGGTAATGTTACAGGTATAAGTTCCTGCGGCCAGTCCGGTTGCGGTAGAAGCAGTTTGTCCTCCTCCGATTACACCACCGGTCCAGGCGTAAGTATAGCCCGTTGTGCCACCCGATACCGTAACAGAAGCTGTTCCACTGGAACCACCGGTACAAAGTGCACTGGTTTGAGTTGGATTAGCGCTTAAAGCTACAGGGGCTCCGATGGTTACATTCTGAGAGGTAACACAATTATTGGCATCGGTTATGGTACAAACATAAGTGGTATTCGCACAAAGTCCTGAAGCGGAGATTCCTGTTCCGCCTGAAGGTGACCAGGAATAGGTATACGCACCAGTACCACCGCTAGGTGCTACAGTAGCACTTCCATCGCAAGATGCACTACATTTTGCAGGAGCCTGAGAAGCAATAGATACAGAGGGTCCTCCAGCTGATGTTATGGTATAAAAGGATGTTTGAGGACAAGCATTCGCATCATGCACGGTCAATGTATATGTTCCTCCTCCAAGTCCTGTTGCAGTACTGGTTCCCTGTCCTCCTCCCGGTGCCGGTGCCCAGGTATAGGTGAAAGCACCGGTCCCGCCAGAGACAACCGCATTGGCTGTACCGGTTGAAATTCCACATCCGGTGGTTGTGGAAGAAGGGGTGATTGAAATAACAGGTGGCTGAGTAATATTTATTACCTGAGGATGCGGGCAATTGTGTGAATCTGTTACTGTACAAGTATAGGTCCCTGCACTCAGGTTACTTGCTGTTGCAGAGTTTCCACCTGAAGGGGTCCACACATATATATACGCAGGTGTACCTCCTGAAGGAGTAACGGTCGCGCTGGCTGTGCTGTTACCGCTACAAGATTCATTCAGCTGGGTGGCAGTGGTAGTTAAAGGCCCTGGCTGGACAATGTTAAAAGTGTGAGAGAGAGGACAACCATTTGCATCATGAATTGTGCAGGTATAGGTTGTTCCTCCAACAAGACCGTTGGCGGAATTAGTTCCTTGTCCACCACCCGGTGCAGGAGCCCAGGTATAGGTAATAGCACCAGTACCGCCAGATGCGCTTGCAGTGGCTGTACCGTTGTTGTTTCCGTTACAGGTCACATTATTTTGAGAGGGAGCGATTGCTAAGGCACTTGGTTGTGTAATTGCAAAAGTTTGTGCAACCGGACAGTTGTTTGCGTCATGAACAGTACAGGTATAAGTAGTTGCACCTACCAAGCCAGTAGCAGTGGCTGTGCCTTGTCCACCACCCGGAGCCGGAGCCCAGGTATAAGTATATCCTGCAGTACCACCGGAAGCAGTTGCCGTAGCGGTTCCATTATTGGAGCCATTACAATTCACATTTGCCTGGGTAGGAGTGATAGAAGGTGATGTACCGGGCTGAGTGATGGCAAAGGTTTGTGCTTTAGGGCAGCCATTCGCATCGTGAATGGTACAGGTATAGGTTGCGGGTCCGGAAAGTCCGGTCGCTGTGTTGGTTCCTTGTCCTCCTCCGGGTACAGGTGCCCAGGTGTAAGTGATTGCACCGGTACCGCCTGAAGAAGTTGCAGTGGCGGTTGCATTACTGCCCCCAAAACAACTTACGTTAGCCTGAGTAGGTACAATAGATAAGGCGGATGGTTGTGTGATAGCAAAGGTTTGGGCCTTTGGACATCCATTTGCATCATGAATCGTACAAGTATAGGTGGTAGCTCCTGCTAATCCTGTTGCGGTGTTGGTTCCCTGACCACCACCCGGAGCGGGAGCCCAGGTATACGTTATAGCACCCGTTCCACCGGAGGCTGTTGCTGTTGCTGTTCCATTGGCAGAACCGTTACAATTTACATTGGCTTGTGTTGGAGTAATCGATAATGCAGAGGGATTCGAAATTGTATACGTATGCGAAGCGGAGCAGCCGTTTGCTGTAGTTACCGTACAAGTATAAGTGCCGGAGCCAAGTCCTGTTGCGGTTGCGGAGCCTTGCCCGCCTCCTCCATATCCAGCCCCAGTCCAATTATAGGTATAAGGGGCGTTTCCACCAGAAGCAGAAGCTGTAGCTGTTCCATTGCCGGAACCAACGCATGTAACATTAGAAGAGCTTGGTGTTATGGTTGCGGGTACAGCAAATGTAGCCAGCGTGCTGACGGTATAGCTACAACCATTTCCGGGAGTAACGGTAACCGTATAGGTACCACTTGCGTTGATAGTGATTACAGAGCCGGTAGTCGATCCTACAATTCCGGGGCCGGTCCATGAAAAGGTTGTACCGGTCGGGCTTGGAGGAGCCGTAACAGTCATTGTGGAACCAATACAAGCTGCGGGCGTAGAAACATTAAGTTGTTTAGGTCCGCAGGATCCATCGATATAAGCGTAACCGAAGTGACCACCGTGACTGCAGCCTGCAGCCGAAAAATAGATAGAGATCGTCTGACCTGCAAACCCCGACAAGTCTAAAGTGTTTGACTGCCAGCCGGAAGAATAAACACCTGCGGCTACTGTGGAATATCCAGAAGGCGGTGATCCTGAAGTACACTCCTGATAATATTGAAGACAAGGGATGACATGACCTGCTCCGTCGAAAACGTCCACCTCGAAATAAGGCATATCACCTAAGGGATGGCCTCCATCCTGCAGAATAACTGCATAGTTATAGGTGTAAAGGGCGTTGGTGGCATCCACAGTGAACTGTTGTTCGAGTAACTCTGCTCCGGCGTAAAAGCCTCCGCCTTGACTAGCGGTAGTGGAGGTTTGTGCATAGGAATATGGAGGATAAATCCAGTACGGGGGCGTTGGAGAATAAGCTATATTCGGATCAATATACCCCCCACCACACGAGCCTCCTTCAAGATTGAAATTATAGCCTCCAAGTCTGCAGGCATAGTTTCCACCACCCGGATCAACCATGGGTAAGCCTGAATAGGGGTCACTGCCTCCGCTGACAATGGTATGGGCATTACAGGATCCTACAGAGGCATTGGCTCCGCTTGGGCTGTATATTGTCCAGGAATTAACAAACATACTCAGGCCGTTCGGAATAGCACCTGCATTAAAACCATAGGCACCAGTCCAACCGGTGTAATCACCGGTTTCAAAGTCAGCATTATTACAACCAGCAAGAGGGTGTGGGTTCACATGTGCAGCTCTTTGAGCTTTTACCTCAGCCTCCAGATCTTTGATGTGCTTGGCTTTATCGCGTTTAGGAGGAATGATATTATCGGGAATATGGTATTTGTCCTTCACGTAATGCGACTGAAGATGAAACATGTAATGCTTCTTCTCCGACTCCGCCATAGAGCCACGGAAGTTCATTGTATTCAATTCTGCTTGTGCCGCGGCGAAATCAAATCCGTTCAGACTATCACCTGCATAAAAATGATAGTCAACCTGATTCGAGGTAGGACCAATCGGGTTTCTTTCTTGTGCATAAGAAAAGGCGACAAGAAGGAAGAAGAAAAGTAAGGAGAGTAGTTTTTTATTCATCGTTGTGTTAATGATTATCAAAGGTTAAATCATAACATTGTAAAGCGTATCCAATTCGCAATACACGAATCAAATTAATCCGGCCAAATAACAGATTGGACGATGGAATTACTCTTTTGTACGGAAGATTTCAAGAATAGATATACTTTTCTTAAAATAAACCTCAAAAACAATAATTATATTTGTAATCAGATCAATATTATAGGATTCCCTAAGCCTTATATTATTGATTAGTAGTGAGTTCTGCAGTGTGGTTCTTGGCTTTAAATTTCCGAAAAATTCCCGAAACCAGACAGGATAATTTGATAACATTCGACCAAAAGTATTTTATTGTCGACAAATATTATTAAATATTCGACTAATATACTAAAAATAACTACTAACTAAAGTTTTTAGGCACATAAATTAGGCTTTTGACTGTATAAAATGGCCTTTCATCCAAAAAATAATTTCGGAATTCAAGCGCAGACCTTGTAAGATTTCGGCAGGAAATTGTGATCGACAGGCAGGCCGATTTATGGGAAGAAATGCTAATTTATTAAAGCTTTGAAAGACTCATTCCTTCTTTATTCTGTTGTTCAAGGCTCCATTTATCAGTGGTGGTAATACTTAACCATTCCTTTCCTGATTTGCGATAGAATCTTACGTTTAAGCCGAAAACATCTCTGAAATCCTGTTCAAGTTCTGAACTGCTCATTTCAGGAGATATGGTAACAGTACCTTTATTATGCATTATTCTTACCTCCCCAAGCTTTTGACTATTGCTGGCTACGGATTTGGGGGAGGGAGAAGCCATTGCACCCGAAGCTTTTCCCAAAAATTCAATTTTCAGATAAGGAAACAAATTATTGAATTCTTCCTGTAATGCATGAATTTTGCGATGGTCATTGATTATGATTTTCATGGAAATTAGAATTTGCATTTAAAATCGAATTTTCATCTTCGATATTTATCACACAAAAATATCCTGAAATGTTGCGAAAGGAAATGACCTGTGTTGAAAAGGGGATGATTTTAATCAGGCAGGGGTTAATTCTTTACACATGAAAGTTTGTCGTAGTCGAGTACACTTATAAGCCGGCCTTTAATCTCGATAAGCTTTTCATCTTTCAAGTCGCTTAACATCCTGATGGCTGTTTCAGGCGCTGTTCCGGCCAGGTTTGCCAAATCTTCTCTCGAGATGCTGATACTGAAATTAGCTTCTCCATCTTTCTTGTACCTGTTGTAAAGTGTGACAAGCGCTTCCGCCACCCGTTTACGAACGGAATTGTAGGCAAGTTTGAGGAGTTGGTCTTCTTTGTCAATTAAATCATTGGAAAGCATCTTGATAAATTTCTTTGAAACATCAGCACTTTTATAAATCAGGGAGAAAAAATTATCTTTCGGAATCATGCAGATTTCAGAGTCTTCCAAAGTCATCGCCTCCTCTGTGTATTTGCTTTCTTCAAGCAAGGATAAGTGACCGAAAAATTCACCTTCCTTATAAAGACCATTGATGAATTCTTTCCCGAATTCATTTGTTTTAAAGGTTTTCACCTTTCCTTTAATAACGAAATAAATTCCTTTAGGGTATCCTCCTGAGCTATATATTGATTCTTTCTTGCGGTAGTGATGAATATCCCGGTCTTCAGAAAGTTTTTTAAGGGTATCCAACCCTCCTGTTTCATTCATAAAGTCCTGAAGCCCTTCCAGACTTCTTTCGAATTTCTTCTTGAGATTATCAGCCTTTTTCAGTCTGCTGTCAATAGCATTTAGCAGTTCCATATCGTCGAAAGGTTTGGTGATATAATCATCGGCTCCCATTTCCATTCCTTTTCTGAAATCATTCCTTTCGGTTTTGGCGGTAAGGAATATAAAGGGGATATTGGAAGTTTCAGGGTTTTTGCCAAGCATATGCAATACGCCATAGCCATCCAGATGAGGCATCATGATATCACAAATAATTAAATCAGGCATTTCCGCAGAAACCATTTCCATACCTTCTTTTCCATTTGAAGCAGCCCTTACCTTATATCTGGCAAGTTCAAGCATTTCAGTCGTATTTTCCCGAAGTTCCGTGTTATCTTCGATTAAGAGGATTTTTTTGTGCATATTCAAGTTGTTAATTATGATTGGCTCCTCTTTAAATTAAACAAATGTTAAGAATTCTTGCGATACCAAAATTAGGGAATGGATCCTTGGTAAACATGATGAATATCAGTTAATCTCTGGATATAGGTCATTCCAGGAAAACAATAGGCGAATTAGATTTGTCTTGTAATCAACTAATACCATAAAAATGTCTGATATGAACCCTCTTCAAAACCTACATTACGCCCTCGGTGAATTGGCCTATTCGATAGCCCGGGCAGATGGAAAAGTACAGGAATCGGAAAAAAAACGTTTTCATAGCATTGTGGCCGCCGAACTTCGTTTGGGAAACTATGACTTCGACCTCAGCGATATCATATTTCAGATTATGGACAAGGAGCATATTGATACGGAAACTTCCTACCATTGGGCCATGAATGAGATTCGTCTAAACAGCCATTATCTGAGCCCGGAACTAAAGCAAACATTCATCCGGGTGATGGAAAAGGTGGCCAGAGCCTACCCACCGGTTACCATTCAGGAAAAAGAATTATTGGATAAATTTAAAACGGATATTGCAACCATTAATGGTGATCCTGTTTTTTATGAAAAACATAATAAACGCGTCTGAGGACGATTAAGAAACGGAATTAGTAAATAGTAAATAAAAATAGCGATGTTAAATTATAATCCTGTTAACTTTAAGGAAATGAGCCCTTCTGAGCTTTGTGATTACATTGCTAAAAGGCACCATAAATATGTAAGGGAAGAATTTGGGAAGATCTCAGACCATCTGAAAACAGCTCTGAATGTGGATGTTAATTCAGGCCCCGAGCTGAGAGCAATCATCAAGCTCTTTCATGAATTGCATGACGAACTTGAGCAACATTTCAATAAGGAGGAGGAAATTCTTTTTCCTTTAGTTCAACAACTGATTATATCTGAGGAGACTGAGCGCGCCAAGAAGAATTTATCTGTAAGTATCATTGATAAGCCTTTGGAAGAAATGAACAAGGATCATAAAAAGATTGAACGAATTCTCTCTGAGATACGCCGGCTGAGTCATGATTATTTTCTGGATCCGATGAGTTCGCCTACTCATAAATTGTGTTTAAATGAATTATTCGCACTGGAAGATGATCTTCACAAACAGTTTTACCTGGAAGAAAATATATTGACACCGAAGCTGATTACCTGGGAACAAACCATATTATCATGATAGCCACACATTCTTATATTGCCGCAGAAGCATTTACCCGGATTTCTCTGGGGATTATCTTCTTCTCTCAGGGTTATGATAAGGTTTTCAACCTTGGAATTCCCAGTGTCATTAATAATTTTGAATACCCGGTGAGATTGAAGCATCTCCCCAGGTTTCCCCTTGTTTTTGCAGCATACTTTACATCCATTGTCGAACTCATCGGAGGATTTCTGCTGATTCTCGGCTTCATGAAGTATTATGCCCTCTATTTTTTAGGAATAGACCTCCTTATAGTGGTTGCATCGCTCTCTATGCTTGAACCCCTGTGGGATATGAAGCATGTATTTCCAAGAATGCTCCTCCTTGTTATTTTGTTGATTATGCCTTCTTCGTGGGGAGTCGTTTCAGTTGATTACCTTTGGTCCATCATACGATTTATACGACATTTCCTATCCTAAAATATAGTATCATGAAGAGCCCTCAAATCCTTGTCCCTACTGATTTCTCTGACTCATCTAATAACGCTGCGGAGTATGCATGGTCCCTTGCAAAGGTGATGAAAGCTTCATTGCTCCTTTATCACGCCTATCACATCCCAATTCCGACCACAGAAATGCCAATGATGATCGTTTCCTTAGAGCAGCTGGAAAAGGAGAATATCGATCGCCTCCATTCTTACCGTGCACAATTGAGAAAAAAATTGGGTAACGATATTACTATAGATTGCATTGCAAGTCCCGGTTTTGCAGTCGAAGAAATTGCAGCACTGGTGAAGGACAAACAAATTGATTTTGTGATTATGGGAATATCCGGAGCAGGAAAGATTTCCCAAGCTCTCCTGGGTAGTGTTACTACCGGAGTGTTGAATGAAGTAAAGGTGCCTTTGCTGATTGTTCCGGAAGGTGCGAAGTTCCGTCCACTGACTAAGGTTGGCCTTGCTTACGACTATCAGAGTGAGATCAGTCCCAAAATTGTGGCAGAACTTAAAGCGGTTACTGCCTTGTTTAAATCCAAGCTCTTTATTATTGATGTAGAATCTCCGAAAGAAAAAGTGAATATCTCCAAGGCTGTAAGCGGAATCAAGCTTGAGCAGGCCCTTGAAAGTATAGAACATACCCTTCATTTTCCTAAGAACAGTGATATCGTAACAGGGCTTATTGAATTTGATGAAAATCACAAAGTGGATCTCCTCATCATGATTCCAAAGAGGCATTCTCTGCTGTCGAGAATCTTCAATGCGAGCAGCACCAAACGGATGGCTTTTCATTCTCATACTCCTATACTGGCCCTCCACGAATAATGGCGGTCATAAAAAGTAAGGAGAAAAAAGTGTGGAGTTTCACTAGGTTCTGGAAATCACTCGGTCCAGGATTAGTTACCGGGGCCAGTGATGACGATCCTTCTGGTATCGCCACATATTCTCAGGCTGGAGCGGCTTTTGGCCTGTCTACACTTTGGACTGCTCTGATCACCTTTCCATTGATGGCAGCTATTCAGGGTATGTGCGCCAGAATTGGTTTGGTTACTTCCAATGGCCTTACCTATACCTTAAAGAAGCACTATTCGAAACCCCTGCTGTATGTCATGGTCCTTATTTCCCTCCCTGCTATTATCCTTAACATCGGGGCAGATATTGCAGGAATGGGTGCTGTTGCCAATCTGCTAGTTCCTTCTGTACCCGCTATTGTATTTGCTCTTTTGCTGGTATTCTTTCTGATCGTCAGCCTTATTTATTTTCCTTATCGAAAAATTGCCGCTGTTCTCAAATGGCTTTGCCTGACTCTGCTGCTTTATGCAATCGTGCCTTTTCTGGTCAAGAACGACTGGTGGGAAGTGGCGAAAGCCTCCGTCATTCCTCAAATCCACTTTTCAAAAACATACCTCACCATCCTGGTTGGGATTCTTGGAACCACTATTTCTCCCTATCTCTTTTTCTGGCAGGCTTCCATGGAAAAGGAGGATCAGGAAAGTAAGAAAAGAACTATCATGGTAGGCTCCAAAGACCTTAGTGAAATGAAGGTTGATGTGAATGTCGGCATGTTTTTTTCAAACATTGTGATGTACTTTATTATCCTTACCACTGGAAGTGTTCTTTTCAGAAACGGAGTCACCAATATCAATACTGTGCAGGAAGCGGCATCTGCCTTAAAACCTCTGGCAGGAAATTCAGCGTATCTTCTTTTTGCAATTGGAGTGATCGGAACAGGTTTTCTGGCTATTCCCGTACTGGCAGGTTCAGCATCTTATATCCTTTCAGAAACTCTGGGTTGGAAAGAAGGTCTGAATAAAAAGTGGAGTGAAGCCAAAGGCTTTTATTTAATTATAGCAGTTTCAATTATTATCGGCTTCCTGATAAACCTTCTGAACATAAATCCCATCAAAGCTCTTCTCTTCACTGCTGTTGCCTATGGTATTACCGCACCTGTGTTGATAGGTATGATCCTGCATATCTGCAACAATAAGAAGATTATGGGGGAACATACCAATACCCGGCTTTCCAATGTGCTGGGCTGGTTTGCCTTATTGCTGATGGCATTTGCGGCAGTGGCTTTGTTTATTATCTGAAGAAGATTCAATTATCCGCGGTTATTGACAATTGTTATTTTATGCATTCATGGATTAGCCGTCTGAAATGGAATTGTAAAGTAAAGGGTACTACCAAAACCTATTCGGCTCTCCACCCAGATCCTGCCACGAGCCTTCTCGACAATTTTCCTCACTATGGAAAGGCCCACTCCTGTACTTTCCACATCTTTCCGGTGGTGGGCCTTCACAAAGACGTCAAATATTTTTTCAAAATAGCGTTCTTCTATCCCCATTCCGTTATCCTCTACAAAGAACATCCATTCATTCCCTTTCTTGTCCCACCCAATCTTTATTACTCCATCCGGTTTGTCCATGAATTTTACGGCATTCCCAATCAGGTTTTCAAAAACCTCTCTAAGGTGCGTCTTATTGAAAAGCACAGTTGGAAACCGTTCGGATAAAATGAATTTGATCTTAATCCTGCTGGTATAGCGCTTTGCAATTTCATCCAGCAAATCATTTAAGTTAATCGTTTCAGCCTCCTCCTGGTTGTTCCCCACCCTGAAATACTCCAGGAGGTCAACGATAAGTGCATTCATGTAGTTGGCTTCCTTTTGTGCTAAATGAAACAGGGTTATAAATTCTTCATCCATTTGAGCGGAATATTTTGCAAGACTCAGGTCAAGCACGCCTTTGATTCCATTCAAAGGGTTTTTGAGATCATGAGCTGCAACCCTGGTCAACATTTCCAATTCCTTGTTGGCTCTTTCAAGATCCTCCACCAATTGCTTAAGCTGCTCCTCATACCTGATTCGTTCGGTGATATCCTTACCGGATGAGACAAAATGAGTGATCTCCCCGGTATCATCACATACCGGAGTAATAGTCTTTTCTTCGAAATAGATCTCTCCGTTCTTTTTTTTGTTACAAACTACTGCGCGAAAGGGTTTCTTGGCTAGGATCGTCTCCCACATACCTCGGTAGTAATCTTTAGTAGCCCTGCCTGACTGAAGGAATCGTGGATTCTTCCCTAATACCTCCTCAGAAGTATATCCTGTTATGGTCTCAAAAGCAGGATTTACGTAGGTTATAGCTCCATCTTTGGTTGTAAAAAATATATTATCGGAGGTGATCTTAATCGCAGAGTCAAACCCAATGGGGACTGTACTGATATTCATTTTCTTGTTGTTTATAAAAATGAAAAGTCAGAAACACACACCTATTTTCGAACGCTTGACATCAATTTTAGCGTTGAACAAAGAACATAGATTACTACAACCATAAATATTAGGGCTGCAAACAAAAGGTATTCAGACATGCTGAACTGATTCAAAATGGAAGCGCTCTGGATTTTTGGTTCAGCCGAATTTATTGAAGCAGAGCTTACGGGTGTCTCCGTAGGGACGGGCTTAACGGCTTGTGCTGCACCTTCTACCTGAATGAAAGCCAATACAGATTTTATCTCTGAATCCTTCAAAGGCTGGTCGGTCATTGGCATTCCATTGTTTTCATTGAATAGACGTACAGCTTCCGGATCACCTGCCTGAACCATCTTCTGGGATGATTTTATCCATTTTAATGACCAGCTCTCCGGATGCCGGTCATTCACTCCTAAAAGATCCGGACCAACCAATTTGCCTTTGCCGATGGTGTGACAAGCTCCGCAATTGGCTTTGAATAAAGTTCCTCCATCCTGTCCGGATGAAAGCTGGGCGTAATGCAGAAGGAAAATTGTTGCGATAAATGTGAGTTTGGTTTTCATACTTGTGTTGATTTAATATGTCTCGAAAGTATTGTGAATACGCAGGGTCGGGAATGACATTTGGCAGATCCCGGGATGATAATTATCAGTGATTCGCATTTTAGGGTCTTAAGCCTCCCGAGGTGACATGAATCATGCTCCCATTTGACGTTGATCATTAAGGTAAGACTTGGTTCGGTGCATATTTGTGCAATCTTAATTCCGAACAATACCAAAACCAAGCAAGATGAAAAAGACAAGAAAAGTTCACTTATCTGGAAGATTACCAACGGACGGCCTCCCAGGGTTGGATATACCAAAGTATACAGTGGTTAACGGAAATAAATTGTCAATCAATTAACGAGTTAAAAGTCAAAAAAATGAAAACAGGATACAAAGCACAAACGATGATCGTCTTAGGTGGATTGCTGCTACAATCATTATGCACCATTCCCCTTCATGCACAATCAGATTCAACCGGAACGGCTCCAAGTGAAATCCCCAACAAAGCCAAAGGGGGAGGTACGAAATTTCTTTTGGCAGGAAAAGCGCAGCAGTCGTGGACAAATACCAAAGTAGATGGAAGTCCTAATTCTCATACCTTCTATCCGGATGCATTAATGCTGATGCCTTTGGTAAAGTTGAACGATCGGCTCTTTTTAGATGCACAAATCGAGGTGGACCCCAACACTACCGGAGGGGCGGCCATCAATCTGAACGAAATGATCGTGTATTTCCGTGCCACCAATTGCCTAAATATCTTCGCCGGAGATTTCAGTCCGAAGTACGGAATGTACATGGGTGTTTTGGATGATTTTACAAACCGTTATGCTACTAACCCGATAGGAATGAACAGGGGGCCTGGTACTCAAACAGGAATCGGGGTTCAAGGAGGCATTCAAGCAGGGACCACAAAGCTAAATTACCAGTTCTATCTTGCTAATGGTCCTCAGTTATTGGTTGACAGCACGACCCAGGGTAATTCTAACCCAACGGGGCAGCTTAGTTATGGAAATTACGCGGATAACAACAACAACAAAGCAATTGGAGGATCTATCGGTTTTCTTCCATTATCCAACTCCAATCTGCAGATTGATATATCTGGACAAGTAGCCGCTAAAACGGGAAATCTGGGAACGATGTATGAAAATGTAAGCAGCACCTCCTGGGCAGCGGATCTTAACTATTATCACTTGTTTAATCCTCTTATGGTCAGGGTACAAGCTGAATATAACAGCACCGTTACCCAAAATAAGACCTATCCCTGGAAGTCAACGGCAGACAGCACTAAATCACTGGTTCCTGCATTTAACAATCAACTCAGTGGCTGGTTTGTGGGTGCCACACTTCGTCTTGCAGGTGTAAAAAGTGTCATCCTTAGCAATTTTGAATTAGGAGCACGGGTTGGTGGGTATACCCCTCCACAGTATACAGGACTTGGAACTACTCCTGCCGTGTGGGGTGAGAATCCGGAACAGCAAACCACTATATGTCTTACCTATTGGTTCACCTGGAAAACGCCGCTCAACTTTGCTTATGATGTATTGAAAACAACCGGCGGACCTACGATAACCACCTACACTGCACGATTAATTTATTTCTTCTAACCCTCCATAAAAACATACTTATGAAAAATATCAGAGTTCCGAAAACATTCACAATTATCATGATACTTTCAATCACGATCGTCTCTTTTGTAATGATGGATGGTTGCAAAGTTCCTGAATCTATAACCAGCAAGTCTGGCGCTCAATTGTGGGGCGAGAACTGTATCCGTTGTCACAACTCACCTGATCCAAAAGGATACAGCGACGATCAGTGGGATGCTGCTGCAGAGCATATGCGCCAAAAAGCGATTTTAACAAATCTGGAAATAACCAAAATCAGGGATTTCCTGAAGTCTGCGAATTAAAAGGTATTGTTATTGCGTATCGAGATTAAACTTTAAGATTCAGACCGAGCGGTTGAATAGTGCTATCACAGGCAATATTCAACCGCAATAGTTTTAAAGATCTTCACAAAAGGGGAGGTGAACATACAGCGTCTCACCTCCCTTTTCATTTGATAGTCGAAAGGTGTTATTTGTTCCCTGTTTCCAATTTTCGGGACAAGGTTAAAGCTCCAATAAGGAATGGTGGGGTATAGGTTTATTTTAGACCCGGAACATGGTATGTAGTGAAGAGAGTGGATGAGATCGAGTCTCAATCCTATTTGATAATTCTGGACTTGCTTTCAATTGTTTCCACTAAAGATGGCATTTCCTTCTTTACCTGGGCTATTCCACCTCTCACGTTAGCAACATTCGTAAATCCTTTTCCTTTTAGTATAGAGGCGGCAATCATCGACCGGTACCCTCCCGCACAATAGATAAGATATTTGGATGCGGAATTGAGTTGGGCTAGCTGCTGTGGCAATACCTCAAGCGGAATATTAAGCGAGTGCTTTATTCTATTTTCTGATGCCTCTGCGGCGGTCCTTACATCCAACGGTATGTAACCCTCATCCAAGTAGAGTTCAAGTTGATGTTCGGAGATCGTTTCAACATGGTCGAGGGTATATTGTGCTTTAATCCAACCCATCAGATTATCTTTCTGATATCCTTTAACATTATCAAATCCAATTCTTGCCAGCCGTATAACTGCATCCCGTTCTTTCTGTTCATTTACAACCAGTACAATTGGTTTGTCGGCAGGAATCAGGTTCCCTACCCATACGGCAAAAGCACCATCGAGTCCGATGTTCAATGATCCTTTGATGAAACCAATACCAAATTCCGTAGAGTTTCTAACATCCAGAACCACAGCCCCTTTATTCATTTCTGCACGAAAGTCCTCCAAATTCAGAGGCATTATCGCTTTTTGAATCACAGTTTCAAGCATTTCATAACCATTTTTATTAGCATTTACATCATGAGAGAAATAAGGAGGAGGTGCAGGCAAATCTTCAATAACCTTTTTAATAAACAGTTCTCTGTTCATCGGTTGCAGTGCGTAATTTTTGTTCTTCTGCACGCCGACAGTCGACCAAGTTTCTTTCCCTAGACTTTTCCCGCATGCTGAACCAGCCCCATGACCGGGGTATATGATCACACTATCGGGCAACCCGCTTATCAATTTGTTTAGAGAATCGTAAAGCATGGAAGCCAATGCTTCTTTTCCAAGGTTTCCGCTTCCCAGATCAGGTCGGCCGACATCCCCGACAAAAAGGGTATCTCCCGTAAATACTACGTATGGATGATCTTCCTCATTATAAGCCAGAAAACAAGATGACTCCAAGGTGTGCCCAGGAGTGTGAATCAGTTTAATTTTTATTTTTCCAAGATTAACGGTATTTCCATCCTTCGCCACCATAGCTTTGAAAGCGGGCTTAGCAGTAGGGCCAAAAATGATGACGGCACCGGTTTTTTCTGCCAGTTCCAGATGGCCGGAAACAAAGTCAGCATGAAAATGAGTTTCAAGCACGTATTGAATAGTTGCGTTTCTTTCCTTAGCCAACTTTAAGTAGACCTCCGTATCTCGTATAGGATCAATAACAGCAGCGACCCCTTGAGATTCTATGAAATAGGAGGCTTGAGAAATGGAGGACGTATATATTTGCTTGATGTACATTCTATATTGTAATTGGTTTTTTATGCTGTTAAGCCGCCTCTTTGCGGTTCTGATCTTTTGCCGTTTCGACAGTCATTTCAACTTTCTTCTTACTATCACCTGAAAGAAGCGCCCCAAATATTGCACAACCAACTAACGTCAAAAGGAAGTAGATAAGACTCAAGTGAAACGATTCCGGTTGATTGACATAAGCAAGTCGAAAAGGAAACAAAATGGTCAAAACAATGATGATGAAGGCGGCAATTTTACGTGGTGTCATAATTTTAAGTTTTGAGGGTGAATTGATATGACATCAAAAGTAAATGACCTCCTGTTTGTCATGAATGACTTTTGTCAGGCATTGAGGTGAGCTTTGGTCCCAGGTGGTAAATTCCCTGTAGCCAGTTAGAATATGCATAATTCAGGGTGTAATTAAAGAAAATGTATTTGAGGCAAGAGCCTCTGATAATCAGGCCAAAGGGCCATATATGTCACCCCTGGACATGATAAAAGTCAGTATTTAAGAACGGGAAAGCTCTCATTTTTGCTAAGTCACTGATATCCATAATGCAACACGTATCACTCTTATTCCATAAATTAGCTGGTAAAATAGACCAGTATATGATCAAGAATCTTGAAAGTAATGACATTTTCAAAATATTGTTCGATTCAGCCGGAGAAGGCTTAGTGCTTGCAGACAAGAAAGGAACGATGTTGATGGTCAATACCAGGATGGAGGAGATGTTTGGATATGGAAAGGATGAGCTTATCGGTCAACAAGTAGAAGTTTTGATTCCCGAATCTCTTCATTCCCGGCACACTGCCCATCGGGAAAACTATAATAAACAGCCCAAAAAACGTTCAATGGGTGAAGGCATGGATCTGGTCGGCTGCCGGAAAGACAAAACGACATTACCGATAGAGATCAGCCTTAACTATTTCTATTCCGGAGATGAAATGGTTGTGATGGGACTTGTCACCGATATTACCGAAAGAAAAAATACTCAAACACAATTGCTCCAGTTGAATACGGATCTTGAACAAAGAGTAACGGAACGGACCCAAATGCTAGCCGGTGCCATCAAGGAGTTGGAATATTCAAATAAAAGTCTGGAGAAAGCAGAAGAAGACCTGAAAAAAGCCCTGGAAGTTGAAAAAGAATTGGGTGAGCTGAAATCCCGATTTGTGTCTACCGCTTCCCATGAATTCCGGACTCCCCTCGCAACGATTTTATCATCCGTTTCTCTGATTGCCAGATACGACAAACCAGAAGATAACGAAAAACGACAAAGGCATATTGAGCAGATTAAATTATCGGTAAGTGAACTTCGGGAGATCTTAGATGATTTCCTCTCATTGAGTAAACTGGAGGAAGGCAAGATGAGAAATTCCCCGGATACTTTTGAGCTGACCGCTTTTTGCAAAAATATTGCTGGCGAAATGCAGATGCATGCAAAGTCAGATCAAAAAATTGAATACGTGCATGAAGGTCCAACGGAGATCCATCTCGACCATCAATTACTCAAAAATGTATTGGTCAATCTGCTTTCCAATGCCATTAAGTTCTCCGGAGAAGGATTGGAAATAACTATAACTTCGATTGTAAAAAATGGAATGCTTGAGATTGCAGTGAAGGATAAGGGGCTCGGTATGTCAACGGAAGACCAAAAGCATTTATTTGAGCGTTTCTTCCGGGGGAAAAATGTAGCCGCGATCCAGGGAACTGGCCTGGGCCTCAATATTGTAAAAAAGTATGTGGAGTTGATGGAAGGCGAAATAAACTTTCAAAGCGAAATTAACAAAGGAACTACCTTTACAGTGTCATTTAAATTAGCCTAATAAAAACCTAATAATTCTAAACACATGTCAAGCACCATTTTACTCATTGAGGACAACACGGCTATGCGGAATAATATTTCAGAAATATTAGAGCTGGCTGGGTATAAGGTATTTCTTGCAGAAAATGGCAAGGTTGGTGTTGATTTAGCTAAAAAGGAAAAGCCGGATTTGATTGTTTGTGATATCTCCATGCCAGAGTTAGATGGTTATGGCGTTTTGCATATCCTGGGAAAGACTGCCGAGACCTCGGGTATTCCATTCATTTTCCTGACGGCAAAAACCGAGAAAGCTGATTTTCGAAAGGGTATGACCTTGGGTGCAGATGATTACCTGACTAAACCTTTCGACGATGTGGAACTGTTGGATGTGGTGGCCATTCGATTAAAAAAAGCATCCCTGCTTAAAAAGGAGTTTGAGAAAACTGCCAAAGGACTCAATGAGTTTATTGATAATGTGAGTGAAAGTCAGGGAATAAGCACCTTTACAAACAGTCGGAGCCTTAAAACACATAAGAAGAAAGAACTTGTTTTTTCGGAAGGGAATTACCCGATTGGAATCTACCTGGTTAATAAAGGAAAAGTTAAGACGTTCAAATCGAATGAAGCCGGAAAAGAACTGATTACCGGTATTCACAAAGAAGGTGATTTTCTAGGCTATGTTCCGCTCTTGGAGGACATTGCTTACAATGAATCTGCTGAGGTGCTGGAGGATGCAGAAATTTACATGATTCCCAAACAGGATTTCTTTACTTTGGTTTATAACAATAAAGAAGTATCAAGAAAATTTATTCAGTTACTATCCAACAATCTTTCTGAACGAGAAGACCGGCTCATCAAACTGGCTTATAACTCCGTACGAAAAAGAGTGGCAGAAGCCCTGGTCATGCTTCATGACCGGTACCAGAGTACAAACTCAGCCAAAACCCCAATCTCCATTAATCGTGAAGACCTGGCAGGAATTGTTGGAACGGCTACAGAATCGGTCATCCGTACCTTAGGTGATTTTAAAGATGAAAAGCTGATTGAAATTCAAAAAGGAGATATATCTGTTCTGAATATCGATAAATTAACAAAGCTGAAAAATTAACTCGATAATGGATTCGGAACTCTGAATAGCACTTAGAGTACCGAATTGCTTATATTCTTTGATTCTATCTCTCTCCTGATTTATCCTGCTTTAAATCATACTTATCAATGAGTCCGGTCATTTTACCAGATTGACAATGGAACTAGATTTGTTTAGTTAACAAATTTATGTTTCACATTGATTAAGTATATAAAAATGAAAACAAGGCAACTTTTATTAAGAGTTCTATTCAGCGCGATACTCATCAATTTTGTCAGTTGTAAAGCCCTTAAGGATTCGCCAAGTACTATGGCCGTTGATCCTTTGTGTCCTGTATGTCATATGAAGGTTAGCACCTCAGAGGGATTTAAGTGGAAATATAATGGGCAAACCTATTATTTTGATTCTTACTCTTGCAGGGAGTCCTTTAAAATGGATCCTGAAAGCATCCTGAAGAAAAATAATTGCGACGTGAAGAAGTAGGTTGAAAAAACAAGAGAGTTAAAAAGAATCTGTTACTCCTTTAATTGCAACAGGATAAATAAGAGGCTAAGCATTTATCAAGCCGAAAATTTCAGCCGACAACTTTTCCCGAAAATCAGGATGAGCAATTTGGATGAGTTCCTTTGCCCGGTCTCTCATAGCCTTTCCATACAGATTGGCAATTCCGTATTCGGTAACGACGTAATGAACATGGGCCCGGGTAGTGACAATTCCTGAGCCGGGCTTGAGCAAGCTTACAATCCTTGACATACCTTTGGAAGTGGTAGCATGAAGGGCGATAATAGGCCTTCCTCCCTCCGATAAAGAGGCGGCACGGATAAAATCCATCTGTCCTCCAACACCAGAATACATCCTCGTGCCTATGCTGTCGGCACACACTTGTCCGCTGAGATCAACTTCCAGTGCACTGTTTATGGCCACCACTTTGGGATTTTGCCGGATGATGTGCGTGTCATTTACATAGGCAGCATCTTCCATTTGGATGAGGGGGTTATCATCTACAAAGTCATATAGCTTGCGGCTGCCCAGCAGGAACCCGGCCACAATTTTTCCCGGATGTTTTTTCTTCAATTCCCCGGTTATAACCCCTCTTTCTACAAGATCAATAACTCCATCAGAAATCATCTCGCTGTGAATGCCCAGTTGTTTATGATTTTTGAGTTCTCCCAGAACAGCATCGGGAATTTTCCCGATACCCATCTGAAGAGTAGAGCCATTTTCAATAAGGCTGGCTATGTATTGGGCAATGCGCTTGTCTTTTTCGTTCGGTTTGGAGGAAGGGCCTTCCGGAATGTCGTCGTTTGATTCTACCAGATGCTTGAAACGGGAAATGTGTAGCATGCCGGCACCATGTGTTCGCGGCATTTTGGGGTTTATCTGAGCGATCAGACACTTGGCGGTTTCGGCAGCAGCCACACCAATATCAATGGATGTTCCCATGCTGCAGTATCCATGTTTGTCGGGAGGAGAAACATGCAGTAAGGCAATATCCAGAGGAATCACCTTTTTCCTGAAGAGTGACGGCACTTCACTTAAGAAGACGGGAATATAATCTGCCATTCCATTGCTTACGGCCACCCGCATATTGCTGCCAATAAAAAAACAATAGGTCTTAAAATGACCTCGGTACTGCTCATCAGCATAGGGGGCATCTCCTTCGGTGTGCATATGATAAATGCTGATGTTTTCAAGTCCTTTGCCTTTTTCAACCATGGCACGGATCAGTTGCGATGGAGCCGCCGCGGCCGACTGAATAAAAACACGGGATCCCGATTTCAGTTCGGAAAGGGCCTCTTCTGCCGAGGAGAAAGATGTGTTATTCATTGGATGGATTCTTTGATTCATCTGGATGCATATACCCGGTTTCGTACATCATGACCAACAGGATAAAATAAGACAGCAAAAGAGGGCCGATAACAAGCCCCAATAATCCAAAGATCGGAACACCAATAACTACCCCAATAATAGTTATAAGGGGATGTGTATGGGCAATTTTCTTAGAAATATAGGACCTCAAAAAATTATCAACTACCACTACCAGAGCCAGTCCCCAGATCATGATCCCAACCCCAGCTACGGTATGGCCATAAGCAAGCTCAATAATTCCAGCTGGAATAAGAATGATGGGGGCGCCAACTACCGGAAGAAAACAAACAAAAATAGAAATGATGCTCCAGAAAAAAGGGTCAGGAATGCTAAAGATTTCAAAACCAATCCCAACAATGAGTCCCTGACAAACGGCAATCAAACTTTGTCCCAGTACATTCGAATAGGTTACATTTTTCAGCTCTTTGCTGAAGCGTTTGCTCTGTTCAGGGGAAAATGGAAGATATTTTATGAGTGTATTTTCAAATTCGCGATGTGATACAAGCATAAAGTATAGAAGAAAATAGAGAATTGTTAACATGATAAATAAATTAAAGGATTCATTTATCACCGAAGTAAAAGAGCCCAGCGCCCAATCAGAGATATTTTCAAGCCCTTTTTGAATTAGATCCAGCTTGCCGAAATTTGCTCCCGAATAAGCATTTATCTTGTTTACGATAGCTGCAATTCCGGAAGGATCCTTTTGAAAGAGAATTATTTTACTGAATAACATATACATGAGCAACAGTAGAGGTAAAATAATCATCAGAAATGAAAGCAGGATGATAATGGCTCCTCCAATTGATTTTCGGATTCGGTGGCGTTCGGTTAGCCAAATAAACATCGGCTTGAAAAGCGTATATAAAATAACAGCTCCAAGAATGGCTGTAAAAGTGCCTTTTAGGGAGTACAGCAGAAATACTCCAAGAATCAGGATCAGGGCAAAGAAAAGGTTTTTACGTTGTATGGTGTTGTAAAGAGGCATCGCCTTATTTAAGATTTTTGTTCCCCGCACTTAGGAAGCACAGGAACAAATATATGGTTTACACGGCATTCCAGGTATGAGGATAATCAGAATATGGATGATTAATATCATAATTCCCCATATAGTAATTGAAGACATTTATAAGGATTTAAAAAGCATCAATAATTGAAAACATTTAATTAGCAATCGTGAACCCTTGAGCACATTCGAAAAATACAGTCATGCTTGTTTTAAAAGGCTAGACGGACAGCTAAAAAAATACGCCTATTCAGATGAACAGGAAGTTTTGCATAGCATTCGTATAGAGCTTAAAAAAATAAAAATGCTGTTTTACTTAATAGCATTTTGTGTTCAGGAATTTGACGCCCGCAAAAAGTACAAATCCTTTCGAAAAGTGTTTCTGAAAGCCGCCCCAATACGGAAATTGGACGTGATCCATAAACTGCTTATTCAGTTTAATGTGAAAGATCCTGATCATATCATTTCAGGAATAAATGGAAAGCAGAAATTGGTTAAAAAGTTCAGGAAGAATATTGGACCATACCGGAAGACCATTCGCAGGACTGATGAAAAAATGAAATTGTATTATCGTAAAATAAAAGCAGGTTGTTTTCAAAAATACAGACGCCTGAAAGAATCTGAATTGCGTAAAGAGTTATCCTTAGATTTGAGGCAGGATCAATTACACAATATGCGGAAAATGTGTAAGGAAGTGATTTATCTTTCCAATCTGAAAAAGAACGCTGGTTTGAAAAGTGGGAATTATGACAAACTTCAGAAACTCATTGGCGATTGGCATGATAAGCAACTGGTTCTTAAAATTCTAAATCCGAAGAGCGGTAATTTCGAATCCAGCGTGACTAAGAAATTAAAACGGGTAGCCACCTGGGACGTTAAAAATATACGTAACTTACTAGTGGAGATCAGAAAGAATGGAGACGGGTGACAAGGACCTTATTCCTTCATGACTATTATCATGAGATCAGAAAAAGAAGTATAGGATATTTGTTTAACACCAATATAGTTTAGAATAATTATAAAGCAATTGTACTCAAATCATCAACATCTTAAAGACCAAAGTAGCTATGGAACAAGAAGAATCTCATTTACATGACATTACCCAAAAAGCGAATGAATATCTCAATTCAAAGTTGGAGTTGGGCCGATTGCAGGCTATAGAATACACTTCTATTGCATATGGAACCATAATAAGCAAACTGGTTTTGTTGGGAATCGGTTTTTTGGTTCTTCTCTTTTTAAGCCTTGGCTTAGCAGCTCTGATTTCGATGTATTCAGGAATAGCCTGGTTAGGTTATATGGTTATCACAGGGACCTATCTGCTTATTTTCATCATCCTTTATACTAGCCACAAAAGAGGGCTCTTTGCTCGTTTCACGAATCAGTTTATTCAGAATTTTAATGAAAATAAGGATTCTGATATAGACAGTTTACCAAGGTTAAAGAAACGGATTTTGGAGTCGGAATCACAAGCGGAGGCGGGACAAGCAGCACTTCAATTGGCTGTGGGGAAATTTGCGGAGAGCCTGAAACCTGAGAATATCATCTTTAGTATGGTGAGCAATATGATCAGCCGTTTCCTTCATAAGCATCATAAAGAAGAGGAGAAGCACACTTCAGAAGAAAAAAACCGCTCTGAATTCAAGGATTCGCTATTGGAACTCTTAACAAAACTTTCTTCTCAGGCTATTTCCAAAGGAGTTGACTTGTTATCGAAAAAAGTATTCAAGAAGGAGTAGGAGTATCATCTAGATATTTCGAACGGAGATAAATCCCGTGTGCTTCATGCAAGCATAAAATGATAAAGCCCATTGCTTAGATGGGCTTTATCATTTTCGGTTTCTGCGAATAAGATATTTAGTTCACTTATTGGATTTGTCTGAACTGGATTTATTTTCTTTCTCTTGTCTGCGAAAGTAACCCCTTAGAAGGAAATTATGCTTCAATGCCACCATGCTTGTATCGAAATTGGCAGCACCACTATTAAACTCTATTATAGC
This sequence comes from Bacteroidota bacterium, assembly GCA_003153435.1. GTDB lineage: Bacteria > Bacteroidota > Bacteroidia > Palsa-965 > Palsa-965 > Palsa-965. The sequence goes on from PLYR01000145.1 coordinate 65,385, forward strand.
CTGGTCTACCTTGTGAACAAGGTTCGTATCCTCAATAAGTGTTTTTATACTGCCATTTCCCCGAACGAGTTTGTCTGACATTTCACTTAAATCCCCACTTATATGTGCAAGTTGTTTTCCCGTTGTCCGGATGTCGATGGCAGCATGCTGCAAATTGCCAGAGAAAGACGTGTCACGGAGGAGTAAGCCAATGCTCCCTTCTCCATTATTAATCCCCCCAACTATTTTATTCAAATTCTTTGTCAACACTACCGTATTGTTAGCGGTAAGGCTGATGCTAGTTAATGCCTGTTTTACATTACCAGCAACACTGGTGTCCATTAAAACACTCCAAAGTGAGTTTTTAGAGCTAATCCGGTTCATCACTATTCTGGCATCTTCAGAAATTACTTCCAGATTATCATTTGTTTTATTCACGGTCCTCATTGCATTGTCAAGTTCAACGAGGGGCAAGGTTTTAATAACACCCCCTTCTTTAAGGGAAGTTCCTTCCCTGTTTCCTGGAGCAATATTTACAATTTTGTTTCCCATCAGGCCATCTGTTCCGATAGAAGCGATCGAGGTAGAAGTAATATAGTTAGCCGACTTATGATCGATTGAAAATTCAGCTCTGATGGCCGTATCTGAAATAATCTCAATTCTGGAAACAGTACCGATATCGATTCCTCCAAATCTGACGTTATTACCTGCCAGCAAGCCATTGACATTTTTGAAAATGGCACTGAGTTTTACGGTAGATTCGAATACCCGTCGTTTGCCACCAATGTTATACAAACCGACGATGAAAAAGAGTAATGTTACAATAACAAATACCCCTGTTTTGATGTGCTTTCCTGTTGTAGCTTCCATAGTTTAATCAAAAAATTGTTTCACATTTTTGTCCTGACTTTGTTTTAATTCGGCATAGGTACCTTCCGCATAACATTTCCCTCCAATAAGTACGACGATCCTGTTTGCGGTCATCCGCGCACAGTTCATGTCATGAGAGATGATGATAGAAGAGGTATTAAATTTTTCCTGGACATCCAGTATAAGATGATTGATTTCTCTGGCGGTCACAGGGTCCAGTCCGGTGGTGGGTTCATCATAAAGCATCACTTCGGGGTTAAGAATCAGCGTGCGGGCAATACCTATCCTTTTACGCATACCCCCTGACAACTCAGCGGGTGACATTTTCTGAGTGCCATTCAGGCCAACGCTTTCGAGGGCATCACTCACCAATTTGTTGACATCGTAGTGCATGTTTTTTTTCCGGTGTCTTCGAAGTGGAAACTCAAGATTTTCTCCTACGGTCATGGAGTCGTATAGTGCACTGCTTTGGAAAAGAAAACCAATTTTAGACCGCATCGCATCCAAAGCATCGCGCTTAAGACTTGGTATATCTGTTCCCAGTACTTGAATGGAGCCTCTATCTGCATCAACCAACCTGACGATGCATTTAATAAGTACCGATTTACCGGTACCCGACCTGCCCAGAACCACCACATTTTCACCTTTGTTAACGGTCAGGTTAAATCCAGTAAGCACATGATTTTCCCCAAAAGATTTACTGACATCTTTGATGATGATCACTGGTGAATTTGTATTTGATGAACCTGTATTCATGTAAGATGGAGTAAGTCGGCAATCTGGGCTGCCAGAAGGTCGACGATGAAAATAACAAAGGAGGATATGACCACAGCCGCATTGGCCGATCGGCCTACCCCTTCGGTTCCGTTGGTTGTAGTATAACCCTTATAGGAACCTATAATTCCAATAACGAAACCGAAAAAAACAGATTTAATAACGGAAGGGAAAACGTCGCCAAAAGTCAATTTGTTAAACACCTGGGTCCAGAACAAATGCATGCTGGTCACTCCTTTCATATTAACACCTAGATACCCTCCATAGAGTGCAACTACATCACCGAAAATAACAAGCAGGGGAAGCATCAGCGTTGTAGAAAGGACCCGGGTGGCTACCAGAAATTTAAAAGGATTTGTGCCGGAAACTTCCATTGCATCAATCTGCTCCGTTACTTTCATGGAACCAATCTCCGCACCAATACTCGATCCAACCTTTCCTGCGCAGATCAGAGCCGTGATAACGGGGGTAATCTCTCTGACAAGCGATTCGGAAACAATGGAAGGCAGCCATGATTCTGCTCCGAACACTTCCAGGGCGGGATGTGATTGGATGGTAATTACAAGTCCCATGATAAATGCTGTAAAAGCAACCAATGGAATAGAGCGGTATCCTATTTCAAAGGATTGCCTTAATAACTCTCCATATTCATAGGGAGGCTTAAAGCCTTCCTTTAGAAATCTCCATGAGAACATGGAGATTTCTCCTGCTTCATTCAGGAAATTCCTAATCGGACGAGTGAACACATTTTCCATTCCAATGAATCCTTTAATTTTTAAACCAATACCAGGACGGCTATTCCAGCCCTGTGGCTTGGTTTTTCAATAGTTCAATCTGCTTTCTGGCAACATTTGGGTTTGCGGCACTCCCATTGAGACAAACCATCTGAAATGCAAGGACCGATAGCTTCCAGTCGTAAATGATTCCTTTATAGGAACATTTATAAACACGTTTGAAGTTCATGTCGAGCGGTATCCCGGCATGCAAACAAAGCTCCATTGCCCGTTTCACAGCTTCATGAAACTCTTCTATGTCTTCAAAATCCATTTTAGCCGCAGCCTCCGAGGCAAAAAAAACCAAATTGTGTTCCCGGACCTGTTCTCGAAGAAAATCTTCCTGGTTTGATAGATATAACTGAATCTCCTCCATGTTGTTGGGGTTTTAGGTTTCCTGTAATATAATTTTCACCATGCATCATAAAGTGATCGCATGTTTTTAAGGTTTTTTTGTTTACGAAACAAAGGTATCTGCCTGATTTTGACCTGAAATGATCTTACACGGTAATCTGACTGACCTTCGTCATACTTATATTCAAACAAAAAAATACCTAATACAGCTGAAAACAGGGAGGGTATCTTTATTATTTTAATTATAGAATGATAACGCTCTTTGAAAAACGGAACCCAATCAATCTGATTGGGTTCCGTTTTTCAAAGACACTTGAATTTCTTTCTCGGAAAGAACTTTGCTGATTTCTTTCTTGGGAATTGTTAGGTGCAGGACACCATCCGTGTATTTAGCGTCAATTTTATCGGCATTTACAGTTTATAGAACAAAACTACTTCACCTGTTAGCTATTCAAAGGGCTGGTCTCAATGCTCAGGATGATTGTTGTCAGAATTGACAATTGGCCCAATAAAAGTGCCAGAATGACAGCCTGATTTCTTGCTCAATCTTTAAATAAGACTTCTAATAAAGGATAAAGAGCAAAGGTCCGCCAGAGTTTGCACTTTCAACTTGATTACGTGTACTCCTACAATACTCGGAGTAACTATTACAAGAGTAGGAGTAACTATTACAATACTCGGAGTAACTATTACAAGAGTAAAAGTAACTCTTACAAGAGTAGGAGTTACTATTACTAGACTCGGAGTAACAATTACAAGAGTAAAAGTAACTTTTATAAGAGTAAAAGTAACTCTTACAATTGTAGGAGTGACTTTTACAAGAGTAAGAGTAACTATTACTACACTCGGAGTAACAATTACAAGAGTAAAAGTAACTTTTACAGTAGTAAGGTGTACTCCTACAATACTCGGAGTAACTTTTACTATTGTAGGAGTAACTCCTACTACACTCGGAGTAACTATTACTATTGTAGGAGTACACCTTATTACTTCCGAAGTCACTTTTACAACATCGGAAGGTACTCTTACGAGCTTCGGAGCATCTCCGAAGCTACCCGGAAGGAGTCTATTCGAAAAATGATGCGCTCCTGGTCTATAAGTTTGATTACCAATAAAGAAGAGAGGAACTTCTACTACATTTTCTTTAAAAAGCAGGTTTTCAACACCATATGTGTTTTCTCAACCCGTCCTTCAATCTCTTCTTCACTGTCGGTAAGTTTGATGTTCTTAACCACTGTCCCACGTTTGATGATACCGGAACCACCCTTGACCTTTAAATCTTTAATAACCGATACTGAATCGCCCTCGCTGAGAAGGGTTCCGTTGCTGTCTTTTACATCCATGAGTTGGGGTGCTTTTGAATTATTAGATTGTAAATATACTTTTTTACACGTTTCATCCTAAATACACTATTAGGAAGCAATTGATTTTCGACCCCTATTTCTGAACCACACTGAGCTTCAGGACCTGGTTATGGCCATCATGGGTTAGCAGTACAAAATAAACACCGCTGGCCTGATCGGACATTTGCAGTAAGATTGTATCGGATCCTCTGGCTATATAAGCAGAAATAGATTCGCCCAGGCAATTGTATATCCTGACTTCATCTAATGGATTTGTATTTCTGATCTGAAAACTCCCATCAACTGAAGGGTTCGGGAAAATGAAAACTTGCTTAATTGAAGTCATCTCCAGAATTCCTGTATTCAGAGGTTGCGATTTGAACTGAATTTCATCAATTTTCAGATCAGAGCCTACATAGGTGAGAGAAGAATCCTGCCAGGATGAGGAGCCAATCTGAACAATAACAGAATCCGGGGTTTGGCCAAGCTGCAGTGGTATTTCAACATAAGTGTAACTTGCTGAAGCATGCAGGTTTTTCCCCATACTGAAAATCGAAGAGCCATTTTTCTTAAACTGGAGACTCAGGTTTGCGCTGTCATTTCCTGAAGGAATATATTTATAGTAAAAGGACAATGTATCTGTCATATTTGTGAAAGGATAACCGCCTTTCCATATGCAGTTGTTTCCACTACAAAAGCCTGTACTTACCTGACCGGGTGCTGCCACAACAGTATTATTGTTATTACCCAAATAGGTTTTCAATTCCAATGCGTAATTGCCTTTTGCAGCATCGGTAGTCCGATAAATGCCATCACCCTGATCGTCGGTATTGAGATACCAGCTGTTGGGGCTATTAATTGTTTTGCTCTGCCAGAGTTCGAAATCCCCATTCATGAGTGCTGGTTGCGAAGTTACTCCGGTGAAGGAAACACTGTCTATCTGCAGCATGCTTCCATTCAAGGGGAGGTTCTTGTTCATAAAATCGCTTGAAGCTGCGGCAAAGATTACCGTATCGGGAGTTACGGTGAGTGCCGGACTAAACGTGAAGGCAAAAGGGGTATAAGATCCGTGTGTACCGTATAGGGCGAAAACATATGCCCCAATTGGATGTCCGCCTGATTTGAAATAAGCCAGAATCCTGGCTGTATCGCCTGCAGGCACTGTCGATTTATAATAACCCCTGATACCATGTGGTTTTTGGGTGTAAGGCATGCCGCCTGGCCAAAAGGAGGTGGGACTGCCATTCGGAAATCCGCTGATGAAATAGCCTGTGCATGCATTATTTCCGGAACCTATCGTAGTTAGTTTTACCGCGGTTGCACCGTGGTAAGCATCGGTAGTCTTCACACAATTAAATCCCGAATTACATCTAATTACTGCCGAAGGATTTGAGGTGGTTGGATAATTTTGTGGATAATCAAAAACTGCCGTATTCCAGTTTTCGAAACTCCCGTTAGGGATCGCATTTTGCGATAATGCCAGGTTGCTGAGTAAACAGCAGGAAGCCGCGAGTAAGTATAGATTTGTTTTCATGTTTGGAGTTTTAATTGCGAATGAGCAAAAGTGAGACTAACCAATCAATGAAACAATGATTGGGCTTAGTGTACCATCTGATTTTTGTCACCCGGGCCTTTTCGCGTTCTCCTTTGGAGTTAGGTAATCTGGTAAATGTCATTTTCAGATCTGATTTTGATCATCAATTTTGAGCTATAAATCCTGTTGATTTGCCTTATAAATGAATTCCGAAAGACGAAAGCAACAAAATCATCAATGTCCGAAGTTGTTTTTCCAAAGTATAGAGTTACATAATCAGGTTAATCAAAAGAGATGATGGAAAGAAAAAATGTAAAAACGAGGAAACAGAGCTGGGCAGAACCTTACAAAATAAAAATGGTGGAGCTCCTGAAGATGACCACTCCGGCTCAGCGCCAAAAAGCCATAAGGGAAGCAGGATACAATACCTTTCTGCTCAAATCAGAAGATGTTTACATTGATCTGCTTACTGACAGCGGAACAAGTGCAATGAGCGATCGGCAATGGGCTGGGTTGATGCTTGGGGATGAAGCCTATGCAGGAAGCCGGAATTTTTATCATTTGGAAGACGCTGTCAAAAGAAGATATGGCTATAAATATGTGATACCAACTCACCAGGGCCGTGGGGCGGAGAACCTGATCTCTAAATCACTCATCAAGCCCGGGCATATCATTCCGGGAAATATGTATTTCACTACCACCCGACTTCACCAAGAGCTCGCAGGAGGTACTTTTGCAGATGTAATCATTGATGACGCCCACGATCCTGAATCTGATTTTCCTTTTAAAGGAAACATTGATCTGAATAAAGTTAAAGCACTCATTGCAAAACATGGTGCAGCCAAGATTCCCTATATCTGTGTAGCTACTACCGTGAATATGGCTGGCGGGCAGCCGATCAGTCTGACCAACCTGAAAGCACTCCGTAAATTGACCTTGCCTTACGGTATAAAAATAATATTGGATATGACGAGGGTGGCAGAGAATGCCTGGTTCATCAAGGAACGGGAGAAAGGGTATGCCAACAAAAATATTGCAGAAATCGTGCTTGAGATCTGCTCCCTGACAGATGGGGCAACTATGAGTGCAAAAAAGGATTGCTTAGTGAATATTGGAGGTTTCCTTGCTTTGAATGATGAATCGATTTATCAGGAAGCCAGCAATCTGGTAGTGGTTTATGAAGGACTTCATACCTACGGAGGGTTAGCTGGCAGGGATATGGAAGCTATGGCTATTGGGATAGAAGAATCTCTTCAGGATGAACATATGAAAGCCCGGATTGGGCAAGTCGTTTATCTTGGGGAACAATTGCTTCGGTGTGATGTGCCCATTGTGCAGCCTATTGGGGGGCATGGTATTTTCATTGATGCACTGCGTTTCCTTCCACAATTGAAACAAGATCAGTTCCCAGCTCAAGCACTGGCAGCCGAACTCTATCTTGATTCGGGAGTTCGCAGCATGGAAAGAGGAATTGTTTCGGCTGGTAGAGATTCCAAAACAGGAAAAAATAACTATCCTGCACTGGAACTTGTACGGCTGACCATTCCGCGAAGGGTATATACTCAGGCCCACATGGACGTTATTGCCGAGTCGGTGGAGAGGGTGTACCGAAACAGAAGTAAAATAAAAGGACTAAATATGGTCTTTGAACCAAAGTATTTGCGCTTCTTTCAAGCGAGATTTACGAAATCTGTTTAAGTAATCAGCAGAAATATTTCAATTTAAGAACGATTTGTGTGCAACTATGACTAAAATCAGTATTTAGTAAGCAAAAAGAAGATAGTTTTGTCACCATAATAAAACAGAGGTTTAGATCTCTTTTAATCCAATGTTCTGTTTTTAGAAATGAAAACAATTTAATTATATGAAAACTATAAACCTACAGTTCGCGCTTAAGAGTCTTCTCGTTATTGGTGGAGCCATAGTTCTGGGATCAGCGACCCTTAACACTGAGATAAAATCCAAGTCGATCGTATCCCCCGTAACAGGAGAATGGATAGCCCCCGCATCTGCTGATACGATTAAGAACCCTTTGAAAGGTAATGCGGCTTCTATAGATGACGGAAAAAAACTATACGCAAAATTTTGTGTAGTCTGTCATGGAGAGAAGGGGAAAGGAGATGGAGTTGCTGCTGCGGGTCTGACTCCTCGACCGGCAGACCACTCGTCGGAAAAAATTCAAAAGCAATCGGATGGAGCTCTTTTTTGGAAACTTACTACCGGACGTGCACCAATGGCCTCCTATAAACAATTCAGTGCCGAACAACGATGGGCTCTAGTTAACTTTATGCGTACTCTAAAAGCACCTGTTAAATCAAAAAAATAAAATTTCAGATCAGTTTAAATTTTATATCAAAGCACTTAATTATGAATAAGAAAACATTCCTTCTGCTGGCAACCTTTTCGGTTTTATTGACTTTCGGTTGCTCTAATAATAATGGAACGGTTAATAAGGAAACTGTTAATACGGAAGCAGCACCAGATGTCAAACCTAAGACAGATTCATTAGTTGTTTCACCTGGTAACGCCAGCAAAGGTATCGGACGGTTTAAAGATGTTCAGTTGTCGCACCCAATTGATGCGGCAATGGCTTCTAAGGGACAATCAATTTTTGATGCAAAATGTATGGCTTGCCATAAAACGGATGATGAAAAATTAGTCGGTCCAGGGTGGAAAGGTGTTACAGACAGGCATTCGCCAGAATGGCTAATGAATTTTATTACAAATACCCAGGTAATGCTTGATAAGGATCTTACAGCCCAGCAGGAACTTGCTGTGTGTGTGGTCAGAATGCCGAATCAGGATCTAACCGATGAACAGGCACGACAGATTTTGGAGTTTATGCGCCAAAATGATGGGAAAAAATAGGAATACCTTGTTCTTTAAATGGTTTGACTCAATCGAACTTTATTGGATTCATTGTTCCGCATTCTTGCATCAAATGCCATGCAGATATTCCTGATAAAAGGTAAACCATTTTGAAGTATTTGAACACCATATTTCTCGGTTCTCAATAAACCATCTTTTTCAAATTCCTTTAGTTCTTGAACAGTTCTTTCGAGAGTCTCAAACTGTTCATGTTCTTGTTCCCACGAAGTATAGCCATAGCACATAATGTTCAGAATGTGTTTCCGGAGAATAGTATCCTCTTTAGAAAGAAGATGCCCCTTGAAGAAAGGAAGGGTATTTTCATCGACTCTTTTGTAATAATCTTCTACTTTCTTCTCATTTTGTATAAATGCTGTCCACGAGTCGCTGATAGAGGAGACTCCCAGTCCGATAAGTAAACGGGTTGAATGGGAGTTATATCCCATAAAGTTCCGGTGAAGATGTTTCTCTATTTTGGCATGGTAGAGGCTATCCGTAGGCAGTGCAAAATGATCCATCCCAATTTCCTCGTACCCTTTCAGAGCAAGCATTTGCCGCCCTGTTTCATATAATTCAAGCTTCTCCTCATTTGCAGGAAGATCAGCTTCAGTAAATTTTCTTTGCCCGGGTTTTATCCAGGGTATGTGAGCGTAGCTGTAAAATGCAATTCTATCGGGTAGCAAAGTACTGACCTTCTCTATGGTTGTAATAATGCCAGCTTTCGTTTGTTTTGGAAGACCATAGATCAGATCAAAGTTAATAGATGTAAAACCTATTTTACGGCTCCAGTCGGTTAATCGTTTTACATGTTCAAAAGGTTGTACCCTGTTTACTATTTCCTGCACAACAGGATCAAAATCCTGAACACCAATACTTATTCTCTTAAAGCCAAGTGCATATAATGTTTTCAAATGTTCTTCCGTAGTATTATTTGGATGTGCCTCAAAGCTAAATTCACTTTCAGGGCATCTGGTAGCGGATGAAAGGATGCTATGGATAAGCATTTGCAGATTTTCAGGGCTGAAAAACGTCGGAGTTCCACCACCCAGATGAAGTTCTTTTATCCGCGGTTTTTCCTCAAACAGTTCAAGATATAGCGCCCATTCTTTAAGAACAGCATTAATATACATCTTCTCTACTGCATGGTTCACTGTGATACGGGTATTACAGCCACAATACGTACAAAGACTCTCGCAAAAGGGCAAATGAATATATATACTAATACCTTCCTTACTGTTTGTTTTCTGGAAAGTAAATTTTACTTCATTTTCCCATTCACTTTTGGAAGGAGGTTCGGTCCAAAATGGAACCGTTGGGTAACTGGTATACCTAGGCCCTGGAATATTGTATTTGGAAAAAAGATTTTTTACTGGCATAGATACAAAAGTATGGTGAGCTTAGAAGAGCATTCATGACTTTTGTCATGAGCTCACATGACCTTGAAGATCATAGCAATGTCGGTTGCCATATGAATCGGGGTGGAAGGGTACTAGTATACGCAAATAAGATGTAGCCTTCTAAGCAATTTCTCTTCCAGGAGTAAACAGGATTTCAAAATCCTTTTGAAGGGAGATTCCTTTATCTTGCGAATACCAAAGATGAAGGTTATTGAGAAATTCCTCATGTAAAACATCCGGTTTCTTTGCTTTAAACTCTTTTACCAATTGTTGAATAAGAGAAGATCTCGGGCCCCAGCTGGCTATCTGGCGACCAGACTCCCTTTCAATACAGATCAATTTTGGAATTGAACGTGAGCCGTTGGTTAAATAGTTATCCATTAGATCCAAATTTTGATCTCTGAGCAGGATCCGGAGTTCAATATTTTTAGAATAAGAGGCAATATTTGCAATTATGGGAATATTTTGCGCCCCATCTCCGCACCAGGATTCCGCGAAAAGCACCCATACTTGAGGAGTGCTTATGGCGCTAATATTTCTGATTAGTTTCTGATTTGAAATCCCTTGTTTTGAAATACGCTTCATGCGTGTTGCGTTTAATCTTGTGGCTGCAATCCGTTCTACGGGTTGGTCTTTACCTGTTGTCAGTCCATATTCGGCGCACATCACTACAAGATCGCTGTATTCCTCATAAGGGTAGGAAATTTTATTTTCAATTTTATTTAAAGTTGCGGATGGGCTCATGTCGAATAGATTATTTAGACAAATGAACTCAAAAGACAGCCTCCATACTATGAGGATGCTCATAGTATGGAACTATTTGCTAATCGGTCAGATTTGCAATTTCGATTAACTCCTGAAGATTGATGATTTTTATTTTTTTCCCTATAAGGTCAATGTATTTTCTTTTTTTGAGGTCCGAAAGGGTACGAATAGCTGTTTCAGTAGTTGTTCCTGCAATGTTTGCTATGTTTTCCCGGGTGATTTTAGAATTTAGGGTGCAACCATCTGCTTCACACCCAAAAAAATCTTTCAACATTAGAATTGTTTCAGCAATTCTTTCATGAACATTTTTTTGGGCAAGGTCCATCGCTTTCTGCTCCGCTGATTTCAGATCAGATGACAATAATCGCATGATTTGCGATATGACCAGTGGATTTGTTACAATCAGGTTTTGATAAGTCGCTTTAGGAAAGAAACAAATAGTGGAGTCCTCCAGGGCAGTTGCAGAAGCATGATAGCAATCATCGCTTAGGAGGGCTCTATAACCTATTACCTGACCTTTTTTAGCAAGCCTTAATATCTGATCTTTCCCGTCATGGCCAAGTTTGTGTATTTTTACCTTTCCCGAGTAGATACAATGCAATCCGAGGGGATGATTGCGTTCAAAAAATATGACTTGGCCTTTTTTATAGGTATTGAACGATTTTGAGTGAGAAAGTTCTTGTAAATCAAGTTTGCTCAAGGCACAGAAAATAGAATCTTTGGCGCTATCACACTTCTCACACGGTGTAGCTTCGTAAAGTGTTCTTGATGAAATGTTCATGGTGTTTGAAATAGGTTGAGTGAAGATCCAACTATTGCTCATACTATTAAATGACGAAGATCATATTGAGAACTGAGGTTTTCAGCATATTTGTGGAAGATTTGAAAGAAATTGTTCTGTATGGCAGATAAGGAGATAAGGAGAAGGAAAAACTTTTGGCTTGCGATAGTCCTGTTTAATCTGGTTGTCGTGGCATTGTTAGGCGCTCTTTTAAGAAGTAAGAGCCTCTTTCCAATAAAATTTCTTAACTATAAGAACATTCTAAATGCGCACTCCAATTTTGCTTTCGCCGGTTGGCTCACATTAGTCATATTTGTTCTTCTCGTTTATGAGGTTCTTCCCAAAGAGAAAGCAGGAAAATTAATTTACCAACGACTGTTTGGAGGAATCTTAATTTGCGCATCTGGGATGCTTTTAAGTTTTCCTTTTCAAGGGTATGGTTTTTATTCCATATTATTTTCCACGTTATTTATCCTTGTGACTTATGTGTTTTGTTATGTGTTTATCAAGGATGTATTGGCTGTCAAACCTGGTAAGGCTGTTACAATTCTAGTTGTGGGTGCTTTACTTTGTTTAGCCCTTTCTTCACTTGGAGCTTTTAATATCGTATACCTTATTCGATCACATTCAAAAGATACATTCTTATATCAGGATTCTGTTTACACGTATCTACATCTACAGTACAATGGATTTTTCAGCCTTTCTGTTTTTGGGTTAATGGTTAACAAATATGTTCGGAATATCAAAACCGATATCAATAATAAAGATGTCCGTTTTGCGAGAATGGCTGTAATTGCAGTTCTGCCTACTATGTTTCTAACATTTCTCTGGCATTACCCAAACCCATTCGTGCATATTGTTGCAAGTGCGGGATGGATCTGTCTATTACTTTCTCTTTTTTGGTTGATCGGTTTGTTGCGTAGCCTCAAAGAACAAATATTGGGTTTACCGCGAATTATAAAGATACTTCTGTTATTTTCTCTGCTTTCTTTCGGAATTAAAGTGATCATGCAGGGTGGATTAGCCATATCGACTGTTGGTGATATGGTTTTTTCTGACCGGCCAATTATTATTGGCTATCTACACCTGGTTTTACTGGGATTTGTGTCATTGTATCTGCTCAGTCACGTATGCGCTTCCGATTCAGCAAACGTTAAAAGTAGGTTATCTAAAAGCGCAATTCTTGTGTTTTTGTTTGCAGTCATAATCAACGAGGCCATTCTTATTACACAAGGAATATGTGCTTTCTTTGTGTTTGGAAGCTCCATATTTCAGTGGTTATTATGGGGCGCTGCGATTTGTCTCTTTGTTGGAGCCCTGCTGATGTTTGTTTCATTTATTAGGTCCCGTGACCGTTTAGTATAAAAGAGATTGTTAAACGGGAATATGGACCGGCTTTCGGGAATTATATGAAAGAAATAGCAAAAGCAAGCATTGCAATGCCGCATAGGAAGGAGAAGAAAATAAGGCGAAAGGCAAATACATAACTTGACTGAGCATTCATATGGATGCTTCTGATCAGCGAAACAATGAATAAGGCAGCCAAGAGCCATACTATTAGGAAGAAAACAGTCAATGTATTATGATTTACTTAAAGTAGTACTTAAGAAGCTACAATAGGGCTCGAAAATTCCATCTCCAGAATAGAGCTTTTTAATGCTTCTAGTTGTTCCTGCATTTTGGCCATCTTGTCATCCCATTCTAATCCCATCCTATTAATTAAGGTTTTGTAATAACTAATACCATCTATCAGATTAGTTTGAAAAGCATTGAAATAGGTTAATTGCTTATTAGAAACATTCCTGGAACACTTTTGCATCTGATCACGCAGGTAATCAGCATACATTTTTAGCTCATTTACAAACACATGGGGTCGGTAAACACTATTGGAAAGATTTTGTTTTCCATAAATATGACCCACCATTTCTTTAAGAGAAGAGATTTTTGAAAAATAAGCCAGATTTGGTCCCGGACATATGTTAACGGCCTTTAGTTTGTGAGGGTCAGGAATATGATTTTGAAGTAACACACTGACAGAAAGCCCCTCACAAAGGCAGTCTTTCCCGGTTATCTTTTCAAATTCTTCGCTGTATTCTTCTTTTGTCAAGTCGCGCTTACCAAGTTGCTTTAGTTTCTTTTCTTGGTATTCACGTGAAGAAACGCAGATGGGTTGTTTTGTAAACTCTGTATTGGAGGATAAAAATTTCAGATAACACGGGCTTCCTGCTCTGTTTTTTGCTATCCTGTTTTTTCTTTGAGTTTCTGAAGAGCTTTTTCTGAAATTGTTAAAGGGTGTCTCCAATGGGGAAGCATCACTCAAAAAATAATCTTCCTGCTTAGCCTGTGATAGGGCTAACAGCGTTTCCTTATCTACATTCGTAACTTCTGGAACAAGAAGAAAAGGACTTCCCCAGCCAGTGCCATCCAGGTTGTAATAATTCCTTAAAAATTGATCTTCTTTGAAAGTACCAATACCTCCTTGGACGGTAATTCTGATTTGTTTTTGTTTGCTTGGATGATGGTTTTTTTTGCTAATTAAAGCATTTGAGTACAAGTCATGCATTTCAGTTTGTAGGGCTTCCTTCCTGAGCTTGAATTCTTCCAAAATCGGACCCAGAAGGTATCCCTGTGTTGGAAAGGCATGCCCGCCACAATTTAAGCCAGATTCCACCCGGAACTCAGAGACCCACAATCCCTTTTTAGCAAGAAACTTACCTTGAATAAAGGCGGAGCGGAAGTCGCTTACTTTTAAAATAATGTTCTTTTTAATATGACCATTTGAGTCGGGATAGAAATCGGGGAACTCCTCTAAGAATGAATATAACCGCGGATTCAAACCAGCAGAAAAGATAATGGAAGACATCAGATTACTTTTTGCATAGCCTCTAAGTGCAGAAACAGCATCATCGTATTCCATCGGCAGCATTTCTCCTTCAGCAGTATAATTGCTGTTATTTAATTTGGTCATAATATTTACATCGATAGACCCTGGGCAAATAAGTTTTCGTAATTCATTTTGCATGATTTCCTTCTGGTGCCCAACTGACCGTGTCATTTGAAGATATAACCGTTTTAAGGGAGCGGAATCAGGTAATAAGTGAAAATATTTATCAAGTTCATTTCCTTCTTCAAAAGGCAATGTTTTTAATTCTTCCATCTGTTTGTTAACAATCCGTTGTACCAAATTCAGATAAGCGGTAATTCTTTTTGCTCTGTGGTCTATATCCCGCGAAGAAATTGGGATATATTCCTCTCCACTCTTGTGGCAATGAAAAGCCCTGATCTGTTCAATGAGATGATCCTGGATGATCGAAATGACGGAAGAAATCCCAAAGCGCGCTACTTTGACAGGGGTATCGATTGTGTAGCCCAACCCCATAACGGGAATGTGGAAAGTGTGTCCTGAGGAATTATTCATGTAAAATAGCTTGGAGTGATGAACATTGACTAATCTTTCTGTCAAATTTTACACGAAATTAAATTTAATGGTCATAACAAACTATGATGCCGCTCATTGTTTCCGGTGTTTAAAGTGAGCCTAACCGCATTTTGCGTCACCACAATTTTTGCATTTAATACAACCTTCTTCAAATATCAAACCATCAGGACTTCCACATTCCAGGCATTTATGATCGACAGGTTGTGTGCCATCCGGGATATATTTTTTAAGCGCACGTTCTACACCCGCTCTCCAGGTATTGATACTCTCGTTGTGTAGGTTCAGGTTTTCAATAAGGTTGACTACGTGTGGAAGGGGCATTCCATGCCGAAGAACTCCGGAAATCAGTTTCGCGTAATTCCAGTATTCCTTATTGAATGAGCGTGATAATCCCTCAATGCTGACTCTATAACCTTCCCTATCCATATATTGGAAATCATATCTTTTTGTACCGATATCGGTCCGATTTTTTATGACCCAACCTTTTTCAACCCATTTGGGAATATTGAATGAATCTTCGGCCCGGCCAGTAAATACTTCGTAAGGTTTCCCATTCAATAAGCCTACGACTGCAATCCATTTTTCTTCATGATTTACAAAACGTACCACTTCTGCCTCTAAAGTCTGAGGTCTTTTGGGAGGGCGGGATTCAATTATTTCACTGGCTTCTTTCTTCTCATTTACAGCGACCAATACTCCTGTTCTGGAACCGTCACGATAAACGGTAATTCCTTTCAAACCCTTTTTCCAGGCTTCGAGGTAGATAAGGCCGACGCTGTCAATCGAGACAGCATTGGCAAGGTTAATGGTAGAGCTGATGGAGTGTGTTGTATATTTTTGAACGATGGCTTGTAAATCAATGCGCTTACTCCAGTCAATTTCAGAGGCTGTTGAGCCTGCATAAGGGCTCTTTGTTATATCTGTTTTTCCAGTAACATCCATCCATGTTTTTAATTTAGGATGATAAACAGTAAACTCCTGCCAGGAATCTCCTTGTGGGTCGACGAAATCAACACGTGCGTTTTTGTCCTGAGGATTTACTTTTCTTCTTCTTTTGTAGGATAGCATAAATACAGGCTCTAATCCGGATGAGGATTGTGCCAGCATGCTCAAGGTTCCTGTGGGAGCAACCGTACTGATGGATATGTTGCGTCTTCCATGACGCATCATGCGGGAGTACACCTGTGGCAAATCTGTTTCTAGCATTTGAATAAACTCTGAGGAGTTTTCGATTTTGGGATTGAATCCTAAAAACTTACCTCGTTCAATGGCCATGTCTATGGAACTGTCAAACTCAGCTTCACATTTACATTTCATAATAGCTTCAACCTCTTTAAGAGCTTCAGGGGAATCGAATTTATGACCCAGCCCGGCCAGAGTATCTCCCAATGCTGTAAAACCCAGGCCTGTCCTTCTGCCTTTCTTACCAGTGTCATAAAGAAGTTTCCAGGTTTTTAATTCAACCTCCTTGATATAATCAGGCTCTGCATCTTCTTTTATTTTTCCCAGAATGCGCTCAATAGCTTCTAGTTCCAGGTCTACCAGATCGTCCATAAGCCTTTGAGCTTCATAAGTTACTTCGTAGAATTTTTTAAAATCAAACTTTGCTTGGGGAGTGAAAGCATTATCGATGAAATTGAATAAGTTTAGAGCAATTAGTCTGCAGCTGTCCCCACCTTGCATGGCAATTTCTGAGCATGGATTTGTTGAAACATTTTTGAATCCGGGATAAAGGGAGGAAGTGGAGTGCAGATGTTGTCTATCCCAGAAAATGAGCCCAGGCTCAGCAGTCTGGTGCGCGCATTTAATAATTGTATTCCATAATTCACTTGCTTTGACAACTTTTGAATATTTTGGTTCTGATGAATCAATAGGCCATTTCAGAGTAAATTCCGAATCGCTGATTACAGCTTTCATGAATTGATCTGTGAGACGGATTGAGATATTCGCTCCAGTGATGCGGGACAAGTCCTGTTTGCTGGAAATAAATTGTTCAATATCCGGATGCGTAATATCGAGTGTAATCATTAAAGCTCCTCTTCTTCCATTTTGAGCCACCTCGCGTGTGGTATTAGAGAACCTATCCATAAAAGAAACAGCCCCGGTTGTCGTACCTGCAGCATTTGAAACGGATGTGCCTGCGGGTCTTAATGAAGAAATATCAATCCCGACCCCGCATCTTCTTTTAAATAGCTGCGCCAATTGCTGATCGGTGTAAAATATCCCACTATAAGAATCATATATTTCAGGAAGTACAATGCAGTTAGATAATGAAGCAATCAAATTGGGATTACCCAGAGTGGACATTACGCTTCCCTGAGGAATGATATATTTAAAATCTTTGAAATAACTGAATATTTTAGATTCATCCAGAAAATCTCGTTTCTGGCCATATGTGGAAAGAAATCTAAAACTGCCATTCAGATGGGATTTAGCTCTATATTCTTTTTCTTTTCTCGCGAATTGATGTGCCATCCGGTGATGCATGTCATCAGGAGATAGCTCAAGTAATTGCCCCTTCTTGTTTTTCATTGCATATTTATTTATCCAGCTGGAAGCTGCAAGGTCATCTCCATGAAAATATTCTATGCACTTCTTTAGCACTGTGTCGTAAGAGAAATGGTCGGCTACCTTCTTTTTGGTTGTTTCTAATGGTTGCAGGGTTTTCATGATTCTTTTTTATTTGTTTTTAAGATATCGGTGAATTTCGGATGCAAGGTATAGATGGAAATTCCAGTTCCGAATTTCAATTTTTAACATTCCATTCTACTTGTAAACAAAAGTATTTTTGCTCATAAAAAAGTATGAGCAGAGTCATGTTATTTTCATAAGGCATGTGTTTGGATTTTGTGAACTTGATTCTAATGGAAAATAAAAATCTCAAGCTTCAAGCAAACGGGATTGTTCGCGTCTTTTTCTTTCTTCAGTTAACATGCTCAATTCACGTCCAATCTGGCCTTCGATGGATGTATTTTCCTGAGCTCTTCGGATGAGGTAGGGGATAACGGATTTAATGGGACCGTAGGGAAGATATTTTGTTACGTTATAACCAGCATCAGCTAGGTTAAAGGTAATGTGATCACTCATTCCATAGAGTTGTGAAAAATAAACATGTGGGTGATCCGGCGGAATAGATAACTCTCGCATTCTTTTGATGACATACAGAGTGCTTGCTTCATTATGGGTTCCTGCGCAAAGTGTCACCATTTCAATATTCTCCAAGCAGAGGTCTATTGCCGAATCAAAGTCTCTGTCAGTATCTTCTTTTCGAATGTGAATGGGAGATGTATAACTCAGTTTGATTGCACGGGCATTTTCTTTTTCCAGATATGCACCACGGACTAATTTGATACCTATAAGAAAATGTCTCTCTTTAGCCTTTTGGATCAACTTGCTTAGATAATCCAGTTTGTCGCGCCTGTACATTTGAAGAGTGGTTAAGACAATGGCATTTTCTTTGTTATATTTTTCCATTAGTTCCTCACTTAAAATGTCGATGATATTTTGCACCCAGGTTTCTTCGGCATCAAAATAAATTGGAACGATTTTGTTCATTGCAGCTTTACAAATGGAGTCTAGTCGGGCATAAAACCACGCATACTCAACTTCCTCTGAAATGGTTAATGGGGAGAATCCTCCTTTTTTTTCAAGGAGTTCACTACGACCAATTCCGGTTAACTTTAGACTAGTATATGGAATAGCCTTATTTCCAGAAGCAATGGAAATAATTTTAATAAGTTCATCTTTACAGTGTTCAAAATCTTCCTCGTTCTCTTTCCCTTCAATGGAATAGTCCAGTATAGACCCTACATGAGCCCGGTTAAGTCTACTTATTACCTCGCTGCTTTCTGTAAGAGACTCTCCTCCGCAAAATTGATTGAAAATCGTTACTTTTATGATCCACTTTACTGGCAGTCTCAACCTTAATGCATAAACAACACTCTTTGATAGAACCT
Organism: Bacteroidota bacterium; assembly: GCA_003153435.1. Classification (GTDB taxonomy): domain Bacteria; phylum Bacteroidota; class Bacteroidia; order Palsa-965; family Palsa-965; genus Palsa-965. The sequence continues at coordinate 84,218 of PLYR01000145.1, forward strand.
TTACAAGGAATGGATATCTCATAAATTTAAAGAGCCACTGAGATCGAGCGAGCTCTTCATCCTTCTTGATTTTGAAACCCATCTCTGTATTTGCGAGTGATAGTTCTCTGGTTTGCATATTGTTAATTCTAAAGTTATCGCCCTGTTTTCACTAAAAGCCGTTTTATCGTTCCGTTAAAACATTATTTGAAAGTCCACTTGCTACTAAGGTGAGCGCTTCTTTGTTTTTAATTAATACCCTTCGGTTATGCATTAGAATAATTTCTTTTTCAACGAGTTCAGCTAACATTTTATTTATGTAAGTCTTTGTAGTGCCAACAAGAGCAGCCAGGTCAGTCCGAGAGCAAGTAATGGGCATACCTTTGGGTAATGGAGCAGTTGTGTCTTGAATGGACATTAGCAAAATTTCTGCAAGAATTTCTCCTTTATTTCTTCCAGAGAGTGAAGTAATACGTTCTTCCAGGATATTTAAGCTCTGGCATATTCTTTTAGTTAATTTGTTAAATGCCGTCGATTTGCTTGTTAATAGCGAAGTGAATAGTTGTGAAGAAATGAAACATGCCTTTACGGGAGTAATGGCAATGGCCGAAAAAGAAGAGGAGTTATCACTGAAAATTGCACTGAGTCCAACGATATCACCTGGCCTGGCTATCCATGGAATAAATTCAACATCTTTTCTTCCGTTTTTTGTTATTTTAACCAGCCCTTGGAGTATACAATAAATGCCTTTTGCCATATCTCCATTCTTTAAGAGAGATTCATTCGGGGAAAACTCCCTTTTCGTCTTCTCGTTTAAATCTGAAGTTGCGCAAAAGTAAAGATCCTTGAAATCAGAGAATGTATTCACATTACACAGCTCGCAGTTCTTAAAAAAGGCATGTTCATTGCATTTTTCGGATGATTTATTGTCAAGCATAGCAGATTGAATCTGGAATAAAGGTACTTGCCCAGCAATCTCTAAACTATGATGGCAATCATAAACGGTGAGTAAGATAAAGAGCTCCACTGAGAAGGAAGAAGCTACCAGCCTGATGACAAATAGCAAATGGAATAGAGACTGATGTGAGCAAGGTTAGAATACCCAAGGAGATTTGAATTAAAAAGATAGTGGTCAAAATATGTATTGCCTGTTTTTGTTTAGGTGTTAATTTTGAGTTTTCAAAGGCAGCGAATTCAAGCGATAAAACCAGTAACCCAATCAGCAGGGCAATGCAGCGGTGAAGGAATTGAACGGTAACAATATTTTCGGTGAAGTTCTTCGAAAGCGGGTGCAGCGAAATAATTTCGGGAGGAACCCAGTTTGCACCCATCTTTGGGAAAGTGTTGTATATTTTTCCTGCGTGAAGACCGGCTACAAATGCGCCATAAATAATTTGGCTGAAAGTAAGTAACAGGAGAATCCGGATATGTCTTCGGAATTTACTCGGTTTGGAGTTTTTCTCTTCCAGAGGAGGGTATAGGAGCCCCAGAGCCAGGTGAAAAGAATAGGCAAAAAGAATACTTGCAGAAATCAGATGGATTGCAAGCCGGTAATGACTTACACTGGGCAAATTAGTCAAGCCGCTTTGCACCATGTACCAACCCAAAAATCCTTGCAAAGCCCCGATCCCAAAAAGGAGGAGTAATTTTCGGGTTAAAGCTCGGGACAATTTATTGGTAAATGCGAAATAGAGAAAAGGGAACATAAAGGTTAGCCCAATAACTCTTCCAAGCAGACGATGGATATATTCCCACCAGAAAATAGCTTTAAATTCATTTATCCCGTAGTTGGAATTCGTTTTCAGGAATTGCGGAGTCTGTTTGTATTTCTCGAATGTTTTTGTCCACTCTTCACTACTCAAAGGAGGAAGTGTCCCAGACACCAAATTCCATTCTGTAATGGATAACCCTGATCCAGTTAGTCTTGTAATTCCACCTACGATGACCATGGAGAATATAAGGATGCAACCACAGAGTAACCAATAAGCAACAATTCTGTTTGGATTACTCACAGGAGTGGCTCGATATCGTAGTCCAGAACATCCTTTATGAACCGTTCCATCATGCCGCTCTTTACATGGCCCATAATGACTATTTTCCACCACATGGGGGACTCCCCATAAGTGTCGGGAACCAGGTAGTATTTATGTGCCACAGGTTCTGGAATTTCTGAGTAGGGGATTGTAATGATATTCATGTAAGGCTGGCTGAAATAACGAATCCCTGCATGGTCCAGCTCCGTACACAGTGTTTTCTTTTTTGCTATGAGCCCATCCATCTTCTCCTTCCATCCCTCTGATCCATAACCCATCAGAATCATCCAAACGGCTATGGCATTGGCTCCTGATCGGCTGCCGCAAAGGGTATAGTCTGTTCCAGGTACGTAAGAAGCTTCTGCAGTTTTTACATATTGCATCCATCCTTTCCTGATCAAGAATATGCCCGTTCCATACGGAGCTTGAAGTAATTTGTGAGCATCGATTGAAATTGAGGTGATATGCTTATTAAGGAACGTGAATTTGTTTTTAGTGCTTGTAAACGGGTAAATGAACCCTCCAAAAGCAGCATCTATATGGATTCTGAATTGCAGGTCCTCCTCTTCAAACAGTGTCGTAAGCATATCAATATCGTCCACCGACCCAAACATGGTTGATCCAAGATTGAGGACAAGAATAAAATATTTATATCCTTTGCCAAGAGCTTTCGCAAGCAAATGTTTGGCTTCAACCTCCTGAATCATTCTCGTCTGTTCTTCTACTGGAAGTATAATGGCATGAATATTTAAGAGATTCACTGCCTTCGAAATGGAGTAATGGCTATCTGCAGAATGTACAATGGCAATTTGCTCATCCTTTGCGCCGAATATTTCCCGGTAATAATTCCGATAAATCCACACCGCTTCAATATTCGCTTCTGTTCCACCACTCGCTACATAGCCATCCTGACCCCCTCTCGGTCCACCAAATATTTCTTCTGCACAAAGGTTGATGAGTTCTGCCTCTAGCTTTTGGGTGCCCTTGAAAGCCGACTCACCTTGACCTTCCTGCAGGGTATGACAACCAATATGATTGGGATTAGCAATAAAGGCCGACAGGAACGCAGCCTGCTCCAGAAAAGGAGCGTCATCGTAAAACTCAATCTCATCCAGGTGGGTGCCAGGCAACCCTAATACACACTCCTTGCGATAATCCATGTTTTCATGCAAAGCAGCAAATACCCTGTGTTTGATTTCTTCGGCTGTTAGTCTTTTCCAGAACATGCTCAAGATATTGACTTTACTGAGTAATTTCACAAAGGTATTTTAAGGGATGTGCCGAGAAATGACATTTCCCTAGAACAGTAATGATTTTTATCATGCAGCTATAAAATTTCCCTTTACGGGCGTATGGGTAAACCGGAGAAAGGGTAATTCTTACCATCTGCTCACTCAAACATACCATTTACTCAATTCCGTTAGCCCGGTCAGTGCTTATCGGTACTTTTAATCCGTAAACGAATCCCCTCTAAACTTTCTGCTATGAAAAAAATATTACAGGGATTCCTGATCATGTTCGTCGTCGTATCTGCGACAGCTCAAAACGGTTTTACGTGTTATTCATTGCCAAGTGGCTATACGATTATGCAGACCAGAGACCGGAGGGCGTTTACACTAGATCATTCCAATAACAAATGGGTAGGCTTTGCCCAGATCGGTTTGGGGAAGTTCGACGGTACCACCTGGACCATGTATGATCAAAACAACTCTTCCTTACCGAATGACCAGGTCAATGCCATCGCTTTTGATGCGACGAATAAAGCATGGATCGGTACCCAGAAGGGTGCTGCGAGTTTTGACGGTACGAGCTGGAACATTTATAGCACCACGAATTCAGGTATTGCCGGAGATACGGTCTTGAGTATAGCCGTGTCGGGTAACCAGCATGTGTTTGGAACTACACATGGGTTATCACTTTTTAATGGTACTTCCTGGATAAACTACCGACTTTCTGCAGGCGGTCTTCCGTCAGACAGCGTCTCTGCTTTAGAGATAGACCCTAGCGGAACAATCTGGATCGGAACAAGTAAGGGCTTGTCTTCCCTCTCAGGAACCACCTTTACAAACCAATGTGGTGGAATCGTTTCCCCGGTTTCTACCTTGTATATTGACCCTCTTGGAAATAAATGGACCAGTAATAGCTCTGGGAACGACTACCGTTATAACGGAACAACAGCCACCCTGGTTTCTACTTTGGCAGCTCCAGTGAACAATTTAGCTGTACCGGGAATCTCCTACTATGGTAAAGGCCCATACGGAGGAACAATTTGCGGCTTGTACAGTGCATTTTATGAATTTGCCTGGCCGGAAAACCATGTCTATTATCCTCCTGCCAGCTTATGGAGTAATAACCTTGGGGTATTTATATGCGGGGAACAAGGTTCAGGTAAGGTTTGGATGCTTAACAAGTCAGTAAATTCCCCGACTGGTCAATTGGCATGCTTTGACATAAACCAGTACAACGAATTTGGATTGGGAGCCAACTTCGACAATATCAAAATCCTTGACATTAACAATGTAGCTGCAACCATTCAAGATAAGGGTGATGTAGATTGGAACGGAGTCAGTGCAGGGTACGAAGTGCCCAAAGGCAGTGGGGACAGGGCTGTTTTTGCTGCTTCCTTGTGGATCGGAGGCCTTGATAATGCGAACACACTGCATCAGTCGGCCGCCACATACCGGCAAAACGGACAAGATTATTGGCCCGGCCCTCTCGATACACTGACGGGAGGTACAGATACTGCAACCTGTCAGAAATATGATAAGATCTGGAAGATTGATCGCTTCAAAATAGCCGAATTCATTTATAATTTCAATCAAGGCAAAGTTCAAAACGGTTCCTACATTCCTGAACAAGATATCATTAACTGGCCTGCAAAGGGAGTAGGAAACCTGAGCCGGAATCTGGCTCCTTTTGTGGATGTAAATCACAATGGCATCTACGATCCAATGACAGGGGGTGATTACCCGATTATAAGAGGCGATCAGGAATTGTATTGGATTTACAATGACAACCTTTCCAATCATACTGAAACAGGGGGCGCACCAATGAAGGTAGAGATTCACGCCTCTACGTATGCGTATACCTGTCCTTCTATCACAGATAGCCTGCGTGTACTGAATTATACCACCTTCTATCATTACCAGATCTACAACCGAAGTGGGAAGGATTACCATTCGGTGATCCTTGGTCAATGGGAAGATCCGGATTTGGGTGATTTTACTAATGATATGGTAGGTTGTTACCCCCGTGGTAATTATGGTTATGTTTTTAATGGAGCGGCTTGTGATGGAACCGGAGCACCTGGATCGTATGGATGTAACCCACCCATGTTAAGCACCGTCGTACTCGATGGACCGCTTGCTGTTCCGGGAGATGGAATTGACAACAACAACAACGGCGTCATAGATGAGCCCGGAGAAAAAAACATGATGACCGGCTTTTTGTACTATAACAATGATTTCAGCCCTATAGATGGAAATCCGCACTCACCTGATCCATATAAATATTACGACTATCTGAGCAGCCTTTGGCAGGATTCCACACACGTATCCCAGGGAGGAAATGGAATAGGGGGATCGGTTCCAACCAATTTTATGTGGCCGGATTTCCCATATGATACCAGCGGCTGGTCGGAAGTTTCGATTCATAATACCCCAGGTGATCGTCGGTTCCTGATGTCTTGCGGTCCATTCAATCTCCTGGCCGACTCGGTGGTGAATTTTGATGTGGCTTATGTCTGGAGCAGGGATACTAACCTAATAAATGCCTCCAAGCCATTTTTTGATAATAACCTGAACGATGTGCGTAGAATAAGGGATTGGTATACTCAGAACAATGCACCATCCTGTCTCCCTTTAAACGTGGGTATTGAAGAACAGGAAGCGAAAGACAATTATCTGACTATCTATCCGAATCCAACCAACGATAACCTGCATATTGACCTTGGAAGCGAAACCGTGAATGGAAAGGTTGAAATCGTGGATGTGGATGGAAGATTGGAGCTTACTTCCGTCATTCATTCCGCTCACAACGTGATATCAGTCTCCACACTGGCTCCAGGCTTTTATTTTGTAAGGGTTATAGATGGAGAAAAATACGCGGTGAGAAAGTTTGTAAAACAGAATTGATCGCGAGGACCCTCATATAAAATAAGGTGACAAAGTAGCTAAGTCTCTTTCTATGGAGCATTGGGGCGTGCCCCCGCGAAAAGCGGGGTCGGGCTTTCGGCACTCGCTTCCCGCCGAAGAGGTGGGAGAGCTCAGACAAAAATGCCTCAATCCCTCACGCAAAAAACAAAAGCCACAATCCTTCGGTAGCCGAAGCTTCAGCAAAGGCTACCCAATGGCACAGATTTGCAATCTGTGCCGTCCGGTATGACTATTTTGAAGGAGATTGCATCTTATGACAGCAGGTGTGTTGTGTCCAGTCAGAGGAAGATAATTTGGGACTTAGATAAGGAATTCCCAGATTCAAGCCTCTCAGAATTAACAAAGCGGCCATCGCAATGATAAATACAGGTACTGCTTGCCTGAGTCTATTGCGGAACCCTAAACCAATCTTGTTGCCTGCCAGTGAAAGAGCAGCCATCGCAGGAAGAGTACCCAGTCCGAAGAAAGCCATGAAAAGAGCACCTTGAAGGACTCCTCCGGTGAGAATAGACCCTGCCACTGCCGTGTAAACAAAACCACAAGGGAGTAATCCGTTGAGCATTCCGATAAGTAAAAGTGAAGGGTATCCAGTCCGCCTGAACAATTTTGCGACATTCGCTTTCTGTGCGGAGATGATGGAAAAAATATTCCGGCTTAACCTGAAGCGACGAGCTGCATTTTCCGGCAACAACACCGAAATGATCAACCCGATGCCTAGAGCAATACTGAGTATCCGCTGATATCCGGCGATAACGAAAGAACTTCCAACCAGTCCGAATAAACAGCCAAACAAAGCATAAGTCAGAATCCGGCCTCCGTTATAGGTCAAAACGCCACTTGTTATGGTAAGGATATTTTTTCTGTTAAGAGGCAAAGCAAGCGCTATTGGGCCGCACATCCCAACACAATGAAAACTTCCTAAAAAGCCCAGTGTTATAGCTGTAAGTAGGATGAGCATCTCAATTTAGTTGTATGGGTTCTTCGTAGTAATATTTCTTTCCATCGGCTTCGACTTCGCACAGCAGTTTGTAATACCCTCTTTTGTGATGTTTCAATTGAAATCCTTGCCGGCCATTGGCATCCGGAGCGGCATTGAATTTCTCATCCCTGCCCGAGTCGGAGGGACGGTAAAAAACAATTTCTCCACTTACCTTCTTGTGGCGCAACGCTTCCGGATAATGAAGCATCACCGAATCAGATCGTGTTTCGCAACTAAACCCATTGGTCAGTTCGGATGTGTTCTTCATTCCATCAATCTTAGATTGAAAGAGCAGTTCCTTTTCATAATAGTCAGCCGAAACAAGATCAACTTTCTGATGCAGACTTACGAAGACCATAATCAAGATCAGGACTACAAATCCACAATATAATAACGTAATGCGTGTACCCCAGTTCATGGTGTTTAGTTTTATGTGTTTATTCAATTAGTGCATTCATCGGGAAAGAGGGCCAAGGAAACTGGCCTCGACTGTTTTTATTTTCTTTTCTCCTGAATAGATTCCAATTTCCAAAGTGGTCTTTCTTTTCGTTATGGAGGCTTTGTCCCTCACCACAAAAAACATCCCTTGAGCGATGCTTTCTTTGCCGACAAGAATATCCTTTCCAATCATTTGAATCTTACCAATCTCCGGATCCATTTTTAACTGAACCGGAATATCTCTGTGTGTTTTATTGATCAGTTGAATGGAATACAGGTTTCCGATTTTCCCCTCAGCCATCTCCTGGTAACGCAACCCTCTGGCCCTGTTTACGGTGGTGTCTATGTCACTCCGGCTGGCCAGCAGAAAAACTTCAACAGAGACCAGGATGGCAAGCACTACAGAATACGCAATCATTCGCCCGGTCATAAACAGCTTTTGTTTGTTTGCAATGCCATTTTCTGAAGCATACCGGATCAACCCTGTTGGTAACCCCACTTTTTTCATCATAAAATTGCAGGCATCGATGCAGGCGGTACAGTTTGTACATTCCAATTGAGTGCCATTCCGGATGTCAATTCCCGTCGGGCATACTTTAACACATTGATCACAATCGATGCAATCGCCCAGGGTTCGTTTTTCATTCTTCTTGATATGCCCCCGCTTTTCTCCTCGCAGATAATCGTATGCAACCAGTATGGAATTGCGGTCAAGCAAAACACCTTGCAATCGTCCATATGGGCAGACAACCAGGCATATCTGTTCCCTGAAGCGGGTATAAATTCCATAAAACACGGCTGTCACTATAATAGTTGTAATCCATCCCCCTGTATGAGATGCAAACGGCTCGGTGGCAATTTGGATTAATTTATCCACACCAATGATATAGGAGATGAAGGTGACCGAAATAATGAATGAGACCAGGAAGAAAATACTGTTTTTGATTGCTTTCTTTCTTATTTTTTCGCTCGTCCAGGGGCCCTTATTCAAGGCTCGTTGAGTAGTTGCATCGCCTTCTGCCCAATATTCAATCCGCCTGAAAATCATTTCCAGAAAGATCGTTTGAGGACAGGCCCAGCCACAAAACACCCTTCCAAAAGCTATTGTAAAAAGCGCAATGAACAACACAAAGATGACCATGCCCAGACCAAATAGAAAGAGATCCTGTGGCCAGAAGATGGATCCAAAGAGAATGAATTTGCCTTCAATAACGTTTAACATGAACAGCGGATCCCCATTCATTTTGATGAATGGAAGTCCAAAGAAAATCACTAGGAAAATAAGCGTGGTGTATGAGCGCATACTATAAAGACGTCCTTTCGGCTTTTGCGCGTATATCCACTTCCGCTTACCCTTCTCGTCGATAGTCCCGATATGATCCCGAAAGGAATCAGCCGTCTTGCTTTCCATGTGTATGTCCTTACTTCTGTTTACTCTTGGCCTCGTCTGTAGAATCGGCTCTTATCGGTTTAACTCCTGTAGAGTCAGAAGGTATTGAAGCCTGATCGGTGAAAAGGACTCCCTGCTTTTCTTTTGCATCAGGAGGATTGGTGCCGCGTAATGTTTTGATGTAAGAGGCAATAGCTTCAATTTGGATTGCTGGAAAATCGTCTTTCCAGGATTTCATCCCTTTTTCCTGATAGCCGTATTTTATAGTTTTGAAAATATCATTCATGGAACCTCCATGCAGCCAATAGTCGTCAGTGAGATTGGGACCTACAATGCCTTGACCTGCTTTTCCATGGCAGGCAGCACAATTGTCCTGGAACAGTTGTTTCCCTAAAGCCAGGTTTGTTTCATCCTTCAGTTGAATAACTTGCGTTTCATCAACAAGGCTGATCGATTTCTTTCTGTATTCAGCAAGTGCTATGTCAGCCTGTTTCAGTTCGGTATTGTATTCTTCCAGTTGCAGGCTTCCGGTTTTGGTTACATGATAATGGATCAGGTAAATGCAAGCCCAGATGATTGTAATATAGAAACCGTATTTCCACCAAGGCGGAAGATCGTTGTCAAGTTCACGGATGCCATCGTAATTATGGTCGAGCAGGATTTCTTCTTCTTTTTCAACAGCAACAGATGAATTGAGACGTTCAATGAGGGAGGGTTCCTGGAGAGCTCCTTTTTTAGTCGAAACCAGCTGGGCTTTTTTCTCCTCAATCCCTAATAGGTCCCGTATAATTACGATGAGCACAAAGAATACAATAAGTTCAAAGCAGATAACAGCAATCATGAACCAAAATATGCTTGGATTCAAACCCTGATAATAGGAAGGCGATGATGCAGGCCCTGCCAGTTCACCTGCTTTGGAGGAAAAGGGAATAATAGCCAGTAAAAGCATGATGATTCCAACTCCTTTGCCCGTGCTTTTGCTTTTCTGGTTCATTCCCTGCCCGACACTTTTTACAACATCGGCCATTACGGCAATCAGGATGATCAATAAAATAGCAATAAAAAGCAATGTGTCGAAGAGAGGATTTGAGAAGATACTTGATGCGGATATCTTCTCCTGGCTCTGGGCAGCGACAGGCAGTGAAGAAATTAGCATAATACTAATCAGTGAAAGCCACTTATTTCTGTTTGCAGCTCTGTTATTCCGGGGTTCCTGAGGATGTGTCATAACCAATGGATTAATTCTTTTCAATGGGTTTATTTGGGAGAAGTGGAAGTTGTTCAAGTTCGGCAATATGCTTTTTGTCAACTTTAATTGCCCAAATTAACAGGATAACAAAAAACGAAAAGAAGATCATCAGGGAGATCATCGGGAAAATCCCGATACCAGCAATGCCTTCCAGATATTTGATAAATTTCATTTTGGACGTTTTAGGTTTGTGGTCAGACAGGAAGGTTCTGAAATTCCTGTCTGTTTAGTGAGTTTGAATCAAAACCATTTCAATGGCTAGGTTTATCTCCTGCTGGTTTTACTTTGATATCCGTTCCCATTCTTTGGAGATAAGCAATAAGCGCAATTATTTCTTTGCCAGCAGGGGTTTCTATCTTGTCGTTTTTTAGGTTCTCGGTGATTGCCTTTCTTTGTATCTCCAAATCCTTATTGGCGATTTTATCATAACCTTTTGGATATGGTACTCCCAGGGTGATCATAGCACGGATCTTTCCGGCAGTAGATGAAGTATCCAGCTCATTATCGAGCAACCAGGGGTAGGTTGGCATACTTGAGTGTTCTGACATAGAAGTGGGTTCGAGCATATGGTTGTAGTGCCAGGCATTCGGATATTTTCCACCTATTCTTGCCAAATCGGGTCCTGTACGCTTAGAGCCCCACTGAAATGGATGATCATAAACAAATTCCCCGGCTTTGGAATATTCGCCATAACGTGCTGTTTCATGTCTCAAGGGGCGGATCATTTGTGAATGGCAGTTGTAACAGCCTTCCCGGATATAAATATCCCGACCCTGCAATTCGAGAGGGGTGTAAGGTTTAACACTTGCAATGGTGGGAACATTCGATTGGATCAGGAAAGTGGGCACCATTTCAATAACCCCACCGATGATGACAACCACGAGACTGATTAGGAGCAATTGAACCGGTCTGCGTTCCACCCAGCGATGCCAATGATCGCCTTCATGAGACCGATAGGCTTTTGTCAAAGGAGCAGCTTCTGCTTCTTCGTTCGCCAGGAATGATCCCGCTTTCACAGTTTTGTAAAGATTCCAGGCCATCATGATCGCGCCTATCAGATAGAACATTCCCCCAACGGAACGCATCATCTGCAGCGGACGAATATGTTCAACCGTGTTCAGAAACTGGTATTGCAATTGACCTTCTTCTGTGAACTTACTCCACATCAGGCTTTGTGTGATACCGGCCCAATACATTGGCACTGCATAAAAAACGATACCCAGTGTGCCGATCCAAAAATGCCAGTTGGCCATTTTTTTAGAATAGATTTCTGTACGGAACATTTTTGGGATCAGCCAGTACAGAATGCCAAAGGTGAGAAACCCGTTCCAGCCGAGAGCACCGATATGTACGTGGGCAATGGTCCAGTCCGTAAAGTGGCTGATGGCATTTACGCTTTTCAAAGAAAGCATAGGCCCTTCGAATGTGGCCATTCCGTAACAGGTAACAGCCACGACCATAAATTTCAGAACAACATCCTCGCGTACTTTATCCCATGCACCTCGAAGCGTCAGCAATCCATTGATCATTCCTCCCCATGAGGGTGCGATAAGCATGATGGAAAAGGCCACGCCCAAAGACTGAGCCCAGTCAGGAAGAGCGGTGTACAATAAGTGGTGTGGACCGGCCCAGATGTAAAGAAAAATAAGTGCCCAGAAATGTATAATGGACAGCCTGTAGGAATACACCGGCCGGTTGGCAACTTTAGGAATGAAATAATACATTAGACCCAGATAAGGAGTGGTCAGGAAAAACGCCACGGCATTGTGGCCGTACCACCACTGTACAAGAGCATCCTGTACACCTGCATACCAACTATAACTTTTCAGGAATGAGACTGGAATTTCAACTGAATTCACGATGTGTAACATCGCGACGGTAACAAACGTGGCAATATAAAACCAGATAGCTACATACAAGTGTCGCTCTCTTCTTTTGATGATGGTACCAAACATGTTCCAACCAAAAACCACCCAAACCAATGCAATGGCAATATCAATTGGCCACTCTAATTCGGCATATTCCTTTCCTGTAGTGAATCCAAGCGGCAGTGTGAGAACAGCCGAAACAATGATGAGCTGCCAACCCCAGAAATGAATCCAGCTAAGCTTGTCGCTAAACATCCGGGTTTTACAAAGACGCTGCAGGGAATAATACACTCCCATAAAGATTCCATTACCAACAAATGCGAAAATAACCGCATTGGTATGCAAGGGTCTTATTCGCCCGAAGGTAGTGATGGGTATTCCAAGGTTCAATGCCGGAAAAACGAGTTCCAGAGCCGCCCAAAGACCAACAAGCATTCCAATGAGTCCCCAGATAACTGTTGCAAAGGCAAAATATTTAACGATCTTGTTATCGTATGAAAACTTCTCTACTTCCATAATTCTGCATTGTTAAAGTGAATTTATTTAATTCGTATTCTTGTTATTATCAGTAGTGGACTTCCCTCCAGCTCTTTCTTTTGGCTGCACAATAGTTTCATCAAAAAGCATGCGTACTGATGGCGTGTAGTCATCATCATATTGCCCGTTTCTTACCGACCAGATGAATGCTATCAGAAAACCGACCGCCACAACTAAACTGGCACCCAGGAGAATAAATATTGCACTCATAGAGGAACGAATTATATAGCCCCAAAAGTAAATTTGATCAAAAGCAGTGCGAAGGACCTCCGTCAACCCATAGGATGACTTTTGTCACCTAAGTTTCAGTCCTATGTTTTTTGCCGAAAGTTTACTCGTAATTGCTGTGAATGTCAAAATGGATAGGGAACTTAAAGGCATCAGAATTGCTGCAACTACAGGCGATAAAGTACCTTGAACAGCCAAGGCAAGCCCAATTCCATTGTAAAGCAACGAAATGGCAAAGCTCAGCAGAATGATCTTTTTCCCGGCTTTAGCAAAAGCAAGAAAGCGAGGCAGGTCATTAAATCGATCCGAAGAAAGAATAGCATCACAGGCAGGAGAGAAGTTATTTATGTTGTCAGATAATGCAATACCTGCATCACTCTGCATCAGTGCCCCCGAATCATTGAGTCCATCTCCAATCATGATCGCCCGGTGCCCGTTATCCTGCAATTTTTTGATATATCTGAGTTTATCTTCCGGACTTTGATCAAAGGAGAGATGGTCTGCTGAACCAAATACTTCAATCAGATGGTTTTTTTCGGAATCATTATCACCCGATAATAGAGAGACCGTGTATTTATGTCGCAACACCCTGATCAGGTCTTCCATCCCATTCCGGTAGCTATTTTTAATCATGAAACAACCAGAAATATTTTTGTCAATCTGAACATACACCTTGCTGAAGTCGGCATCCTTTTTGGCTGCGATTCCCAGGAAATCAGAAGAACCCAGTAGCACGTTTCTGTTTCCAATAAGCCCTTGAGCGCCCCGACCCGGATATTCTTTATATGATGCAATCTGGAGTGGCAAGCTATCCGGAAGGTCCGCTACGATTGACCTACTAAGTGCATGGTTGCTTTGACGTGCAAGCGAACGGATCAATTGTTTGTCGGAAGGACTTAGTACCGAGCCCTCATATGTTATTTTGGAAGAACCTCCATGCGTGATGGTGCCGGTTTTGTCAAAGATGATCCGGTCAGCACTGGCCAATGCTTCTATGGTGGAGGCATTCTTAAGATATAATCCGTTCTTGCCCAACACACGCATGATATGGCCGTTTGTAAATGTTGCCGAGAGGAGTAGGGCACATGGGCAAGCAACAATCAAAATCGCGGTCACAGCATTGAATGCCCTGGAAGGGTCACGGATAATCCAGAAGCAAGAGGTGAATAGTGCAAGACCCAGAAGTCCCCATGTGAAATGCCTGCTTAAAGCATGAATAAAACTGGCCCGTTTCTCGGTTTTCTCTTTAAAAATACCATTGTTCCACAATTGTGTCAGGTAACTTTGAGACACATCCTTGATCACTTCCAGTTCAAGTTCTCCTCCGGTCTGTTTTCCTCCGGCATATAAAATTTCGCCAATGGTTTTTTCCACCGGCACTGACTCTCCAGTAACAAAACTGTAATCAATCAGGGCTTTGCCGTAAAAGAGGATCCCGTCAACTGGGATTAATTCATGGCTTCGGATCAGGATCCGGTCACCTGGTTTGATGTCCGACACAGGAACATATGTTTCTTGTCCATTCTTTTTCCGGCAAACAGAAATCGGGAAATAAGATTTGAAATCCCTGTCAAAGTAAAGCGACTGATAGGTATAATCCTGGAATATCCGTCCGGCAAGCATGAAAAATACAATGCCTGCCATCGAATCAAGGTATCCGGCTCCTGTTCCTGTGATGATTTCAAATGCACTTCGAAAAAAAGTGATTCCAATGGCCAATACAATCGGTGTGTCGATATTCAGAAATCGCTGTTTCAATCCCTGCCAGGCAGAATTATAGAATTCAGTGGCACTATATAAAAATACCGGAAGTGACAGCGCTAGTATGAGCCAGGAAAATAAATGTCGGAGATTGAGGTCGGTAATTGCTCCTCCCGATAAATACTCGGGAAGGCTAAGCATCATGATATTGCCAAAACAGAAGCCGGCGACACCCAGTCGGAGGAGGCGACCCCTGTCCACCTTCTTTATTTGTTTTTCATCCAGGTCTTTAAGACTGATGTGCGGTTCATACCCAATTCGGGTAAGTAATTCCGCCAGCTGCCTGAGGGAAATAAGATCTTCAGCGTAAAGAATGTCAAGCGTTTTCCTCGGAAAATCTACGCGGGAAGTGATGATGGCGGGATTTAATTTGTGCATGTTCTCCAGCAGCCAAATGCAGGAGCTGCAATGCATTTGCGGAAGATAAAAGGTTAGCCTGCTCTGTTTGCCATCCGTAAATGAATATAATTTTTGCTTTACCTGATTGTCATCAAGAAAAGCAAATTTATCTGACCGTAGTTTTTCTTTTTGATTGAGTCCGGGGTTCTCATTCAAGTCGTAATAAACGCAAAGTCCGTTTTTATTCAGCAAATCATAGACCAGCTGACAGCCCTGGCAACAGAATACTTTCTCGTCTTCACGGATTGAATTATCCTTGCATTCTTCACCGCAATGAAAGCATATTAACTTTGTTTCAGTTTGTACACTGGATACCATTCGCAACGATTGCTGATTTCTACTTTGTCTAGCACAAAGGTATTTCAGGGGAATTTACCGGGAATGACTTATAGCTTGACCCTCCATGACGTTTGTCAGCTTATTGCCTGGAAAGCTTTCTTCTGACCTGGGTGAAATAAGTACAACACATTTTTAGAGCAGTGGTTTTGTTGCAAGTATATTTTTACATGCGGATAGGATCATTTCGGAAATATCTATTTTATTGGTTTCGTGACCGATAGTGTTACAGCTGATAATTTCTTTTGCACCCGCTTGTTTAAGAGCCTGAAAAGCTCCGGGCGCAAATACAGGATGCACTCCGATACAAATCGGAGCGTTCATTCCTGCCTGTTTTAATAATTGAATAGCTTTAATCATGGTTGATGCGGTAGAAATGATGTCATCAACCAATACTGGTGTATAATTTTTATAGTCTTCAGTTTTTGGAATTGACAATTCCACTTCGCGATCGCCTTGCCTTATTTTATTCAAAACGATGAAGGGTACCCCGGCATCCTTTGCCACTTCAGAAACCCATTGCCTGCTCTCTCCATCAGGACCTACCAACAGCGCATTTGGAATATTTGTTTTGATCCACCCTGAAATCAGTCCAGCTGCATGCAAAACCGAGCAGGGGATCGTATAGATCTCCTGCAGGGAGCTTCGCCGGTGCAAATGCGGGTCGATTGTGATAAGCTGATCGGCAAAGGAAGAAAGTAGTGTTGCGAAATAGCCGGAGGTCACCGCTTCTCCGGTGTTGAATTTCTTGTCCTGCCTCATATAAGCCAGGTAGGGGGATACCAGACAAATTGATTTTGCTTTTAAATCTTTTAATAGTCGACAAAAGAATAATAGAGCCAATAGCTTATTATCCGGCTCATGGAGTGTGCAAACGACAATCACTTCCCGTTGCTCCACATTGCTTAAAATACGCAGGTAGGTTTCGCCGTCGGGAAATTTTCTCAGGCTATACTCACCCTTTTCACCAAAAGTTCCAGCAAGAATTTTATTTGCATGAAATTCGTTTTCTGGTAATGCAAAAACTACAGGTGTCATGGTTCAATTTTAATTAATGTGTCTAAACAGTTGAAATACTCCAGGGCATAGTCCAGTTCACCCTGTGATTCAGCATAAATCCGGAAAAGAAGGTCTCCCTTTTCGATATGCTTGCCAATAGGTGCATTGTATAAAACACCGGCTGAAGGCGATTTGGGTGCACCAGCAAGTTTAGCCACACGGGCCAGTTTTCTGTTATCAACCCATTGAATTGTTCCTTTTGTTTCTGACTGTATATCGTGGTGATATGGAGCAACTACAGGCTCTTTAAATCCACCCTGGGCTTCGCATATGGCTCTGAACTTTTTATACGCTTGTCCGTTTTCTAGAATTGTTCTTGCCAAAGAAGTTTCTGTATTCGCAGGATATTTCCCTGATATTCTAAGCAAAGCGGCAGCAAGCAGAATGGATCGCTCCTTTAAATCGGCCGGTGCAGCCGGGTTATTTCGAAGCACTGACAAAACATCCATTGCCTCCAGGGAAGGACCAATACCGCGTCCTATCGGTTGTGTGCCATCGGTGAATATGATTTCTACATGCAGGCCAATAGCATCGCTTACTGCTTTGAAATAATACTGCAGGAGAAGCGCTTCTTCGTTCGAACGGACCTTGGCCGTTGGCCCTACCGGGATATCTATGATGACATGTGTGGAACCGGCTGCTGCTTTTTTGGAAAGCACAGATGCGACCATTTGTCCATCGCCGTCAATATCCAGTGATTTTTCGACTGTAATAAGCAAATCGTCAGCTGGACTTAAATTGACAGAGCCTCCCCAGGTGAAACAGCCCCCTTCTTTCTCCACCACTTTCCGAATTTCTTCAAGGGTCAGATTCACTGGAGTCATTGTTTCCATCGTATCGGCTGTGCCGGCAGGTGAAGTGATTGCCCGGGAGGATGTTTTGGGGATGGTAAGGCCAGCAGCTGCAACGATGCTGACTACTATTGGTGTAGTACGATTTCCGGGAAGCCCGCCTACACAATGTTTATCCAGAATCATTTTATCCGACCAATGCAATTTATCTCCTGAGCTAATCATCGCTTTGGTCAGGGAGGTGATCTCGTTGACAGAAAGCTTATTGCCGGTGCAGGCAGAAACAAAGGCTGCAATTTCAATGCTGGAGTAATAGCCAGCCACTATGTCGTTGATAATGGACTGAAATGCCTGCTCGCTAAGTTCCCTTCCATACAACTTACCTCTTACCAGTCCAAGTGATTCAATCTGTTGTAAGTGAGTAATAGCTATCGTATCGCCATCTTTGGCATTAAGATTTGTCATGGCTGCCTGGGACAAACTGGCTTCCCCTCTTTTGAGCAAATCGGAGTGAACCAGATTCAAGGTAGCCACGATTTTATATCCGTTCCGGTTCACCACCACACGTGTCAAGGCAGTAAAACCCTCGGATTTGCGTACGTGACTGTCGGCCCGGATAAAGAGGATGTTTTCGCGGTAGGTGTCAAAAGCAAAATCCCTGATTATAAAATTATGCAGAACAGACCGATCCATATCTTTGTTGTCATCAAATGTTAACCGGTTGAAGTTGAAAGGTCACGCACTGATCCAATTTCGGGATAGCGGCATTCCACCCATATACTTCCTTTATCTTTTCCTTTAAGCCTACAGAAGCATCGTGTTCTCCATGGACAATAAATATTTCTGTGGGGCTTGATTTTAGTTTTGAAAGCCAATCAATCAAACCATTTTGATCGGCATGGGAAGACAAGCCATCTATATTTTCAATCTTTGCTTTAACCGGATAGTATTTGCCGTATAATTTAATTTCCTGGGCTCCATCCAGCAAAGCACGCCCCCTTGTTCCTTCTGCCTGATAACCCACTATCAAAATAGTAGCAGAAGTCTTGCCCAGATACTGAAGAAAATAGGTGAGTACCCGACCCCCTGAAGCCATGCCGCTGCCGGCAATAATGATTTTTGTTTCTTCGGATTTAGCCAATACATACGTTTCCTGAACACTGCGTATGAGTTTAATGTCTTTGCTCATATCATGGCAATCCTGCATGGATAGTCTGTGCCAGGAGGGATAGTGGAGAAAAACATCGAAGACATTGGCTCCCATCGGACTGTCCATATACACGGGCACATTCGGAATGGTTCCGTTTTTCCGGAGCTTCCACAACAAATACATCAGGGTTTGTGTTCGCTCTACTGCAAAGCTGGGGATTATGATTGTTCCTTTAGCCTTTACCGTTTTATTGATGACAGCAGAAAGATGTTCCTCCGCATCTTCAGCATGGAGCCTGTTACCATAGGTGGATTCAATGAGTAAGACATCTGCATATTCAGGTTTTTGGGGTGGGAACATCAGCAAATCCTTTTCTCTGCCTATGTCTCCTGAGAAAACAAAGAGCTTTGGTCCTGCCTTTAACTCTATGAATGTTGCCCCAAGTATATGTCCGTTGTATCGAAACTGGCAATGCAAATCAGGGGCAATTTCAATCCATGTATCGAGAACTTGCAGGCGGAAAAGAGGTAGGGTCTTTTCCACATCTTTGGTATCGTATAATGGTTTTGCGGGATTGTGTTTTGAATACCCGTCAGCATTGGCTCTGGCGGTGTCTTCCTCCTGGATCCGTGCACTGTCCTGCAGGATGATACGGGCAATTTCCAGGGTTGGCGCCGTTCCCCAAATTTCACCCTGAAAGCCCTCTTTCACCAAGCGGGGCAAATAGCCGGTATGGTCCAAATGTCCATGTGTGAGCAGCACAACATCTATGGATGCAGCATCCACAGGCAGGGTCGTCCAATTTAATTCGCGCAGTTGTTTTAACCCCTGAAACAAGCCGCAATCCACCAGGATTTTTTTTCCGAGCGTTTCAATATAGTATTTTGAACCGGTAACCGTCCCTGCTGCACCCAGGAACTGAATTTTAATTTCTGAGGGTGCTTTAGTCATTTCCATAGTTGGTATGTTATTTGTTCAAAGGATTTATTTTGAATTTTCAAGAGGACGGAGTTGCTTGCACAATAGCTTTGTTTCCTCCATTACAATGCTGGTTCTTGAAGGGTTTATTCCTGTCTGATCCAGTAGCTTCGGGTTTTGAAGAAGTTCCTGACATAGAACGATTTTCTTATCCAGTAAGTTTTGCTTTTCATCTTTCGTTAATGACGTTAGACAGGTGATGGGGTACAAACCCAGTGAATCAATCTGGTCTTTCAGACTTCCTTTTTCAGGGAAATCCCAGCCAATAAGTTTTAAGCCAACACAAAGTCCATACTGCATGGCATCATTTGAAAAGCGCGTATTTGTTACGACCCATCCCTGATAGTGATTGATTCCCTGTTCCGGATTCATCCTCCATTGCACTTCAATATCTTTAAATCGGGACTGTATGTAAAGCGGTATTTTCACATCGCAAAAGACTCCCGGTAGGTTATGGTATTTGCATTCAATCATTAATTGTTGATCTTCTCGTTGAGCCAGAACATCCACCTCATGCATTACACATTGACCTTTTACAAGGGCTCCAACCTGTACTCGATAGCCCTGAACACGTAATATTTCACCAATGTATTTCTCAAACGGAAAGCCTGAAGGTCCCAGCTCCATGAGGGCCTGCTTCAGATGATATTTTGCGGCCAGGTGTCCGGCGTTTCCTTTGAGAAGCTCGAAGGCTAGTTCGTGAATCTTTTTTGTTGAAATGCCCTCATAAAGCCTTGAAGTTATTTCGCTTATTACCCCATTAATCTGATCTTCTGTAGCACCTGTCCGTAGCATAGAATTCCGCAATTTCTTTTCGGAAAACTCAGCCTTTTTCCCAGATGCTTTAGTAATAAGTATGTTTTTGTCCATGTCTTTTAAAGGATAATTTGCAAGTCTATTTACACTTTTGAGAGGTTTTGATTCAAAAGGGTCTGTTTGTCGGCTAAATCAATAATGACCCAACGGTTTTCTGACTTGCGTTCTATAATGGCGGTTAACCCAAAAACATCACTCAGATGTGCGGAAACTTCACCTGCGGTCATTTCCGGATTTATAGTGATCGTGCCTTTATTATGAATAGTTCTACACTGTCCTATGGTCTTACTGCTTGAGAGCGCCTCTACCGCTGCAGAAGATTTGATACTGTGCGGTTTCACGGTAAAATTCAGCTTCAGATTCGGAAATACCTTAGAAAATTCCTTCTGGACTCCGAATATTTTTCTGTGATCATTGATAACGATTTTCATATTGTTGGATTTAGTTTTGAATGGATAAAAAGGATATTTGTTAAGGATATTCGATAAAATGTCGATTTAATGATGCGTCCGCTTGATTTCTTTGGTTTTGTGTTTTCGAAGTTGCCCCTGAATCGCATCCACTGCTTCGTTGCAGGCCTGTTCGAATGTTGGGCACTGGCTTTTAGCGAACAATTCAACTTCAGGAAGAAAAAGCTTTATTTCGCAAAGCTTATTGGTGTCAACATCTGACTTTTCAAGTTTCAAAGAAACCTCACAGGCTGTAATTTTATGGTTGAAATGCTCCAGTTTATGGACTTTGTTATGAATGAATTCCTTGAGTTGATCATTAGCCTGAAAATGCATTGAATGAATTTTTGTTTCCATGATTATTTAGATTTAAGTATAATTAAGTAACAGAACGAAAGTAGAAGCATATCTAAGTGTATGGCATGACACAGATCAATAAATAGTATGATATAAAACATACTTCCGTACTAATAGGTCTGCAAAATTATAGGTAGAAGGATGAATGAAACGGAATTTGGACGCGAGCAGCTATGAGCATAATAATTGTTTTAGACTTTACTTCCCAATTAATCTATTCTTGATGTACATTATTGAAACAAAGTATCTTACCAGTGAATTCTGCTGCTCACAGTTGTTGATACCCTGGATCCGGCAATTTCGGTCGGCTTCCCACATAAATTAGAGGCTAAGTTGGAAGGGATTTGGTGTTAATTAGAGCCTGATTGCAATCTTCTCGAGTCAGTCTAATCTTTTCCAGTTTTCTGGCTATGAAAAAGGGCAATTCACCGAAAATACTCAGATAATTTTCTCAATAGAAGTATTATTGAGGAGTATCTATTTCTCAATAAACTCCTTTCGTTACGTTCTCCTTTTTTCATAAAGTTTTATATAGATTAATGATAATCATTAGTTGGTGATTGGTATTTGTTAAAAATGTGTTTAAAAAACATGAACGCTGATAAAAATTATTGATTTGAGTGGCCAATGAAAAAACACATTAATTACTAAAATCAGGTTGTATGAAAACTAAAAAGATAAAGGCAGGCTTAAATGGGGCATCTCGACATGCATCCAATGAGGTGAGTCTCAAACCTGCAAGACCGGTCCATTCTAAAATAACCATCACAAAACAAAAGGATACAGTAATAACGGAGCCAGAACTTTTGGCCATTCTTCAGAAAGTGAAAAATGGTAATTTTTCTCTTCGTTTGCCGACCGATCAGAACGGGATCAAAAGATCTATTTGCGAAACATTAAATGAAATTATTGACCTGAACGAAAGAATGGTCTTTGAGTTTCAAAAAGTAGGGAAAAGTATTGGAAAACAAGGTAAACTGACTAACCGGGTTCTTCTCGACGGAGCCAGAGGATCCTGGAGTTCGTGTGTAGACTCTGTCAATACGCTCATCTCCGATCTTGTGCACCCTACCATTGAAATTGCACACGTAATCACTTCTGTTGCAAAAGGAAATCTATTACAGGAGATGCCTTTGTCTATTGAGGGTAATCCTTTGCAAGGAGAATTTTTGAGAATTGCCAAAGAAGTGAATGGCATGGTGAAGCAGCTGAATTTATTTTCTATGGAGGTAACACGGGTGGCACGGGAAGTGGGAACGGAAGGGAAGTTGGGAGGACAGGCAACAGTACGAGGGGTCGGTGGCGTTTGGAAGGATTTAACAGATAGCGTAAATAAAATGGCGAGTAACCTCACCGGACAGGTGAGGAATATAGCCGATGTGACGACGGCGGTTGCCAAAGGCGACCTTTCTAAAAAAGTGACAGTGGATGTGAAAGGCGAAATCCTGGAACTTAAGAATACGATCAATACCATGGTGGATCAGCTGAATTCGTTTTCTTCTGAAGTAACACGGGTGGCACGGGAAGTAGGTACTGAAGGAAAACTTGGAGGTCAGGCACAGGTAAAAGGTGTTGGAGGAACCTGGAAAGATTTAACAGACAGTGTAAACCAGATGGCAAGTAACCTTACCGGGCAAGTGAGAAACATTGCGGATGTGACCACAGCGGTTGCCAAAGGAGATCTTTCTAAAAAAATTACGGTGGATGTGAAGGGAGAGATTCTGGAACTAAAAGACACCATCAATACGATGGTGGATCAGCTGAATTCGTTTTCATCTGAAGTAACCCGGGTAGCAAGGGAGGTGGGATCAGAAGGAAAACTTGGAGGGCAGGCGAAAGTAAGGGGTGTTGGTGGCGTATGGAAAGATTTGACAGACAGCGTAAATCAAATGGCCAGTAATCTTACCGGTCAGGTGCGAAATATTGCAGAAGTGACTTCGGCTGTTGCCAAGGGTGACCTTTCTAAAAAAATAACTGTAAACGTAGCTGGAGAAATTCTGGAGTTAAAAAATACAATCAATACCATGGTGGATCAGCTGAATTCATTTGGTGCAGAAGTAACAAGGGTAGCCCGGGAGGTAGGATCAGAAGGAAAACTAGGTGGGCAGGCAAAGGTAAAAGGTGTTGGTGGAACATGGAAGGATTTAACAGATAGCGTGAACCAAATGGCCAGCAACCTGACTGGTCAGGTGCGTAATATTGCTGAAGTAACTACCGCAGTAGCAAACGGAGACCTTTCAAAAAAAATCACGGCTGTTGCAGAAGGCGAAATTTTGGAATTGAAAAAGACAATCAACACCATGGTGGATCAGTTGAATTCTTTTTCCTCAGAAGTAACTCGTGTTGCTCTGGAGGTTGGTACAGAAGGGAAACTGGGAGGTCAGGCAAAAGTAAAAGGAGTTGGAGGAACCTGGAAAGATTTAACAGACAGCGTCAATCAGATGGCGAGTAACCTTACAGGCCAGGTGCGGAATATAGCTGAAGTTACAACAGCGGTTGCCAGAGGCGACCTTTCTCGTCAAATTACGGTCGATACGAAAGGCGAAATTCTGGAATTAAAGAATACGATCAATACGATGGTGGGACAGCTTAACTCCTTTGCATCGGAAGTAACCCGTGTGGCACGAGAGGTGGGTACGGAAGGAAAACTGGGTGGTCAGGCCCAGGTTAAAGGGGTAGGGGGAACCTGGAAGGATTTAACGGATAGTGTAAATCAAATGGCGAGCAACCTCACCGGTCAGGTACGAAATATTGCGGAAGTTACCACAGCTGTGGCGAAAGGTGACCTTTCCCTGCAAATTACGGTCGACGTAAAAGGAGAAATTCTGGAACTAAAAAACACCATCAATACCATGGTGGATCAGCTCAGGGGATTCGCTTCAGAGGTAACTCGGGTTGCCAGGGAAGTTGGAACCGAAGGGAAATTAGGGAGGGCAGGCGGACGTTCCTGGTGTCGCCGGAACGTGGAAGGATTTAACAGATAGTGTGAATCAAATGGCAGGTAACTTGACTGCCCAGGTGCGAAACATTGCCGAAGTAACGATTGCTGTGGCCAATGGGGATATGTCAAAAAAGATTACTGCAGACGTTCGTGGAGAGATTTTGCAGTTAAAGGAAACCATCAATACCATGGTGGATCAGTTAAGAGCCTTTGCTTCGGAAGTAATCCGGGTAGCCCGCGAAGTGGGTACGGATGGAAAATTAGGTGGACAAGCCTTTGTTCCTGGTGTTGCCGGAACGTGGAAGGATTTAACAGATAGTGTGAATCAGATGGCAGGTAACCTCACTGCACAAGTGCGAAATATTGCCGAAGTAACTAAAGCGGTTGCAAGCGGCGACTTATCCAAACCAATTACCGTGGATGTAAAAGGCGAAATTTTGGATTTGAAAAACACCATCAATACCATGGTGGAGCAATTAAATTCATTTGCCTCCGAAGTGACCCGTGTAGCGCGTGAAGTAGGTACGGAAGGTAAATTGGGGGGGCAGTCGCAGGTTAAAGGGGTTGCTGGAACCTGGAAGGATCTGACAGATAGCGTGAATTTGATGGCTTCCAATTTAACAGGACAGGTGCGAGGTATTGCCAAAGTTGTTACTTCCGTTGCAAAGGGCAATCTGAAACAGAAATTGTCTATTGATGCAAAAGGAGAAGTGGCTCAATTAACGGATACGATCAATGAAATGATCGACACACTTGCAACCTTTTCGGATCAAGTTACAACGGTTGCCCGTGAAGTAGGTGCTGAAGGAAAACTTGGCGGACAAGCAAACGTGCCTGGTGCTTCCGGTACCTGGAAAAATCTTACCGAAAACGTGAATCAATTGGCTGCTAATCTAACCACACAGGTTCGGGCGATTTCTGAAGTGGCATCTGCGGTAACGCAAGGAGACTTGACACGGACCATACGGGTTGATGCGAAAGGTGAGGTGGAAGCATTAAAGGATACCATCAACCAGATGATTTCTAACCTCAAAGCAACGACATTACGAAACCAGGAGCAGGATTGGCTTAAATCGAATCTTGCCAAATTCACTCAGATGCTTCAGGGACAGAAAGAACTCAACTCGGTCACAACGAAAATTCTTTCGGAGCTAGCACAGGTTGTAACTGCCCAGCATGGATTGTTTTATATTTTACAGGAAGATGATACTTTTCTGAATTCGAAACTGCAGCTCATTGCTTCTTATGCCTTTAAGAAAAGGAAAGACTCCCCCACAGTTTATGCTATGGGAGAGGGATTAATAGGACAATGCGCAGTTGGCAAAGAGCGGATTTTGCTGACGAATGTGCCCAAAGACTATATCCGGATCAATTCCGGTCTGGGCGATGCAAAACCTCTCAACGTAATTATTTTACCGGTTCTTTTTGAAGGTCGCTTAAAAGCCGTAATTGAATTGGCATCATTCGATGCTTTTAGCCAGACACACCTTGATTTTCTCGATGGATTAACTGAAAGTATCGGTATTGTATTAAACACGATTGAATCCAATTCCAGGACGGAAGAGCTTCTGGTTCAGTCTCAGTCACTGGCCGGAGAATTGAAAAGCCAGCAGGAAGTGTTGCGGAATACAAATGAGGAGCTGGAAGAAAAGGCGATACTCCTGGCGAATCAGAAAGAAGAGGTGGAGCAAAAAAACCAGGAAGTTGAAGTGGCGCGGAAAGCACTGGAAGAAAAAGCAGATCAGCTAACCCTTACTTCCAAATACAAGTCTGAGTTTTTAGCAAATATGTCGCATGAGTTGAGAACTCCATTGAACAGCTTGCAAATATTGGCCAATGAACTCATTTCGAATCATGACGGGAATCTTACAGACAAACAAATTCAGTATGCCCGAACGATCAATTCCTGTGGAGACGACCTGATTCAATTAATCAATGACATTCTGGATTTATCAAAAATAGAATCCGGCTATATTTCAATAGACTATGCATTGATCGACTTTGGAGGCATCAATAAATTTGTAAAAGCAACATTCGACCACATTTCAGAAGCAAAGCATCTGGAATTCAACGTTGAAATGGATGAGCATCTTCCTGAATTTATTGAAACAGACTCTCAACGATTGAATCAGATCCTTAAAAACTTATTGTCCAATTCGTTTAAGTTTACCGAGAAAGGTCATGTGGGACTGAAAATATATGTCGCAGATAAAAACTGGAAAATTAAAAACAGCAATTTGGATAACTCCGAAACCGTCATTGCTTTCGAAATTTCGGATACTGGTATTGGAATTTCGAAAGAGAAACAAAATATAGTCTTCGAAGCGTTTCAACAAGCAGAAGGCTCAACGAGTCGAAAATATGGAGGTACAGGTTTAGGTTTATCGATTAGCCGTGGATTATCCGATTTGTTGGGTGGTACAATAGAACTCGAAAGCGAAGCGGGGCAGGGAAGTAAATTTACCCTGTTCCTTCCCCTTAAATTTATGGCAGCTTCAGACCACAAGCATGTGGAAGTATTGGATGCTCAGCCCGTATCGAAAAGTGGACTTAGATCAACCCCTTCCTCTGCATTCCTGAAATCGGACATCGAGTTGTTCTTTGTAAATGAGGCTGGGGATGACCGATCTGACATTAAACCAAAAGATAAAGTACTCTTAATTGTTGAGGACAATCTGACCTTTGCCAAGATACTTCTTGACAAAGCGCATCAGAACGGAGTTAAAGGAATTGTCACGACAAAGGGTAACGATGTACTGGATTTCATCAATCAATTTCATCCGGATGCAATCACCATGGACATCAATATGCCAGATACCAGCGGATGGAAAGTATTGGATAGACTTAAAACAGACTTTAACCTGAGACATATTCCTGTTTATGTCATTTCCGGGGAAAATGCCAGGAACAATGGCTTAAAACGAGGGGCAAGAAATTTCCTGGTTAAGCCGGTAAAAGATGAATCTCTGAAAAACATGTTTACAGATATTCAGGATTTCAGTAGTAAGAAAATCAAAAATCTATTAGTCATCGACGATAACGAGTCTGAATTATCAACGATTGTCAAAGCCATTGAAGGCCCTGATGCGGAAATCCTAACTGCTAAAACCGTAAAAGAGGCCATTCAGCTAATCCGGCAAAAAACATTTGACTGCATCATTCTGGATTTGGTTTTACCGGATGCAGATGGACTGGATGTAATCAAAGAACTGGAAACGGATAAAGCTGAGCCTGAAACGGCCTTGATTGTGTATTCAGCAAAAGATATTAATAAAAAAGAAAGAGCTAGGCTGGATAGATTTGCGAATCAAATTATTTTGAAAACTTCAAATTCTCTAGACCAATTGATCGATCAGAC